>NZ_JAYWTM010000009.1:0-236347 GCF_036016195.1 Brenneria populi | reverse complement strand
CGCCGAGTTTGCTGACAAAATCCGCAGCGCGGCGAGAAGCATGATAGGTTTGTCAACAGTCTGAGCGCGCTATTTTTAGAATTAAAGCAGTTGCGCCAATCGGTTTAAATCCGACTGGATCGCGCCAGCCGTCACGTCGCGCCCGGCGCCCGGCCCGCGGATCACCAGCGAGTTGTCCCGATACCAGCGGCTTTCTATCGCAAACACATTATCGCCCGGCAGCAGGGAAGCCAGCGGATGATCGGGCCGCACCGCCTCCACCCCGACGCGGGCCTTGCCGTTGGCGTCGAAACGGGCGACGTGGCGCAGCACCATGCCCATCTCCTGAGCCGCTTCCAGCCGCTGCAGCATCTGTTCGTTCAGCGATTCCCCATTCTCGAAGAACCAATCGACGGAACCCTCTTCGCAGCCCGCTGGCACCAGCGATTCAACCCGCACCTGACTGGGCTCAATCTCATATCCCGCCTCGCGAGCCAGGATAACCAGCTTGCGCATCACATCCTGCCCCGACAGATCGACGCGCGGATCCGGCTCCGTCAACCCTTGCTGGCAGGCCTGATCCACCAGCTCCATAAAGGGCACCGAGCCGTCAAACTGCAGGAACAGCCATGACAGGGTTCCCGAAAAAATACCGCTGATCGCCAGAATGCTGTCGCCGCTTTCCCGCAGGTCGCGCACGGCGAAGTTCACCGGCAATCCGGCCCCCACCGTCGCGTTGTATAGCCAATGGCGGCCGGTTTTCGCGAACGCGTCGCGAATCTGGCGATAATTATTGCCGCCGGACGCGCCCGCCAGTTTGTTCGCGCTGATCACATGGAAACCATAGCTGGCGAAATCGAGATACAGATCCGCCACGGATTCGCTGGCCGTCACATCCAGCACCACCAAATCATCGTACGGATGCGCGCGCATCCACAGAAACAGATCCTCGCCGTCGCGCTCCTGCGCCTCGCGGTCGAAAAACGCCAGCGCCCGACTGGCGTCCAGACCGTCATAGCTCAGCAGGCTCCGGGTGCTGTCCACCACGCCGGCGAGCACAAACTCAAACCCGGTGCGGGCGGAGAGGTGCGACTGTTCGCGAGCGAACAGCTCCAGCCAGCGGGAGCCGATGTTTCCCTTGCCGAACAGCACCAGGCCGATGCGTTTTTCCGCGCGGAACAACGAGTGATGCAGCCCGCGCACCAGATGTTCGGTCGGCCCGCCGCCTCGCAGCACCGCCACCAGACTGATGCCATCTTCCGATTGCCAGATGAACTCCGTCGGCTGATCTTTCAGCTGTTGATAAAAACGGTGGCTATGCAGAGGATTATTGCACACGCCGGCCCCGACCATCGCCACCAGCGCCAAACCTTCGCGCAGGGTTAACTGCGTCGACAATCCGGCCTGGCTCAGCCGTTGCCAGACGCTGTCGGCCACCTCCGTGGTGTAACACAGCTGCAGCAGGCTGCGATCGTGACGAACGCCCGTCGCCAGCGGTTTTATCTGCGCGCGATTCAGCAGTTGCTCAACCTCCTGTTGCAACAGCCGGAAGTCTTGTCCCGCCGCGGCCTGAATTTCAATCAGGCAGACATCGTCATGGCTGGTGACGATTTTGGCGCCGGAGCCCGACGCCAGCACGCGTTCGATACGCGTGGAGCCTTGCTCGGGCTGATAGCTGCAGCGCAGCTGCAGATCGATATCGCTGGCGGAGACCGGTTGCAATGTCCGGGTGTGCAGCACCGGCGCCGCCAGCCGCGCCAGTTCGCTGGCTTCATCCAGCCGCAGCAGCGGCAGCAGACAGGCATCTTTGACTTTACGCGGATCCGCGCTGTAAACCCCGGCGACGTCGCTCCAGATGGTCACCCGCTCAACGCCCGCCAGCGCGCCGATTTGAGTGGCGGAGTAGTCGCTGCCGTTGCGCCCCAGCAATACCGTTTCGCCCGCCTCGTTGCGGCAGATAAACCCGGTGACGACCAGACGCTGTTCCCCGTGCTGCGCCAAACGCTGCAGCAGCAGCGGCCTGGAGCGCCCTTCATCCACCTGCGGCTGAGCGGCGCGTTCGGCGCGGAGAAAATCACGCGCATCCAGCCAGGAAGCGTGGATATCCATCTGGTTAAGCAGCGCGGCCATCAGGCGAGCCGACCAGATCTCTCCGTGACCGACGACTTCGGCATACACGGCATCGTCGATCTTTCCGTCCAGCAGTCCGGCCAGGCGCTCCAGATCGCGAATAAACTGGGCGATCAGCGGCTCGGCCGCATCAGGAGGCAGTAAACCGGCGATCAGGTCGTTCTGATAGCGGCGCAGCGCCTGCTGCACCTGATGAGCGGAAAGACGATCGCTCTGACTCAGCCTTAACCAGCTAATCAGCTGGTTAGTAGTGCCGCCGGCGGCTGAGACCACCATTAAGTCGCCGGGCCGGCTATGCTCGGCCATAATACCGGCGACGCGTTGATAACATTTCACATCGGCCAGACTGCTTCCGCCAAACTTATGCAGCTGTCGGCCGATTGCCGTTCCCGCTACTCCTGATGCACTCATTCTTACCCCTTCGCCGCGGCCTGAAATGCACGCTCCAGATCGGCGACCAGATCGTCGCCGTCTTCAATCCCGGTTGATATACGCAATAATGTTTCTGAAATCCCGGCGGCGGCGCGCGCTTCCGGCGCCATCCCCGCATGCGTCATCGTCGCCGCGTGGGAGATCAGGCTTTCCACCCCGCCCAGAGACTCCGCCAGCGTAAACAGCTCCAGCGACGCCAGAAAACGGCGCAGGGTGTTTTCGTCGCCGTCCAGCTCAAAACTCAGCATCGCGCCAAACCCGGACTGTTGCCGGCGGGCGATTTCGTGGCCGGGATTGTGCGGCAACGATGGGTGATATAATTTTTTCACCAGCGGCTGCTGCCGTAAATACTCAACCAACTGTAGCGCATTTCGCTGTGCCGCGGCGATGCGCGGAGAGAGCGTACGCAAACCGCGCAGTAACAGATAACTGTCGAAGGCGCCGCCGGTGACGCCGATATTGTTCGCCCACCAGGCAAGCTCGGTCGCCGTTTCCGCATCGCGCGCGATCACCGCCCCGGCGACCACGTCCGAATGGCCGTTCAGATATTTGGTGCAGGAGTGCAGCACCAGGTCCGCCCCCAGCGCCAGCGGCTGCTGCAAGGCGGGGCTTAGGAAGGTGTTATCCACCACGCTGACGGCGCCCGCTTCCCGCGCGGCCTGACAGATCGCGGCGATATCCACCACGCGCAGCAACGGATTGCTGGGGCTTTCCACCAGGACCAGTTTCGGCTTCTCTTGCAGCGCCGCCTCAAGCGCCGCCTTATCGCCCTGATCGACGAACTTGACGCGAAACGCGCCGCGCTTGCTCAAGCTGTCGAACAGACGATAGCTGCCGCCATAACAGTCGTGGGGGGCGACCAGCAGATCGCCGGGACGCAGAAAAACGGTGCAGACCAGCGTAATGGCGGACATACCGCTGCTGGTCATCACCGCCCCCGCCCCGCCTTCCAGCTCGGCCAATGCGCGCTGCACGACATCGCGGCTCGGGTTGCCCCGGCGAGAGTAGTCATGCGCTCTTGGCTGATTGAATCCGGTGAAGTTATAGGTGCTGGAAAGATGAATGGGGGGAACAACGCAGCCATACTGCTCATCATTGTTTAACCCGCTGCGAACTGCGATCGTTGCCTGTTTACGCGTCATCGGCTCTTTTCCTGGCTAAAGGCTGAAAGATAGGGGTTAAAGAGTAAACCCAGTTAACATGGACGTCAATACATCTAGACTTCTAAACTTCTTTGCGTATAGATTGAGCGTAAGCATAATAACCGCTAGAATCGTGGTATTTCATGACAGATGCTGTCTTCATTACGACTATTTTTTAAGGTATCCCATGGCTGAGTGGAACGGCGAGTATGTCAGCCCTTACGCTGAACACGGAAAAAAGAGCGAACAGGTTAAAAAAATTACTGTTTCTATCCCTCTTAAGGTATTGAAAATACTAACCGACGAACGAACCCGACGTCAGGTGAACAATCTGCGTCACGCAACAAACAGCGAACTTCTGTGTGAAGCTTTCTTGCACGCCTTCACCGGCCAGCCGCTGCCCAACGATGACGATCTGCGTAAAGAACGCAGTGACGAAATCCCCGAAGCCGCCAAAATCATCATGCGCGAAATGGGGATCGATCCCGATACCTGGGACTACTGAGTCCCGCTCCTGTTGTATCACGCGCCCCGGCTACCGCCGGGGCGGCCTTTCGCCGTTCATCGCCGCATTGACGGGAAACGGTTTCACCGCCGTTTTCCCTTCCGCGATACGTAAACCGCGTCGCCGCCGTTATTTTCCCGGCAAAATCCGGTGAAGCCTGCCTGGATCAATAAGCCACGCGTTAGTTATGATAATAATTCCCCTAATCAATTAGCTATGTCCGCCTGAAATTGATATGTTATAACATAATAAATAAGGCGAATTTCACGGTAGCGCAGCATAATGACTCTCTCCATGCAAGACCGCGATGTGCTGTTGCAGCTTAAAAATGTGACGGTAGCGGCGGATACGCGCCATCCTCCCCGGCTCAACGATATTTCACTCACCATCCGCCGCGGCGAACGCCTGGCGCTTATCGGCCCCAACGGGAGCGGCAAGTCAACGCTGTTGCGCACGCTGACCAGCGAACTGAATCCCGTGACGGGAAACATTTATCTTAACGGCAGAGCCATTCGCGCATTCAGCCGCCGGGAACGCGCAAAATATATCGCCATTCTGGCGCAAAACGACACGCCGGATTTACGCCTGCGGGTAGAGGAGTACGTCGCGCTCGGCCGCATCCCCCATCATGGAGATGACGCGCCGGAACAGAATCATCGCATCGTCGAGCAATCCCTGACCGATACCGGTCTGATCGCCCTGCGCCATCGTCTGATGGCAACCTTGTCCGGCGGCGAGCGTCAGCGCGCGTCGCTGGCGCGCGCATTCGCCCAGACGCCCCAGCTGCTGCTGCTGGATGAGCCGACCAATCATCTCGATCCGCTAGCCCGCTCCCAGCTGCTGACGCTGGTGCGCAACCGTGGGATCACCGCCGTGGCCGTGCTGCACGAACTGCCGCTGGTCGCGCCTTTCGCCGATCGGGTGGCCGTACTGCAGCATGGCAAACTGGTGCGCTGCGGCCCGCCGGAATACGCCCTGGCGGCAGACTGCATTCGTAGCGTTTTTGGCATGGAAAGTTTTACCGTTACCCACCCGGTGACCGGATCGCCGCTGCGTATTTTTGAAGCGCCGGACGACATCTGATCGCCACTCCAGAGGAATCATAATGAAAAAAAGCAGGCTATTGGGATTACTGGCGCTCGCATCCGCCTGGGCGCAGGCCTCCGGTTTTCCGGTCACCGTGGAGAGCTGCGGCCAGCCGTTGACCTTTACCCAGGCGCCTCAGCGCGCGGTGATCCACGATCTCAATATGACGGAAATGGCGTTCGCCTTAGATCTGCAAAAAAACATCGTCGGGCTGACGGGGATTAGCGGCTGGTACAAAGCGCCGCCTGAGTTTACCCAACGGCAGGGAACTATCCCCGAACTGGCGGCGAAATATCCGACGCTGGAAAACCTGCTGGCGGTACATCCGGACTTCTTCTTTGCGGGCTGGAATTACGGCATGAAGGTCGGCGGCGAAGTCACGCCGCAGACGCTGAAAAAATATGATATTCAAACCCTGGTGCTGAGCGAAAGCTGCGTGTTCACCAGCAAAAATCGTCCGCGGGCCACAATGGATCTGCTTTATGGCGATATGCTGAAGCTAGGCCGGGTGTTTGGCAAACAGGAACAGGCGCAAATGCTGGTCGACGGCTGGAAAAAACAGATCGCCGACCTACAGGCGCAAATCGGCCGGCAGCCCAGACTAAAAGTGTTCCTATACGATTCCGGCGAAGATAAGCCTTTCACCAGCGGCAAATTCGCCATGCCTACCGCCATGATTGAAGCGGCCGGCGGCATGAATGTGATGGACGGCATGGAGACCAGTTGGGCGACCACCTCATGGGAAAGCGTGGCCGCTGCCGAACCCGATTTCATCATCCTGCTGGACTACCAAACCGGCAGCGGCGCGGCGGCCCTACGGCAGTTCCTGGAGTCGCATCCGCTGATGAAATACACTCCGGCGGTACAAAATCACCGCTACCTGAAACTGCAATACGCGGAGCTGACCCCTGGGCCGGCCAATATCGCGGCGATCGCCAAACTGGCGCGCGCCATGTATCCGGACGCCTTTAAGTGACGCCCGCCGGGTCGCGCTATGCGCTCATACTATTGTGCGCGCTGCTGTCGCTGGCGGGCGTAATGCTGTTCGGCATCATCGCCGGCAGCACGGCGATTCCGCCGTCGCAGGTATTAGGCGCGCTGGGGCTCTCTTCGACTGAAGCATCCCCGATGATCTCGCGCATTATATTGGAGCTGCGCGTTCCCCGCAGCCTGCTGGCGGCGCTGACCGGCGCCGGGCTGGCGATGGTCGGCGCGTTTTTACAAACCGTCTCCCGCAACGATCTGGCCGACCCTTTCCTGTTCGGCCTGTCCGCTGGCGCCTCGGCGGGCGCGGTCGCCGTCATTACCCGTTTCGGCGAACGCCTGGGGGATTGGGCGCTGCCGACGGCGGCGTTCTGCGGCGGGATTCTGTCGGCCGTCGCCGTTATCATCCTCTTTTTACTGCAACAGGCGCGCGGCGCCGAACGCCTGATTATCTGCGGGCTGGCGATCTCCTTCCTGTTTGGCGCGCTGACCAACTATCTGGTGTTTTCCGGCGACCAGCGGGCGGCCAGTTCGATTCTCTTTTGGTCGCTTGGCGGGCTGGGGCTGGCCCGCTGGGACAACCTGCCTTTCGCGTTGGCCGGCGTGCTGCTGCTGTTCGCGCTGGCGGCCTTTCGCTGGCGCTCGCTTGACGCCTTACTGGCCGGGGGACAAACCGCGACCTCCCTGGGCATCAATATCTCCCGCCTGCGCATCGAAGTATTTATCTGCTGCGCTTTCGCCACCTCGCTGCTGGTGGCGCTTACCGGGGTGATTGGATTTGTCGGGCTGATGGTGCCGCATCTGGCGCGTCCGCTGAGCGGCGTGCTCCATCGCCGGCTATTACCGCTAACGGCTATTCTGGGAGCGATTCTGATGTGCGGCGGCGATGTGCTCAGCCGTCAGTTGCTGGCGCCGCAAGAGTTGCCTATCGGGATCATTACCGCCGGTCTCGGCGGCGTTTTTGTGCTGGGACTGCTGATCAAGCGCCAGTAGACGTTGCAGAAACGACAAAGGCACCCGAAGGTGCCTTTGCTAGCGCTGAGCGGACAAACTTATTTTTTCGTGCCCGGTACGCTGAAACGCTTGTTGAAGCGCTCAACACGACCGCCGGTATCAACGACGCGCTGTTTACCGGTGTAGAACGGGTGGCAAGCGCTGCAAACGTCCAGGTTCAGGTCGTGACCCACGGTGGAATGGGTTTTGATAACGTTACCGCAAGAGCAAGTCGCAGTAACTTCGACATATTTCGGGTGAATACCTTGTTTCATGGGGAAACCTCTGTTAAGGCCGTGTCGCTATCCGGCCCTGTTCCGCCAGACACCACACGAAAGTTGAGTTAAGAAGTTGAGTCAATCAACCATTATACATTGCAGTATAATGGCGGCGAATCATACAGAAACTCGCCACCCGATGCAATCGCATCAACACATTATGATGCGCAACATGTACACTAGCGCTTTGCATTCATCCACGCCTATGCTGCGGTTGGCTAAAATCACCCTATTCTGAACCCAGTCGGAGAGGTCATGTCTGTCGCTCAGGTCGCACTCCCCGTGCCATTGGCACGTACATTCGATTATATACTCCCTGCGGGCGTTGAGCCCCGGGCCGGCGTGCGCGTCAGCGTGCCTTTCGGCAACCGTAAGGCCATCGGTATCATCGCCGCTATCAGCGAATCCAGCGAACTGCCCCTCGAACAGCTAAAACCGCTACACGCGGTCCTCGACGACGAACCGCTGTTTCCCGCCAGCCTGTGGCGCATTTTAACCTGGGCGGTGGAATACTATCACTATCCGATCGGAGAAGTGCTGTTCCACGCCCTGCCGATATTGCTGCGCCAGGGGAAACCCGCGCATCGAGCGCCGCTTTGGCAGTGGTTCGCCACCGAACAGGGCAAAGCCACGCCTTTGCATGCGCTCAAGCGCGCGCCCAAGCAGCAGCAGGCGCTGGCCGCCCTGCTTCAGGCGCCGCTTTATCGCCACCAGGTCGGCGAAACCGGGCTGGCGGAAAGCGCGCTGCAGGCGCTGCGTAAAAAAGGGCTGTGCGATTTAAAGGCCGCCGAGCAAGCCGTTCGCGACTGGCGCGAGGATTTCAGCGTATCCGGCGACCGGCTGCGGCTCAACACCGAACAGGCCACCGCGGTTGGGGCAATCCGCAGCGAAGATCGGCATTTCGCCGCCTGGCTGCTGGCGGGGATCACCGGTTCGGGGAAAACCGAGGTTTACCTCAGCGTATTGGAAAACGTGCTGGCCGCCGGAAAACAGGCGCTGGTGCTGGTGCCCGAGATTGGCCTGACGCCGCAGACCATCGCGCGCTTTCGCGAACGCTTCAACGCCCCGGTCGCGGTGCTGCACTCCGGTTTAAACGACAGCGAGCGGCTGGCCGTCTGGCTCAGCGCCCGCAGCGGCGAAGCGGCGATCGTTATCGGCACCCGTTCGGCGCTGTTCACGCCATTTGCGCGTCTGGGCGTTATCGTTATTGATGAAGAACACGATGGCTCCTACAAGCAGCAGGACGGCTGGCGCTACCATGCGCGCGATCTGGCGGTGTTCCGCGCCAGGGAAGAAGGTATCCCGATCGTGATGGGGACGGCCACGCCGGCGCTGGAGACGCTCTACAATGTGCAGATCGGCAAATATCGACAGCTGAAACTCAGTAAACGGCCGGGCAACGCCCGATTAGCCAGCCAGCACATTCTGGATTTAAAGGGGCAGCCGCTTAACGCCGGGCTGTCCCAGCCGTTGATAACCCGTATCCGGCACCATCTGACCCAGGATAATCAGGTCATCTTATTCCTTAACCGCCGCGGCTTCTCCCCGGTGGTGATGTGCCACGAATGCGGCTGGATCGCCGAATGCCCGCGCTGCGATCACTATTACACGCTGCACCAGCAGCAGCGTATCCTGAGCTGCCACCATTGCGATAGCCATCGCCCGGTACCGGATCAGTGTCCGCAGTGCGGGTCGACCAATCTGGTGCCGGTCGGAATGGGGACCGAGCGTTTGGAACAGGCGCTGGCGCCCCTCTTTCCCGACACGCCGATCACGCGCATCGACCGCGATACCACCAGCCGCAAAGGGGCGCTTGAGCAGCAGCTTTCCCAGGTCAGGCAAGGCGGCGCCCGCATTTTGATCGGCACGCAAATGCTGGCCAAAGGCCATCACTTTCCCAACGTGACGCTGGTGGCGCTGCTCGATGTCGACAGTTCGCTGTTTTCCGCCGACTTCCGCGCCGCCGAACGTTTCGCCCAGCTCTACACGCAGGTGTCGGGGCGCGCCGGACGCGCGGGCAAAGCGGGCGAAGTGGTGCTGCAAACGCACCATCCCGAGCACCCGCTGCTGCAAATTTTGTTGCAACAAGGCTATGACGCCTTCGCCAGCCAAACGCTGCAAGAGAGGCGCAGCGTTTTTCTGCCGCCCTACACCAATCACATTCTGTTCCGCGCCGACGATCATGATAACCAGCAGGCGGCGTTATTCCTGCAGCAGTTGAAAAATCTGTTGGAAAGCAGTCCGTTGCGGGACGAATCTCTCTGGCTGCTCGGCCCGGTGCCGGCGCTGCAGCCCAAGCGCGCAGGGCGTTTTCGCTGGCAACTGCTGCTGCAGCATCCCTCCCGGGCGCTGTTGCAACGCTTGGTCAGCGCCTCGATACCGTTAATCGGCACGCTGCCGCAGGCGCGCAAAGTGAAGTGGGTATTGGACGTCGACCCGACGGACAGTTAGTGCGTTCGGCCGCGCCGTTATTGCGAAACGCATCCAGAAACCGACATCAGTCACACTTGTGATGTAAATTAAGCCGCAAAATTTGCGGGCAATCTGTTAAGACTGTGGGTGAAACGCAGTATTCTGAGGGGCGGCGTCAACCGCAGCTCACAATACAATAAATACTGCCGCGGATAATGACAGTTTCCGACGGCTGACAAGGCCAGATATTACTCGCCCCGCTGGAGAGGCTCGCCCTGCGGGCCGCCGCAAGCGGCGTTCAAAAACGCAGGCGTTTTTGTCGGGGGAAACACGGGGAGGTTCGTAGGGACGCATCCCCCCGCGGTCGCCTCGGGTATCTCGCGCTCATCGCGCCGGTTTGTCATTAAACGCAATACTTGTCATTGATAATGACTGTCTGTAACCACAGTCTGAAGGTTGCAAACGCCCTTGGCCGATAGCGCCGGTTCAGACTGACGCAAGGAGAATAGCGTTGGAGCAGAAGAAAGGCATCACCACAGCGACGATGAAAGACGTAGCGGATAAGGCCGGCGTATCGACGGCCACCGTATCCCGCGCGTTGATGAATCCGGAAAAAGTGTCCGCGACAACACGACAAAAAATCGAACAGGCGGTCATCGCTGTCGGATATTCTCCCCACGCCTCCGCCCGCAATCAGAAACGCAATGAGTCGCGCACCATCCTGGCTATCGTTCCCGATATCTGCGATCCTTTTTTTTCCGATATTTTTCGGGGAATCGAAGAAACCGCGGCTGAACATGGCTATCTAGTGCTGATCGGCGATTGCGCCCATCAGCACCAGAGAGAGAAAACCTTCGTCGATTTGATCATTACCAAGCAGATCGACGGCATGCTGCTTCTCGGTTCGAATCTGCCGTTTGATGCAAGCAAAGAAGAGCAGCGCAGCCTGCCGCCGATAATCATGGTCAACGAGTTCGCGCCGGAATTGGAATTACCGGCCGTGCACATTGATAACCTGACCGCCTCCTTTGAGGCGGTACACTATTTGCAGCAGCTCGGCCATCAGCGCATCGCCTGCATTGCCGGCCCCGAGCATATGCACCTGAGCCAATATCGCCTGCAGGGCTATATTCAGGCGCTGCGCCGCAGTGGCGTCACCGTCGATAACCAATATATTATTCGCGGCGACTTTAGCTATGAAACCGGGGTAAACGGCCTGATCGCCCTGATGAAACACCCTCTGCCCCCCAGCGCGATTTTCTGCCATAGCGATATCATGGCGATCGGCGTGCTTTCGCAGGCAAAAAAAATGGGGTTGGATATACCGCGCGATATATCTATCGTCGGTTTTGATGATATCGTGCAGGCGCGATACTGTTCGCCGCCGTTAACCACGGTGGCGCAGCCGCGTTACCAGCTCGGGCGCGAAGCGATGCTGCTGCTGTTAGAGCGGCTGCACGGACATCGGGTGCATAGCGGCTCTCGCCTGCTGGCCAGCGAACTGGTCATCCGCGACAGCACCGCGCCGCTAAATTACGCCCGAAACCGGCTTTAAGACTTCAGGAGCTGGTCAAATATTTTCGTGTTCAGTAACATGGCACCCTGATTAACTCATTTATTCAATTCACAGCGAAACGACAGTGGCACAAAGAGACTATGTCAGCCGAGGGCGTTCCAATACGCGCCGGAAAAAGACAACCAGCCGAAGAAAAAGCAACGCTTCAGGAATGTCCAAGACCATGATAGCGCTGGCTGTCGCTGTTTTGGTCACCTTTGCGGGCGGGCTATATTTCATCGCCCACAACAAACCGGCGGATTCGCCGGTGTTGCCGCATCAGAATTCGGGTAAAGGCAGCGGGTTGCCGCCCAAGCCGGAAGAGCGCTGGCGCTATATCAAAGAGCTGGAGAACCGCCAACTGGGCGTATCGACCCCCACGGAGCCGTCCGCCGGAGGCGTGATCCAGTCGCCGGCGCAGCTGACCGATGAACAACGCCAGTTGCTGGAGCAGATGCAGTCCGACATGCGTCGCCAGCCGACCCAGCTCTCGGAAGTGCCCTATAACGATCAAACGCAAATACCGCGTTCGCAGGTCACCATCAAGCCGCCGGAACAGACCCGGCCGGTAACGCCGCCGGTCCGAACGCCGGTCGCCGCCGCCCCGGCCGCGCCAAAGCCGGAAACGCCGAAGCAGGAAGCGGTGAAACCGGAAACGGCGAAGCAGCCGGAAGCGGCGAAACCGGAAAAATCACAGCGCTGGATGGTGCAATGCGGCTCATTCAAGAGCATGGAGCCCGCCGAATCGGTGAGAGCGCAGCTGGCGTTTGCCGGCATTGAAAGCCGGATCGCCTCCAACGGCGGATGGAATCGGATCATGCTGGGTCCTTACAATAACCGGGCCGCCGCCGACAAAATGCTACAGCGGCTCAAGGAGATCGGTACTGCCAGTTGTATTCCGCTCGCCAGCGGGGGTTGAAAAACGCCGCCTCGTCCCCATCTATAAATCAATATGCCCCGCGCCAGCGGGGGTCTTTTTATCCGGTAACGGGGACTGACTCGTGACAACAATTGTAAGTGTACGCCGCAACGGCCATGTGGTCATCGGCGGTGATGGACAGGCGACGCTGGGAAATACCGTCATGAAAGGCAACGTGCGTAAAGTACGCCGCCTCTATAACGATCGCGTTATTGCCGGTTTCGCCGGCGGTACGGCAGACGCCTTTACCCTGTTCGAGCTCTTTGAACGCAAGCTGGAATTGCATCAGGGACATTTGGTGAAAGCCGCGGTAGAGCTGGCGAAGGATTGGCGGACGGACCGTATGCTGCGCCGTCTGGAGGCTCTGCTTGCCGTAGCGGATGAAAACGCTTCATTAATTATTACCGGCAACGGCGATGTCGTGCAGCCGGAAAATGATTTGATCGCGATCGGTTCCGGCGGCCCCTATGCGCAGGCGGCCGCTCGCGCTTTGCTGGAAAACACGGAGCTCAGCGCGCGGGATATTGTCGAGAAATCGTTAGGTATTGCTGGCGATATCTGCATCTATACCAACCAATTCCACACGATTGAAGAATTAGCCTCAAAGGCGTAAGGATCAACTATGTCTGAAATGACCCCGCGCGAGATAGTCAGCGAACTTGATAGCTATATCATCGGTCAGCATAACGCCAAGCGCGCGGTAGCCATCGCGCTGCGCAACCGCTGGCGAAGAATGCAGTTGGAAGAGTCGCTGCGTCACGAAGTGACGCCGAAAAATATTCTGATGATTGGTCCGACCGGGGTGGGTAAAACCGAAATCGCCCGCCGTCTGGCCAAGCTGGCAAACGCGCCTTTTATCAAGGTTGAAGCCACCAAATTCACCGAAGTCGGCTATGTAGGCAAAGAAGTCGACTCGATCATCCGTGATTTAACGGATTCGGCGATCAAAATGGTACGTCAGCAGTCCATAGAGAAGAACCGCCATCGCGCCGAAGAGCTGGCGGAAGAGCGTATTCTCGACGTTTTGATTCCTCCGGCGAAAAATAACTGGGGGCAGCCGGAAGAAAACCACGAACCGTCGGCGGCGCGTCAGGCTTTTCGCAAGAAACTGCGCGAAGGCCAGCTGGACGATAAAGAGATCGAAATCGATCTGGCCGCCGCGCCGGTCGGCGTTGAGATTATGGCCCCTCCGGGCATGGAAGAGATGACCAACCAGCTGCAATCCATGTTTCAGAATCTGGCCGGGCAGAAGCAGAAAGCGCGCAAGGTCAAAATCAAAGAAGCCTTCAAGCTGCTGGTGGAAGAAGAAGCGGCCAAACTGGTGAATCCGGAAGAGCTGAAGCAGCAGGCGATCGAGTCGGTCGAGCAGCACGGCATCGTGTTTATCGATGAGATCGATAAAATCTGTAAACGCGGCGAAAGCTCGGGCCCGGATGTGTCCCGCGAAGGGGTGCAGCGCGACCTGCTGCCGCTGGTGGAGGGCTGCACCGTCTCAACCAAACACGGTATGGTTAAAACCGACCATATCCTGTTTATCGCCTCCGGCGCATTCCAAGTCGCCAGCCCGTCGGATCTGATCCCCGAGCTGCAGGGACGTTTGCCGATCCGCGTTGAATTACAGGCGCTGACGACGGAAGATTTTGAGCGTATCCTAACGGAGCCGAGCGCATCATTGACCGAGCAGTACAAGGCCTTGATGGCAACGGAAGGTGTCAATATCGAGTTTTCGACGGACGGAATCCGCCGGATTGCGGAAGCGGCGTGGCAGGTCAACGAACGTACCGAGAATATCGGCGCGCGCCGTTTGCATACCGTTCTGGAGCGCTTGATTGAAGATATCTCTTACGATGCCAGCGAAATGAATGGTCAAAATGTTACCATTGACGCAGATTACGTACGTAGTCACCTGGATGAATTAGTAGCAGATGAAGATCTGAGCCGATTTATCTTATAATCCGCCTGCACGGATCGTCCTGTTAACAGTCAAGTGGGAGGCCAAGGCCTCCCACTTGTGTTTATAGCACTGTCGTTAACCCTTTTTATTTATAAAAAATAAATGTATTCCTATAGGGATCGTTAATAAAAATTGAAGCACGCCATGACCTTATCAACCCATAAAAGCAAAACCCAAGCCTGGTTGGACAGCCTGCGTCCAAAAACTTTGCCGCTGGCTTTCGCTTCCATCGTCACCGGTTCGGCGATTGCAAGCTGGCACAGCAGTTTTAAACCGGGTATCGCGCTGCTGGCTCTGCTTACGGCCGGGTTATTGCAGATTCTCTCCAATCTGGCGAATGACTATGGCGATGCGATAAAAGGCAGCGACACCGAAGATCGTATCGGCCCGCTGCGTGGTATCCAGACGGGGGCGATTAGCCTGACGCAGTTAAGAAACGCGCTGATTGTCACCGTTGCCCTAACGATTATCTCCGGCGTTTCACTGGTGATCGCCGCCTGCGAAAAACCAACCGATATCGTCGGATTCCTGATCCTCGGCCTGCTGGCCATTCTCGCCGCCATCACCTATACCGTAGGCAGCAAGCCTTATGGCTACATCGGGCTGGGCGACATCTCGGTGCTGATATTTTTCGGCTGGCTGAGCGTTGCCGGCTCCTATTACCTGCAAACCGGCCACTTCGACAGTATCGTTATGCTGCCGGCCACCGCCTGCGGCCTGCTGGCCACCGCCGTCCTGAATATCAATAACTTGCGCGATATCGATAACGACCGAATCAGCGGAAAAAACACGCTGGCGGTACGTCTCGGCGCGCAGAAGGCACGCTGCTACCACACCATGCTGCTGCTATTGGCGCCGGTTTGTCTCGGACTGTTCGCCATTTTCTATCTGCATAGTCTGGCCGGTTGGTTATTCATCCTGGCGCTGCCGTTGCTGCTCAAGCAGGCCGTTTACGTTTTACGTGAAACCAGCGCGTTTAGCATGCGCCCTATGCTGGAAAAGACCGTCAAGTGCGCGCTGCTGACCAACATCCTGTTCGCCGTGGGCGTAATACTCAGCTAGTCGTTGTAAAGTCCGGCTTTATTCTCGGCCTGACGCGATGCTTTACTGATACGCATCAAGTTAACATTTGATGATTTTGCCAACATCCGCCAGAAAGGGATATACTCACTATCCCTGCGGCAACCTGACGTAAATCCTATGAAATACGATACTTCCGAACTGTGCGATATTTATCACGAAGAGGTGAATGTTGTTGAGCCTCTGTTCTCTAACTTTGGCGGGCGTACTTCATTTGGCGGGCAAATCACCACGGTGAAATGTTTTGAGGATAACGGCCTGCTTTATGATTTACTGGAAGAGAACGGCGCCGGGCGCGTACTGCTGGTCGACGGCGGCGGTTCGGTGCGCCGGGCGTTAATCAACGCGGAACTGGCGAGACTGGCGGCCCAGAACGAATGGGAAGGCATTGTCGTCTACGGAGCGGTGCGTCAGGTGGACGACCTCGCCGAACTGGATATCGGCATTCAGGCGATGGCGGCAATCCCGGCCGGCGCAGCCAGCGAAGGGATCGGCGAGAGCGATATTCGCGTTAATTTCGGCGGCGTCACCTTTTTCTCGGGCGATCACCTCTACGCGGATAACACCGGGATCATTCTGGCGGAAGATCCGCTGGATATCGAATAATCCGCTTCAATCGCCGCCGCGCTCCCGGGGCGAAAAAAGGGCGAAGCTTCTAATGCCGATCGTTTAAGCATCGAGATACACGGGGCGACCACAGAGGGGAGGCGTCCCTACGGGAACCTCCCTCTGTGTTTCCCCTAAAAACCGGCTTAAGTGACCCGCATTCGGCGAAGCTTCGCCCTTTTTTGCAAAAGTCAGACCTCTTCCATCTTCCCTAACAGGGCGCGCAGGCGCTCCTGCCACATCGTTTGTTCTTCTTTCAATTGTTCGTTTTCACGCACCAGCGCTTCGCGAGCGCCCGACGCAGCCTGAACATCTTGCGACAAGGCGTTGTTTTTCTCTTTCAGCTCTTCGATTTCCATTTGCAACAGCGTAATAGTATCAATCGCTTGCTGAACTTTCGCTTCCAGCTTTTCAAACACTTCAAATGACATTCTTCAAACCCCTTTTAATCGCAAGGCATAAAAATCGGTGAATACCAGCCCAAAACATCCGCTGCGGCCGCCGTACGACGGCGCGCCTGACAGGCCGCCCGTGGACGCAAACCGCCGGCAGAACCGGTCTGATAACTGGACCGACGATAGTAGAATTGTATGTAGCCAATCTATCTCTGTCTAGCAAACATCCCATAGAACGACGAGTGTGGCAGCTTTTCTCGACAACCTCTATCAGCACAAACCGAAAAAGGGCGTTAACCGCCGCCGCCCTGCTGCTTATGTTAATAAATTTAACCCGGGGGTTAACATAAGATAGGCGTCATCAATCATTAAGGCTCAAGTATCTAAGCGAATACGCTCATTTCTTTGACGAACAACACACATTTTAATTTCGATATTTCTCGTTTTCGAACATTAACGATAAATTCACATCATGAACACATTTAACCCGGCGGGCCGTTCTTCAGGCGCGCTCTTCAAGACCCACAATAATGTTGTACCCTACACAACAGGATAATAATTATGAGTCAATCAGACAGTTCAACCCTAAAAGGCCAGTGCATCGCCGAATTTCTGGGTACCGGCCTACTGATTTTTTTCGGCGTCGGCTGCGTCGCCGCATTAAAACTGGCGGGCGCCAGCTTCGGGCAATGGGAAATCAGCATCATCTGGGGTCTGGGCGTGGCCATGGCCATCTACCTGACCGCCGCGATCTCCGGCGCCCATCTCAACCCGGCGGTCACCATCGCCCTGTGGCTGTTCGCCTGTTTCGATCGCCGCAAAGTCATTCCCTACATTCTGGCTCAGATAGCGGGCGCATTCTGCGCCGCGGCGCTGGTCTACGGCCTGTATTACAATCTGTTCATCAATTTTGAACAGACGCACGGCATGGTGCGCGGCAGCGTGGAGAGCCTGAATCTCGCCGGTATCTTCTCTACCTATCCGCACCCGCAAATTTCAGTCATGCAGGCCTTTCTGGTAGAAACCGTGATTACCGCCATCCTTATGTGCCTGATTCTGGCGCTGACCGACGACGGCAACGGCATCCCGCGCGGGCCGCTGGCGCCGCTGCTGATCGGTATCTTAATCGCCGTGATCGGCGCCTCGCTGGGGCCGCTCACCGGTTTCGCGCTGAATCCGGCGCGTGACTTCGGTCCCAAGCTGTTCGCCTTCCTGAGCGGCTGGGGGGAGATCGCCTTCACCGGAGGACGGGACATCCCTTACTTCCTGGTGCCGATTTTCGGTCCCATCGTCGGCGCCGGACTGGGCGCGTTCGGCTACCGCATGCTGATCGGCCGCAACCTGCCTTGCGATACTTGCCAAGCCGATAGCGAAACCACAGTTCACACCGAGAGCCGTTAAATTTAACGCCACGGTGACTCTCCTTACGGTTAACAACAACAGGATTGGATTTATGAACCCGGAAAAGAAATATATCGTCGCTCTCGACCAGGGAACCACCAGCTCCCGCGCCGTAGTGCTGGATCATGACGCCAACATCGTCAGCGTTTCACAGCGTGAATTCAGCCAAATTTATCCGAAAGCGGGTTGGGTGGAACACGACCCGATGGAAATCTGGGCTTCGCAAAGCTCCACGCTGGTGGAAGTGCTGGCCAAGGCCGATATCAGCTCCGATGAAGTTGCCGGCATCGGCATCACCAACCAGCGTGAAACCGCCATCGTATGGGAAAAAGAGAGCGGTAAGCCGATTTACAACGCCATCGTCTGGCAGTGCCGCCGCACCGCGGAAATCTGCGAACAGCTGAAGAAAGACGGTCTGGAACAGTATATCCGCGATACCACCGGGCTGGTGGTCGACCCCTACTTCTCAGGAACCAAAGTCAAATGGATTCTGGATCACGTCGAAGGCTCGCGCGAACGCGCCCAGCGCGGCGAGTTGCTGTTCGGTACGGTCGATACCTGGCTGATCTGGAAAATGACGCAGGGGCGCGTGCATGTTACGGATTACACCAACGCCTCGCGCACCATGCTGTTCAACATCCATACGCTGGAGTGGGATGAACGCCTGCTGCAGGCGCTGGATATTCCGCGCGCCATGCTGCCCGAAGTCCGCGCCTCCTCGGAGATCTACGGGCAGACCAATATCGGCGGCAAAGGCGGGACGCGCATTCCTATCGCCGGCATCGCCGGCGATCAGCAGGCGGCGCTGTACGGTCAGCTTTGCGTGCACCCCGGCATGGCGAAAAACACCTACGGCACCGGCTGTTTTCTGCTGATGAACACCGGTGAGGAAGCGGTGCTGTCGAAACACGGCCTGTTGACCACCATCGCCTGCGGGCCGCGCGGCGAAGTCAACTACGCGCTGGAAGGCTCCGTCTTCGTTGGCGGCGCCTCTATCCAGTGGCTGCGGGATGAGCTCAAACTGATCGGCGAATCCATGGACTCGGAATACTTCGCCACCAAGGTTAAGGACACCAACGGCGTCTACGTCGTTCCCGCCTTTACCGGACTCGGCGCGCCCTACTGGGACCCGTACGCCCGCGGGGCGATCTTCGGCCTGACGCGCGGCGTAAACGCCAACCACATCATCCGCGCCACGCTGGAATCCATCGCTTACCAGACCCGCGATGTACTGGACGCCATGCAGGCCGACGCGGATACCCGGCTGAAATCCCTGCGCGTGGACGGCGGCGCGGTGGCCAACAACTTCCTGATGCAATTTCAGTCCGATATTCTCGGCACCCGCGTCGAGCGCCCGGAAATTCGGGAAGTCACCGCGCTGGGCGCCGCCTTCCTGGCGGGGCTGGCGACCGGATTCTGGAACGACCTGGATGAGGTGAAAAGCAAAGCGACGATCGAACGGGAATTCCGCCCCAGTATCGAAACGGTTGAACGCAATTTCCGTTACAAAGGCTGGCAGAAAGCCGTGGCGCGCGCGCGCGCGTGGGAAGATCGCGACGAGTAGCGCGCTTATACGGGCGCGGAGGCGATTTCGGGCGCGGGAAGAGCACGCCTCCGCACGCGCCCGTCGTCGCGGGGGAAGCAGCGAGCTTACGGCGTTCGCCTATCGCGCCTTGCTCGCCATGATCTCGATAATCTGCGTATCGGTCTGCTGCATCGAGCCGCAGGCCAGGGCGCACAGATTGGCGATCGACTGGTCCACATCGTGGGCGACGATGCCTTCATTGCCGGTGACCGCGCTGTTATCCAGGGCCATCAGCACCGCTTTATAAGCGGCCGAGACGCTGGTGGAGACTTTCATCGCGCAGCTATTAGAGGCGCCGTCGCATATCATGCCGCTCACATCGCCGATCATGCTGCCGATAGCCATCGCCACGGGCTCATAGCGTCCGGCGATCAGCCAGGCGATACCGGCCGCCGCCCCCATAGAGGCCGTCGTCGCCGCGCACAGCGCCGAAAGCCGGGGAAGTTTGCTATGAATATAGATGGCCGTTAGGTGAGAAAGCATCAGCGCGCGCGCCAGTTTCTCCTCGCCGCAGTTTAAATACTCCGCCGCCGCCACCACCGGCATGGTCGCCGCAATCCCCTGATTGCCCGAGCCTGAATTGCTCATGGCCGGCAGCACCGCGCCGCCCATGCGCGCATCGGAGGCCGAAGCCGAGCGAATCATGATATCGGAGAGCAGATCGTGCGACAGCAACCCCTGCTCACGCTGACGCGCCAGGGTAGCGCCGATATGCAGCCCGTAATGTTTGCTCAGCCCTTCTCGGGAAAGGGCCGCGTTCAGTTCGGCCGCATCAAGAATAAAGCGGATACGCTCAAATTCGACCTGCGTGGCGAAATCGTAAACGTCGCGCGTCGTCACATCGCTCAGACAGGCGCCGTCGACGGATTCATCGGTTTCCGCGCCGTCGCTCAAACGTTCATCGCAAAGCACCTCGCCGTTTTTTTCGATGCGGATGACGCGCGTGTGGCTGCCGGCGATCGTCACCGTGGCCGACTCCCCCTGGCTGTAGACGGTAACCTGCGCGTAAAGAATATCCTCGCAGGGCTGCATCATACCGACGCGAACGCCGCCTTGAGCCAGCAGCGCTTTCCCGGCGTCGATGGCCTGAGGGCGCGCGTAGCGCAGCACCTCCAGCCCGGCCTGCGGATCGCCGCCGAATGCGCCGACCGCGGCGGCGATCGGCAACCCCACCATCCCGGTGCCGGGAACCGCGACGCCCATCCCGTTTTTCATCAGGTTCGGCGAGACCTTGACCGCCACGCCCTCCACGCCCCCGGACAGATACGAGGCCGCCATTGCGGAGGCCAACGCCACCGAAATCGGCTCGGTGCAGCCTACCGCCGGTTTAACCTCTTGCCGTACGACGCGGATAAACGCGTTCCACAACGGAGGATTTTCGTGCTTATTCATCATTCATACCTTCGCCCAACCTGATTGTTCGATATCCCCTTCATACTTCAAGCCGCAGGCGCGTTGGCTTTCCCGCGGATCGAATTATTTTGGGCCATAGCTGCCGGCTTTCGTTATGAACAATCATATTCCAGGCAGGAGAGAAATTTTTTTCAACTTTCATCGTCTCAAAAGAAATAATTAGGAAAATTTTCTCTTTTTATAAAAAATATATGGATTTAAATCTAACTATAAGTAAATTTATATAATAAAGTTACTGCTCCCTGCGGCTTTACCCGCTCCGCCCGCCGCCCGATAAGACCGCGTCCGACGCCGCGCCGCGCGCCCCCGCTTTCGGGCATTTTCCTACCTGACATCAACGAGCGCCGCCCTCGGGTGTGATAAAATCTCCGCCCACACACCCCTTTCTCCGGTTTAATAACAGACAGGTATCCATGAAACGTGAATTAGCCATCGAATTCTCGCGCGTCACCGAAGCGGCAGCGCTGGCAGGTTATAAATGGTTAGGCCGCGGCGATAAAAACGCCGCCGACAATGCGGCGGTGCAAGCCATGCGCATTATGCTCAATCAGGTCGATATCAACGGCCAGATTGTCATCGGTGAAGGCGAAATTGATGAAGCACCGATGCTGTTTATCGGCGAGCAGGTGGGCACCGGCCACGGCGATACGGTGGATATCGCCGTCGATCCGATCGAAGGCACCCGCATGACCGCAATGGGTCAGGCCAATGCGCTGGCGGTGCTGGCCGTCGGCGAAAAGGGGGCTTTTCTGCACGCGCCCGATATGTACATGGAGAAACTGATCGTCGGCCCGCAGGCCAAAGGCACTATCGACCTGGAGCGGCCGCTGGCGGAAAACCTGCGCAATATCGCCCGGAAAATGGATAAACCGCTCAGCCAGCTAACGGTGATTACGCTGGCCAAACCGCGCCATGACGCCGTTATCGCGGAAATGCAGCAGCTCGGCGTGAAGGTATTCGCCATTCCCGACGGCGACGTCGCCGCCTCGATTCTTACCTGCATGCCGGATAGCGAGGTCGATGTGCTATACGGCATCGGCGGCGCGCCGGAAGGCGTTATCTCCGCGGCGGTGATCAGAGCGCTCGACGGCGATATGCAAGGGCGGCTGCTGGCCCGGCATCAGGTTAAAGGCGACAGCGAAGAGAACCGCCGCATCGGAAAAGAGGAGCTGGAACGCTGCCGGCAAATGGGCATCGAAGCCGGAAAAGTGCTGCAACTCGGCGATATGGCGCGCAACGACAACGTCATCTTCTCCGCTACCGGCATCACCAAAGGCGATCTGCTGGAAGGGATCGCGCGCAAAGGAAATATCGCCACGACGGAAACGCTGTTGATCCGCGGCAAATCGCGCACCATTCGCCGCATTCAGTCCACCCACTACCTCGATCGTAAGGATCGGGCGCTGCATGCTTTACTGCTGTAGCCCGGCGATGTTTTCATCGGCTGGTTGTTTCACAGTTGTTAACAATTAGCGTATCTTAGAGGCGGCCGATTTTACGGCCGCTCTGGCGCGGCAGAAATCAATCGCGCCAGGCGTCGAACCTCAAGCAGATACAGGAGCACAGAACGATGGCTGAATGGGTAACCGGCAAAGTTATTCAGGTGGAAAACTGGACAGAGAGTCTGTTTAGCATTCGTATTCACGCCGCCACCGCCTCCTTCACCGCCGGACAGTACGCCAAGCTGGCGCTGGACATGGAGGGCGAGCGCATTCAACGGGCCTACTCTTACGTCAACGCGCCCAGCGACCCTACCCTAGAATTCTATCTGGTCAACGTGCCCGAGGGGAAACTAAGCCCGCGGCTGCACGCGCTGCGCCCCGGCGATGAGATCATGGTGACCAAAGACGCCGCCGGTTTCTTTGTGCTGGAGGAGATCCCGCAATGCGCCACCCTGTGGATGCTGGCGACCGGTACGGCGATCGGCCCCTATCTTTCCATCTTGCAGGAAGGGCGCGATCTGGCGCGTTTTAACAATATCGTACTGGTTCACGCCGCCCGTTTTGCGCGCGACTTAAGCTACCTGCCGCTGATGCAGCAGCTGCAGCAGCGCTATCAGGGGCAATTGCATATCCAAACGGTGGTCAGCCGCGAAGAACAACCGGGCTCGCTGACCGGCCGCATCCCGGCGCTGATCGCCAGCGGCGCGCTTGAGTCCGCCGTGGGTTTGCCGATGGACGCCGCGACCAGCCATATCATGCTGTGCGGTAATCCGCAGATGGTGCGCGATACGCAGCAAATATTGAAAGAGGAACGGCAGATGACCAAACACCTGCGCCGCAGGCCCGGCCATATCACCAGCGAGCACTATTGGTAAAGGGCATCAGGGGCGGAATTTAACCGATTCCGCCTGCGGCCCGAACCGATTATCTCCGGGCGTGCCGGCGAAAACGCCGCAGTCGAGAAACACCATCATCCCGATTAGCGACGGAATAAAGCGCCCGACGCCCCACTGCCAGACCCCCGGCAGCATAGACCAGTTGCCGGCGGCAAGCATCCACGCCACGATCAAAAGCAAAGCCCACCAGCCGCTTTTATCGCGGTCATGCAGGCGCTTTACCAATATCGCCGCCGTCGGCCACAGCAAAGCCACCAGCCCAAAGGCGGCCGATTGCGTATCCAGCCAATTATTGCCGGCCAGCGCGAACAGCGTCATCATCAGCGCCAGCCAAACGCCCAGCCAAATCCAGAAATCACGGCGGCCGATCCGGCCTTTAAACGAAAAACACCATTGTTGCAACGTCATTAAATACAGGCTCTGCATCGTCGTTTGATTTTGGCTGAGTTTACCCTAACCGCGCGCGACGCCGACAATCTTTATGCGAATTTTGACAAGCGGCGACAAATACCGCTTTAATCAAATCTATCGTCGTTAGCGCCGCGCTTGGCTGATTGCGCATTTCATCTGATAATGTACCTATGATAAAAAAATACCTCGTGCCCCTGTTTACGCTATCTGCACTGGCGCTGTATCTCCCCGACGCCTGGTCCGATCCGATTTTTCCGCCCAAATCATCGCCCGCCGCCCCCTATCTGCTGGCGGGCGCGCCCACCTTCGACCAGACCATCGTACAGTTCCGTACGCGCTATAATCTGAGCAATCCGACGCTGCCGCTCGGCGAGTTTAAGGTCGTCGATACCGGCCATAACTCCAATCTGCTGACCCGCGCCGCCAGCCGCATCAACGATCGGCTGTATGCCTCAACGGCGCTGGAGAAGGGAACCGGGAAAATTAAAACGCTGCAAATCACCTATCTTACGCAGCCGGACGATACCGAGGCCGACGCGCGGCGCGCGCAGGCTATCCGCTATATGGCGGCGCTGGCGCGGGTTTTCGCGCCGTCGCTGACGGAAGAGCAGAGCATCCATAAAGTCACGGAATTGCTCGGAAAAGGGAAAGGGCAACATTTTTACCAGCAAACCGAAGGCGCCCTGCGCTATGTGGTGGCGGATAACAGCGAAAAAGGGCTAACTTTTGCTGTTGAACCGATTAAGCTAACGCTATCCGAACAGTAACCGACAGGCTAATTTAATGACGAAAAACAGAGCCACGGTGATATTTCATCTTTATACTGTCGGCAGGCAGTAGATTTTGATTCATTCGCTATTCCGTCTGGAGGAAAAAAAATGCGACATCCATTAGTTATGGGTAACTGGAAACTGAACGGCAGCACCCACATGGTCAACGAACTGATCGCGGGCTTGCGCAAAGAATTAAGCGATGTCGACGGCTGCGGCATCGCCATCGCGCCGCCGGCAATCTATCTGGATACGGCTAATCATCTGCTGGCCGGCAGCCGTATCGCGCTGGGCGCGCAGAACGTAGACGTCAATCTTTCCGGCGCCTTTACCGGCGATACTTCCGCCGCCATGCTGAAAGACATCGGCGCTCAATACATCATCATCGGTCACTCTGAACGCCGTACCTATCACAAAGAAAGCGATGAATTCATCGCGAAAAAATTCGGCGTGCTGAAAGAAGCCGGTCTGATCCCCGTACTGTGCATCGGCGAAACCGAAGCGGAAAACGAAGCGGGCCAAACTGAAGCCGTCTGCGCCCGTCAGTTGGACGCGGTGCTGAATACGCTGGGCGCCAAGGCGTTTGAAAACGCGGTGATCGCCTACGAACCCATCTGGGCTATCGGCACCGGCAAGTCCGCCACGCCGGCGCAGGCTCAGGCCGTGCATAAATTTATCCGCGATCATATCGCCAAACAGGATAAAGCCGTTGCCGATCAGGTAACCATCCAGTACGGCGGTTCCGTAAACGCCAGCAACGCGGCGGAACTGTTCACTCAGCCGGATATCGACGGCGCATTGGTCGGCGGCGCATCGCTGAAAGCCGACGCTTTCGCCGTGATCGTCAAAGCCGCTGCGGAAGCGAAACGCGGCTAAGCGCGACATTATCGCCAGAAAAAATGCCTGCTTGCGCAGGCATTTAAGGTTGCTGACAAAGTGCGGTGAGCGGCGATAATGGATGGATCGTAAAGACGCTGCAAGTACGTCCCTGTAAGCTCGAACCGCGCCATCCCTGGCGCGGACGCTTTACTCTTCCATTCCATTATCACCGTTCGATAAAGGCAGATAAGTTTGCCAACAGTCTGTAATGCCTGCTTACGCAGGCATTTTTACCTTAAAGACGAGCGGTTATTGCGCGGCGGGGATTTGCTGGGTAATGCAGTGGATATTGCCGCCCCCCAGCAGGATCTCGCGCGCCGGCACGCCGCTTATCGCATAGTCCGGGAACATCTGCTGCAATAAATCGCGCGCGACGTCGTCCGTACGGGCGTCCAGCAGCGGGAAAATAATCTGCCGGTTGCTGATTAAGAAGTTCACATACGACCCCGCCAGACGCGACCCCGCATAGCGCTCAACCGCATTGCCGATATCTACGCCCCGCGCTTCTTCCGGCGTAACGTACAGCGGGCCGGGAGCCGGCAGCTTCCAGATTTTCAGCCGACGCCCGCGCGCGTCTTTGGCGCGGGATAACGCCTGATAGGCGGCCGCGGAACGGGCGAATTGCGGATCGCTCTCATCGTCCGTCCAGTGCAGCGCGACTTCGCCGGGACGCACAAAACAGCACATATTATCGATATGACCGTCGGTTTCGTCGTTATAAACCCCTTCCGCCAGCCAAACGATGGTCGAAACGCCCAGATAATCGCGCATCAATTGCTCAATCTGCGCTTTATCCAGCTGCGGGTTGCGGTTGGGATTCAGCAGACACTCGGCCGTCGTCAGCAGGGTTCCTTCGCCATCGGTATGGATTGAGCCGCCTTCAAGCACCAGCGGCGCGGCGTAACGCGCGTCGCCATGATAGGAGAGCACCTGCGCGGCAACCTTTTCATCCTGACGCCAGTCTTGATACAGACCGCCGAGCTCGCCGCCCCAGGCGTTGAAGCGCCAGTCAACACCGCGGCGCTCCCCGGCCCGGTTCAGCACCATGGTCGGACCGGTATCGCGCATCCAGGCGTCATCGCTTTCCATGGCGACCAGCGTAACGCCAGCGGGCATGATACGTTTGGCGTCATCCATGCAGCGGGCCGGCACGCCCATGATCACCGGCGTGTTGCGCGCAATGACGCCGGCCACCGCGGCAAAGGTCCGCTGCGCGGGCAGAGCGTCATCGCGCCAGTTATCCCGCCGATAGGGCCAAAGCATCCATACGGCGTCCTGCGGCGCCCATTCGGCGGGCATGACGAAACCGTCCCGATGCGGCATGGTCAGTTGTGACATCGCTTATCTCCGGGTCTTGCCGTCAGAGCTGGCGATCGCGCCGTACATGTCAGGACGGCGATCGCGAAACAGACCCCAGGCCGCACGCTGTGCGGTAATGGCGTCCAGATCAAAGGTATGCACCAGTACGGCTTCATCGCTCTTGTTAGCCTGCGCCACCAGCGCGCCGGTTTGGTCGGCGATAAAAGAGGAGCCGTAGAAGGTCATTTCCAGGCCGTCGATATATTTACTGGCTTCGGTACCGATGCGGTTGGAGGCGATCACCGGCACCAGGTTGGCGGCGGCATGCCCCTGCTGAACCCGCGTCCAGTGCGGCTGGCTGTCGATATCGGGATAGGCCGGTTCGGAGCCAATCGCGGTCGGATAGAAAATCAGCTCCGCGCCCTGCAGCGCCAGGCAGCGGGCGGTTTCAGGAAACCACTGGTCCCAGCAGATGCCCACGCCGATTTTCGCATAGCGCGTCCGCCACACTTTAAAGCCGGTATCGCCCGGTATAAAGAACTGTTTTTCCTGATATGCCGGACCGTTGGGGATATGGGTTTTACGGTAAACATCGAGCACGGAGCCGTCGGCGTCAATCATCACCAGCGAGTTGTAGTACGCGTTATTGGCGCGCTCAAAAAAGCTCAACGGCAGAACGACTTCCAGCTCGGCGGCCAGCGCGGAAAAATGTTTGATCAGCGGGCTGGTTTCCAACTCTTGCGCCAACGCATAGTGTTCGGGACTCTGATCGATACAGAAATAGGGCGCGGCGAACAGCTCCTGAATCAGGATAACCTGCGCCCCTTTTGCATGTGCCTGCCGCACCAGTTTTTCGGCATTTTCAACGTTCCTGGGCAGATCCCAGGAGCACGCCATTTGTGTTGCGGCAACGGTAACTTTTTTCATGCGAAAACCTCGATAATCTTATTTACGCCCATCGTCCTGCAAAGCCGGCGTGTGTTGGTGACCGCTTCATTATGCCAGTTAATCGCAATAATTCACTACGAGGAATAAGCGGCGCAGAAAACGCGGCGTCGGAAGAGACGATCGTAAAATATCGCCGCGGCGACGGCTCGGAGGCCATGAAAAAAATCCCGCTGGCGGCAGCGGGATTTTTTCAGGCAAACAGCGCATGACGCATCAGAACAGCTTTTTAGCCGTATCCAGCCAGTCTTTCTTGAAAGGACGCTTCATGTTCTCAATCGCGTCGATAATGTCATGATGCACCAGCTTTTCATTCTGGATACCGACGCAGCGGCCGCCGTAGCCTTGCAGCAGCAGTTCGATTGAGTAGGCGCCCATGCGGGAAGCCAAAATGCGATCGTACGCCACCGGAGAACCGCCGCGCTGAATATGCCCCAGCACCGTAGCGCGCGTTTCGCGGCCGGTCTCTTTCTCGATGTATTTCGCCAGATCATCGACATCGCACACCAGCTCCGTGATCGCCACGATGGCGTGCTTCTTCCCTTTCTCAATGCCGGCTTTGATTTCACTCACCAGATCTTTCGGGCTAAACGGCTCTTCCGGCACCACGATAAACTCACAGCCGCCGGCGATCGCCGCCGCCAGGGTCAAATCGCCGCAGTGGCGCCCCATGACCTCGACGATGGAGATACGCTGGTGGGACGAAGAGGTGTCGCGCAGACGGTCAATGGCTTCCAGCACCGTTTCCAGCGCGGTGAAGTAACCGATGGTGTAGTCGGTGCCCGCGACATCGTTATCGATGGTGCCGGGCAAACCGATACAGGGGAACCCCATTTCCGTCAGGCATTTGGCCCCCATGTAGGAACCGTCGCCGCCGATAACCACCAGCGCGTCCAGACCGTGTTTGCGCATGTTTTCTACGGCGACCTGGCGAACCGACTCTTCACGAAACTGCGGAAAACGCGCGGATCCGAGAAAGGTTCCGCCGCGGTTTATCACATCGGATACGCTGTAACGATCCAACTGTTTCATTCGATCTTCATACAAGCCCTGATAGCCATCATAAATGCCGAAAACCTCCAGCCCTTCCGTTAACGCGGCGCGCACCACACCACGAATTGCCGCATTCATGCCGGGCGCATCGCCGCCACTCGTCAATACTCCGATTTTTTTAAT
Organism: Brenneria populi; assembly: GCF_036016195.1. Taxonomy (NCBI): domain Bacteria; kingdom Pseudomonadati; phylum Pseudomonadota; class Gammaproteobacteria; order Enterobacterales; family Pectobacteriaceae; genus Brenneria; species Brenneria populi. The sequence continues at coordinate 207,680 of NZ_JAYWTM010000009.1, read as the reverse complement.
CATGACAACCTCTGGACTTGTAGATGTAATTTCGCAGGATTCTTCTATCGAAAATTGACTGCCGACGCTTTTTCCGTTCGCCTTTCAAGCAGTAGCGGCTTCGCCGTTGCTTGCAGCCTACTGGGCGCCGTCGACAGTATCCCTTTAATTTTTTAATCAAGACATATTATAACAAATACCCATTGCTGAATTGATTCAGGTCAGGCTAATTCGCGCAATATTTTTTCGCCGCCATCTTCGCCTCGGGCAGCCGACGGCGACGCGGGGACGGCTAGACATTCAACATCCCCCGCTGCGCTTCCGGCACCGTCGAAACCGGATCCTGATGAATAAGAACATCAGAACCCGGGAACTGTTTAAGCAACGCCTGCTCTACGTCATCGGCAATCTGGTGCGACTGCACCAGCGGCAGCGCGTCATCCATCTCCAGATGCAGCTGGATGAACCGGGTCGGCCCGGACCGGCGGGTGCGCAAATCATGGGCGCCGCGAATCCCCGGCCAGTCGGCGATAATTCTGACGATGGCGTCGCGCTCTTCATCCGGCAGCGCGCGGTCCAGCAGAGACTGCACGGCGTCATACCCCATCCGCATCGCACTGTACAGAATATAAACGCCGATGCCCAGCGCGAACAGCGCGTCGGCGCGCGTCATGCCGTAGCGACTCAGCACCAGGGCCAGCAAAATCGCCCCGTTCATCAGGAGATCGGACTGATAATGCAGCATATCCGCCCGCACGGCTTGACTATAGGTGTGTTTAACCACCCAGCGCTGGAACGACACCAACAGCAAAGTCGACGCCAAAGCGATCGCCGTCACCCAAATCCCGATCTCCGGCGAGGTTAGCGCCTGGGAGGTTACCATATGCTGCAGTCCCGTCAGAATAAGGAACAGCGCGGAGCCCGAGATAAACATACTCTGCGCCAGCGCGGCCAGCGCTTCAGCCTTCCCGTGACCAAAGGTATGTTTGGCGTCCGCCGGCTGAAGCGAGTAACGCACCACCAGCAGATTCACCAGCGAAGCGGCGATATCGACCAGGGAATCCACCAGCGACGCCAGCAGGCTTACCGAACCGGTATACCACCAGGCGAACAGCTTCATCATAAACAACAAACAGGCTACGGTCGTCGCCCCGATTGCCGCCATGGTGACGAGACGCCGGTATTGTGAATTCATAACGCTCCTCTTCAAGCCCGGAACCCTCGCCGCTTATCGTTAATTGATTACGGTGTTGTTTAATACCAGAGCATAGCGCCTGAAGATAAAAACGCACCATAGCAAAGCGATCACGCCTAATGCCGCGCCGATGAAACCAATATCCGCCAGACTCATATGCGTAATCACCTGGTTGCCCAGCAGCGCGCCGCCGCCGATCCCCACATTATAAATACCGGAAAAGAGAGACATGGCGACATCGGTGGCATCGGGAGCCAGCGTCATCACTTTAACCTGCATGCTCAGCCCTATCGCCATAATCGAGATCCCCCAAATACAGCACAGCAACGCCAGGGTGATATTGCTGAAAGAGAGCGGCAGCAGCAGGATCTGGCACAGGGGCAATAGCGCGATGGCCGTCGTCAGGAAGGCGGTGGGATACCTGCTGCTATACCGGCTGAATAGCATGCTGCCGATAATCCCGGCGCCGCCGAACAGCAGCAGCAGCGCGGTGATAAAACCGTCGCTCATCATCGCCACCTTCTGTACGAAAGGTTCGATATAGCTGTAGGCGGTAAAATGCGCGGTGACCACGACCACCGTTAAGCCATAAACGCAGAGCAATGCCGGGCGTCTAAACAGCTCGGGCAAGCTTTTTAACGATCCGGCATGGCGGCTGGGCAACAAAGGCAGCAGTTTCATCATCACCAGCATAATCACGCAGGCCACAATGCCGATAATCGAAAAAGTGATGCGCCAGCCTAAATATTGACCGACCAAGCGGCCCAAAGGCAGGCCCAGCACCATCGCCAGCGCGGTTCCCGTCGCCAGCAGGCTCAGCGCCTGCGCTTTTCTGCCATGAGGCGCCAGACGCACCGCCAGAGACGCGGTGATTGACCAAAAAATCGCGTGGGACAGCGCCACGCCGACGCGGGCGATCACCAATACCCAGAAGTTCCACGCCACGCCGGATAAAAAATTACTGACGGCGAACAGAATAAAAACTTTGATCAAGAGGCCGCGCCGCTCCATTTTGCTGGAAAGCAACATAAACGGCAGCGACATAAGACTCACCACCCAGGCATAGATCGTAATAATAAGCCCAACCTGCGCGGCGCTCATCGAAAAGCTGACGGCGATGTCGGACAAGAGCGCCACGGGAACAAATTCAGCGGTGTTGAAGATGAATGCCGCCAAAGCAAGGCTGACAACCCGCAGCCATGCGGTCGATCTGGGAGAACGAGTCATATGTTGGTATCAAACGTTAAAATGGAAGAATGCGAAAATCAGCTCAGTGAGGGGATTACGCGAAGCCTTAATGTTACCGGAAAAGTATAACGTTCTGATGTCAAACTGTAATCAGTAACGGATGCTTTCTAACCCGCCGGCCCCCGTCCCGCACGCTATACTCGTTATACTTCAAGCCGCATGCGCGCCGCCTTTGTTGCTCGCCCCGTTGGGGCCAGCGCAAGCGCCGCTCGAATGATTTAGAGTATGCGTCCGCGCGGGCGTTTAGGGTTGCCTGATTACTTCAGCTTCAGCGTACGAATAATATTTTCCGCGTCGGTCTGGGCCTGCTGCTGATCGCCCGCCGGCAGCGTAATCTGCAGCGTCAGCAGGTGTTCGTCCACCTTGCCGAGTACGATGGATGAGTAGGCCTGCTGTCCGCTGCTGGTGATAATGCTATCCAGCTGCTGCAGTTTCTGCCCGTCTACATCGATGGTTTTATTGGTCACCACCTGCAGGTTGGCGTCACGCGTACGCTGCTGATCTTCCAGACGCTGCGTCAACACGGATAGCGCTTCCGTGGTGTTATCGCCCAGGATTACGATCACCGCTTTTTGCCCGTTTTCGTTGGCGTAAACGTGCATATTATTCGCCTGAGTACCCAGTTTGCCGCTTTGGTCGCGCATATCCGCCGGCAGGGTGAATGCGATTTTGCCGGACATCAGTTCAATAGCCACGCCCGCCGGGGCTTCGGCCGCCGGTTTATCCTGCGCTGGCGCCGCCGCGCTATCATCCTTGTTGCCGTCACAGGCGGCAAGCATAACGACCAAAAGACTCATTCCGAGGTACTTCACTACATTCGGCATAGGGTTCTCTTTCTGTTGCTGGAACGGATAAATCATTATCGCACGCTATTCCGCGAGTAAAAACAAGCGGATTGTTGTCACAAACCATAAATTCAGACGCGTAGCCTAGCAGCGTTTCGCCGCCCTATTCGGCCGGCAAAACGCCGTTTAGCGGCGGTTTTCCACTGATAGATAAGGCATGCCGGGCTGCCGCTCGCTCAGGCGTTTCAGCGCCATATTCAGCATCACGCCGTACATCGGCAGAAAGAACAGCATGCTTATCAATAGTTTAAACGTATAGTCCACCATGGCGATTTCAACCCAGTTGGCGGACATAAAGGGATCGGTGCTGCGGTAAAACGCAATAAAGAAAAAAGCCAGCGTATCGCTGAGATTGCCGAACAGCGTCGAAACGGCGGGGGCCACCCACCAGGCGTTACGCTGGCGCAGCCGGTTAAAGACGTGAACATCCAGAATTTGCCCCAGGACATAGGCCATAAAGCTGGCGATGGCGATGCGGGCGACCACGATATTGACCTGTCCCAACGCGCTGAACGACTGCCATTCTCCCTGATAAAACAGCACGGAGATCAGATAGGACACCAGCAGCGCGGGCACCATAACGGTCAGGATGATGCGGCGGGCCAACGGCGCGCCGAAAATCCTCACCGTTAGGTCGGTAGCCAGGAAAATAAACGGAAAGGTAAACGCGCCCCAGGTGGTGTGAAAACCGAAAATCGACACCGGAAGCTGCACCAGATAATTACTGGATGTGATGATCAGAATATGAAATAGCGAAAGCCATACCAGCGCCGTCAGCCGCTGTTGGGCGGTAAATCGATACATGTCTGCGACCTTTTTGGTTATTGGGGTGAGGGAACCCAAGAAATATTTCGCGCGGCCATGCCGCACGTCTGTGCATGCGCGCCGCATGATACGCATTTATCTTCGCAATGCAATGGTTGTTTTTTGCGCAAACGTTGTCGTGGCTTGCGCCTGAAAATCCCCGGCGTAAACTATGCTGGTTTTATTTATTGCTCCTTAACTGCAGAGAACGTTGATGACCGATCCTTTCGCCAATCCCGATAAGACCCTTGATGCGCAGGGATTACGCTGTCCCGAACCCGTGATGATGGTACGCAAAACGGTACGCCAGATGGGTCCCGGACAAACGCTATTGATCCTGGCGGACGATCCGGCGACAACCCGCGATATTCCCGGATTCTGCCGGTATATGGACCATCGCCTGCTGGCGCAGGCGACCGAACGGTTGCCCTATCGCTATTTGCTGCGTAAGGGCGGCTAACCGCCCGTCTCCGGCGTCAGGAGATAACCCCCTGACGCCGCCGAGGATCTCTATCCATCCCGTTTTTTCAGCAACCGCAAAGCGTTGGCCGTGACCAATGCCGTGGCGCCGGAGTCCGCCAGCACCGCCAGCCACAGGCCGGTTATCCCCAGCACGCTGGTGATGAGAAACAGCGCCTTCAGCCCCAGCGCAATCGTAATATTCTGCCGAATATTACGCTGCGTGGCCCGCGATAGACGGATCATCATGGCTAATCCGCCGAGGCGGCTGTGGGTTAGCGCGGCGTCCGCCGTTTCCAGCGCGACGTCGGTGCCGCCGCCCATGGCGATGCCGATGGCGGCCGCTTTCATCGCCGGGGCGTCATTAATGCCGTCCCCCACCATCGCCGTGGGGTGAAGGCGATTAAGCTCGCCGACCGCCGCCACTTTATCCGCCGGCAGCAGGCTGGCGCGGTACTCGATGCCCAACTCGCCGGCGATCGCCGCCGCCGCGCGGGGATTATCGCCCGTCAGCATAATGCAGCGAATGTTCAGCTCTCGCAGCGCGTCCAGCGCCGAGCCGGCGTCGTGACGCAATGTGTCGCGCAATGCCAGCAGCCCCATCACCAGGCGGTCTTCATGTACGACGACCGTCGTCTTCCCTTCATTTTCCAACGCTGCGACGCGCTGTCGCCAGTCGGCATCCAGCATATCCGCCGGTAGTTTGGCCGGAGAGCTAATCTGCAGACGCTTACCGGCAATCGTGCCTTCGACGCCGACGCCCGCCAGCGTCCGTAGATCGTCCGCGACAGGTAAAAATGCGCTGGTCGCCAGCGCCCGCTGCACGATGGCTTTTGCCAGCGGATGAGACGAGCCGGATTCTATGGCGGCGGCGCGCGCCAGCAGCGCGGCCTCGCTGACTCCCGCCGCAGGTAAAATATCCGTAACCTGCGGCTTTCCTTCGGTTAGCGTGCCGGTCTTATCGAACGCCACCGCGCGGATGCCCTCCAGCGACTCCAGCGCCGCACCGCCTTTGATCAGCGCGCCCTGACGGGCCGCCGCCGCCAGGCCGGAAGTAATCGCCGCCGGGGTGGAGATCACCAGCGCGCAGGGGCAGCCAATCAGCAATAACGTCAGACCGCGATAAATCCACTCCTGCCAGGGCTGGGCCAGAAACAGAGGCGGGATCAGAATCACCAGCAAAGAGAGCAGCATAATGGCCGGCGTGTAGTAACGGCTGAAGCGATCGAGGAAACGCTCTATCGGCGCGCGTCGCTCTTCCGCTTCCTCGATCAATTGCAGAATACGATCGATGGCGCTATCGCCCGGTTGCGACACCACACGCAGCCGCACGGTGCGATCGACGCACAGGCTCCCGGCAGCCACCTTATCGCCCCGTTCGCGCTCCACGGGCACCGACTCGCCGGTTAACGCGCTTTCATCAAAACCGGCTTCGGCGGTCAGCAGCCGCGCATCGGCCGGCAGGCGGCCGCCGGGCGCCACTTCGATCACATCGCCGGGCGCCAGGCTGGCGATCGGCACGCTGAAACGCCGCTCATCGCGGATCAGCGTGGCCTCTTCGGGCAGCAGCGCCATTAACGCGGTAACGCCCCGTCGGGCGCGATTGGCCGCGTAAGACTCCAGTTGCTCGCCCAGCATAAAAAGCAGCAGGACGAACGTGGCTTCGGCGGTCGCGCCAATCAGCAACGCCCCGATGGACGCCACGCTCATCAGCGTTTCAATCGCGAAAGGCGTACCGGAACGGATAAGCCGCGCCGTTTTTTTCACTATCGGAATCAGGCCCAAAATGGTGGTGGCGATAAAAGCGACCTGTCCGCCGGGCCCGTTCAGCAGCGAAAACCCCCAGCTCGCCGCCGTCAGCAGCGAAAAAAGCGCCAGGAAGCCATATTCATGGATAAAACGGCGTGAATCAGGAGAAAGAGGAGTTTGCGGAGCGAGATCGTGTAGGGCGAAACCGACTTGCTGAACCGCGTGCCGCACCTGCGGGCGGACATCATTACGGGCGTCAACAACCAGTTTTTCGGTGGCGAACAGCACTTTGGCCTGTTCTATTCCGGTAAGATTTTTTACGGCGTTTTCAATTTTTCGAGCACAGCTGGGACAGTCCATCCCACTGATTTTCCAGCTGAAACGCTGGCATAACGACGGTCGGTCGCCGTCGCTCCCATCGGGGTCGTCGGAATCGGCGTTATCGCCGCCTTCCGACGGGCTTTGATCCGGCCCCCGCCCGGTATTGGCTACCGCGCCTGGCGCATGTTTCGCCGCGCAGCAGCTTTTCTCCGCGCGCGACGGATGGCGGGCGTGTTCATGGCAACAGGCCGACTTTTCAGCGCTATGGTGGTGATGAGAATGCATACCTTCCTCCCGTGTTGATGATAGTGATTCTCATCCTGAACTTTACACCGTCATATCGGGCTAATCCAGCGTTTCGCTCGCCCCGGCGACGCTAAAAATAGAGAGAGCGGACGATTAAAAAATGGCCGCAGAAATAGCACGCCGCCACAATGGCCTGATGAGCGCGAAAATTTATTCGATAGTGGTGAATAAACCAGACCGCATGGGCGATAAACAGCAGCGCGGCGCCCGCCAGCAGCGAGAAGTTATAATCCGTGCCGAGGGCGAAATAACGCTCGCCGGCGACCCAGACCATGACGGTCGTCATCAAGATAAACGCGCACGCCGGCCAACGCGGCGTATCCAGCCGGCTCCAAACGATCGCAATCAGCACCGCCGCCAGAATGATCAGCGCCAGCACCAGCGGCCAGAAAACGGTGAGAGTCGTCTGACTGGTGACAAAGCTTATCGTATACAGCAAATGGGAGACGAAATAGGCGCCGAACGCATAGAGCAGCCGCTGCGTCGGCAGCAGCATCAGCGTATCGGCCACCAGCGTCGCCAGCAGCCCGACGACGATCAGATAGCCCGGCACGCTGAGCAGCGGCGTTTGCCAGGCCAGCGCCAGCAGTAATAGCAGGGTGACGGGTTTGAACAGCCAGCGCTGCCATACCGGGCCACGGTAGCTGGCGTCGACATACAACCAGCCGGAAAAAAGCACGGCGATAAACGACCAAAGCATAAATTATCCTTATTCGGTATTAAACAAGCCGGATACAAGCCCGGAATCAGCCGTATATCCCTCCGGAATGATTGATTTTATTACGGCGTCCGTCGCTCTATGCATTCAGTGTAGGGGATGGCGGCAAGGATCAACAACATCGGGCGAGACAGATGCGTGCATCGGCGCTTCATGCTATGTTATCGGTCCATATAGACTGCGGATCGGCGCATGTCACTATCTTGCAGGAGAGTATGGTTGAATGAGCAATGAACCCGCACTTTATCGTATTCAGTTTATGAATAATGGTAAAAACTACCAGCTTTACGTGCGTGAATTGGTATCAAGCAATCTGTTTGGTTTTATTGAAATTGCCGATTTCGTTTTCGATAGCCAGTCAACGGTGCTGGTCGACCCCTCCACCGAAAAGCTGAAAACCGAATTTTCCGGCGTCAGCCGCAGCTTCATCCCTTTACAGGCGGTGATCCGCATCGACGCGGTGACGGAAAGAGGCAGCGCCCGGATCTCCGAACTCGGCGATAACGTCACGCACTTCCCCTATCTGCCCGGCAAAAAACCCTAACGTATGCGCGATCTCCCGCCGTTACTGCTACTGGCTATCGCACTGATTCTGGCGCTGGCCTGGCGCCAATATCAGCACCAGCGCAATCAGGAGGCGCGCAACGACGCGGCGCCGCTGCAAACGATACTGGCGGAAGTAAAAACCAAACGGGAATTTCCCAAAACGCGCAGCCGCGCCCACGGCGATGAGGACAGGCTGGAAGACATGCGTTATGAGGCCACCTTTCGCCCGGTAAACGGCGGCGCCGACATCACGCTGCGGCTTAACGCGGGCGATTACCACCGGCTCGATCACGCGATGCGGGGCACGCTGCAGCTTAAGGGCGCGCGCTTTATCAGCTTCGCGCCCGAACGGGAATAACCGTTACTTCTTCGGCTGTTTCGGCAGCTTTTTCTGCCAGGCGAGCAGTTCAAACACGCCGAATAAAAAAATGCGCGCCTGAAGCGCCCGGCTCAACGCCGGACTCTCTTTGGGCTGGCTGGCCTTGAGCAACAGCAGTTGGAAACCGTGCATCAGAATGGTGAATACCATCGCCACCGTCATAAAAATATTCAGCGGTCTGGGAAAAGGCTGAATCAGGTTAAACAGCAGAAATCCCCATACTCCCAACATCAATAATCGGCCAAGATTAATCCATATCATCACGTTCACCTTATTATCTTTTCTCTACGATGATTATTGGCGGAGATATAAGCGGTACGCCACCTGACCGGCGATTTTTTCCCGATGCAGCTGCCAGCCGTCCGGAATAACCAATTGCGCGTTTTCAACCTCGGTTTCCACGTAGATCCATGCGTCAGGCGCTAGCCAGCCCTGCCGTTCCAACAGCGATAGCGCATTATTCAATAAATCTTTGCGGAACGGCGGATCGAGGAATACCACATCGAAAGGCTCGCCGGCCTGAGCCAGCCACTGCAGGGCGTCGGCATTCACGACGCGGGCGTTCTCCGCCCGGAGCAGCGCCAGATTTTGCGTTAATTGCTGCGCCACGCTACGCTCCCGTTCCAGAAGCGTGGCATGAGCGGCGTGACGCGACAGCGCCTCCAGTCCCAGAGCGCCGCTGCCGGCAAAGCAATCCAGGCAGCGCGATTGCTGGATAACCGGCGCCAGCCAGTTGAACAAGGTTTCACGCACGCGATCGGTGGTGGGCCTTAAGCCGGGGCTATTGGGCACGGGAAGTTTTCTGCCGCGCCACTGGCCGCCGATAATTCGGATCTGCCCGGCGGCTGACGATGCATTTTTTTTAGCCATACGCACTATTGCTTGCCGCGCCTGGCGGCCGGCGCGGTATTGTCAGGAAAATTTAGGCGCTATTCTAACGGCGCTTAAGGCAGATACCCAATAGATTTATGGCGGGTTTGCCTCGTCCGTCGCGGCGCGCCTTGAAAAGCGCGCCGGCCTTGAGCGCGTAAATGCGCAATTTGACATACTTCGTTACCGAGATTGTCTGCCGCCGCCCCCACCGGCCGCGTGTTGCTGTCGGCAGGAAAGTGTTAAACTCGTGGCTTATCGTCAAAATAGATTGGTTTTAATTATTTATTCGCCGCAGTAGGCGGCGTGGAGCGCGATTGCAAGATGGCAAAAGAGAAGAAAAAGCGCGGTTTTTTTTCCTGGCTTGGGCTAGGCCGCCAGGAAGAAGAACAACAGGAGCAACCGCAAGAGAAGTCTGAGATCCCCGAGACACCGGCCGCAGAACCCGCCGCCGATGCCGATACCCATCCGGCCGCGGCGCAGGAAACTCCCGCAGCGGAAACCCCCGCAGCGGAAACCCCCGAGCCGGTCGAACAGCCGCGGCCGGAAGAAGCGCACGCCGCAGCGACAGAGACAGAACCGCAGCGGGAAAGCGCGCCCGTCGAAGAGGAAGAAAAGCCGGGCGAGAATAGCGCGCTTCCGGCTGCTCAAGAGACGCCGGCGGCGGAAGACGCGCCGGCCGTGGAAAATGAGCCGGAGGACGCGTCCCGCGCCGAGAACGACGCGCCCGCCGCGCGCGAACAGGAGCGGCCGACCCGGGAAGGATTCTTTACGCGCCTGAAACGCAGCCTGGTAAAAACCCGCCAGAATCTGGGTTCAGGATTTATCGGATTGTTTCGCGGCAAGAAAATCGACGATGATCTGTTCGAAGAGCTGGAAGAGCAGCTGCTGATTGCCGATGTCGGCGTCGAAACCACGCGTAAGATCATCGCCAACCTGACGGAGCACGCCAACCGTAAGCAGTTGAAAGATGCCGATACGCTTTTTGCCAAGCTGAAAGAAGAAATGGCGGCGATACTTGCTAAAGTTGATGAACCGCTGAATATCGAGGGCAAAACCCCCTACGTTATCCTGATGGTCGGCGTCAACGGCGTGGGTAAAACCACCACCATCGGCAAAATGGCGCGGCAATTTCAGGCGCAGGGTAAATCCGTCATGCTGGCGGCGGGGGATACGTTCCGCGCGGCCGCGGTTGAACAGCTTCAGGTCTGGGGCCAGCGCAACCATGTCGCGGTGGTCGCACAGCACACCGGAGCCGACTCGGCTTCCGTCATTTTCGACGCCATCCAGGCGGCGAAAGCCCGAGGGGTGGACGTGCTGATTGCCGATACCGCCGGCCGCCTGCAGAACAAAGCCCATCTGATGGAAGAGCTGAAGAAGATTGTGCGCGTGATGAAGAAGCTGGACGCCGACGCGCCCCACGAAGTAATGCTGACGCTGGACGCCAGCACCGGACAAAACGCGGTGAGCCAGGCGAAGCTTTTCAACGAGGCGGTCGGTCTGACGGGGATTTCGCTCACCAAGCTCGATGGGACCGCCAAAGGCGGGGTGATTTTCGCCATCGCCGACCAGTTTAGCATTCCTATTCGCTATATCGGGGTCGGCGAAGGCATCGAAGATTTGCGGCCGTTTAAGGCCGACGATTTTATTGAGGCACTCTTTGCCCGTGAGGATTAAAACGGATGATTCGCTTTGAACAGGTCAGTAAAGCTTATCTCGGTGGACGTCAAGCATTGCAGGGAGTGGATTTTCATCTGCGCCCGGCGGAAATGGCCTTCCTGACCGGCCATTCCGGCGCGGGGAAAAGCACCCTGCTGAAGCTGATTTGCGGTATTGAACGTCCCAGCGCCGGTCAAATTCTGTTCGGCGGACATAACATCAGCCGCCTGAAAAAGCGTGAAGTGCCGTTCTTGCGCCGCCAGATCGGGATGATCTTTCAGGATCACCATCTGCTGATGGAGCGTACCGTTTACGACAACGTCGCCATGCCGCTCATCATCGCCGGCGCCAGCAGCGAAGACATTCGCCGCCGGGTCTCCGCCGCGCTCGATAAAGTGGGCCTGTTGGATAAAGCCAAAAACTACCCTATCCAGCTCTCCGGCGGGGAGCAGCAGCGGGTCGGCATCGCGCGGGCGGTGGTCAACAAACCGGCGGTTTTGCTGGCCGATGAGCCTACCGGCAATCTGGATGATGCGCTGTCCGAAGGCATTCTCCGCCTGTTCGAAGAGTTCAACCGGGTGGGCGTCACCGTCTTGATGGCGACCCATGATACCGGGCTGATATCCCGACGAAATTACCGCGTCCTGACGCTGTCCAACGGCCGCATGATCGGGGGAAACCGCCATGGCGAATAATACCCGTAATGTGAAAAAACCGGGAACGAAGGCCAGGTCGTTACGCGGCGGCTGGCAGGAGCAGTGGCGTTATGCCTGGATGAATACGCTGGCCGATATGCTGCGTCAGCCGCTGGCGACGCTGTTAACCGTTATGGTGATAGCGATCTCTCTGGCGTTGCCCAGCATCTGTTATCTGGTGTGGAAAAACGTCAGCCAGGCCGCCGCGCAGTGGTATCCCACGCCGCAGCTCACCGTCTATCTGGACAAATCCCTGGACGACAACGCCGCGCAGGCGGTGATTACCCGGCTTCAAGCGGAAGACGGGGTCGAAAAAGTCAATTATCTGTCGCGCAATGAGGCGATGGGCGAATTCCGTAACTGGTCGGGCTTTGGCGGCGCGCTGGATATGCTGGAAGAGAATCCGCTGCCGGCGGTGGCCGTCATTACCCCGAAAATGACCTTCCAAAGCGCGGAAACCCTCACCTCGCTGCGCGATCGGGTCGCCGCCACCCAGGGCGTGGACGAGGTGCGGATGGACGACAGCTGGTTCGCCCGTCTGGTGGCCCTGACCAGCCTGGTTGGGCAGATTTCCGCGACGATCGGCGTACTGATGGTGATCGCCGTCTTCCTGGTGATCGGCAACAGCGTGCGCCTGAGTATCTTTAGCCGGCGGGAAACCATTAACGTCATGAAGCTGATTGGCGCGACGGACGGCTTTATTCTGCGCCCGTTCCTCAACGGCGGCGCCGTTATGGGGTTTGCGGGCGCCGTGCTGTCGTTAATCCTGTCTCAGGCGCTGGTGTGGCGGCTTGACGCGGTCGTCGCCCAGGTGGCGTCGGTCTTCGGCACCACGTTTGCGGTCAAGGGGCTTAGCTGGGATGAATCCCTGCTGCTGCTGCTTATCGCCGCGATGATTGGCTGGCTGGCCGCGTGGCTGGCGACCGTCCAACATTTACGTCGTTTTACACCGGAGTAATCTTTTTTTGCTATACTCTTCCCTTGTGCGTCGGGCTGTGCGCGCAAGGGAACCCCCTTCGGCCATCGCGTTTTTTTCGCCCCCGCCGGTTCAAGATTTCCCCCAGCGATTCGTCTTGATATGTTAAATAAGATGGATAAAAATAGGGAACTTGTGAGAAAAATCACAGTCTGAGTAGATTGAATAGCGCGATGAGCTTTGACGAATTGCCGTAAGGTGTCGAAGTGCGCAATATGAATATCGCGACCTGTTTTAAACACGCTGTTTTTACGCGCTGTTTTTTAACCATCGCACGAGCGAGCTCCTCATCAGGAGCGTCGCATAAACCGTAGTCATGAGAGAGGTTGAATGACCAAAGATATGCAAACTTTCACCTTAGTTCCCCAGGGCAGTCTGGAAGGTTACATTCGAGCCGCCAATGCCTATCCGATGCTGACGGCGGAGGAAGAGCGGGCTTTGGCTGAACGGCTGCATTATCAGGGCGATCTGGAAGCCGCCAAAGAGCTTATCCTGTCGCACCTGCGTTTTGTTATTCACGTAGCCCGCAATTACGCCGGATACGGCCTGCCGCAGGCGGATCTGATTCAGGAAGGCAACATCGGCCTGATGAAAGCGGTGCGCCGTTTTAATCCTGAAGTGGGGGTTCGTCTGGTCTCCTTTGCCGTGCACTGGATCAAGGCTGAAATCCACGAATATGTACTGCGTAACTGGCGTATTGTGAAAGTCGCGACCACCAAAGCGCAGCGTAAGCTGTTCTTCAACCTGCGGAAATCCAAACAGCGCCTTGGCTGGTTCAATCAGGATGAGGTCGAACTGGTGGCCCGCGAGCTGGGCGTGACCAGTAAAGACGTGCTGGAGATGGAGTCGCGCATGGCGGCGCAGGATATGACTTTCGATCCGACGCCGGACGAAGAGACGCACGACGGCAAAGCCATGTCGCCGATGCTTTATCTACAGGATAAGTCATCCGATTTCGCCGACGGCATTGAGGAAGACAACTGGGAAAGCCACGCGGCCGATAAGCTAACCTACGCGTTGGAAGGACTGGACGAGCGCAGTCAGCACATTATCCGCGCGCGCTGGCTGGACGATGACAACAAATCGACGCTGCAGGAATTGGCCGATCGGTACGGCGTCTCCGCCGAACGTGTGCGCCAGTTGGAAAAGAACGCCATGAAAAAGCTGCGCGCGGCGATAGAAGCCTGATTATAGCCGCATTAACGCATAAACGACCGGTGCCTCCGCCCGGTCGTTTTGCTTTTGTCCGTCTTCACTGATTTTCATTCTTTACATAGCGCCAGCCGCCGGATACCGGCGAGAAACCGCAGCTAAGCATAAATCTCCCCAGCACCGACTCATTAACCGTCGCGTGGTCGGCGGTCACCAGCCACCACTCCCTAATGCCGGGCAGCGCCCTGAGCGTCTCTTCCACCAAATACAGCCCGACGCCGCGTCTTCGGGTCTCCACGCGCACCATAAGATCGTTTAGCTGCGCGTATTCTCCTTTGATTTCCACTAACACGCCGGCCAATAGCCGGTCGTTAAAACGGGCGACGAACAAGCGTCGCTCCTCGGTAAGTTCTTTTTCCAACAGCTCAATATGCTGATGCGGCCAGATTTTAGATAAATCCATTTTATCCTGGGCGCTGAATACGGTGAGACGCTCAACGGTTAATTTCATTTACTGGCACTCCGTTAAATGAGTGAAGCATAGTGTATCTGATCGGCGGTGAGGCGGTGACGCAATCCATTCATTACGGTTATACCCGTCATACTTCAAGCTTCATGTGCGTTAGCTTTAACGCTCGCCCCATCCGTGGGGCCACCGCAAGCGGCGTTCAAAAACGCTTTGGCATTTTTGTCCTGAAACTCGAATTATTTAGGGTATAGCAGGGAAACGTTTTTTCGATCGACCGACTTTTCGAGCAAAACATCATTAATTAACGCGTAATGCAGCACAAGTCACTATAAATAAAATAAATACCGAACATTAAAACTAGTATTTTATGCTGATCATACAGCTTATTCCTGCGGGAGCCGATTGATTCGCAGCATAAAACGCCTGTTTAATAACATGAAAAATAAAGCCTTATTATAAAATATCACGAATAACAGACCTGACCTATTCTTGTCTATCAGGAAAAAGGTTATCTTATGACGCAGGGCCGTCAATTTTTCGACAGTATCCATAATAACGATACATGGGGTAAACGGATGAAATTTAGTAAAGGTAAAGCATTGTTGATGGGTTGTATGGCCATCGCATTGAGTCAGGCCGCAAACGCCGAAGATGTCAAAATCGCGGTGGTCGGGGCGATGTCCGGCCCGGTCGCGCAGTACGGCGATATGGAATTCATCGGCGCGCGCCAGGCCATCGCCGATATCAATGCCAAAGGCGGCGTCAACGGGAATAAGCTGGTTGGCGTTGAATATGATGACGCGTGCGACCCGAAACAGGCGGTCGCCGTCGCCAACAAAGTGATCAATGACGGCATTCGCTATGTGATCGGCCATTTGTGTTCATCCTCCACTCAGCCCGCGTCCGATATTTATGAAGAAGAGGGCGTGATCATGATTACGCCGGCCGCAACCAACGCCGATCTCACCACCCGCGGCTATAAACTGGTGCTGCGCACCACCGGCCTCGATTCCGATCAGGGTCCGACCGCGGCCAAATACATTGTCGATACGATTAAACCTCAGCGCATCGCCGTGGTGCATGACAAGCAGCAATACGGTGAAGGCCTGGCCCGCGCCGTTCAGGATAACCTGAAAAAAGCCGGCGCTAATGTAGTGCTGTTTGAAGGCGTGACCGCGGGCGATAAAGATTTCTCCACGCTGGTGGCGCGTCTGAAGAAAGAAAACGTGGACTTCGTCTATTTTGGCGGCTACTACCCGGAAATGGGGCAGATTTTGCGTCAGGCCCGCCATGCCGGCATGAACACCAAATTTATGGGGCCGGAAGGGGTAGGCAACTCCTCCTTGTCCAACATCGCCGGCGAAGCCTCTGAAGGTATGCTGGTTACCTTGCCCAAGCGTTACGATCAGGTCCCCGCCAACCAGCCGATCGTCGATGCGCTGAAGGCGAAAAAACTGGATCCGAGCGGCCCGTTCATCTGGACCACCTATGCCGCCATACAATCTCTGACCACTTCCATGCAGCGCAGCGGCAGCATGGAGCCGGAAGAGCTGGTGAGCGATCTGAAGGCCAAAGCCGTTGATACCGTCATGGGACCATTGAGCTGGGATGCAAAAGGCGACCTGAAAGGGTTTGAGTTTGGCGTGTTCGAGTGGCATGCAGACGGTACGTCCAGCGCAGTGAAATAATCAACCGCATCTGTATTAACCCCTCAATACCGGTGTCCCCGCGCTCACAACAGGCGGGGGCAGAATTTAAGGTTAAGGTATGTCCGAGCAGTTCCTCTATTTTCTTCAGCAGATGTTCAACGGCCTGACGTTGGGCAGCACCTATGCGCTGATCGCCATTGGCTATACCATGGTTTACGGCATTATCGGCATGATCAACTTCGCCCACGGCGAAGTGTATATGATCGGCAGCTATGTCTCTTTTATCGTTATCGCCGCCTTGATGATGATGGGCATCGATGCGGGCTGGCTATTAATCGGCGTGGCGTTTATCGCCGCGGTGGTGATATCCAGCGCCTATGGCTGGAGCATCGAGCGCGTCGCCTACAAACCGGTGCGCACCTCCAAGCGCCTGATCGCGCTGATTTCCGCCATCGGGATGTCAATTTTCCTGCAAAACTACGTCAGTCTTACCCAGGGCTCCCGCGACCTCGCGCTGCCGAGCCTGGTCACCGGACAGTGGACGCTGGGCGAGAGCAATGGCTTCGCCGCGACCATCGGCGCCATGCAGTTAACCATCTGGATCGTCACCTTCCTGGCGATGCTGGCGCTGACGCTATTTATTCGCTATTCGCGCATGGGGCGCGCCTGCCGCGCCTGCGCCGAAGACCTGAAAATGGCCAGCCTGCTGGGCATCAGCACCGACCGGGTCATCTCGCTGACGTTCGTGATCGGCGCGGCGATGGCCGCGGTGGCCGGCGTGCTGCTGGGGCAGTTCTACGGGGTGATTAACCCCTACATTGGCTTTATGGCGGGGATGAAAGCCTTTACCGCCGCGGTGCTTGGCGGCATCGGCAGCATTCCCGGCGCGATGATCGGCGGTTTGATTCTGGGGGTGGCGGAAGCGCTGACGTCGGCCTATCTGAGCACCGAGTACAAAGACGCGGTCTCCTTCGCGCTACTAATCGTGGTGCTGCTGGTGATGCCCACCGGTATTCTCGGCCGTCCGGAGGTTGAGAAAGTATGAAAAAGCTCAATCTTCTCAATGCGTGCATTTCGGCATTCACGCTGCTGGTGCTGGCCGCTTTTATCATGGGCATGCAGTTAGAGCTCGACGGCACCAGACTGGTCGTCAGGGGCGCCGATCGGGTGCGCTGGCACTGGATCGGCGTCGGCTGCCTGGTGGTTTTCTTCTTTCAGTTAATCCGACCGCTCCTCCAGCAGAGCATGCAGCGGTTTTCCGGTCCGTCGCTGGTGCTGCCGAGCTTCGACGGCAGCACGCCGCGGCAGAAACTGCTGGCGGCCCTGCTTATCATCGCCGCCATCGCCTGGCCTTTTCTGGTGTCGCGCGGAACGGTGGATATCGCCACCCTGACCCTGATTTATGTGATGCTGGGCCTGGGATTAAACGTCGTCGTCGGCCTGTCCGGTCTGCTGGTATTAGGCTATGGCGGCTTCTACGCCATCGGCGCCTATACCTATGCGCTGCTGAACAGCTACTATGGCCTGGGATTTTGGCAAAGTCTGCCGCTGGCCGGCATGACCGCCGCCCTGTCCGGTTTTCTGCTCGGCTTCCCGGTATTGCGTCTGCGCGGCGACTATCTGGCCATCGTGACGCTGGGGTTCGGCGAAATCGTCCGTATCCTGCTGCTGAACAACACCGAAATCACCGGCGGTCCGAACGGCATCAGCCAGATCCCCAAGCCGACTTTCTTCGGCCTGGAGTTCAGCCGCACCGCGCGCGACGGCTGGGATACCTTCCATAACTTCTTCGGACTGAAGTACGACCCCAGCGACCGTATTATCTTCCTCTATCTGGTGGCGCTGCTGCTGGTGGTGTTGACCCTGTTTGTCATCAATCGCCTGCTGCGCATGCCGCTGGGCCGGGCCTGGGAAGCGTTGCGCGACGATGAGATCGCCTGCCGTTCGCTGGGGCTGAGCCCGACGCGCATCAAGCTGACGGCGTTTACCATCAGCGCCGCGTTCGCCGGTTTTGCCGGCACGCTGTTTGCCGCCCGCCAGGGGTTCGTCAGCCCGGAATCCTTCACCTTCGCCGAATCCGCGTTTGTCCTGGCGATTGTGGTTCTGGGCGGCATGGGCTCGCAGTTCGCGGTGATCCTCGCCGCCGTACTGCTGGTGGTGTCGCGCGAGCTGATGCGCGATTTGAACGAATACAGCATGCTGCTGCTGGGCGCGTTGATGGTCCTGATGATGATTTGGCGTCCCCAAGGTCTGTTGCCGATGAAACGCCCGCAGATGAAGCTGAAAGTTAGCGAGAAGGAAGAGCAGGCATGAGTACGCAGCCATTACTATCCGTCAGAGGTCTGATGATGCGTTTCGGCGGTCTGCTGGCGGTCAACAACGTTGAACTGGATTTAAACGCGGGAGAGATCGTCTCGCTCATCGGCCCGAACGGCGCCGGGAAAACCACGGTATTTAACTGTCTGACCGGTTTTTATCGCCCCACCGGCGGCGCCATCATGCTGCGCGATCGGCATCTGGAAGGCCTGTCCGGCCAGAAAATCGCCCGGATGGGCGTGGTGCGCACCTTCCAGCATGTGCGTCTGTTTCGTGAAATGACCGTGATTGAAAACCTGCTGGTGGCCCAGCATCAGCACCTCAAAAGCGGCATATTCGCCGGGCTGCTGAAAACGCCGGGCTTTCGGCGCGCGGAGGCCGACGCGCAGCAGCGGGCCGCCGAGTGGCTGGAACGCGTCGGGCTGCTGGCGTTAGCCAACCGTCAGGCGGGCAATCTGGCCTACGGCCAGCAGCGCCGCCTGGAGATAGCCCGCTGTATGGTTACCCGCCCGGAACTGCTGATGCTGGATGAGCCGGCGGCCGGGCTCAACCCGAAAGAGACCGAGGAGTTGAACCAGCTGATCGTCGAGCTGCGCGACCGCCATCAGGTTTCCGTGCTGCTGATTGAACATGATATGAAGCTGGTGATGGGGATTTCCGATCGGATTTACGTCGTCAATCAGGGAACGCCGCTGGCCCACGGAACGCCGGCCGAAATTCGCAATAACCCGGATGTCATCCGTGCTTATCTGGGTGAAGGATAACGTTTATGCTGTCATTAAATCAGGTCTCGGCCCACTACGGGAAGATTCAGGCGCTGCATCAGGTGAGCCTGCATATCGAACAGGGCGAGATCGTTACGCTTATCGGCGCCAACGGCGCCGGGAAAACCACGCTGCTGGGCACGCTGTGCGGCGACCCGCGCGCGACGGAAGGCGTCATTACGTTCGATGGGAAAGATATCACCCACTGGCAGACCGCGAAAATCATGCGGGAAGCGATCGCCATCGTGCCTGAAGGGCGCCGCGTATTTTCCCGCATGACGGTGGAAGAGAACCTGGCGATGGGCGGATTTTTTGCCGACCGCAGCCAGTATCAACAGCGGATCGAACGGGTGTACGATCTGTTTCCCCGCCTGTACGAACGTCGCGCCCAACGCGCCGGCACCATGTCCGGCGGCGAGCAGCAGATGCTGGCCATCGGTCGCGCGCTGATGAGTCAGCCGCGTTTATTGCTGCTCGACGAGCCCTCATTGGGGCTGGCGCCGATCATCATTTTGCAAATTTTCGATACGATTCAGCAACTGCGCGAAGAAGGCATGACCATTTTCCTCGTCGAGCAAAACGCCAATCAGGCGTTACGGTTGGCCGATCGCGGCTATGTGCTGGAAAACGGCCATGTGGTGCTGGAAGACAGCGGCGCGGCATTGCTGGCGAATGAAGCGGTGCGCTCGGCCTATCTGGGCGGTTGATTGATATCAGGCCGGTTTCCCGGCCTGCATCCCAGATGGACGCTCCGCCGCCGCCGACGACGGCCGCATCGAGCGGCCATTGGCGAACAGGCGGCGGAGCGCGATCAGCAGAAGAACCACAGCGCCCAGGTAAAGATAAAACCGGCCAGCCCCAGCACGGTGGTCAGCACGGTCCAGGTTCGTAGACCGTCGGCAACGGACAGCCCCAAATATTTGGTCACAATCCAGAATCCGGAATCATTGACGTGAGAGAGTCCTAATCCGCCGAAGCAGGCGGAGAGCGTCACCAGCACCAGTTGCATCTGATTCAGGCCGCTAACGGCTTCGCTTAACAGGCCGCAGGTGGTGAGGATCGCCACGGTCGCCGACCCCTGCGAGGCGCGCAGGGCCAGAGCAAGAATAAACGCGGCGGGCACCAGCGGCAGATGAATGCTGCTCAGCGTATCCGCCAGCGCCTTGCCGATGCCGGACTCCACCAGCACTTTACCAAACACCCCGCCCGCGCCGGTCACCATAATCACCATCGCCGCCGCGGGCATGGCGTCGCCCATGACGCCGCCGGCTTTTTCCAGCGACCAGCCGCGGCGCAGCGCCAGCAGCCAAAAGGCCAGACCCAGCGCAATCAGCAAAGCCACCGCGGGCGAGCCGATCAGGGACATGGCGTCGCGCGCCGCATGGCCGGCGGGCAGCACGGTGGCCGATACGGTGCCGAGCATAATAATGGCGATGGGAATGACGATCAGGGCGGCGATCAACCCCGCCGACGGCGCGGAGAGCGGCGCGGTCGCCGGAGTGGCATCTTCCGGTTTCGCTAACTGTAACTGCTCCAACACCTCGATGGAGAGCGTATAGTTGCGGCGATTCATAAATTTAGCGATCCAGTAGCCAATCACTCCGACGGGAATGGACACCAGCAGGCCGACCATCGTCAGCCAGCCGATATCCGCGTTCAGCAAGCCCGCCGCAGCCACCGGACCGGGATGCGGCGGCAGAGCGACGTGTACCGTCAACATCACGCCCGCCACCGGCAGACCGAATTTTACCGGCGAGACTTTGGCGACTTTGGCAAAGCCGTAAACAATCGGCGCGAGAATAATAAACCCGACGTCAAAAAAGACCGGGATCCCCAGAATAAACGCGGCGATGGTCAATGCCGCCACCATCAGGCCGGGGCCCATTAACTGGGCGAAGCGATGCGCCAGAGACTCCGCGCCGCCGGAGATCTCAATCATCCGGCCCAGCATGGCGCCGAGACCGATAATAATCGCCACCGAGCCGAGAATACCGCCCATGCCGGAGGTAACCACCTTCATGACCTCGCCGGTGGGAATGCCGGTCGCCAACGCGACAAGTAAACTCACGACCAGCAGAGCCACGAAAGGCTGTATCTTAAATTTAATAATCATCAGGAGCAGTAATAACACCCCGGCGATGGCGATGCAGAGTAACAGTGAGGTGGCCATATTTATGTTCTCATTAATATATACCCCGGCGCGACAATATCGACCACGCGGAAATCTATAGGGTATTAATGCGCTATTTAAAGGAAAAGACGCCCGGATTTCCGCATGGAAATAATACGGAAACCGGCTCTTTTCTCGTTTTTTCAATAAACGCTTCTCTGGCGTTAATAATAAAAACTGGCGGGCGGTACTATTTTTTCTCTTTCAACCAGGGCTTCGCCCACCCTAGCCCAGCTACGGTATCGCCCCGCGGATTATATTCACAGCCAATCCACCCGCAGTAATTCACCCGGTCTAACTCGTCAAACAGGAAAGGATAATTAATTTCCCCTTCGTCCGGCTCGTTCCGCGCCGGAACCGAGGCAATTTGAATATGTCCGATACGGTCGCCAAGATGGTGAATAATTTGCGTCAGGCCGCCATCCACAATTTGCGCATGGAAAAAATCCAACTGAATATAGACATTCGGCCGTTCGATCCGGTTTACCAATTCCAACGCCTGATACTGGCTGGCAAACAGATAATTGGCTTTCACCTTGGCGCTTAACGCCTCAATCATGATGTTGACGCCGTGCGGCGCAAATTTATCGGCGGCGTAACGCAAATTTTCGATAAAGGTTTGCCGATAGAGGTCGCGATCGGCGCCGTCCGGCACCACGCCGGCCATCACATGCACCGACGGACACGCCAGCGCCAGCGCGTACTCCAGCGCGGCGTCGATATCCCGGCGCGCCTCGTCCTGGCGACCGGGCAGCGCGGCAACGCCCCACTCCCCCGCCGCGACATTGCCGGGCGCGGTATTGAACAACACCTGCTTCAGGCCGTTTTCCCGCAGCTTTTCCGCCAGCAGCGCCGCCGGATATTCATAAGGAAACAGGTATTCCACCGCTGCAAAGCCGGCCTCGGCCGCAGCGTTGAAACGATCGATAAATGGCAACTCGGTAAATAGCATGGAAAGATTGGCGGCAAACTTAGGCATGATTAACTCCTCAATTCAGCAATTTCTTCCGCGGTGAGATAACGAATACGCCGGTCGCCGAGAATAAAGATCAGCTTGGCGGTTTCTTCCAGCTCTTCCATATTGTCCGCCGCCGCACGCAAATTTTTACCGGTGACCACCGGGCCATGGTTGGCCAACAGAAACGCTCGATAGCGCGCGGCCAGCTTGGCCAGATCCTCGCCGAGCCGCGCATCCCCCGGACGATAATAGGGGACGACCGGAACCTGCCCGACCCGCATCACCACGTAGGGCGTAAACGGCTTGACGGCATCCTGCGGGTCAATCCCTTCCAGGCAGGAAAGCGCCGTCAGATAGGTGCTATGCAGATGAACAATCGCCTTACATTCCGGGCTATTACGGTAAATCGCCAGGTGAAAGCTGACCTCTTTCGACGGCTTATCGCCGGAAATCCATTCGCCGCCGATGCTGACTTTGGATAAACGGTCCGCTTCAAGCTCCCCCAGACAGGAGCCGGTCGGCGTCGCCAACAGCGCGCCGTCATCCAGCAACAACGAAAGGTTGCCCGCCGAACCGGTGGCGTAACCGCGTTGAAAGAAAGAGGCGCCCAGTTTGACCATCTCGTCGCGCGCGCGCCGCTCATCCATAGGGTAATACTCATTCATACTGCGAATTCCCTTTGTGCTCGGGCAAAAAAATCTTCATCGCCGAAATTGCCCGATTTCAACGCCAGCGATAGCGGATGACTGGTGGATCTGACCCAAGGCACGCCGGGAGAAATCGACGGGCCGATATGGAAAGCATGGATGCCCAGCGTCTGCACCACAATGCTGGAGGTCTCGCCGCCGGCGATGATAAAGCGCCTAACGCCAAGCCGCCGTAGCTGGCCGGCGACGTCGGCAAATAGGCTCTCCACCGCCTGACTGCTGGCCTGCGCCCCCCAGCGCCGCTGAATCTGGGCGAGATCGTCCGCAGAGGCGGTCGCGTACAGCAGCGGCGCCAGCGCCTCAGCGCGGCGCTCATTCACCCATGCGGCGAGTTCGCGGGCATACTCTCGCCGCGCTTCATCCCCTTGCAGGCAACGCGCAACATCGATGGCGCGGCCGGCCGCCTGTTCGCGGTAACGGGCGACCTGCTTATTGGTCATCACCGAACAGGAGCCGGACAGCACCACGCCGGGGCCGGAGAGCGGTTTGCCGGCGTCGGTGGCGGAGGCGCCGGCGGCATGCGCCCACTGACGCGCCAGACCGATCGCCAGACCGGAGCCGCCGGTCACCAGTTTCATGTCGCGCAGCGCCTCGCCTTGAGTGAGCAGATGCTGCTCGTTCAGAGTGTCCAGCACCGCATAGCGCACGCCCTGCTCCCGCAACTGCGCCAGCCGCTGTTGAACCGCCGCCGCGCCCTGCTCCATCACCGGATAGGGAACCAACCCGCAACGCCCTGTCGCCTGCCTTTCCATTACCCGCAGCAGGCTGCTGTCGGTCATCGGCGTTACCGGATGGTGACGCATGCCGGATTCGGACAGCAGTTGCTCCATCACGAACAGATGGCCTTGATAGACGGTTCTGCCGTTCACCGGCAACGCCGGGGAGATAACGGTCTGCGTTTCGCCGAGCTGCTCCAACAGCGCATCGGTAACCGGGCCGATATTGCCTTGCGCGGTGCTGTCGAACGTTGAGCAGTATTTAAAGTAAAATTGCCGGCACGCCTGCCGTTGCAGCCACGCCAGCGCCTTAAGCGAATCCGCCACGGCCTGCTCCGCCGGGCAGGAGCGCGACTTCAGACTAATCACCACCGCCTGCGTCTCGACCTGAAAATCGGACGGCGGCACGCCGTTTAGCTGTACGGTCGGCAACCCGTTATTCACCAGAAAACTGGCGATATCCGTGGCGCCGGTAAAATCGTCGGCGATGACCCCCAGTTTGATCATGACGCCTCCTTCTTTTCCGGCAGCGTAATGCCGCTGAAAATTTTAATCACCGCGCTGTCGTCCTCTTTACCGAATCCGGCGTTGCTGGCGGAGGTAAACATATTGAACGCGGTGGAGGCCAGCGGCAGCGGGAAATGGAGCGCTTTGGCGGTATCGGTCACCAGCCCCAGATCTTTGACAAAGATGTCAACGGCGGACTTCGGCGTGTAGTCGCCGTCCACCACGTGACGCATACGGTTTTCGAACATCCAGGAGTTGCCGGCGGCATGGGTCACCACGTCGTACATGATATCAAGCGGGATGTCGGCGCGGGCCGCCAGCGCCATCGCTTCCGCCCCTGCGGCGATGTGCACGCCGGCCAACAGCTGGTGGATGATTTTCACCGTCGCTCCCAGCCCGATCTCTTCGCCGATGCGATAAACCTTACCCGCGACGGCGTCAAGCACCGGCTTCAGTTTTTCGAATGCCGGATCGGCACCGGCCGCCATCACCGTTATATCGCCCGCAGCGGCTTTGACCGCGCCGCCGGATACCGGCGCGTCCAGCATGATGAGCTGATGTTCGGCCAGACGCTGCGCGATGCTTTTGGCATCCTGCGCGGAGATGGTTGAGGAGACCATTACCGCGGTGCCGGGCCGCAGCTTGGCGGCGACATTGGGCCCGCCGAACAGAATCGTATTCACCTGCGCGGCGTTGACCACCAGCAGCAGCACCGCATCCAGCCGGTCGGCGAAAGCGTCGATGCTTGATTCGGCCTGCGCGGCGCCCGCCTGGCGTAAACGCTCCAGCGCCTGCGGATTAATATCGACGCCATAGGTGGTCAGCCCGGCGTTGATACAGGATGTCGCGGCGCCGAAGCCCATGGAACCCAGACCAATAACCGCTACGGCATACTCTACGTTTTCTTTCATCTGCGTCACCTTTGTTAATTTTAGTGATTATTTGTTCTATGGTGTTAAATATAATTCCTTAACCCTTCACCTGCGGTGATTAAACTCACATAAATTAACATTGCATTAATCCGACCGCCTACGCCGATCGTCCAGGGAAAGTGAAAAGTCATTATTATTTTAAAATCAATATATTATGATTTTATATTCTGCGAAATAACGCCAAGACGTTACGTACACCGTGGTTTAACACGTGAATTTATGATAATAATCGTCCATAACTGCGCGGGTTATCACAATATTTATCAAACCGGATAGGAGCAGGGATGATTCCAGTAGAACGTCATCAACAGATTCTGACGCTGATCGCCGAACGCGGCGTAGTGAGCATCACGGAACTGACCGAGCGGCTCGGGGTATCGCATATGACCGTGCGGCGGGATGTGCAAAAACTGGAACAGGACGGCCTGCTGCTGAGCGTCTCCGGCGGCGTACGTTCGCCCGAACGGCTGACGATTGAGCCGTCGCATCAGGATAAATCCGTGATGTTCAGCCAGCAAAAAGAGGCGATCGGCCGGCTGGCGGCCCGGCAGATCCCGCCCAACAGCTGCATCTATCTGGACGCGGGCACCACCACGCTGTCGCTGGCGCGCCAGTTGGCCGATCGGGATGATTTACTGATCGTGACCAACGATTTTGTGATTGCCGCTTTTCTTATTGAATCCAGTCAGTGCCGCCTGATCCACACCGGCGGCACGCTGTGCCGGGAAAACCGCTCCTGCGTCGGCGCAGCCGCCGCGCAGGCGCTGCGCAACCTGTTTATCGATATCGCCTTTATCTCCGCCTCATCGTGGAGCCTGCGCGGCCTCTCCACGCCGAATGAAGACAAAGTGGCGGTCAAACGCGCGGTGGTGGAAGCCAGCAGCAAACGCTTTCTGCTCTGCGACACGTCAAAATACGGCCGCATCGCCACCTATCTGATCGCGCCGCTGACGATCCTGGACGGCATTATTACCGACGACGCCCTGCCGGCCGCGGCGAAAGATGCGTTGGGGAAAATGGCGATCGAGGTGCTGGTGGCCAGGTGAAAGGCGCCCGCCATCGGCCGCGCGATAAAAATTTTGCCGCCCCCGACGAAAATAGGGGCGGCGCTGGCTTCCCTCGGTAATATCAGGCCGCATTCTCGACTGATTAATCGTTGAAATCTATCTTATTCACTCCCCCTTTTCCTATTAGGCGCTTCTGTCCGCCGCCGCCCTCGTTCACCGTTTCGTCATCGCACCGTCATTTATCAGTTATTTTTCTGTCATGCACGCGTGTCATGTTACTCCCCGAATAAAAAGCGCTCTCTGTCCAAGTCAGGCTAAAACCCCAGGAGACAAGCATGCTTCATCCTCTATTTCGTAAGGCGCATGTCATCAATAAAACCGCGGCATGCATTGTATTAGCGCTGGCTTACCACGCCAATGCGCTGGCGGTTACCGAAATCCCTTTCTGGCACTCAATGGAGGGGGAGCTGGGAACCGAAGTCAACTCACTGACCGACCGTTTTAACCAGTCGCACAGCGATGTCAAAATCGTCCCGGTATTTAAAGGCAACTACGAACAGAGTCTGGCCGCCGGGATCGCCGCTTACCGCACGGGCAACGCCCCGGCGATTCTACAGGTTTACGAAGTCGGCACCGCCACCATGATGGCCAGCAAGGCGATCAAACCCGTATATGAAGTGTTCAAGCAGGCGGGCATCGATTTCGATGAATCCGTTTTCGTTCCCACGGTTTCCGGTTACTACACCGACGCCAAAAGCGGGCACCTGTTGTCGCAGCCGTTTAACAGCTCGACGCCCGTGCTCTACTACAACAAAGACGCGTTCAAAAAAGCCGGCCTCGATCCCGAACAACCGCCTAAAACCTGGCAGCAAATGGCCGAATACACCGCCAAGCTGCGCGCTTCAGGCATGAAATGCGGCTATGCCAGCGGCTGGCAGGGCTGGATTCAAATCGAAAACTTCAGCGCCTGGCACGCTTTGCCGATAGCGACCAAAAACAACGGATTCGACGGCACGGATGCGGTGCTGGAATTCAACAAGCCCGTTCAGGTCAAGCACATTCAACTGCTTGAAGATATGAATAAAAAAGGTGATTTCACCTACTACGGGCGTAAAGACGAGCCGACGGAGAAGTTCTACAGCGGCGAGTGCGCGATCACCACGGCCTCTTCCGGTTCGCTGGCGAACATCCGCAAGAACGCCAAATTCAATTACGGCGTCGGCATGATGCCGTATGACGCCGAGGTGAAAGGCGCGCCGCAGAACGCCAGTATCGGCGGCGCCAGCCTGTGGGTGATGAACGGCAAAGATGAAGCCACCTACAAGGGCGTCGCCGAATTCATGCGGTTCCTGGCGCAGCCTGAAATCGCCGCGGAGTGGCATCAGAAAACGGGCTATCTGCCTATCACCACCGCCGCCTATGAATTGACGCGCCAGCAGGGCTACTACGCTAAGAATCCCGGCGCGGATATCGCCACTCGCCAAATGCTGAACAAACCGCCGCTGCCGTACACCAAAGGCCTGCGCCTGGGCAATATGCCGCAAATCCGCACCGTAGTGGATGAAGAGCTGGAAAGCGTCTGGACCGGCAAGAAGAATCCGCAACAGGCGCTGGACAGCGCGGTTGAACGCGGGAATGCGCTGCTGCGCCGTTTTGAACAGTCAACCAAATAGTCGGGAACCGCGGCTTCCCTGCGCCAGGGGAACCGCGGTTAAACGCCGCTCCCGTTTCTTTTAAATCAGTAATGAGTTACGCATGACATCATCCCGTCCTGTTTTCGGCTGTAGCTGGTTACCCTATGCCCTGGTTTTTCCCCAGTTGCTGATCACCGTCATTTTCTTCATCTGGCCCGCCGGTGAGGCGCTGTGGTACTCGGTGCAGAATATGGATCCGTTCGGGCTATCCAGCGAATTTGTCGGGCTGGAGAACTTCAGGCAGCTATTCGGCAGCGGCTATTATCTGGCGTCGTTTTACACCACGCTGCTCTTCAGTTTTTTGGTGGCCGGCTTCGGCCTGCTGATTTCGCTGTTTCTCGCCGCGCTGGTTGACTATGTTTTACGCTTTAGCCGCCTGTATCAAACGTTGATCATGCTGCCGTACGCCGTCGCGCCGGCGGTGGCCGCCGTGCTGTGGATGTTTCTGTTTAACCCGGGTCTGGGGTTGATTACCCATTTTCTGGGCGTGCTGGGCTACTCATGGAACCACGCGCAAAACAGCGGCCAGGCGATGTCTCTGGTGGTGTTGGCTTCGGTCTGGAAACAGATAAGCTATAACTTCCTGTTTTTCCTGGCTGCGTTACAGTCGATTCCCCGTTCGCTGATCGAAGCGGCGGCCATTGACGGCGCAGGGCCGGTGCGCCGTTTCTTCAATCTGGTGCTGCCGCTCATCTCGCCGGTGAGCTTTTTCCTGCTGGTGGTCAATCTGGTGTACGCCTTTTTCGATACCTTCCCCATCATCGATGCCGCCACCGCCGGCGGCCCCGTCCAGTCCACCACCACGCTGATCTACAAGATTTACCGGGAAGGTTTCGCCGGGCTGGATCTCTCCAGCTCCGCCGCCCAGTCGGTGGTGCTGATGCTGTTGGTTATCGGATTGACGGTGATCCAGTTCCGCTTTGTTGAACGGAAGGTGAACTACCAATGATTGAAAATCGCCGCGGGCTGGATATTTTCAGCCACCTGATGCTGGCCGTCGGCATTGTCGCCGTGCTGTTCCCGCTCTATGTCGCCATCGTGGCCGCCACGCTGGACAACGAACAGGTGTTTCGGGCGCCGATGACGCTGATCCCAGGTACCCACCTGTGGGAAAACCTGCGCGATATCTGGCTGCACGGCCTGGCGAACAGCCCCACGCCCTTCGGGCTGATGCTGTTTAACAGCTTGGTGATGGCGCTGGCGATCACCCTGGGCAAAATCGTCGTCTCCATCTTATCCGCCTACGCCATCGTCTATTTTCGTTTTCCGCTGCGCAATCTGTTTTTCTGGACCATCTTTCTCACGCTGATGCTGCCGGTAGAAGTGCGTATTTTCCCTACCGTAGAAGTGATCTCCAGCCTGCGCATGATAGACAGCTACGCCGGGCTGACGCTGCCGCTGATGGCGTCGGCCACGGCAACGTTTCTGTTCCGCCAGTTTTTTATGACGCTGCCGAACGAACTGCTGGAAGCGTCGCGCATCGACGGCGCTGGCCCGATGCGTTTCTTTTTCGATATCGTTCTGCCGCTGTCGAAAACCAATCTGGCGGCGCTGTTCGTCATCACCTTTATCTACGGCTGGAACCAGTATCTATGGCCGCTGCTGATTATCAGCGACGCGAACCTGGGTACGGCGGTGGCCGGCATCAAGAGCATGGTCGCCTCCGGCGATTCCGCCACCCAGTGGAATCAGGTGATGTCGGCGATGCTGCTGACGATGCTGCCTCCCCTGCTGGTGGTGCTGCTGATGCAGCGCTGGTTCGTGCGCGGGCTGGTCGAGAGTGAGAAATAATCCCAGGATCGCCGCCGCGCGGCGTTAACATTTGCCCGGAAACCTTATCATGGCATGTTTAAAACTTCAGGCCGTCACCAAATCATACGACGGCAAAACGCAGATTATTCACCCGATCGATCTCGACGTGGCCGACGGCGAATTTATCGTGATGGTCGGCCCCTCCGGCTGCGGGAAATCCACCCTGCTGAGGATGGTCGCCGGGCTGGAGCAGACCACCAGCGGCGATATTTATATCGATAACCAGCGCGTTACCAATCTTGAACCCAAAGATCGCAGCATCGCGATGGTGTTCCAGAACTATGCGCTCTATCCTCATATGAGCGTGTATGACAACATGGCGTACGGGCTGAAAATCCGCGGCTTCGGCAAAGCGCAAATTCGCCAGCGGGTGGACGAGGCGGCGCGCATCCTTGAGCTGGCTCCGCTGCTGGAGCGCAAGCCGCGCGAGCTATCGGGCGGACAGCGCCAGCGGGTAGCGATGGGACGGGCCATCGTGCGCGAGCCGGCGGTATTTTTATTTGATGAGCCGTTGTCGAACCTGGACGCCAAGCTGCGGGTGCAGATGCGGCTTGAGCTGCAGCAGTTGCACCAACGCCTGAAGACCACCAGCCTCTACGTTACTCACGATCAGATTGAAGCCATGACCCTGGCGCAGCGCGTGATCGTGATGAATAAAGGCGTCGCCGAACAGATTGGCGCGCCCGCCGATATTTATCGCCGCCCGGCATCGCTGTTCGTCGCCAGTTTTATCGGCTCGCCCGCCATGAACCTGTGGTCGGGCAGAATCAGCGACGACGGCTGCCGGTTTGAAATAGACGGCGAGCTGGCCCTGCCGCTGGCGGCGGCGAAACCGCAGTGGCGCGGACGCGAGTTGACGCTGGGGGTAAGGCCGGAGCATATTCAACTGGCGACCCGCGAAAGCGGCGGCATTCCGCTGCGGGTGTCGACGCTGGAACTGCTGGGCGCGGACAATCTGGCGCACGGACAGTGGGGCGGACAGAACGCCATCGTGCGCCTCTCCTACGAACACTGTCCGGCGGTGGGCTCAACGCTTTGGCTGCATCTGCCTGCACAGTCATGGCATTTGTTCGATTCGCAAAGCGGATTACGGGTGGAGTAAATAATGGTAACGCAATGGCCTTATCCGGCAATCGTCGCCCATCGCGGCGGCGGCGCGCTGGCGCCGGAAAATACCCTGGCCGCGATTGACGTCGGCGCCGAGTTTGGTCATAAGATGATCGAGTTTGACGCCAAGCTATCGCAGGATGGTCAAATTTTTTTACTCCATGATGATACGCTGGAGCGCACCAGCAACGGCTGGGGGATCGCTGGCGACCTGCCGTGGGAGCAACTGGCCGCGCTGGACGCGGGAAGCTGGTACGGCGACAAATTTTCAGGCGCGCGGCTGCCGCTGCTATCGGAAGTCGCCGCGCGCTGTAAACAGTACGGCATGGCGGCCAATATTGAAATTAAGCCCACCACGGGCCGCGAACGGGAAACCGGACGCCAGGTCGCCCTTGCGGCGCGCCGGCTGTGGCGGGATCATCCCACCATGCCGCTGCTGTCTTCATTTTCGCCGACGTCGCTGGAAGCGGCCCGACAGGCGGCGCCCGAACTGCCGCGCGGCCTGCTGCTGGACGAATGGGATCGCGACTGGCAAAACCTGACCCGCCGGCTAGCGTGCGCATCCATTCACCTTAATCACAGGCTGCTGACGGCGGAACGGACGGCGTCGCTGAAGGCCGCCGGACTGCGGATCCTGGTTTATACCGTCAATCAGCCGGCGCGGGCGAAGACGTTGCTTGACTGGGGCGTTGACTGTATCTGCACTGACCGGATAGATTTAATCGGGCCAGATTTTGCTACCGGCTGAAATCTGTCGGCTTTTACAGGAATCCCAAGGTGCCGGTTGATTAAGGAAGTGATGCGATGCTCGCATTTATGGTTTCCCTCTGGCACCAGATTTTTCTGTCTCTACCGCTGTTTGTTCTGATCGCCCTGGGTTACGCGCTGATCCGCTACGGCAAATGGCCGACGACCATTACCGATGGCATGAGCCGTTTTGTCTTCTCGGTGGCGATGCCCGCCATGCTATTCCGCCTGATGAGCGATTTCTCCAAACGTCCGGTGGTCGACGCCCGGCTGCTGATCGCCTTTTTCGGCAGTTGCCTGATCGTTTTTATACTGGGCCGTTTTGTCGCGCGTAAAATTTTTCATCTCGACGGCGTTTCCGGATCGATCTTTTCGCTAAGCGGCATCTTTTCCAACAATGTGGTGCTCGGCTTGCCGATCGCTGCGCTGATGTTGGGTGAAGAGGCGATACCTTCCGTGGCGCTGGTGGTGGTGTTTAACGGACTGATCCTCTGGACGCTGGTGACGGTTTCCGTCGAGTGGGCGCGCAACGGCGCGCTTTCGCTGCAGGGTTTTACCAAAACCGCGCTGGGGGTGCTGAAAAATCCGCTGATTATCGGCATCCTGTCCGGTACGGCGTTCAGCCTGACCGGTTTTCCCCTACCGTCCTATGTCGACCAGCCGCTGAGCATGCTGGGGCAGATTGCGATGCCGCTATCGCTGATTGCCCTGGGAATGGGGCTGGCGGAATATCAGATCCGCGATGGCTGGCAAATCAGCACCGCTATTTGCGTCATCAAGCTATTGGTACAGCCGCTGGTGATTTGGGCCATCGCGATAGCGATCGGTCTGCCGGAAATGGAGACGCGGGCGGTAGTCTTACTGGGCTCGATGTCGGTGGGCGTAAACGTTTATCTGATGTCGCGCCAGTTCAACGTGCTGGGTGGCCCGGTAGCGACCAGCCTGCTGATGTCGACGGCGCTGGCCGCCTTGACTACCCCGCTGATCCTAACCCTGATGGGGGTGCGATTATAGCCGCGCGCAGCGGCGAGGGGCGTTTATTGCTGCGGCTGCGTTTTCGGCTGGGCGCTGCGTTGTCTCTCCTGCTGCAACTGCTGTTTTTGCTGCTGCTGTAGCTGGGCGTTGCGCTGCTGTAACTGCTGATTCAGCTGTTGCTGGCGCAGTTGCTGGTTCTGCTGCATGCGCTGCTGTAACTGCTTTTGGCTATTGATGCCGTTTTCATACTGCTGCTGCTGCGCCGACGGCGCTTTCGCGGCGTCGGCCGACGCCGCCAGCGGCAGCGATAACAGGGCAAAGGATAATGCCGTCAGTGTGATTGCGTGTTTCATTCACTCCTCCAAGGCACGGAATGTGCCAAACCATCCAGCTATCTCTCGGCGCCGCCCGCATTTCAATGAAAGTGCACGGCGCCGTTAAAAGCAGTGTAATCGCTGCCGGCGCAAACGTCGCGCGGAGTTATCCGTATTCCGTCTGCGTCAGGCTTTGGGTCGCCCGCCGGGAATGTTATATACTGCGGCGGAATTTTTCTTTGCGACTGAAGTTACCTCATGTTTCATATTGCGCTCTATGAGCCACAAATAGCCCCGAATACCGGCAATATCATCCGCCTGGCCGCCAATAACGGCTGCGCGCTGCATCTGATTGAGCCGCTGGGTTTTGATTTTGAAGAGAAGAAGCTACGCCGGGCCGGCCTGGATTATCACGATCTCGCCAGCGTCAGCCGCCATAAAAATTATCAGGATTTTCTGGCCGCGGTCGCGGGACAGCGCATTTTCGCCTGCACCACCAAAGGCAGCCGCCCTTACGATCGGCCGGACTATAAGCCCGGCGACGTGCTGCTGTTCGGCTCGGAAACCGCGGGCCTGCCGAATGATATCCGCGATGGCTTTGCGCCGGATTTCCGTATCCGCATTCCCATGCAGCCGGAGTGCCGCAGCCTCAACCTGTCCAATGCCGTCGCCATCATCAGCTACGAAGCCTGGCGGCAGAACGGTTTCGGCGGACGAACCTGATCGCGCCACCGGCGGTCAGCGTTTTTTGCCCGGGGGATTAACCAGAAAAACCACTTCACCCCGGTAGTAGGGGGACGCCGCGAGACGCCGTTGCCAAACGCGGTCCCACTTACCGTACTGCACCAATCCCAGCCGGAAAGGGATGGTCAGCTTGTTCAAGGCCGGCAGATAGTCGGCGTAGTTGGTCACGGTGCCGCGTCCCTGATAGGTTTGGATCACCAGTTCGTCAATGCTGCTGCGCAGCCGGTTCAACTCGGCCACGTCGCCGGTCCGCGCCCAGTCGAGCAATCCGGTAATGCTGATGCGGCAGTCATCCGGCACCCGTCGGCGCAATTGCCGCAAAAACGCCGCATACTCCGCCAGCCGGTAGCTTTGGGCATCAAAATCCAGCTGGATTCCCCTGACCCGATTGCCGTGACGCCGCCAGCTCTCCTGTAACGCCAGTATGCGCCGCAGATGCTCGTCCGACAGCGACAGCGTCGTCATCCGGTAAGAGAGCCACAGATGGGCGACGCGCAATTTGCTGACGGGGATGCCCTGGCGCAAAAACACCACCTTCCCCTGCCGGCGGGCGATCTCCCCCTGATGCAGATAGAGCGTATGGGCATGATGCAGCACCGGCTGCGGCCGCACCGCCGCCCACAGCCAGAAAGCCTGATATTGCGCGGCATCGACGCTATCGGCCCGCGCCGCCGCGCCGCTCCATAACGGCCAGGCAAGGAGAACGATCCGGGCTACCAGTAATATTTGAGCTTGTTTGCCCACAGGCTGCCTTTAAACTCGGTTTTCAGCTGGGTAAACCAGGCTTTGCGCGTCTCTTTGGCGATATCCTGTTCGCCGCAGTCGTTAAAACCGCTGGGCGCATAGCAATACACCGCCCGGTAGAGCGCGTAGCTTTTATCCTCCGGCGGCGCGCCGGGATCGGCGATAACCCGCATATATCCATCCAGCCGGTTATATTCCTTCCCTTTGAACTGCGTCGGCGCGTTGATTAACTCATCCAGCATATTACTCTCTCCCCAGTCGAATCCGACGATATCGCCGGTTCGCAGGAAGAATTCGCCGAGGCAGTTAATGGCGCGCGCATCGTTCGGCCGCTGATTCAGCGTGCTCACCACGCTGTCCAGCGCCGGACATTGATACCCGGCTTCGGTATCAGCGCCGTTCCAGTCGAAAACGGCCGGGTCGTCCAGGCTCCAGTCCATATTTTCCGTCTCTTCCAACGGCGGAATCGCTTTTCTGAGCGCGCTATCTTGCAGATAGCCGGCATAGTCGGCGCG
Organism: Brenneria populi; assembly: GCF_036016195.1. Lineage (NCBI taxonomy): Bacteria > Pseudomonadati > Pseudomonadota > Gammaproteobacteria > Enterobacterales > Pectobacteriaceae > Brenneria > Brenneria populi. The sequence continues at coordinate 172,932 of NZ_JAYWTM010000009.1, read as the reverse complement.
CGTCAGCGACTTGGTGAGCAGCGTATGCAGGGCGACGGCGCGCTCCTCATGCGTTTGCTGCGGCCCCGTTTGCTGGCGCAGCAGATCGGCGTCGGCGCTCACTTTCAATACCGCGGAACGAAAGCGCAGGTTTTTAACCGGGCTGTCGGCGGCGAATATTTTTTCTGGACGGCCGGCCTTAGCCAGCGTTTCCGCCAGGGCGAGTTGCAGGTACTGCTGCTGGGTATAGTTGGTCTCCAGGCTTAACAGGTGACGCCAGTGCGCCTCCGCTTCATCCCAGCGCGCCAGCTGCAGAAGCGCCCGGCCGCGCAGCACTTGCAGGCTGAAGCGCGTGGTATCGGTAAGATCCCGCTCGCGCGCCGGCGCAACGTCATTCGCCACCGCCGCATAATCTTTCAGCCGATAAAACCGGTAGGCGGTCTGTAGATAATGAAATTCGTTTTGCATTCCCGCCTGGTCGAACAAGGTTTGCTGGGCCGCCAGCTCTGCGACGGAGAGCTCCGGGAAGCGTCCCCAGCCGCCGCGCTCCCCGCGCAGCCGTTTAAGATCCTGCACCAGCGCCAATAGCGGGCTGTCCGGCGTGGCGGCGAAGGTTTCCCGCTCCAGCAGCTTGTTGTCGATCTCATCGCTTAATGCCTGCAGATCGCCGGCATTGTCGGCGCGATCCAGCTCCTGTTGATAAATCTTGGGCAGCGCCGCCAGATCGCCGAGGATCCAATACGCCCGCCGGTAGAGCCCCTGCGCGGACGCGGCGTACAGGCCGCGCGGATACTGTCGCAGATAGTCATCAATCCGCCGCAGGGCGGACGATGCCATGTTTTTATCGGCTTTGCCGGCATCGAACATATTGTATTCGTCCAGCGCGGATTGCATCGCCGCGTTAAGCGCCACGCGAATCAGCATATAGCGCGCCGTTTCGGCGACCCAGGGCTGCGCGGCCTGCGTCAGCGCCAGAAAGCCGCTCTGCGCCTGCGCGAATTCGCCCTGATAGAAGGCCTGCGTGTTGATCAGGTAACGTTTTAGCTCTCCCGCGCGCCCGTCATCCGGCAGGCGGCCAAGCTCGGCCGCCAGCGAAGACGGGGAGTAATCCGCGGAGAGGATGATTAAACGCGCCAGAGCGAGCGACGTGCGCCAATCGTCGGTTAACGTTTGATCGGCCAGCAGCACGGCGAAGAAATCGTCGACCGTCGCAAGATCGTTGGAGATTTGCCGCCCTTCGCCATCGTTCGCGGTCAGCGTGGCGAATTTCGCCTGTACCTCCGGCGCTAGCCGCAGCCGCCGGGCTTTCTCCAGCAGCGGGCCGTTATCCGCCGCGGCTTGCGCCGAGGCGTCCTCCGTTGACGCGGCGGCCTCTTCCGTCGCCGCCAGGCCCATAACGCGATAGGCGGTAAACGGATCGTCGCGCGAGCGCGTCTGGTCGGGAAGAGGCTGGGGAAGCGGCAGCGCAATATGTTTGCGGCTGCTTTGCAGCAACATCAAATTGGTCCGGGTATCGTTATCAGGCAAAAGGTAAGGAAATGCGGGCATGCCGCACTCCGCATCGGAAAAACCGCAAATACCGTCGGTGGAGCTGAAGGCGTGGCCGCTAAAGAAGGCGGTCAGCAGACCCGCCAGCAAAGTTAATCCTTTCATGTCACTATTCCTGTAGGAATGAATTTCAGGCCCTATTGATGCTGCCGGCTGATTGGCGATGGCTTTTTCGCCACGCCCTGAATCGCGGTTCCGGCGCCGATAAGCTTAGCTCATGGCGTCGGAAAGAGGCGGCGGGCGCCGCTATGCCGCATCTGGAAGGAGGTATAGCCGGAAAGCGCGACGTCGCGGCCGTTCATCGTTGATCTAATGGTAACCAGATAACCAGGCGTAATCCACCCAGCGGACTGTCTTCCGCTTTCACCCAGCCTTTATGCTGCGAGATCGCCGTTTCTACGATCGCCAGCCCCAGCCCGGTGCCGCCCGATTCCCGATCGCGGGCCTCATCGGTACGGTAAAACGGTCGGAAAATCTGCTCCCGGTCTTCCGGGCTAACGCCGGGGCCGTCGTCATCCACCTTGATGGTAATGCCCTGATTATCGACGGAAAAAGCGACCTCAATGTGATGATGGGAATAGCGCAGCGCGTTGCGGACAATATTCTCCAGCGCGCTATCAAGCGCGGAGGGATTGCCGTACAGCGTCCAGGGCCCGGGGGGATAGGTCACGACCAGCGTTTTCCCCATCTGCTCGGCTTCAAAACGCGCGTCATCCAATACGTCGCTCCATAGCTCGTCGGCATGGATAAATTCGCGGGTAAGCTCGTTCTTGTGCTGGGTGCGCGACAGCACCAACAGATCGTTGATCATGCTGTCCAGGCGCTGGGTTTCGGTCTCGATACGGTTTAGCTCATTCCCTTCGCCCTGACGCCGGCGCAGCAGTGCGGTCGCCAGCTGCAGGCGGGTAAGCGGGGTGCGCAGCTCGTGGGAGATATCGGACAACAGCCGCTGCTGCGCCGTGACCATCCGCTCCAGCGCGCTGACCATCTGGTTAAAGCTGACCCCCGTCGCCAGAAACTCCTGCGGCCCGGCCTCCAGCTCGGGATGCTGGCGCAGGCTGCCGCGCGCCACTTCGTCCGCCGCGTTTTTCAGCTTACGGGCCGGTTTTGCCAGGCTCCAGGCCAGCCATAGCAGCAGCGGGGAACTGATCAACATCGTGAAGACCAGCAGTAACAGCGGCCTGTCAAACAACAGGTTAATGAAATCCGACTGCAGGCTGCTGGCCGGACGGATCAGATAAAGCTGGTAATTGTCTTCGCCGTCGCGGATGGAGAACGGCCCCAGCAGCTCGACGCGGCCATATTTTTTCTTTTGCGGATGGTCGGCGTTATCGGACAGGCCGATAAAATTGCGCACGATTTGCGTTTCGCTTTTCTGCGCGCCGAGCACCCGCCCCTCGCTGGTCACCAGCAAAAGGCGCTGACCCGGCGGCGCCCATTTCTCAATCACCCAAAACAGCCGCAGCCACCAGCGTAAATCGTTGGCGGGGGTAACCGCCAGATCGGCCTCAATATGCTGCTCCAGCATAATACCTTGCCGCTGCTCGCTTTCCAGCAGCGCCGTCAACTGGCGGGAGTCAAGCTTGGGCACCATCAGCACCAGCATGAGAACCAGCGCCAGCGTCAGCCAGAAAATCGCGAAAATGCGCGCGGTAAGGCTATTAATCATGCAGCGGACACCATCAGATAACCGCGGCCGCGCAGCGTTTTAAACCACGGCAGGCCATCTTTTCGCTCCGGTAGTTTGCGGCGCAGGTTGGAGATATGCATATCGATGGCGCGATCGAACGGCGTCAGCCGTTTTCCCAGCACCTCCTGGCTCAGGTGCTCCCGCGACACGACCTGGCCCAGCCGTTGCGCCAGCAGATACAGCAGCGTGAACTCGGTGCCGGTCAGATCCAGTACGGTTTCATCGAAACTGGCCTCCTGGCGGCCGGGATTAAGCCGCAGCCCGTCAACTTCCAGCGTCGGCGCGCCGTTTTCACCGGCCTGCTGCTGATCCGTCCAGTTGGAACGCCGCAAAATGGCCCGAATGCGCGCCACCAGCTCGCGGTCGTTAAACGGCTTCGGCAGGTAGTCGTCCGCGCCGAGTTCAAGACCGAGAACGCGATCCAGCTCGCTGCCGCGCGCCGTCAGCATGATCACCGGCGTCTGATGCTGTTGGCGTAGCTCCTTCAGCGTATCGATGCCGTTTTTCTTCGGCATCATGACATCCAGCAACAGCAGGTCAACGCTGCCGTCCAATATGCTTAACGCCTGCTCGCCGTCGTAGGCGACAACGACGTTAAAACCTTCCATTTCGAGCAATTCTTTCAGTAAAGACGTCAGCTCTCTATCGTCATCAACCAACAGGATCTTGTTCATATTTTCTCTACCTCCAGGGGCAAAATACGTCATAGATTACCGCTATTCCATGACTTTACGTAGTTTTACATCCTCTGACGCATGTTTGCAGCAAGACGATTAGACTCATCTTCATTGATTCACCAAACAGCACACCGACCGGGGAGTTATTGATGCCGCAAGTCACAACGTTATCTCTCGCTTCACTGCTGATGCTGAGTTCTTTCACGGCATTTGCAGCTGGGATTGAAAGCGTGTCTGTGGGTGGATGGCATCACGATGACTCTGCCACGAAACCTTTTTCCGGTCAGCACGGGATGTTCGACGGTGTGAAGTTAAGCGAGCAACAGCGGCAGCAAATGCGCGATCTCATGCATCAGGGCCGGCAGGGTGTTCCGGAGTTTAACGCCGAAGATATTGAATCCATGCATAAGTTGGTTATCGCCAACCAGTTTGATGAAGCGGCCGCGCGCGTGCAGATCACCAAGATGATGCAAGTGCAGATCGAGCGTCAGGTTCAAATGACCCGGATACGCAACCAGATGTATAACCTGCTGACCGCAGAGCAAAAAAGCGTTTTGGAGCAAAAACATCGGCAGCGCATGAAAGAGATGCAGCAGCAGATTTCAATGTTTAATCAGATGTCCGCGCCATAGCCGGACATCGAAACGAATCCTGAGTGTAGTGTGTGTGTGTCGTACGAGTAATACCCTGTAGTAATGAGTAGCTATACCCTGTTTTCCTTGCCATAGACACCATCCCTGTCTTTTGCCCTCCATGATGGAGGGCTTTTTTTTGGCGGTTTTCCGGGGAAACCGTTTTAAAACAACTACCTATTAAGCAATCACAAGCAACTGTAAACGGTTAGAAAGTGGTCAAAAACGGGCCATTTTGGGCAAATGTGGTCAACATGTGGACACTTTCAAACGACTATTTTTCCCCGTAATGGGTTGAGCGTAATAGCGTTTTCCAGATAGTCCGGCGCCAGGTGCGCGTAAGTCATGGTCTGCTGGATGCTGGCATGACCCAAAATCTGCTGTAGCGCGACCAGACTTCCCCCGTTCATCACAAAGTGGCTGGCAAACGTATGCCGCAAAATGTGCGATGCCTGGCCTTTCGGTATATCCGGCTTTACCGCCCTGATTTGCTCACAGAACGCCGGATAGTCCACCTTAAACAACCTGCCGGTTTCGCGGGTTTTAATAGTCCGTTCCACCTCTTCCGAAATGGGGATGGTTCTATTTTTGCCGTTCTTTGTTTCCGTAAACGTCACCCGGTGATTCACTATCTGACCTGCGCGTAACGCGCTGGCCTCTCCCCATCTTGCCCCGGTGCTCAGGCATAACACCGCCAACCTGTACGCGTCGCCTTCCAGCACTGCCAGCAGCCGCGCGATCTCCGCTTCCGCCAGGAATGTGACCGATGCCGGTTTTTCAGTTAGCGGCGGCAAGCCTTTTAGCGGATTATCACCCGCATAGACTTCCAGCTTAATCAACGCCGAAAACATGCCGGAAAGCCGGTACATATCGCGGTTAATGGTTGACGGGTTGATGCCGCCAGTCAGCCGCAGCGTGCGGAATTCCAGTATCGCGCGTTTATTTATCCTGCAGATCTCCGGGTCGCCCATCTGTTCGGTTGTGCGCTTCAGGTGTCGCTTTTCAATCATGCCGTTTTTCAACGTCTGACCGTGATAAAGCCACCATAATTCGACCAGTTCACTGAGCTGGCGGCGCTCAATGCCATAGCCGTGCTGCCACTCTTTTTTATCCGTTCTGGATAACGTATAGCGTTCAAAAGCTACCGCTTCCGTTTTCTTCTCAAACTTCCGCCGGATGCGTTTTCCTTTGCGTCCGACCGGGCGTATGTCCACTTCATATTGACCATCATCGAGCTTCTTAATTGCCATAAGAAAGCCCTCCGGCGGTCAGATCACCATCCTGATAACAGATAGTGAAAATGTAATGTTTATAGAGCGTTAACCAGTCTGTTTGTCTGAGTGGTTGGATTGCGTTGCGTCTGGCCCAATGTGTGCGAGGGCCGGTGCTATCTGCCCAGCCGCTGGCGCTGTCTTATCCGTCATCAGCCATAGGGTGTATTTTTCAAAGCGCGGATGCTGCGTGAGCTTCATTAGCGACGATCCACTAGGTTCATATAGCCCGCTCTCATATTTGGCTAATGTATTCCTTGATAAATCAATTAATTGGCTTAGTTGATTTTGGCTAAGCCCCTCCGCCATACGTATCGCGCGAATCTTTTCGCTCAATTTCATTTGACTTGTTCCTATTTAGGAATTAAATTTCCTTCATGTTGTTCTCATATAGGAACAACATAAGGCACGAAAAACCAACCGCACAAGCAAGCAACAGAAAGCAAGCCTAAGCGATTGGCGATCGGATGAGAGTATCACGACACGGTGAAGGGGTGAACGGATGGAAGGGCAGAAAGTAGGCGGAGCCACCGTTATTAGCAGCCCCGCCATGATTATTCAGAAAGTGGTTGTATTGATAGGTAGGTTACCGGGGAGTGCCGCCGGCCAAAAGGGAAACAGCCTTTTCAGCAAAGGAAAGGGGCTCCCTATGCTTGAGGCTGAGAGAAACAGATGCCCCATTTCTTGCCGGGTTACGCAGGCTATTAATGGCTACGCTGTCAAATTCCTCAAGCATTGCCAGCCTTTCGCGAGTTTCATCGATCGCAATATTGGGGATCTCATCAATAAGGGCAGCATATCTTTTCGCCTGTTGCTTGGCCGCTGCTGCTTTTTGCCCGTATTGCCAGGCGATCCGAAAGCCGCTAAGAACGGCAATGATGCCACCAAACAACCAACTGAAATGACTGGTCGCAAATATTGCGGAGCCAAGAGTAAGAATTATCGCATTGGTAAACATATCGATACGCCGATTAAGCGTTTCGGTCATATGTTCCAGCCAGTAGCTGTACCAGATGCGGAAATGAATTTCATGTTCAGTCGGTTGTTTATTCATGGCGCTTATTCCTCGTCGTCTTGTTCCTCCGGAGGCGCAGGCTTATGAAGAACGTGAAATTCATCACTGTCTTTATCAGGCGCCACCAGATGCCGAATGTCGGTTTTGTTTGGTTCCATATCAATTCCTTGCGTGGTTGGTTGATTGCTGGCACTTGAAGCCTACCACAAACCACGCGCCGGGCGTGGCTAAAAACCCCGGCACACATTCCAATAATTGAAAAAAGGAGTCCAGCAATGGCAGACGGTGTTTATGAGATTCGCCACCCGGTTGATGCGGTGCCGTATCAGAAGTTCGCAGAAATGATCGGGAAGTCGGAAGCGGCCGTAAAGGGCATGGTTGATAACGGCAAGCTGCCGCTGATTCCGTGGATTAACCCGGAAAACCCAAACCCGCGCCGTGGTGAAAATTGGGTGTATATCCCAGAATTTAATCGCGCTATGCGTGACGCCTTCATGAATCGCCCGAAAGAACAGCGCGACGCATGGTTATTGTGGCTGGGGCTGTAATAAATAAGAGAGGCGTCGTGAATCTGGTTCAGCTAAATAGCAAAACGTCGCTATATCGTGGTTTCACTATTTTAAAATTGCCACGTAAAAAACCATATAACCGTCAGCGTTATCAAATCACTCGCGAAAGCGATTATTTCGGGTTGGATTTTGCGCTGGCAGAAGCATGTAAAACTATAGATAAATTATGCGGAGTTAAAAATGATTAGCATCGCGCGTTTATTAATATCTCAATCGCCATCGCCGCAGCCAGAAAATAAAGGCTGGTTGGAGTTGCCGAACGGCCAGCGCATTCAACCAAAACCAAGCCAGGTTTATTTTTTCCCTGGACGCCAAAAGCCTTATGTGCAGACAGTAAAGCGTCACCGCTGGATCACTCGTTTGCTGGGCTGGGCGGCGTAAGCTATGGCTAACACCGAAGCAGCCCGCGCCGTTCCGCTGAGCATCAGCACCAGAACGGACGGGCTTAACCATATCGCCGCGCTAAGGGGGAAATTCTTTCAGTCGGACAGTGAAAAGGATATGTGCCGTTTTATTGATGATATGCGGGACAAGATAGATCGTGATTATCACGAAAATATGCGCGTGCTATCTGCAATTTTTTATTTAGCAGATATCCGAAAAGAGCGCCATCACTTGAATTTTAATGAACTGACAAATGACGAAAAAATAAGGCTAATTAAGGCAATGAATAAACTTAAGGCAGTTGTGAGTTTATTCCCCAAACATTTAATTCTTTAACCGTAATAAAACCCATTTTTTATGGCGTAAACCCGCCGGGCTTTCTATTACCTGAAAAAAGGAAATCACGATGAGAAACGCAGAAGTTAAGCAAATGGGCGCAGATTACAACGCGCTCGTTGATTTGTTGAAAAAGGCCAGGATGTCGGAAAAAAAAGACCAGCATTTTTCCTTTTCTGTTCGTCTTGATGCGCTGTCTATTCATGCTCAAAAAAATGAGCTTTCAGCGGCCGAAATCATTGAACTGCTGCGCGCCGAGGCGGGCCGCTTTGAGTCGTCAGCGCAGGAGATTATCTGATGGCTGATTACATGGACGCCGCGCAAGAGCAGCAGGACATGATACGCGATGCACATATCGCCAACGCCCGCCGCAAGTCTGCGGCGCCATCCGCTTTTACCTGCGAAAACTGCGACGCGCCAATACCGGAAGCGCGCCGCGTTGCAGTTCCCGGCGTGTCGCTCTGCGTACATTGCCAGGGCATTAGCGAACTGAAAAGCAAGCACTATCGGGGTGAAAAATGAATAACGTCATGATTGATTTGGAGACGCTGGGTAAAAAGCCTAGCGCACAGATTGCCGCCATCGGCGCCGTGTTCTTTGACCCGGAAAATTATGGCCTGGGCGAAAAGTTCTATACCCGCGTTGATTTTGAGAATCACATGGAAAAAGGCGCGGTAGCGGATGGCGATACTATCAAATGGTGGTTGCTCCAGCCATCCGAAGCGCGCGCCGAGTTGGTTGGTGATGATGCCGCATCGATCCATGATGCGCTCGGCGATTTTAGCGACTGGCTGACAGATAACGCTGATGATCTGGATTCGCTGAAAGTATGGGCGAAAAGCCCGTCTTTTGATTGCGTCATTCTGAGAACGGCGTTTGGTTTAAGTTTTGACGATGTTCCGTGGAAATATTGGAATGAGCGGGACGTCAGGACTATTGAGGCTTTGGGGCTGGCGAAAGGCGTCGGCACGCAGATGTTTAAAGGGATTAAACATCATGCGCTTGATGATGCGATTAACCAGGCCAGGATGGTTACTTATGTCTGGGCTAATCTAACTCGCCTTGATGGTCTTGAATTGCCGCATAGTTTGGACGAATGCCGCTTTGAGTCATTAGAGCCAAACTATATAGCCGGATGGAATGAATGCCTTCAGGCAATGGTTGATATCAGAGGCGGTAAATTTCGTAGTCCGACCGCCGATCTTGTATTCAGTGAAGTAGCGGATTTCTTTGCTGGATTGGGTCAGCCTGGCGAACCATCATCACCCGCAACAATGCAAAAGGCGCTGATTAACCGTTTGGCGGAGGTAATGGACGCGAGGGCGCCGAAATGATCCGCCCGTTCATCAAATGGGCGGGGGGTAAAACCCGCGTCCTGCCTGATTTGCTGCCGCACCTGCCGAAAGGCGATCGTCTGTTTGAGCCGTTTGTCGGCGGTGCGTCCGTGTTCCTAAATACCGATTATCCCCGCTATGTGCTGGCTGATATTAACGCTGATCTTATTAACCTTTATCAAGTGGTTCAGAACGCTGCAAAACCATTTATCGACGTGGCAAAAGAGCTATTCGAAAACGGTAATAGTTCGTGTGAGTTTTATCGCAATCGCGATGCATTCAATAGTCTGATAGTTAAGGAATATCACCAACGTATTTTAAAAGCTGCGTTGTTTCTGTACTTGAATCGCCATTGTTTTAACGGCATTTGCCGGTACAACAACGCCGGGGTGTTTAATGTCCCGTTCGGTGACTATAAAAAACCGCACTTCCCGGAAGCCGAGATAAAGCTGTTTGCGGAAAAGGCCAACGACACATCAACCGTTTTTATCGCGGCCGATTTTCGGGAAACGCTGACCGCGAAAGCGATAAATGAACATAGCGTTATCTATTGTGATCCGCCATATATGCCGGCCAGTGATACGGCCAATTTTACGCAATATTACCACTGCGCATTTTCCGTCGAGCACCACCGCTCATTGGCAGCGGCATTGCTGAACGTGAACCAATCACGCGGCGCCGCCGTAGTTATTTCAAATAGCAATACCCCTGCCTCGCGCGAGATTTACCAGAATTACAAGTTTTATGAGATTGACGTAAGCCGCTCGCTGGGCGCTGCCGTGGATTCACGCAAAAAGGCCAGGGAATTGATTGGTGTGCTCGTTAGGCAGGGTGAGTAATGACCCAGCAATGGGCCTATCCCTGGAATGCCCCGCGCCCGGCGATCTCTCCCTTCTCTGAGAGCGCCGGATCTTCCCCTGCCCTGCCGACTGCGGAAGTTAAGCAGCATCCCGCCGTTGACCTTCACTTAAAACGCCTGGTGGCGCGCGCCATTTCCACGCCAGGTTTAGACTTTAATCAGGCTGTCGCCAGGCTTGATCGTTCAGAGCCTAACGGCACTTTGCTGTACATCCGGCATGAGTTTGCAGAAAAAGCCCGCGCGGAATACCTGGAAGAGCAAAGCAACTGGACGAATACACATGAAGGCGTAGAAGCCAGGTTGCGCGAACAACCATTTTTTATCCGCGATACCTATCGGCAAAAAATAGAATGGCTGCGGGCCAACCGCGAGCCGCGACACGTCAGCGCCTTTTTCATGGGAACCGTGAAAAAAGCCCTGATGCGTCTTGAGGCCGTGCGCGCTAAGCAAAGCGTGCGTGATGGTTTTTCGTCAGAGCTGGCTATGTACTGGCGCGCCCGCTGGCCGCACTTGGCCGAGTTCACAAAGCAGGAAGCGATTAACGCCGGGCATACCATCGCCGCCAGCATTGCGGAAATGCTTGAGACTGAATGCGGCGACACCTCGCCGGAAGAAATGAAGAATGACGATATTCAGGCGCTTTTCTGGCATCTTGGCCGGGAAATATTGGCGCTGCGCGTAACGCCGCCATGCTGGGGTGTGATTATCAGTGATGCCGAATCACGTAACCGTATTTACTCCGCTATTCTGCGCATCACCAGCCCCGAATGGTGGGGGCGTAAGTTGTGGCGCCTGCGTTGCGAATGGAGAGAAAACCAGTTCCGCGCTATCGGCGTGATCCACAAAAAGCGCATGCCGTATGTCAGCATCGACGCGCTGAACCAGTGGCAAGAGCAGCGCCGAAAAAACCGCGCATTTTTCCAGGCTCATGAATTAGTTGATGAAGATGGCAACATCGCATCACTGGAAAATATGGTTTATGCCAGCATCAGCAACCCAGCCATACGCCGGCATGAACTAATGACCCGAATGGCTGGCGTTGAAATGGTCGCTATGGCGCGCGGCGATGCCGGTATTTTTCTGACTATCACTTGCCCCTCTCGCTATCACGCGAACACGCAGAACGGGCATCAAAATCCCAAGTGGGATCATACTTCCCCGCGTCAAGGTCAGCGCTATCTGTGCAAAACATGGGCGCGCGCAATGTCGGCGCTCAATCGCCGCAACCTGCGCCCGTATGGCTTCCGCGTTGCGGAGCCGCATCACGACGCTACGCCTCACTGGCATGTACTGCTATTCATGCCGCCGGATGACAGAAAAGAAATCACCGATATCCTGCGCGATTACTTTATTGCCGAGGATCGGGCCGAGTTAGGCCGCAATACGGGCGCCCGATTTAAAGCGAAGAAACTCGACCCACAGAAAGGCAGCGCCACCGCTTACGTGGCGAAGTACATCAGCAAAAACATTGATGGTTACGCGCTGGATGGCGAGCTGGACAATGAAACCGGTAAGCCACTGCGCGATACGGCAAAGTATGCGATGGCCTGGGCGTCTCAGCATAATATCCGGCAGTTTCAGCCGTTCGGCATGCCGCCGGTGACAGTATGGCGCGAGTTGCGCCGACTGGCGAACCAGTTAACCGCGGCGCAGAAAGAAACCGGCGCATTCAAACGCGGAGCGCCGCAGCTTGCCGATCCCGCAATGGATGCCGTGTTAGCGGCCGCAGATGCGGGATGTTTCGCTACTTACATCGAGAAGCAAGGCGGCGTACTGATCCCACGCGAACGCTATACGGTGCGCATCGCATATGAAGAGGCGGACGAACAAAACACATACGGCGAAACGCCAGAAAAAATATTCGGGGTGTTTTCTCCGCGCCTAGGCGCACTATCACGTATTTGTACCCGGTTAATTAAGTGGAAAATCAGGAAAAAACAGGCCGTTGACGATGGCGCCAATGCCAGCACCGGGAGGGTTTTGGCTGTTACGTCGCCCCCCGGCGACGCTTGGAGTTCTGTCAATAACTCTACGGTAGACGAAAAAATAAACATTTCCGAGCCAACCGATAGGGAGATTGACGGCACGTCTGAACAAGAAAGCATCGACTTTCAACAGATGACAGACGCGGAACGGCGCGCATTGCTAAGTAGGCTCAGATCGCAGCCGCCGGATCGGCGACATAACAAACACTCGTCCACAAGTCAGCCCATTAAAGCGAATGAAAAACAGACGGTTATCAAACTGTCGGACGAATGGCGCGCCAGCGTTGCCGATTTCGCCCGTTCGTTGGGCTGGGATATCAGCAGCGGAGAGATTCAGCGCCTGGCGATGGGCCATGCGATCGCCGTTGCTGGCCGGTCATACATTGCGCGCGCTGACGGGTGCCTGTACTGCGCGCCGGTGAAGGGCCGGGAATCCGGGGATCAGGATAAAGCGGCGGCGTTATTGCAACGTGTCGCCGCGCTGCGGAAGTTGGCCGCACAGTCGTAAATGGCTGTGCTGGACAGCGGCATCGATCACAGTCAGAAATGACACTGCTGCAGCACAGATAAAAACAGCTATGTAGTACCAAAAGGGGGAAATATGGGGTATTTGGGAAGCAAGGCCGCATCAGGCGCGTATCAAAAAATTATCGCTAACATGCCGCCGCACGACACTTACATAGAAACGCATTTGGGCGGCGGCGCGGTGATGCTGCGTAAGCCGCCGGCACTGCGAAATATCGGCAATGATATTGATGAAAAAGCGTTAAAAGATTTCGCGTTTACTCACCAGTTGAACCAGGTCAACCTGGTTTGTCGTGATGCGGCCGATTACCTGCGCATGTTTGATTTTTCCCGTGCTGGCAGGGTGTTGATTTACGCAGATCCGCCCTATCTGCCGGAAACGCGCACCAGTCGCGCGTGTTATAGGCATGAATACACCATTGATGATCACCGGGAATTGATCGCCGTTCTCCGGCAAGTACCGGCCAATGTGATGATTTCCGGTTATCCGTCCGTGCTCTATGACGAACTTTTGGGAGACTGGCGCACGGTAACATTCCAGGTGATGACGCGCGGCGGCGTGCGCACGGAACAGCTATGGATGAACTACCAGGAAGAGCGGGCATATAGCGCGGCGTTTGCCGGTAAAGACTATATCGACCGGCAGCGGATCAAGCGAAAAGCGGAACGATGGGCGGAAAAATATCGGGCAATGTCGCCAGCGGAACGTCTGGCGATCATGTGTGAACTAATGAGAGTGAGTGCTGAGTAAAAAAATAACAAAAAGAGGGGGCGATCTACACTTGTCACATAACCGATTATCGGTTATATTTATTTCATAGAAACGAGATTGAGGGGTTTAGAATGAAACTGTTTCACGGCTCATATAGCAACGCCGCTCCCGTAATCACTCTGCGCAGCATTTTGCCGAATGGCGGTGACAACATTTTCGAAGGTCTATTCGCCAGTGCAGATGCGGACATTGCTAAATCACACGGTGATTTTGTCTACTGCTATAACGTAGACAAAATCGCTGATAACTCAGATTTGAATGCCCGCATTGAAGACGTTATCGAATATCTGCGCCGCGAAGTTGAAACGGATGGAGAAGAGTTGGAAGCGCTGGCTTATGCAATTGCCGATGATGAATGTGATGATTTATTCTCCCACTTGATTACGCCACGCGATGCTTACGAAACGCACAGTTGGGAAATGCAGCGTCTGCGCGGTCGCGTTGCTGCTTACCTGGGCTTTGATGCTGTAGAAATGGATGACGAGCACGGAACAAGCTATCTGATAGTTAATCCTGAAATTTTAGCGGAGTAACTAATGCCATTAATAGAATACATAAAATTGAATTTTGGCGGAAATCAAGCCGCTTTTGCTCGACATATGGGCGTAAGGCCGCAAAAAATCCAAGAGTGGATTAAGTCTGGATGGATCGTAGTTGATAGCAAGCTATGTTCTGTTCGACGGGATATACCGAAAGCCTGAATTTTCATGATTTCTATTTGCAAAAACATGCACAAATTTGCACAATTTTTTCACATCATCGAATCCCATCCCGCGCCAGCGCTGGCGCGGTTCTTCCTACCCTGAGATATTGCACAAAAAGAGGCATGTTTAGCGCGCGGGCGAGGCGGGGGAGCAAGCGCGCGCTTTGGGGGCTAGGTAGGGGGTCTGGTGTTGCCTGAATCGCCCGCTGTGAGGCGCGCACCGCATCGGTGCATCAGTCGAGTGAGGATGAGAACGCGTGCCAGCGTGCCGCCTGTTGCGTCTGGCGCGGGGTTGATGGGTTGCGATAAATGGATCGGTTGTGGCTATGCTCGATGCATAGCGTCTGGGGAGTTATCGGGGGCGTTGGCCGGAACAGTCAGTAATGACTATGCCAGCTGGCAAAGCCATGCCGCCGCCGGGCAGCATGGCGGAAGTGATTATTTGTCGGTATCAAGTAGCGCGTAGGGATTGAAGCGGATCACCTCCTCGCCCAGCCAGTCGTTAACATGTTTCATGGCCTCCATTACCGGCGTTAATTCGTTAATGGCATACACTTTGGCCGCTTTCTCAACGTCGCCGAACGAGCCGTTACCTTGAGGAATGGCGCCCATAAGCTGCGGCGGTACGCGGTGCGCCGCCAAGATGTCGTCACGCGTAGCCGACTTGACGCCCAGAAACTCATCCTTGGCGGATATCTGACTGAACGGGAGGATCTGAACCGAGTCTTTTCCCCCGCCCGGCGCATGCAGCAAAATATTTTTGAATGCCCCGCCTCGCCGCGTATCGGTGAGCGTCTTTTTCAGTTTGTCGAGGCTGTCCTTGTCGGCGATCGCGCTGTTGACGTACACAATGCATCCGGCATGGCTACCGTTGTCGTAATACATTTTGCGGAACTTATCGGCAGAATGTGACAGGTTGGCGGATAGCAGGCCGGCCAGGTATTCCGGCATGCCGTAGATTTCCTGGTGAATATCGGGGTTAATCACATGGCAAACATCGCCGGTATTGAATTGGTGATCATCCATCCCTGCCTGGATAAACCAATATGTATCCAGATCTGACCCGCGCCGGGTGTATTTTGCCAGCGAGTGACGAAACCCCAGCGCCCCGCCGAACATGTTCTTTCTTAACTCCAGGTACGCATTGCCGAATACAAACCAGTCAAGCGCAAAGGCCAAAAACGTTTGACGCGACAGCAGCTTATGCGGAACAAAGCAGCCGGCCAGCACGTTACGCTTGAACATTAGGGCGGATTGGTGCCAGCTGGCGTGCCCGAACTGGCGCGCCAGGCCGTACCAGCTGATCGGCGTCTCATAGTAACGGCCGTTATCGGCACAATACATCGAATCCAACAGGTCATAGGAAGATGTAACCGGCCAAGGCCCGTCGAAAGTGAACGAGCTCAGGCCGGGAAGTTTTTGGAGTTCTGCCGCCAGATCAGTCTGCGCCGTGGCGCTATGCCGCCCGCGCGGTGATTTTCGTCTACTCAATTTTAATACTCCATAACCGTCATTCCGCCGCCGTCTTCTTGTCCCAGCGGTTCGTTAATAATTGATAGCATGGTCGCCCAGGCCAGATCGCCGTGACTGGCACCGCGCGAGCGATCGGTGTCATAAGTGATAACCCCGCCAGGCGTAACAACCTTGCGAACTGAGTTAAACGCGGTAATCAGATCGTACTCTCCCCGGTCATACTCCCAGCGTCCGCCGCGAATAATCTGTAACATTTTCAATACCAGCATGCGCTTGCTGGATGGGGAGAACTGATAGCACACTGCCGCCGGGAATCTTTTTCTGACTAACTGATAAACCGCCTCGCCAATGCCTTGGCCGTCAATGCCGATATGCTGCACGTTGTAGCGGGATAGCATGTTGATAATCAGCGCGGCCTGCTCTTCAAACTCCATGCCTCGAACGCGTAGCGTTTCAATAGTGCGGAATTTGCCGCCGGGGATGAGCGGCGCCGCGTTGACAGAGATCGCCCCGCTGTCGCCTTTACCGCTGGCGCCATTGGGGTCGTAACCAATCCATACCGGACGATCGGCCATTGGGCGCATGGCGTAGGGTTTCCAGTCCGGCCAGTCGTCATAACCATCGGCGCCGCAGGTCAGCAGCATGTTGTAATCGAAAGCGGCTTCACCGGTGCGGATAAACTGACAGTTATATAGGTTGTCGTACTCTTCCGGGCTGTTCTCCTTCTGGATTTCCTCAATGTCCGTTAAATCCCAGCCGTGATCGATGGCGTCTTGTAGCGTGACGATTTGCCGCCAAACGTTATCGGGACACATCAAACCGCTGTTAAGCGTTTTCCATGACGTATCAAATTCGATGCGCTTGCCGTTCCTGCGACCCTTGTTAAAGGCTTCTCCCGTCCAGAACGGATAAGCCTCATGGCTTTCTGCTGAAGGGGTAGAAAAATAGGTGCGGGTAAGCCCTTTCAGGGTTGCCATTGCCCCCGCCACTTTTTTTAAGTCGGCGAATCGGCCTACCCAAAAGAATTCATCAAAATACAGGTTGCCGGTGTAAGACTGCGCCGTCGCTGCCGAGGTGCCGAGAAAGTGAAGCTCTGCGCCGTTGAACAGTTGGATCATGTCGCCGCCTTTTAGCTCAACATCAACCTCTTCCGCTGCGGAGCGGATAAAACTGCGGAACTGATACGCCTGGCGGCGGCTGGCCGACAGAAAGATTTGATTGCGCTGATGCTTGTACTTCACGTCATCGACCAGCGCCCGCAATAGCGCCTCGCGGGCAAAGTACCAGGTTGCCCCAATCTGGCGGGATTTAAGGATCGCGCGGTTACGATAATGATGGTTTTCATACCAGCCGCGTTGATGCCAGTGAAGCGAGTCGAGGATATTCGCCCGCAATGCGGCTATCTGCGTCTCTGAAAAGAAATTTTGTTTCTTTCGTACTTTCTTTTTGGGCTGCGTCGCCGCTGTGCCGTTATCCAGCTTCTTTAACTGGCGCGTCAGCAGGTCAATTTCTTTAAAGTCGCCGCCGGTCTTTTTCTCTTTCGCGGTCAGTTGAACAAGACGCGCATCAATAGACGTAGTAACACGCTGGATCGGGGGTGTTTCGTCCCATTCGTCGCGCTTTTTCCAGGCGTAAACCGTATTTTGATTGATGCCCATCAGGCGCGAGATTTCCGCCGGCGGGTATCCCTGCCAGTAAAGTTGTCGTGCCCGCAGTCTGATGAATGCTTCCTGAACCGCCATCGCTCTCCCCTTGTTTCATGGCAGGGAGATTAACCCGCGCGCGCGGGTAGTTTCTTGCGCCGCCGGTTGTGGCATTTCCCCTACAACAACAAGGCGTTGAGGGGGTTTAAGCGGCATGGAATCATCACCGGGAGCTAAACAATTCCTGAGCAGGCAAGGCAAACATGGCAAGTAAAACGAGTACGCGTAAAAAGTTCCGGGTTGCTGTATCCGGCGCCACCGTGGACGGGCGAGAAATCAAACCGGAACACCTGCGCGACGCCGCGGCAAATTACAGCCCGGAGGTGTACGGCGCCCGCGTCAACGTGGAGCACTATCTTTCCCCCTATCCCGGTAGTGATTTCGGCGCGATGGGAGACGTTACCGCCCTGAGCGCGGAGGAGATTACCGACGGCCCATTGTCGGGGCGAACCGCGCTTTACGCAGAGATCGAACCCTCTGCGCGCATGAAACAGCTTACCGATGACGGGAAAAAGGTTTACTCAAGCATTGAGCTTCATCCGCAATTTGCATTAAACGGACGGGCTTATGTGATGGGTCTGGCAATGACGGACACCCCGGCAAGTCTGGGCACTGAGCGCCTTAAGTTTGCCGCCCAGCAGCGTGCGCAGGTGATGGCCTTCAACAATCAACAGGCCGAAGCCCCGCTATTTTCCGATGCTATCGAAGCCGAAATCATTGAGTTGACCGCCCAGCACAGCGAGGAGGGCAAGCAGTGGTTTAACCGCGTTATGGGCATTCTGGGCAAAGGCAAAAAAACCGACGATGAGCGATTCGGCCAGGTACATCAGGCGGTTGAAGTCGTGGCGCAGTCGCAGGCCGATTTAAGCGACCAGTTCAGCGCCGCAGAACAAGCGCGCGCCGGTGATAAGCAGGCGATTGAAAAGCTGACCGCCGATCTGTCTGCGTTGAAACAAAAGCTGGAAGGCACCGACGGCAATTTCAGCCAGCGCCCGCCGGCCAGCGGTGGCGGCAACGTGCAGCAGGCCGATTTCTAAGCCCGTACTGATATTCACAACGAGAGAAAAACGAACATGGAAAATAATACCCGCCAACTGTTTGATCGGTACGTTATGCGACAGGCCGAGTTAAACGGCGTATCGCCCGCTGCCGTTGCGGCAAAATTTGCCGTCGATCCAACGCGTCAGCAGCGAATGGAAGCCGCGGCGCAGGAAAGCGATGCTTTCCTGAAACTGATTAACGTGTTTGGCGTTAATCAACAGATCGGCCAAAAGGTGCTGGTTGGCAGCAAAGGCCCTATGGCAGGGGTGAACAACAGCACAACGACGCGCCGCAATCCAGCTGATAACAGCAACATGGAGCCGCTCAACTACACCTGCCGCAAGGTCAACTATGACTACGGCATTAGCTATGAGCAGTTAGACGCCTGGGCCCATCAGCCGAATTTCCAACCGCTGATCAGTTCGGCAATGGCGCGCCAGATGTCGCTTGACCGCATCATGATCGGGTTCAACGGCACCAGTTACGCCGATCCGTCTGACCGCGCCGCTCATCCGCTGTTGCAAGATTGCGGCATCGGCTGGCTGGAGAAAATTCGTCAGGAAGCCCCGCACCGCAGGATTTCAGGCATTACGGTAACCTCGCGCGATGAAGACAACAAAATCATTGCTAAAGGCACCTATGGCAACGTTTCCGCCGCCGTCTATGACGCTAAAAACAGTCTGATGGACGAGTGGCACAAGCGCAACCCGGATAACGTGGTGATCCTGGCGGGCGACCTGCTGACAACCAGCAATTTCCCGGCCATTAACGCCATGAGCCAGACCAACCCCAACACCGAAATGCTGGCCGGACAGCTGATCGTTGCGCAAGAACGAGTTGGCAATATGCCGACCTTTATCGCGCCCTATTTCCCGGTAAACGGCATCCTGATTACGCCGTTCAAAAACCTGTCGCTGTATTACCAGCGCGGCGGGTTGCGCCGCACCATCAAGGAAGAGCCGGAATATAACCGCGTGGCGACCTATCAATCGTCCAATGATGATTTTGTCATTGAGGACTATGGCAACGTGGCGTTTATCGACGGTATCACTTTCGCGACCGCCGAAGGCAATAACGGCTAACCACATGCGGGCGGGCTGGCCCCGCCCTCTTTGGAGATAGGGCAATGCTGACACCGGCACAACGACATTTTCAAAAAGTCATGGCGGAACGCCACGGCAAAACCGACGAGCTGACGGACACCGCCCGCACAGCGCATGAGCAAATTTTGCACCGGCTGCGCATGGATCAGAGTGCATTGCGCAGAGTGCAATCTGACCAGGCTAAAGCCGAGCTGAAAAAGCAACTGCTACCGCAGTATGAGGGATGGATTGACGGCACGCTGGACGGCGATAGCGGGCGCCAGGATGAAGTGATTGTCACGCTGATGGTATGGGCGATTGATGCCGCTGATTATCCGCTGGCGGTACGCATCGGGCGCTATGTGATCGCTCACAGCCTCGCCATGCCGGATCGCTTTAACCGCACCGCGCCGACTGTGCTAGTTGAGGAAATCTGCGATCCGATCCTGGTGCAAGTGAAAGCCGACGATAGCGCCGATATTTCTACGTATCTGGCCGTGCTGGATGAGGTCGCCCAGATTGTTGACGGCAAAGATATGCCGGATCAGGTTCGCGCCAAGCTGCTTAAAACCCGCGCCTTTGCGCTGCGTAGCGGAACGGAGGCAGACCAGGCGACGGCGCTGGAATACCTGCGCGAAGCGTTAAAGCTGGATGCGGGCGCCGGGGTGAAAAAAGAGATCGAACGCCTGGCGCGCCTGGTTAAAAAAGCCAGCCTCGCCGCCGATGCGGAAGGTGAAAGCGATGCGGACAGCGGCAACGATGCCGGTAATGCTGCCGAGGATGGCGCCGCGGATGAAACCGCAGGCGCGGCGGATGCCGAAGGCGCTGAAGCATCGTCGGATTCGGCTGTGGTGGCCACGGCGACGAGTAAAGCGGCGGCTCGTAAAACGATACGCAAAACGGCGGCGACAGCTGGGAAAGCAGCGTCCCGCAAAACAGCGGCCAAAAAGACCGCGAGCGGAAAAACCGAATAACCGACTTGCGCCCCGTGCGCTGGCGGCGCGGGCGGAGATCTGCAAGGCATAGCCTGTGCTTTTCTCCACTCGCTCACCGCCAACCTTTTAGGAGCTTTGATTATGAGCCTTGTTGCCGGGCGAACCGTCACCGCCGCCGCTGACGATGTGCCTGATACCGATGATAACGGCGAAAAAGTCAGCGCCGGCGCGTTCTGGCCGGAGATCTCGCTAAGTGATGTCCGCATGGAAATGCGCATTAACGGCGCAGTGACGACAACCCGGCTAAAGCACGTTGTGATCGAAGCTGTCGCGCATGTCACCGACCAGTTAGCGAAGTGGCAGACCGAGCAGGCTAAGGCCGGTTATGCATCGCTCGCTATCGTCCCTGCCGCGCAGATAAACAGTGAAAGCGTGAAAGTGTATCGCTACCGCCGCGCGGTGTTCAGCATCGCCCGCGCGCTGCTTATTGAGAACTACCGCGATGTTGATACAACCGGCGACGCGGGCGAGAAGCACGCCAGCGCATTGACCTTGCAGGCAGCGGATTTGTGGCGCGATGCGCGTTGGGCGATCTCCGACATTATCGGCGTTGTGCGCAATTTCGCGGAGGCGTTTTAGTGAAAGTGAAAGCGTTACAGGGCGATACCGTCGATCAGTTGTGTTACCGACACTACGGGCGCACGGAAGGCGTTACCGAAACGGTTGTCGCCGCTAATCCCGGCCTGAGCAATCAGCTTTTTCTCGCCGCCGGCCAAGAAATAGAGCTGCCGGAAATCACCGAAAGCGCAGAACAAGAAACGGTGCAGCTATGGGATTGAATGATTTGCAGCGACTGAATGATTGGGTGACTTTCGGCATGTCCGCGATGGTAACCGGTATCGGCGTCATGACGGTCAGTGAAAAGGTGGCGGTTGCCGGCCTGGTTATCGGCATTGTGACCGCCGCGCGCGCCTGGCTGTACCGCGTGCGTATTGAGCGCGCGCAACGTCGCCGCAATGCCTTGATTGAAAAGATTTTGCAGCAGGCCGAAAGCCGTTCTCTGAACGATTCGGAACGCCGCGCGGTTTCCATTCTTAAACAAAGTGAGTTTGACGATGAAAGCCGTAATTAAGCGCTGTTCGATTGCGGCGATCGTGGCGCTGGGCGTGACGCTATCGCCGGGAACGCTGCGCACGTCGCCGGAGGCGCAGCAAAAAACCGCGAGTTGGGAAGATTGCCGCCAGTCCCCCTACTACTGCCCCGCTGGCGTGTTGACTGTCGGCATTGGTTCGACGGGCAACGTGCAAAAGCGGGACTACAGCAACGACGAGATCGCGCGCCGCTGGGTAAACGATATGCAGCGGGCGGAGAACTGCATCAATAACAATTTTGAAGGGGAGGCAATGCCGCAATACCCATTTGAAGCGATGGCGGACGCGGCGTTGAATCTTGGGTGCCCTAATTTGATGTGGTTTACCAACGCACAGGGACGCAAGCAAAGGACAACGATATGGAGGCACGCGCAGGCGCATGAATGGCCGCAGATGTGCGCCCGGCTAACCGACTTTGTTAACAGCGCCGGCAAGCGGTCTTCCGGGCTGGTAAACCGCCGAACCGACTTTAAAGCCTGGTGTTTGCGCGGTCTGGAGAAAGCCAAATGAAACTGACGATTGTTCTTTCCGCCCTGCTGGCGTTGGTATCGGCCGGGTTGCTTTGGCAAACCTACCAGCGCGGAACCAGCAGCGCGCGCAATGAAGCGCTGTCGGCCAGCGCCAGGCAACAGAATACGGTGCTTGAAGAGATCAGGGCGATGGGAGCCGATGCCCGCGAGGCGCTGGCGGCGATACGGGCAAATGAACAGAAGCGCAATGCGGAAGGGGAAAACCGGCGTGAAAAGATGCGTGCTGCAACACAAGGCGATACGTGCGCTAACACTATCGTGCCTGCTGCTATCAGCGATGGGCTGCAAAAACACGCCCCCGCCGCCGGCATTCAAGATAGTGGACGAGCCGATGCCGGAAAGCCTGACGGCGCCAACGCCCCGGCCGGTACTGCAATCGCCGGTAACCTGGGGCGGGATAGCCATCTGGAGTGATCGACTCAGCGATGCGCTGGACACCTGCAACGATGATAAAGCGGCGATCGCCGATCTCTATTTGCGCCGCATGCAGCGACTGAGTAATGCGGCAAAAACGGGTCAATAAGGGGAAAGTAATGTTAAAGGCTGAATCATTGCGCCAGGCGCTGACAGATAAAAATCGTTGGTGTAAAGCCAACCCGGAGGGCGTAACCGTCTGGGTTGAAAAGGGATCGATTGAAATAGCCGGCGATGATAGTTCCTTCATGTATCGCTACCCGATCAGCGTCTTTGCGATGGACTACCCCGGCAATATCGACGATCTCATGTTGCCGATCCTGGATTGGCTGCGCATTAATCAGCCCGATCTGTTGCTGAACCCCGATAAAAACAAACTGATTGAATTCGATGCGGATATTGCCAGCGATGAAACCGCTGATGTGCTGTTCAAAATCCCCGTATGGGAGCGGGTGATTGTCACGCGCGACGACAGCGGAGCAGTGACCGCCGAGCACCTGGCCGAACCTCGCCCGCGCCTGATCGGCAGTGAATGGGACACGGTCTTTGAGGGTGAAATGGTTAAAGGGGCTGGCGCATGAGCGATAGCGATCTGTTCCATCAGCTTGATGAGGTGTTTAACGGCATTCTGGCGGGAATGTCCGCGCAGGGGCGCCGGGCATCGGCCAGGGACATCGCGATCGCCCTACGCCGCAGCCAACAGCAACGCATTGCGAGGCAGCAGAACCCGGACGGATCGCAGTATGAAGAGCGCCGCCGGCGAATCAGTAAGACCCATCGGCGCCTGCGCGTAGTGTATCGCGGAAGGTTGCGAGAGTTGGTCAACTGGCGCCATACCACGGGGCGGGGCAACGCGCGCATGGTAACCGGCCAGGATACGGAGAAAGGCGCGCAGCGATCGCTACGCCGCGCGGACATTGAAGCATGGTTAGAGATTGATTTAGCGGAAACGCAAAAAAACATCACTAAAAAACAGTCCATGTTCCACCGCATAAGAACGGCCAAGTGGTTGCGCACCAAAGCAGACGCGGCAGGCGCCACGGTGGGATTTTCAGGCGTTGCCGCGCGCATTGCCCGCGCGCATCAGTTCGGCCTGAAAGACAAGATTAGCGGCAATGTATTGGTGACGTACCCGCGCCGCGAGCTGCTTGGCCTGAGCGAGGCAGACCGGCGGATCATCGCCGAGAAAATGATTGAATCCATGAGGCTGTCATGACTGCCGAACTATTCCGTTTGCTGGGTAACGTGCTGCGCGTCGGCACGGTAACAGAGATAGATGTTGACTCATGGCGGGTTCGCGTCAATTCCGGCGAACTGAATACGGATTGGCTGCGTTGGCAAGCAACGCGCGCCGGGGCATTCAATGTCTGGATCCCGCCCTCTGTGGGCGAGCAGGTTCTGATGGGATGCATCGGCGGCAACCCAGAAACCGCCGTGATTATCGGCAGTCTGTACAGTGACGAAAACCCGGCGCCGGGCAGCAGCATCAACGAGTTGGTAATCAAGGCCCCGGACGGCGCCACTGTACGTTATGACGCTGCCGCCGGCGCGCTGGAAGCCAGCGGAATGAAAACGGCGCGCATCGTCGCATCGGTGGGCGTCACGCTGGATACGCCGATCGTTGAATGTACTAAACACCTGGTTGCCAAAACCTTTTCGTTTACTGAGGGCGGGAAAATGACGGGCAATGTCGATCATCAAGGCGGCGCGTTTAAGTCAAATGGCGTTCAGGTTGACGATCACGCCCACGGCGCCGTAGAGAGCGGCGAAAGTTGGACGGATGGCACGAAATGAGCGCGCGCTATACCGGCATGAACCCGGACGGCCTGGGAACGCTGACGGATAGCGATCATCTGTGGCAATCCGTGCGCGACATACTGACCACGCCGATCGGCTCCCGTGTGATGCGTCGTGATTACGGATCTATCGTGCCGGATTTGCTTGACGCGCCGCAAAACGAGGTCACGCGCCTGCAACTGATGAGCGCGGCAGTCATTGCGGTAACACGCTGGGAGCCGCGCATAGCGCTGAATACCGTCGATGTGAATTATTCGAAAAACGGAAAGGTAGACGTCGAATTAGCTGGGCTGGTAACGGAAACGATGGAATCAAGCAACGCAGCAATAACGATAAAAGGGGGTAACAGTGGCAACGGTTGATTTATCGCAGCTACCCCAGCCGCAAATCATCGAAACGCTGGATTTTGAGGCGATTCTGTTGGACGTCAAGGCGGTCATGATCGCCGCCTTCCCTGCTGACCAACAGTCATCCGTGACCGCCGCGCTTGAGTTGGAGTCTGAGCCACTAAACCAGATAGCACAGGTCATCGCGTACCGCGAATTGATGTTGCGCCAGCGGATTAATGACGGCGCCGCCGCCTGCATGCTCAGTCATGCGGTTTCCGGCGATCTGGATAACTTAGGGGCGAACCTGAACACGGCGCGGTTAGTCATTACGGAAGAAACGGAAACGGCCGACGCGGTGATGGAAAGCGATGATGCGTTCCGTCTGCGCGCGCAAGCGGCC
Organism: Brenneria populi; assembly: GCF_036016195.1. Classification (NCBI taxonomy): domain Bacteria; kingdom Pseudomonadati; phylum Pseudomonadota; class Gammaproteobacteria; order Enterobacterales; family Pectobacteriaceae; genus Brenneria; species Brenneria populi. Next base: position 147,798 of record NZ_JAYWTM010000009.1, on the reverse strand, counting down.
TTTGAGGGGCTTAGCGTGGCTGGGCCGACAGCGGCATATGAATATTTTGCCAAGAGCGCCAGCGGGAAAGTTAAAGACGCGAAAGCGACCAGCCCGTCGCCCGCCGTGGTGGTTGTATCCGTGCTGTCTTCCGATGGCGACGGTGCCGCATCTGCCGAGTTGCTTTCAACCGTTGATGCGGCGTTATCAGCCGAAGATAAGCGCCCGGTGGCTGACCGGTTGACTGTGCAGAGCGCCGAGATCGTCAATTATTCAATCAACGCCCTGCTTTATTTTTACCCCGGCCCGGAATCGGAGCCGATACACAACGCGGCACAGGCTGCGCTAGCGTCATGGATAAGCGCGCAGGGGAAAATAGGCCGCGACGTTGCGCGATCGGCGATCATGGCCGCGCTGCATGTCCAGGGCGTGCAGCGCGTAGAACTGATAGAGCCGGCCGTTGACATTGTGATTGATGAAACACAGTCGGCCTGGTGCGAATCAGTTGTTATTGGCGAAGGCGGCACAGATGAGTAACACGCTACTGCCGCCCTCTTCCAGTGACTTTATGCGCCGAGCCGCGCAGGCGGCGGAAGTGCTTAGCCTTCTGCCCGTCGATCTCAATACGCTGTGGGATGCGAACAAGTGCCCGGTTGATTTGCTGCCCTATCTGGCGTGGGCGCTGTCCGTTGATCGTTGGGATAAGAATTGGTCGGAACAGACCAAGCGCCAGGTGATCAAGGCTGCGTGGATGGTTCACCGAAAAAAGGGAACCATCACGGCGTTGCGCCGGGCGATCGAACCATTCGGTTTTACCGTTCGCGTTATTGAGTGGTTCCAGAACGGCGGCGAGCCGGGGACATTTCTACTTGATGTCGGCGTTAACGATCAGGGCATCACTGATGATCTGTATTGGGAGCTTGAGCGGCTTATCGAACAAGCGAAGCCCTGTTCGCGTCACCTTACGGGGCTATCCGTTAGCCTTGATGTTAAAGGGGAAGCCTACGCGGCGGCGGTGGGATATCTGGGCGATGAATTGACGGTTTACCCCTATATGCCGGAAGTCATCAGCGTAAGCGGTACGGGCGTCGTGGGCGCAGGGATCAGCATAGTTAGTGATGAGTTAACCACTTATTCATACATGCCGGAAGTTGTTAGCGCCAATGGCCGGGGAGCCATGGCGGCACGAATTCACATTATTGACAATATGAGCGTAACAGCATGAGCACATACTTTGCATTATTGACAAATATCGGCACGGCAAAGCTGGCTAATGCCGCCGCGCTGGGTACTCAATTAAGTATCACGAAAATGGCGGTCGGCGACGGTGGCGGTGTTTTGCCGACCCCTAACCCGGCGCAAACAACGCTGATTAATGAAAAACGCCGCGCCGCGCTCAATATGTTGAGCATTGACCCGGCAAACGACAGTCAGATTATTGCCGAGCAGGTTATCCCCGAATCTGAGGGCGGTTTCTGGATCCGTGAAATCGGCTTGTACGATGACAACGGCGACCTGATCGCTATCGCCAACTGCCCGGAAACCTATAAACCAAAATTACAGGAAGGCTCTGGCCGCGTGCAAACCGTGCGCATGATTATTGTCGTCAGCAGTACCGACGCGGTGACGTTGAAGATTGATCCGTCCGTTGTGTTGGCTACGCGTTCATACGTCGATAATGAGATTATTGAGATAAAGCAGCAGTGGTCATTAGCGGGCGCCGCTATGATGGGTCTTAAGCAAGGTGGAACAGTTCAGGACGGATTGGTTTCTTTTTATGTTGACGGATACGGGGCGGATAATACCGGTGCTACTGACTCAACAGACGCAGTGATTGATGCATTGAAAGCAGTCAACACTATGATTGAATCAGGTTACGATGGTTCTATATCAACGTATGCCGAGGTTGTTTTTGGCAATGGAACTTACTTATTAGGCGATATACCGTTTTTGACGGGCGTCAAATTTCGGGGGCAAGGAAGATTTGCTACGAGAATAATGCCAAAACCAGGGGCTTCATTTTGCTTTACGACAACGGAAATCACTGACAATCGATTATATCAAGCTGGTATTGAAGATATGACGATCGGAACAGGGTATCAGGGAACCAGCGTACCTAATTATACAAATCCGCCAAGTGGCGTGGGCGGTATACGTGTTAACGAGGCGTCTTACTTTACATTGAAAAATGTCGCATGCCGTTATCTTAATGGTTCAGGTCTGTGGCTTGGGAATGTATGGGATAGCGATTTTACCGGGCTAAGAATAATGGAGTGCGGAAATATTGATGATATTAATAATCCAGTTCCAGGACTATTAATTGGGCCGGGAGGGCATCCCAATGATGGCACGAATGCTGTTAGATTCTACGGCCTTCATGTTGAGTCTTGCCCTCAACTGTTACAAATACAAAAAAGCACGCGGCATTGTACATTTGTCGGAGCGAAGTTCGAAAGCCATCACACGGACTCTATTTCGTCAACGATAAAGGGAACAATCGGAGTATTGTTTAATGGTTGCGAACTGACGTGGTCACGCTCAGATTTATTTATGTTTGATATGGTGAGAACGTCAGTGGATGAAGATAATCAATTATTATCTTTCGATACGCCCGTTTTAATTTCCTCTATGGGAACCATAGGTAATTACTTCAATTATGACTCACAATTGGGGCCATTATCTATAAACAACGCACAAATGCGAGGCGTAAGGACTCTAGCGCAAGGGAGAAATATACACATCATCGGGGGGACGGCGAATCAATCAGGGCCGGCCATCGTTTCAGGGACAGATAACATTACCGTCAGATCCGTGAATTGGAGAAATATTCTTCAACCCACATCGGCATCAACACCAGCAGTTTCCGTGAATGGCGGCGGGTGTGATGTCAGTGATAATAAGTTCCACTTTGCAGGTGCAATAAACGATGGCTTTGTTGGTGTCTACATCGGGGAGGGAGCCACAGACGCGGAGGTTGTTAATAATCTGCTGAGCGGCGCTAGAAATACTGCTATAAGCATTAATCCATCAGTTGTATCGACTGTAAACGCGTACGGTAACAGAACTATTGATGGCGGAAAATTTACATCAATCATATCTGGCGCTACCGGATGTTATCCTCTGCCGTTTACTGGATCGTCTCCGCAAAAATATCCGGTAAGATATAACTCTGCAACGATAGCGCAAGATGGGGTAGCGAGCTTCAGCAATTTAACTACGGGTTCTTTTATTCTTTTATCAGCAACGTGGACGGATTCGGGGGGGGTTACCTATGTTGACTCGGCAATGCTGCTAATGAATAACAGCGCCGCGGCGGTAAATATAATGGGGAATCTGCGAGAAGTCATTGCGGATGGGACTCAAAATTCATCAGACTCTGGAAAAGTATATATAACAAAGTCTGGTAACACATTTAACGTAACAAACAAGATGGCATATCCGGTAACAATGCGGATTTCATCATTTAACGTGTGAGAAAGGCATGAAGATTACTGAAATCAATCCAGGCGATAAAATAAAGTCACCAGCTGATTCCATCTTTGAAGCCACAGGGAAAGCCGCAGTCACAGTTGAGGAAGCAGATATGTATGCCGTACCGGGGATAATGTATTCTGGCGATGGGTCTGTTTACGAAACTGTTTACGTTGCATCAGGATCGGATGAAGTAGACATCGCATAACAACCGCATTATCGGAAACCCGCCACATCGGCGGGTTTTTTACATTGAGCACAGCCATAACCGGCTGTGCTGCCTGGCAAATCAAGAAAGCAATCCCCCCGCCGCAGAATTAACCGCGTTATACGCCTCAGTGGCGCCGCTGCGGATATTGGTCAGCACATCACTAAATGACGATGACTGTAGCCGTTCGCGGTAGTCCTCATCGACGCGTTGCAGGCTGATAGAAAACTCTATCTTTTTCGCGTTACCGTAGCGGTCTAATTCCTCATTGGTGCGCTGCAATCCGGTTAAAACATACATTCCGTAAATTTTCCCCGTTCCTTCAATCAGCGGCCAGGGGCGCCCCATGTAGCCCATTGTCGTTAATGCCGATAGCGCCAGATTGCCGCCGGTGATTTCCGGGTAGAGAACGCCGCTAAGCGTGATCTGTGACTCCCCGGCGCCGATATATTGCCAGCTTGCCGACCGGTTGATGCGATCATTCTTAACGTGGCGCCACTGCTGGGAATGCTGCAATTGCTGGTAAGGTACGGTTTTGAGGGCAAACACAAACATGCCGAATACCATCATCATAATATTTTCTCCTTAATCCTGGTCGCGGAATGCGCCGCGGCGGTTGCGATCTCTTTCGTTGAGGATTTGCCTTATTTTCTGTTCAACAAGCTGCGCCAGCTCGCGCGGATCCTGTTTGCCAACATCGTTAAACACCAACTTGAACGATGGCGCCGCGCCGGGTGACGCAGAAACGGGCGCCGTTGAACCCTGGCGGCTGGGTTGCGTGGTAATGTCCTGCATTTGCTGAGAAACAACGCGCGGCACTTTCTGCGCCGCGACGCGCGTTTCCTGCCAGGCGCCCTGCACGGCAAACGCGCGCGGCAGGTTTTTGAAAACGATATCCCCCGGCCCTATCCGCTTTTTGGTTTCATCCAGTATGCCGCTTGTGTTGTTTGCGATCTTTTTCAGGTCGTTATTATTCCCCGTCAACGGTGGCGCGTTGCTTTTATCCGGGCCTTTAGCTGCTACGGGTTTTGTAATTGCGCCAACATCAGCGATGAGTGTTCCGATTCTGCCCTGCAACAATTGAAGTCCGGACGGGGTTAATTCGCCTTTTAACTTGTCTGCTTTTTTCTGCGCTGCATCGATCCCATCAGGGATCATGCCAAGTTTTTCAAGCAGCCAACCTACCCCGTCCATCAGGACGGTTAACGGGGTAAGAAGAGTTTGCAGCCAGAAGCCAAACACTTTGCCGAAGGTTTCCCCGGCGCTGGTGCATTTCTCCAATGATTCACGGGAGGACTCTATCGGGGTAAAGAGTTGCTTAAACCAATCAAAGACGCGAGAAACGGCGGCGGAAATGGCATTAAAAATAGGTGCCAGTGATGAGAAAGCATCACGAAACGGTTGCAGCGACTGCATAACACCAGAAAAAAAACCGCCAAAAAACGCTTTGATCGGCTCCCAAAATCGCCAGATGAGCAGGCCGGCCGCGACAAACGCCGCACCGATCAGGCCAATAGGACTAAGAAGCAGCGACAGGGCGACGCCAAGCGCCGAAACCGCGCCGCTAATCAGCCCCCATAACGCAGGAAGGCCGGTTAACCTCAGCAGCAGCATGCCGATGCCCTTACCCAGCGCGGCAAGCGACGACAGCGGCGACGTGAAGACGGCAAACAGCATGCCGCGCAACGGCGTTAACAGCGCGGGCAACCGGCCAAAACCTGCGGCCAGCGACTTTATAACCTGCGACCATCCGCTGATGCGCGTCATAGAGCTGCCCGCTACGGTGCCGAGCGCTTGAAACATAGTGATAGTGCCGCCGATACCGCGACCACTGGTTAGTAGCGTAAAACTGAGACGCATCAATGCCAACGGGCCAATAATGCCGGCAACCGTCAGCGCCATCACGCCTAATGCGACGGTAAGCGCGCCAACAACTACGGCTACCTTCATCAATGAACCGACAAGGACCGGGTTTAACTCAATCCATTGTCGAAAGGTTTTTAATGTGTCTCTCGCCCAGGAAATGATTTCAAGCAGCGGTTTTCGTAACGTCTCACCCAACCCACTGAGGGAATTTACTACACTGGACTTGAGCAGCATCCATTGCGCGGAAACTGAATCCTTGTCGATATCCGATTCCTTCCGCATGGAACCTTTTGCAGCTACACCGCTGACAAGTTTTAACTGTCGATAAAGTTCAGGGAGATTATTGGCGAGCTTTTCCGCATCATCGCCAAATTCTTTGCCGAACAGTTGGGTTAATACTGGCGTACGTTCTGATTTTGGGAGCTTCTTTACGGATTCCAGTACGGAAATAATGGTCCCCATTGCGTCAATGGACATATTTCCCTGAATCTTTTTAGCGCTAAGACCAAGCCGATCAAGCCCCTCAATAAAATTCTTATTTTGTTTTGTGGCGATCGATAGCTCTCGCACCATCGCGTTAGTAGCGCTGGCTGCAACCTCCCGCTCTGTCCCCAAAGTTAGAAACGTTGAGCCTAACGCCGCCGCTTGCTGATAACTCAACTTATCAGCCAATCCGCCGACGCGCTTCAAGACGTCGATAATATCCGAGCCTTTAGACTTGGCGTTATCATCAAGATAGTTAATCGCATCACCAAGTTGCTCAATATCACGAGTCGGGATTTTGTATAGTCCAGCAATCTTACCCATGTCTTCCGACAGCTGATCTGCGGGTAGCTCAAAGGCCTTAGCGGCCATTGCTGCCGTCGATGCGAATGACAATAGATCGCTCTTTTGCTTTTCCCAAGGGTCATCACTATTTGAAACCCCCATACGCGCGCCACCTTCAACCAGCGCGGCGTAGTCTACTGCCCCGTTATCCAGCGGTAGCCGTTCGCTGGCGTCTTTAATGGCCCGTTGCATTTCATAAAAATGGGTAGTTCGGTTTCCGCTACTATCGCGCAGGCTATCAACTTGTTTGGCGACCCCCTTCATTGCATCTTCAAGATTGGCATAATCGCTAATTGTTTTGCTAATGGGGACTAATGCAGCGGCACCTATCATTACTCCTCTAATGCCGCCGCCAGTAATTTCACCTTGTAGTGATTTCGCATTGTCGTAACGAGCGCGCGCCGTGGTGACAGCGGCAAGTTGCCGCCGCTCTCGTTCCAGTGTCTGGTTATATTGTTCCGTTCGCCGGATGGCGCTTTGTATCGCCCCGCTGCCGCTGGTCAGCGTAACGCCATGCTGGCGCAGCGCCTGCCCCACCTCACGGAGTTTTGCGGTTTGCGCACTGTAGGCGGTGGAAAGCGTGGTTATTTTTGTGCGCAGGCCGTCAAGTTTCGCCCGCTGCGCATCCGACAGGGTGCCGGTTTCTTTCAGCCGCTGGCTTAGCCCTGCCGCTTCACGCTGGGCCTTATTGAGTTTTTGCGCGGTGTCGTTGGTGCTGTTGCGCAGCTTTTGAAAAGAGGTGCTTTGCGACTCCAGGCTTTTGATCGCCGCCTGGGTTTTTTTGATGGATTCGGAAAGACCGCCCGCGCTATTGCGGGCGGCATTAACAGGGCGGGTAAACTTATCAATGGCGCTGAATGCGACACGGATATCAAGGCTCTTCATCTTGATTGGCTCCACTTCTGACAGCCGCCCGCTCACGCCAGGCTATCAGCTCGCAAAGATCCATGCCGTACATTTCCGAGAGCGGCCAGTGAAAAATCGTGGCGATATCTGCGATCAGATCCTCCACACGGTCAAACAACAGAACGGTTACTGATTCCCCGTCCCCGCCTCGCTCTGTTCGGCAGGCGCCTGCGGCGCTAAAAAAGGGACTAGCGCTTCATTCAGCCGAACAAAATCGGCAGTCGGCAGGCTGGCGATTTCGGCCAGCGTCAGCGCCGGCGCAGTGACGCGGGTTAGCAGCGTTGACACGGCGTCAAAGTCCAGATTGATCACATCGCCCAGGCGCAGGCCGCGCAGCGATCCGGCCTGCTTGATGGCATCGGTAATTTCAACCTGATTAACGTCACCGCTTTTGCGCGCAATGGGCGCCGACAGCGCGATGGTTTTTGCAGTCATATTTTTTTCTCCTGGCGGTCAGCGCCGCCGTTTAATATTGAAAGTTTGCCGTTCAGTCATAAATGGCTGTGTTGGCCAGCGGCATCGATCACAGTCAAAAATGACACTGCTGCAGCACAGATAAAAAGAACTATGTTTGCCGGCATAGCCACGCCCCCGCCGGGAAGTATGGCGCCGGCGTTATGGGTTAGCCGCCCAGGCCGAGAGCGGAACGCACGCGATCCGGATAAAGGTTTTCGTTGTTGCGCTTGTAGATGAAGTTGAGCAAATCAAACTCAAGCAACGGCTGATCATCAATAGACAGCTTGTAATAGGTGTTTTTGATGGCGTAAGTCTGGTTGGTATCGTCGCCCTGCTTTGCATCGCCGCCGTCGATTTCCGTAATACGCCCGCGCATTTCCACTTCAATGATCGAACTGACGCCGCCGGTGTAATACTCGCCGACAAAGCGCAATTTCAGCTCGTCGATATCGCCGCCGTATTTCAGGATCAGCTGTTCCTCAAAGCCGCCGACCTGCATCGACGCATCAAGCGCGCCGGAATCCAGGCCGAGATCGACAGCCGCGGCGCCAATCATTCCGCCGCCTTGAAAATCTTCCGTTTTGCGCGTCACTTTCGGCAGTGTGACGCTAGGGATCTTCCCGATATAGTTGTCGCCATCCACGAAACAAGTGAACAGCCGGAGCTTTTTAGGTACGGCCATTTACGCGCCCCCCAATGAAGAAAAAGCGGTTTCAAAATATTGATCGGTGAAGGTTTGATACAGGCTCAAATCTTCCAGCGGCGGCACCGGCGTGTAGTTGTAACGCACGATGCACTTGCCCTGCCGCAGCCCGGTGGTTGGGTTATCAACGATATCGAACCAGCACGCCGCACCCAGCAGTTTTCCAGCCGTGACCAGCGCTTGCAGCTTGCCGTTAATGCCGCTCACCACGTCTTTAACGTTGGCCGGCGTCAGCGGCTTATCCACGGTGGTAAATTGCGCCTCCGCGATGCTGTCCGCCAGGATCTGCGCGGTGCGGGTGTACACCTCAAAGATGTATTCTTTATCGGGATCGGTGGTGCGGTTGCCCCAGAACCGGAAGCCGTCGCGCTTAATCAGCGTGGTGATTTCGTGCGCGTTCAGTTCGTTGGCGTCGGAATCTTCCGCTTGCAGCGCCCAAAACACATCTTTGGCAATCCCCAACACATTGCTAACGGCGACGTTAGACAAGGATTTGTGCCAGCCCTGCGTGTTGTCAATCAACGCGCGCAGGCCGCAGGCATACGCTACGGCGGGAAATTCCTCGTTTTGCCCGGTCAGCGAGTTATACGCGATAAAGTTGGGCCAAATCGGCATCACTTCCCGGTAGTTCAACGTTTCACGGTAGGCTTTCGCTTCAGCGATGGTTTCGCAGCCGTGGCAGTACGCATAAAAGAACGCACGCAGTTTCTGCGCGATGACGCCAAGCTGCGTAGCAACCTCGATCGTGTCGTAATCGGGAACAGCCAGAATACGCGGGCGGTAACCGGTTTTCTGTTCCGCCGTCAAAAACGCATACATACCGGTATAGCTGCCATCGGCCGCAGTGCCGCCGATCACCAGCTGTGATTGCGTTTGATTACCTTCACCCTCAATGGCCGTAGCAACGCGCACCACGATCACTTTAGGACTGCATTGGTCGGAAATGGCTTTCAGGCTTTTGTAAAGCGAGCCGGTTTTACCCGCCTTACCCAGCACGTTATTTACGCGCGTGATAAGTACAGGGGTGTTAAGCGGGAACGTGTCAGCGTCTGCATCGTCAGCAACGCCCACAATGCCAATGACCGTTGAGTCAATGTCATTGATAGCCGTTACCAGATCGGTGTTTTCCCGCACGCGCACGCCATGAAAAAAAGCGTCAGTCATGTTTGCCACCTCGTAGTGAGTTCGGGGTGATGTTCCACGAAAACAGTAAGGCAGACACGCGCTTACGGTTGTTGCAGACAGGCGACAACAAATGCCGGTTTGCCGCCTCGCGCGCGCATGAAACTATCTGCGCCGGGGGTGAAAAATGGCATTCAGTAATTTGACGGATATTCAGCAAACGCTGAAATCAGGGGTTTCAGATCTCGATAACGCACTGACGGAAGCCGTTAAGGTTCCCGGCTTTAACATCACAATGGGCGGCAAAACGCTGCTATTGCTGGATGAACGCCTGATTTCGCTTTCAATGACGGATAACCGGGGGTTTGAGGCCGATCAGGTCACGCTTTCCGTTGACGACACGGACGGACGCCTTAACCTGCCGCCGCGCGGCGCAGAGCTATCCGTATCAATCGGCTGGAAGGGCGAAGCGCTGGTCTATAAAGGGATTTTTGTTGTTGATGAGGTAGCGCATTCCGGCCCGCCGGACACCATCGAGATCACCGCCCGAAGCGCTGATTTTCGGGAAGAGTTCAACGTTAAGCGCGAGGTGTCCTGGCATGACGTGACGGTAGAGCGAGTGATATCAGCCATCGCGCACCGCTACAGCCTTAAGCCCTACATCAGCACGCAACTGATGGATTTAGAGATCGACCACGCCGACCAGACGCAGGAAAGCGATATGTCGTTTTTAACCCGTATGGCGGAAATGCTGGGCGCCATCGCCACGGTAAAGAATGGGTGCTTGCTGTTTATTCTGCCCGGCGGCGGCGTGAGCGCATCCGGCAAGCCGTTGCCGGCCGCTGAAATCACCCGTTCAAGCGGCGACCGTCACAGCTTCCGCATTGCAGATCGTGATGCCTACACCGGCGTGCGAGCGTATTGGCTGGATCTGAATTTTGGCAAAAAGAAAAAGGTCAGCGTAAAAAAGCGCACAGCCCGGGCAACCAAAAAGAAACAGGAGAAAAGCAGCAGCCGCGAGGGGGATTACATGGAGGGCGCAGACGGGAACGTCTACGTGCTGCGGAAAACCTACCAGAACGAAACCGCAGCCAGACGCGCCGCGGCGGCGAAGTGGCAGCAGTTGCAGCGCGGCGCGGCACAATTCTCTATCACCCTGGCGCGGGGCCGGGCCGATCTCTACCCGGAAGTGCCGGTATCAGTCAGCGGCTTTAAGTCGGATATTGATAATCAGGAATGGATAATATCGCGCATTGAGCACGTCATTGACGGTAACGGTTTTACATCACAATTGGAGCTGGAAGCAAAAATCGCTGACTGGATAGCGGAAAGTGACTAGAATGGAATGGAGTCAAACCCCGCCGGGGATTCAATCATGTTTACTTGCCCTCACTGCGGCGCAGTTGCGCGCACGCGCACCAGTCGTAAACTCAGTGATATGACAGTTCGTCAATATCATCAGTGTCAAAACCTGGAATGCAGCATCACATTCACGACGCTTAACAGCGTTGAACGCCTGGTTACAGCCCGCGCAAGATGCGAGGATGTGCCGGTAGACTTCGTGCCGAAAGACGCTTTTCCCTCATCACATTACGGCCGCGATCAGTTAAACCTCGCCATCTAAAGCACAAGCCCCAAAAACAAGGGGCTTTATTTTTCTATATTGTCAATTGACTAAACTCTGATAAACACCTTATAAATGCAAACATTAGGTAAAGTTAAGCATTAAAACGTAAGGGGCATGTCATGGCGTTAGTTAGTTGTTCTGAGTGTAATAAAGAAGTAAGCGATACGGCATTTAAATGCCCATCGTGCGGAAAACAATTAAGAAAACCGACTCGATCGCTTTTTGGAAAATTAGTTAAATGGATCTTTATTTTGTTTAATATTTTCATGATTTATAGCGCTTTTGTCGGAATTGGCGGTAGCGGAGAAGTGATTCAAAGTGCTGGCTCTGATGCCGAGAGGGCGGGGGCAGCAATCGGAACGGGAATAGGGTTGTTTATGCTCGGAGCGATATGGGTAATTGGAGATATTATTATTGGAATGTTTGTATTTCTGACTAGGCCAAAGGGGTGATTGCATGAAAAACGGATTTTGGTATGTTGCCGTTGGCTGTATCGTGCTTGCCACTCTTTCAACTGGAGTAAAGGCAAGTTCCAAGAATTTCGACGGCGTACTACATTGTAGAAAAATAGAGAGTGGAATAGATCGTATTGGGTGTTATGACAAGTCACTGCCGCCAACATATACAAAGAACGATCAAAAACTGGAAGACCGGGATCAGTGCCAAGATGAGACGAATGGAACAAAACGCCTTGCCTGTTATGATCGGTTCTTCCCGACGACATTTACTAAAAGCAAAGTGAGCGACCAACCAGCGCCAGAAAATAAAGGAAACTGGAGTGTAAACACAAAAATATCGCCGATTGACGATTCGCAGAACGTCTTTATTTCATTGGACGCTAACGAATCCTTTGCCTCAACGTTTGGGGGGTCGGTAAGGCCAACGTTGTATATCTTATGCCGCGAGAAGAAAACAGAGTTGTACATAAATTGGGATGTCTACTTGGGACTTGATGAAACAAGAATGTTACACAGGCTGGATAAACAAAAAGCCGTCAACAGGGCATGGTCAATATCAACAGACACGAAAGCGGTTTTTTACAATGGAAGAACAATTGATTTCATTAAGAACTTGATGTCTGCGGAAAAGATGTACGCTCAGATCACCCCGTACAACGAAAACCCCGAAGCGGTTACTTTTGACCTCAAGGGATTGTCGGAAGCCATTAAGCCGTTACAAAAAGCCTGCGGATGGAAGTAACCAAGAAAGAGTAAGCCCGCCAAAGCGGGCTTGTTTGTTCGATGTGGTCAACGTGTGGACATTGAAAGAAATAAATCCTTTTATTTCATATCGATACAGGGATAAATTCTACACCATCCCTGTCTTTCGCCCTCCATGATGGAGGGCTTTTTTTTGGCCTTTTCCAGGGAAATCATTTTAAAACAACCACCTATTAAGCAATTACAAGCAACTGTAAACGGTTAAAATGTGGTCAACATGTGGACACTTTCAAACGGCTATTTTCCCCCGCAACGGGTTGAGCGTAATAGCGTTTTCCAGATAGCCCGGCGCCAGGTGCGCGTAAGTCATGGTCTGCTGGCTCCTGAATCGACCACTGCGGGGCGCGCACCGTGCCAGTGTGTTGATGTGGGGAATGGGGAATGCGGCCGCGCTCAGGCCGCCGCCTCCCTCTCACGCTCAGGCGCTCAGCGCGGCGTTTTTCCCGGCGATGCGGCCGAAAACAATGCAGTCGGTCATGGCGACGCTGCCAAGCCTGACCGCGCCGTGCACCCCGCCGACCGTTTCGCCGGCGGCATACAGATGGGGTATCGGCTGCAGATCGAAACCGATAACCTGCGCCTCTTTATTTATCGCCAGGCCGCCCATCGTGTGGTGTACCCGCGGCCACAGGCGCGCCGCATAAAACGGCGGCGTAACGTTGGGCTTCGCGTCCTTGAAAATCATACAGCCGAGCTCGGGGTCGCTACGCCGGTCGACGAATTCGTTCCAGCGCTTAACCTGTGTGACAAACGCCGCGACCGGCATATCGTACGCTTTCGCCACCTCTTCCAGCGTGTTATACGCTTTTAGCGAGCCGTTCTTTAACGCGCCTTCCAGCTGTCCGGGATCCACCATATTGGCGGTATTGCTCTTATCCGCCATGATGACGGCGGGATGGCCCAGTTGAATAATCGCATCGGCGCGCTCTTTGCGGTTACCCGTTTCCTTAAAGAAGCGCTTGCCGGTGGCGGGGTCGACCATCAAGCCATAGCCGACGATACGTTCGACGAATTGCGGTATATAGCCGAATCCCTGTTCATCGGGACTGGTCCACGGCCCCAGTTGGATCCAGTCCATCTGCGTATCCAGCGCGCCAATCATACAGGCGGCCATAATCGCTTCGCCGGTCGCCCCGGGGTGATTGGTCGAGGTGAATGCCTCCGTCAGTCTGGGGTCGTACATCTGCCGCAGCGCCACGCCCTGCGAAAAACCGCCGGACGCCAGCACCACGCCCTTGGTGGCGCGAACGTAGGCGATATCGCCGGAGGTTTCATCCGGGAAACGGTAGCGACGTCTGACCTCAGCGCCGATGACGCCGCCGTCCCGATCGACGATCAGCCGCAGCAGTTTGGTTCTCAGCTCGATCACCGCCCCCAGCTCTTTGGCTTTCTGCTGCTGCTTCATGATCAAACCGGAACCGGAGCGCTGCGCCAGCTGATGCGCGCGTTTCACGGAGTGGCCGCCGTGGTAGTTGACGACGTTAAACTCCGCGCCGATGCTCTGCGCCCACTCCAGAGCCTCCACCGAATGGTCGGCCACCGTTCTGGCGAGCTCCGGGTAATTGAGCCAGTTACCCGCCTTCATCATGTCCTGATACATCAGATCGGGCGAATCCTGGATCCCCTGCGCTTGCTGCATTTTGGAGCCGGCGGCGGAGAGATCCCCGCCATTGAGCACCGAATTCCCGCCCAACAGCGGCATTTTGTCTATCACCAGCACGCTCGCCTGCGCGTTGCGCGCCTCAATGGCGGACGCCAGCCCGGCGAACCCGGTACCGACAACCAAAACATCGACGGTGGTGTCCCACTTCTCCGGCGCCGGCGCCGGAGAAGGCACCGCCTGCGCGGGGCGCGATAGCGCCATGCCGCCCAAGGCGCCGATAACGATGCCGGTTGATTTCAAAAAACGGCGGCGATCTTGCGGATCATGCGTTGGCTTGTTGCTCATTGGATTATCTCCATGTTCAGAAACGGTAAATCACAATAAAAAGCGGAAGGTATTCGGGATAACGCGAAATTTCAGGCAGGTGATGAATGCAAGGCTAAACACCTATTGGTATCTCAACATAAAATATAAGGATTAAACGTGAATCTCCCCGCACTGTGGTTATTGATTTATCCCCTAAGTCAGGCGAACTGCGGGACAAAAACGCCAAAAGCGTTTGAGTTTGCTGACAAACCCGTCTGTCAGCTCGAGAGACACGGGGCGACTACGGGGCGCACCGGCGGTCGGATAAGGCGAAATCGTAACAATCTCATATTGTTGGTTATAATTAAGCAGGCCACGCAAACTCAAATCCAAGCACAGGAGATGTTCAATGCCAGCACCGGCAGACCAAGAGCCTCACGCTCAGCCGGCCCCCGCAGAAAAAACAGAGGGCAAACCATCGCAGCAGTCCCGAACGCTTTTAAGCCAGAGCAAAAGTTGGGTAAAACGCATTCAGGCCATCCCCAGCGTGGCGCATATGATCCGCGCGGGAGAGCGCTTTAACGATCGGATGGGGAATCAGTTCGGCGCCGCGATCACCTATTTCTCCTTTCTGTCGCTGATACCTATCTTAATGGTGTCCTTTGCCGCCGTCGGTTTCGTGCTGGCGTCCAATCCGGATCTGCTGACGGAGTTGATTAACCGCATCGTCAACAGCATCAGCGACCCCAACCTGGCCAATACGCTGAAAAACACGGTGAATACCGCCATCCAGCAGCGTACGACGGTGGGGATCACCGGCTTACTCATCGCCCTCTATTCCGGCATCAGCTGGATGGGCAACTTACGCGAGGCGATCCGCGCGCAGTTGCGCGACGTCTGGGAACGCAACCCGCACGACGAAGAGAAAATTTACTTTAAGTACACCCGCGATTTTTTATCTCTGACCGGACTGATGATGGCGCTGGTGGTTACCCTGTTCCTGACGTCCATTGCGGGCACCGCGCAGAATACCATCGTCAACGCATTGGGCCTGCAGGGTATCGAATGGCTGCGCCCGGCGATGACCCTGATCGCCTTATCGATCTCAATTTTCGCCAACTACTTATTATTTCTGTGGATCTTTTTTGTATTGCCCCGGCACAAGCCGAAACGCAAAGCGTTATTTCGGGGAACGCTGCTTGCCGCCATCGGCTTTGAGGCGATCAAGTTCGCCATGACCGTCTCGCTGCCCAAACTGGCAAGCTCCCCCTCCGGCGCCGCGTTCGGTTCCGTTATCGGGCTGATGGCGTTTTTCTATTTTTTCGCCCGGCTGACGCTGTTTTGCGCCGCCTGGATCGCCACGGCGAATTATAAAGGCGACACCTCGGCCGATCGCAACGCGCGGCGACAGCGCGAAGAATGACGAAGATATATACTTAATCGACCTTACCAACAGCAATACCCGGAGCCACTATGCCCTACGTCAATATAAAAATTACCCGCGAAGGCGCGACCGCCGAGCAAAAGAGCGCCCTGATCGCCGGGGTGACGCAGCTTCTTGTCGATACGCTGGGGAAAAACCCGGCCACCACCGTCGTGGTGATCGATGAAGTGGATACCGACAACTGGGGGATTGGAGGAGAAAGCGTCACCCATCTCCGCCGCAAATAACCCTGCCGATCGGAGTCTGGCGCGCCGGGAGCGAAAAGTGACCGATCGTTCGCTCCTACGGCAATGATTGCCGGCACCAGCCCGGACGGGCGCCGGCTTTTTGACCGGGACGATCTCCGTTTTTCGATCCACATCATAAAAAAATAAAACATCATTTCAATACTATTGACTCGCCTTCCCATTATGTTGAGACTGACAAAATCTCCGCGCCCCCCCGCCGACGAATTGGCATCTCAGGCGGCGACCGATACCGTCGCACCGGAAGGATAGCGCGATTTATTCTTGCAAACAGGCCAACGCTGATGACCACCAACAACATTGCCGTAATCGGCGAATGCATGATCGAACTGTCGCAAAAAGGCGCCGACCTTAGCCGTGGATTCGGCGGCGATACCCTGAATACCTCCGTGTATATCGCGCGTCAGGTTCAGCCCGAGGCACTGGGCGTTTATTATGTTACCGCGCTCGGAACCGATAGCTTTAGCGAAGAGATGGTCGTCGCATGGCGGCAAGAAGGGGTGCGCACCGATCTGATCCAGCGTCTGGACGACAAGCTGCCCGGGTTATACTTCATCGAAACCGATGACAGCGGCGAGCGTACCTTCTACTACTGGCGCAACGATGCCGCCGCCCGCTACTGGCTCGACGGCGCCGATGCGGAAAAAATCAGCCAGCGTCTGGCGCGCTTCGATTATCTCTATCTGAGCGGCATCAGCCTGGCGATCCTCGACGACGACAGCCGTCAGCGCCTGTTCGCCTTATTGCACGCCTGTCGCGCCAACGGCGGCAAAATCATTTTCGATAACAACTATCGCCCGCGCCTGTGGCAAAACAGGGCGCAAACGCAAAAAGCCTACAGCGACGTGCTCTCCTGCACCGATATCGCATTCCTGACCCTGGATGACGAAGATATGCTGTGGGGAGCGAAACCCGTGGCCGAAGTGCTTGCGCGCACTCATGGCTTCGGCGTTGCGGAGATTGTGATTAAGCGCGGCGCCGACGCCTGCCTGATTTCACAGCAGGGGCAAGATTTGCTCGAGGTTCCCGCCGTGAGGCTGGCGAACGAGCAGGTGGCGGACACCACCGCGGCGGGCGACTCCTTCAGCGCCGGTTATCTGGCCGTGCGCCTTACCGGCGGCAGCGCGCAGGCGGCGGCGCGGCGCGGACACCTGCTCGCCAGCATGGTGATTCAGCATCGCGGCGCCATTATCCCGCGCGGCGCGATGCCCGCCTAGCCGCGGACGGGCCGCGGCTAGGCCCGGCGTATGCCATTAGCGCGCCGCCTCTTCACCCTGCGGCTTAGGCTCTTCCGCGGCGGCGGCCGGCGTCATAATCCGGCTATAGGCTTCCTGCAGCGTCTTCATATGCGCCTCCGGCTCGCCCTGCTGCTGTATCAGCATCAGGGCGGCATCCTGCGACAGCCACTGGTGCAGCTCCTGATTCAACATATCCAGCGTGAGTTCGGACAGCGACGTCTGGCGTAATTTTTGATACTGCTCGGGGGCGATATCCACCACGCCATTTTGCTGCGACCGCAGGCGCTGCTCCATCAACACATCCGTGCCGGTACGGGCGTAAGTGGCAAACAGTTTGCCCAGCTCATCCGTTTTATGTGCGATCAGCGCATCAAACTCCTGCTGCGTCAGCCCGTCGCTTCTCAGCGCCGCCAGCTCCTGGGCCAAAAACGTCACCGCCGGCATCACGCCGTCGATACCGGGAACGTCCATATGGATGGCGCACTGCGCGCGCGTATAGAGAACATTACAGTTAAAACGGAGGTTTTCGCCTTTGCGCGGATTTTGCTTTAACGCCTGCTGCACATGCCAGAATAGCGCCTCCCTCGCCAAGTCGCGCCGCCAGTAGCGGACCAGCGCCCGGTCGTCGCGAATCGGATGCCAGGGCATGTCCCAGATCAGCGACAATGTATCCTGCTGAACGGTCGCGTCTATCAGGCTGATGGCCTGCAGCGGCAACGGGCTCAGCGTCGGCAGCGGAGCCGGCGCTTCGCGTTTTCCTTGCAGCGCTGAGAACGCCTTACCGATCTGCTCGACGATGCTGCGCTGGTCGACATTGCCGACGATATAGAGCGTCATGGCGTCCGGCGTGTACCAGGTTTTATAAAATTGCTGCAACTGCTCGCTGCTTAGCGGCGGCGTCACCGCCTGTCCCGGATCGTGGGCCAGCAGCGTGGAACCCTTCAAGCGGTAGCGCCAGGCGGGCTCCTGCGGATTAGCCGGGAAGGCCGCCACCCGATCGGCCGAGCTTAACGCCGCGCCGATGCGCCGATCGTCGATGGAAAGCCGGCCGGCCGTTTCCGACAGCCAATTTAACGCGTCTTTCAGCAGCTCCGGCCGATTATTCGGCAAGCTCAGATTGTAAAAGGTGAAATCGTACGATGTGACGGCCGGCGGCAGCGCGCGCGCGCCCGGCTCTGTTTGCTGCCATAGGGAAGACAACTGCGTCGCCGAAAAACCGTCCGCTGGCGTTAACGCCAACCGGGGAATAAAACGGGCGAATCCTGATTGCTGCGCGTTTTCCGTCAGCGATCCGGTATTCACCATTAAACGTAACTCAACCCTGTCGCCCGGACGTTGCGGGGTAGTGAGTAACTGCCAGGTAAAACCATTATCAAGTTTACCCTGCTGCCAGGCAGGATCGGGTTGTAGTGTTTCAGCCTGCACGTTGCTGCCGACAACCGCCAGCAACATTCCACCAACGAAAAGTCCTATTTTGGTGCCCTGCATGTGAACCCCTACTTAAATAACCAGCCAACATAAATGTGGTTGTTGTTGATAATCACAGTGGCCTTGCGCTTGCCACCAAACACTCTCATGAATGCATCACGGAAAATGGAGAGGCGAAGTGTACCATCCCCTTTGACCACGCGCTTTCATCTATGTCACCTCAACAGACATAAATAATGTTCAAAATAAAGAAAAGATTGAGATTTAACCGATTAGTATGAAATTCAGATGGCGGAGACGCCGGCGGGCCAACACGGCCCGCCATGCGCCGACGATTATTTACATTTTCTCCTTAATTTTTCCACGATTCGTAAAACATTAGCGGATAAAGTAATTCTCGGTAGATATGCCGCAATAACAACGCTGCCGAGGAGCCGTATTTCAATGGCGAATTTTTTTATCGATCGCCCCATTTTTGCCTGGGTGTTGGCAATTTTACTCAGTCTGTGCGGTACGCTGGCGATCGTTTCGCTGCCCATTGAGCAATATCCCGACCTGGCGCCGCCCAGCGTGCGGATCAGCGCCAATTATCCCGGCGCGTCCGCCCAAACCATTGAAAATACCGTGACGCAGGTTATCGAGCAGAGCATGACCGGGCTGGATAATTTAATGTATATGGCGTCAAACAGCAGCAATACAGGGCAGGCAAGGATCACGCTCAGTTTTGAAGCCGGAACCAACCCGAATGAAGCCCGCCAGCAGGTGCAGAACCAGCTGCAGTCGGCATTGCGCAAACTGCCGCAGGCCGTGCAGCAGCAGGGCGTAACGGTCAGTAAAACCGGCGATACCAATATCCTGATGATCGCCTTTGTTTCTACCGATGGCAGCATGGATAAACAGGATATCGCAGACTATGTCGCCAGTAACATTCAGGAGCCGCTCAGCCGCATCAACGGCGTCGGCGAAGTGGAGGCCTACGGCTCGCAATATGCGATGCGCATCTGGCTCGACCCCTTGAAGCTGGCGAACTACGCGCTGATCACCGAGGACGTGGTGTCCGCCATCGAGTCGCAAAACAGTCAGGTTTCCGTCGGCCAGGTGGGGGGAACGCCGTCGGTGGACGACCAGTTGCTGAATGCCTCCATTAATGCCCAGTCGCTGCTGCAAACGCCGCAACAGTTCCGCGACATTACCCTGCGCGTCAATCAGGACGGTTCCGCGGTCAGGCTGGGGGATGTCGCCGAAGTCGAGCTGGGCGCGGAAAGCTATAATTATCTCAGCCGCTATAACGGCCAGGCGGCGTCGGGACTGGGGGTAACCCTGGCCTCCGGCGCCAATGAGCTGGAGACGGACAAGCTGGTGCGCGCGCGCATCGACGAGCTGTCGCACTATTTTCCCCGCGGGCTGGAAGCCAAAATCGCCTTTGAAACCGCCCCCTTCGTCAAAGCGTCGATTACCGACGTGGTGAAAACCCTGTTTGAGGCGATACTGCTGGTATTTCTGGTAATGTACCTGTTTTTACAGAATTTCCGCGCCACGCTGATCCCCACCATCGCCGTTCCGGTTGTGCTGCTGGGCACCTTCACGGTGCTTTACGTCGGCGGATTCAGCCTGAACACCCTCACCATGTCTGCGATGGTGCTGGCGATCGGCCTGCTGGTGGATGACGCCATCGTGGTGGTGGAAAACGTCGAGCGCGTCATGAGCGAAGAGGGGCTCTCTGCGCGCGAAGCGACGCGCAAATCGATGAGGCAGGTGCAGGGGGCGCTGGTGGGGATCGCGCTGGTGCTCTCGGCGGTATTTGTTCCAATGGCCTTTTTCGGCGGCACCACCGGGGCGATCTACCGCCAGTTCTCCATCACCATCGTTTCCTCCATGATTCTGTCCGTGCTGGTGGCGATGATCCTTACGCCCGCGCTGTGCGCCACCCTGCTCAAGCCGCTCGCCAAAGGCCACCATCACGGCCGCACGGGGTTCTTCGGATGGTTTAACCGCAGTTTCAACCGTAGCGCGTCGCGTTATGAACACGGCGTGGCGAAAATCCTGGTGAGAAGCGGCCGCTGGACGCTGCTCTATCTCGGCATCATCGGCATCATGGCGTTTCTGTTTATGAAACTGCCGACATCGTTCCTGCCGCAGGAAGACCGCGGCGTGTTTATGACGCAGGTACAGCTGCCGCCCGGATCGACGCAGCAGCAGACGCTAAAAGTGGTGCAAAAAGTCGAACAGTATTACCTCACCCAGGAGGCGGAAAATGTCGTATCGGTGTTCTCCGCCGTGGGTTCCGGTCCGGGCGGGAACGGACAGAACGTGGCACGCCTGTTCGTGCGCCTGAAAGAGTGGGATGAGCGCGCGGGGTCGGATAATAGCGCTTTCGCCATTATCGAGCGGGCGACCCGGGCGTTTCGCCATATCAACGAAGCGCGGGTGATTGCCAATAATCCGCCTTCCATCAGCGGCCTGGGCAATGCGGCCGGTTTTACCCTGGAATTACAGGATCACGCCGGGCTAGGCCACGATACGCTGATGAACGCGCGCGACCGGCTCTTATCGATGGCCGGCGACAGCGCGGCGCTGACCCGGGTGCGCCATAACGGCCTGGATGACAACGCGCAGCTGAGAATTGATATTGACCAACGCAAGGCGCAGGCGCTGGGCGTCGCTATCGACGACATCAACGGCGTGCTGCAAACCGGCTGGGGTTCGACCTACGTGAATGATTTCATCGATCGCGGCCGGGTGAAAAAAGTCTATGTGCAGGCGGCGGCCAAATACCGCATGCAGCCGGACGACATCGGCAAATGGTACGTGCGCAACAGCCACGGCGGGATGGTGCCCTTTACCGCCTTTGCGCAAACCTCATGGGAGAGCGGTTCGCCGCGCCTGGAGCGTTACAACGGCTACTCCTCGCTGGAGATCGTCGGGGAAGCGGCGCCCGGCGTCAGCACCGGGACGGCCATGAACATCATGGAGACGCTGGTCAAGCAATTGCCTGAAGGCATCGGTCTGGAATGGACCGGCATGTCTTATCAGGAGCGGCTGGCGGGGTCGCAAGCGCCGGCGCTGTACGCCATTTCGCTGCTGGTCGTCTTCCTGTGTCTGGCCGCTTTGTACGAAAGCTGGACCGTTCCCTTTTCCGTGATGCTGGTGGTGCCGCTCGGCGTACTGGGCGCGCTACTGGCCACCTGGGGGCGCGGTCTGGAGAACGATGTCTATTTCCAGGTGGGGCTGTTGACCGTTATCGGTCTAGCGGCGAAAAACGCCATCCTTATCGTCGAGTTCGCCAACGAGATGAACCAGCAGGGTCGGGAGCTGGTTGAGGCGACGCTGGATGCGGCGCGCCAGCGCCTGCGGCCGATTTTGATGACTTCGCTGGCGTTCATTTTCGGCGTGCTGCCGATGGCCACCAGCAACGGCGCGGGCTCCGCCAGCCAGCATGCCGTGGGGACCGGCGTCATTGGCGGAATGGCCTCCGCGACGATCCTCGCCATCTTCTTCGTGCCGCTCTTCTTTGTGGTGGTGCGCAGACGCTTTCCGCTGAAAGCGAAGGCGGAGTAACGCGGCCGACGCCCGCGCGGTTCTAGGCGGGCCGGATATATGCGTAATAGCTATAAGTAAGAAGAAACCATAATAGAAAAATAATAACCGTCGCGATTAAAGTAACCGATTACTGCCTAAAGAGATTGATTTAGGGATCGGGACGGGATGACGACATTACTGGATATACAGGGGCTAAGCGTTCACTTCCCCGGACACGTGGCGGTGGATAATCTCGACCTACGTATCGCAAAGGGAGAAATGCTGGCGTTGGTGGGCGAATCGGGCTGCGGCAAGTCCACTACCGCATTGAGCATCATGCGGCTGCTGCCGGCGCAGACAAAAATCGGCGGCGCCATCACGCTCGGCGGCAAAGACCTGCTGCGTTTGGGAGAGCGGCAGCTGGCCGATGTGCGCGGCAACGACATCTCCATGATATTTCAGGAGCCGATGACCTCGCTGAATCCGGTGATGTCCATCGGGCGTCAGGTTGAAGAAGCCCTGACCCTGCATCTAACGTTAACCCGGCGGCAGGCGCGCGCCCGCGCGATTGAACTGCTGAGGCAGGTCAAGCTGCCCGACCCTGAAAACCGCTTTGACGATTACCCCCACCACCTATCCGGCGGACAGCGCCAGCGGGTGATGATCGCCATGGCGATCGCCTGCCAGCCCGACCTGCTGATTGCCGATGAGCCGACCACCGCGCTGGATGTCACCATCCAATCGCAGATACTGGCCCTGCTCGACGAGCTGCGGCGCGAGCTGAACATGGCCGTGCTGCTCATCACCCACGATCTGGGCGTGGTCGCCCAGTGGGCCGATCGCGTGGCGGTGATGCATAACGGCCGCAAGCTGGAGGAAGGGCCGGCCGATCGGATATTACGCCATCCGCAGCATACCTATACCCAAGGCCTGCTGCACGCCTCGCTGCATCTGGAGCAGGATGCGCACTATCGCCGGTCGCGGCTGCCGGAGATTCGCTACGGCGATGAACAGGGCTTCACCCTGTTTCAGCCCTCGCCGCGCGCGGCGGAGGCGGAGATCGCCCCGGCCGCCGCCGCGTCCCGGCCGCTGCTGGCGATCGACGGCCTGACGGTGACCTATGAATCCGCCCAGGGCGATATTGCGGCGGTAAACGATCTCTCCCTGCGGCTGCATGCCGGAGAAACGCTCGGCCTGGTCGGCGAGTCGGGCTGCGGCAAATCCACCCTGTCACGCGCCATCATGAGGCTGGAGCAGGCGCAGAGCGGCCGGATCGTTTTTGACGGACAGGATCTGCTGACGCTGTCGCGCCGACGTCTGCTGCCTTGGCGCAAGCGTATCCAGATGGTGTTTCAAGACCCCTACGGGTCGCTCAATCCGCGCCAGAGCATCGACGAGATCTTAGGCTATGCGCTGGCGATCCACGGGATCAAAGAGCGGCGCGAACGTGAGCGGCGCATCGTACGCATTCTTGACGACGTCGGCCTGCCTCAGTCGGCCCGCCAGCGCTACCCGCACGAATTCTCCGGCGGCCAGCGTCAGCGCATCGGCATCGCCCGGGCGCTGGTTCTACGCCCGCAGCTGCTTATCTGCGACGAACCCGTTTCCGCTCTCGACGTTTCCGTACAGGCGCAAATCATCAATCTGCTGGTGGACTTAAAAGCGGAGCTGGGGCTGACCTATCTGTTTATTTCCCACGACCTGGCGGTCGTGCGCTACATCGCCGACCGCGTTCTGGTGATGAACGGCGGGCGTATTGTGGAAGAAGGCGATAGCGAACATATCTGGCATCACCCCCGGCATCCCTATACCCGGACGCTGTTGGACGCCGTGCCGG
This sequence comes from Brenneria populi, assembly GCF_036016195.1. NCBI lineage: Bacteria > Pseudomonadati > Pseudomonadota > Gammaproteobacteria > Enterobacterales > Pectobacteriaceae > Brenneria > Brenneria populi. The sequence goes on along the minus strand of NZ_JAYWTM010000009.1, from coordinate 123,792 downwards.
GAAGAAAAGACCGCGGGCGGCGGCCATCCGACGCCCCGTTATTCGCCGCCGCGCGAAGTTGAGCGCTCGGCTTACTTTGATTTTATTGACAGGCACAGGGGAAACACATAATGAACAAGCGTCCATCAGAGGGCAATATCGACGCGCTGGTCGAGTACGAACTTAACCGCCGCAAATTTCTGGGCATCTCCGGCGCTATTCTGGCTTCGGGGGTATTTGGCGGTATCTGGCCGAGCGAGAGCGCGGCGGAAGTAGGCAGCCTGCCGAATACCGTGGCGGGCGCGGTGCGCGGCGGCACGCTGGAAGCGGTGGTGCATCCCGAACCGCCGACGCTGGCGTTCTTTATCAATACCTCGACGCCCGGACGTACCGTCGTCAGCAAGATCTTCGACGGACTGTTTGACTACGCGCCGGACCTGACGCCGCGTCCCCAACTGGCAGAAAAAGTGGCGGTATCGGATGACGGCCTGACCGTCACGCTCTCCCTGCGCCGCAATGTGCTGTGGCATGACGGCCAGCCATTCGGCGCCGCCGACGTGAAATTCTCGGCGGAAAACGTCTGGAGACAGTATTCGCCGTTCGCCCGCAGGGTGTTCCAGTACCTGTCCGGGGTGGAAACGCCTGATGAACACACCGTGGTCCTGACGCTTTCCAAACCCACGCCGGTGGTGCTCAACGCGCTGGACGTGGTGGCGACCCCGATCCTGCCGCGTCATCTGTACGAAGGCACGGATATTCCCAACAATCCTTACAACAATAAGCCCGTCGGCACCGGGCCGTTCGTGTTCCGCGAATGGCAGCGCGGCAGCCACATCGCGCTGGAGAGATTCGATAAATACTGGCAGCCCGAGCGTCCGTTCCTGGATAAACTGCTGTTCAAAATCATCCCCGACGTTTCCGGGCGCGCCACCGCCTTTGAAACCGGCGCAATCCAGTACGGCGAACGCAATCCCGTCACCTTCGCCGACGCCGCCCGTCTGGCGAAGCTCCCTACCCTGACGCTGGATACCGATGGCTATAACGGCTTCGCCACCTCATTCTGGCTGCTGCCCAATCTGCGCGATCCCATTCTCAGCAATCTGAAGGTGCGCCAGGCCATCGCCCACGCCGTCAATAAGGATCTGCTGGTCAGAACCGTGTGGGGAGGCTACGCCAAACCGGCGACCGGGCCGGTATCTTCGCAGCTCAGCACCTTCTATACCGCCGACACCCAGCAGTATCCGTTCGATATTAAAAAGGCCCAGGCGCTGCTGGACGAAGCGGGGTATCCGAAAAAGGCGGACGGCTGGCGCTTTAAGCTGAACCACGACTTCATCCCGTTCGGCGACGACTACCGCCGCACCGGCGAGTTCGTCCGCCAGGCGCTGCGCGCCATCGGCATCGACGTCACGCTGCGCGCGCTGGATCTGGCCACCTGGACCACCAACGTCTTCAAAAACTATGACTACCAACTCGCCAGCTCCTGGGGAGTGAACTGGACCGATCCGCAGCTGGGCGTGGAACAGCTCTACTGGTCGAAGGCGGAAAGCAAGGGAACGCCCTGGACCAACGCCTCAGGCTACGCCAGCCCGGAGGCCGATAGGATTATCGAGGCGGCGCAGGTCGAGGTCGATGCGCAAAAACGGCTGGCGCTCTATCACGACCTGCAGCGCATCGTGCAGCGCGACCTGCCCCAGATCAACCTATTTGAATTCAAATGGTTCGGCATCTGGGCCCGCAATCTGCGCAACGTGACGGACACATTCAACCACAGCCAAAATAATTTCGCCCACGTATGGCTGGATAAAAAAGGCGTCTGAGCGAGGGACGTAATCTCATGACGGCACGTATTTTCTTCCGGCTGCTGCAACTGGCCGGGGTGATTATCGGCATCGCCACCCTGAACTTTTTTCTGCTGAAGTCGCTGCCCGGCGACCTGGTGGACGTTATCGCCAGCGAAAGCGGCAGCGCGACGCCGGAATATATCCAGCAGCTGCGCGAACTTTACGGTCTTGACCGGCATCTCGCGGCGCAGTGGGGATCCTATCTGCTGCAACTGGCGCAGGGCGATCTGGGCTTTTCATTTCGTTTTGGCGAGCCGGTCCTGGATCTGATCGTCGATCGGCTGCCGGCGACCGTACTGCTGGTGGGCGGCGCTCTGCTGCTGTCGGTGGCGGGCGGCGTACTGCTCGGCGTCGCGTCGGCGCGCCGTCCCCACGGCGTGACGGATTCGCTCATCTCCATGCTCTCCACCATCGGCTACTCCGCGCCGATGTTCTGGGTGGCGCTGATGCTGATTGTGCTGTTCGCCGTCAAGCTGGAGTGGCTGCCCGCCGGCGGTTGGCAGGATATCAACGCGGGCTATGCCGGCGGTTGGCAGGATATCAACGCGGGCTATGCCGGCGTTGATAAACTGCGGGATATCGCGGCGCACCTGGCGCTGCCGGTGCTGACGCTGACCATTTACTACATGGCGGTTTACGCCCGGTTGGCGCGCGCCTCGATGATTGAAACGCTCTCCGAGGATTTTATCCGTACGGCGCGGGCCAAGGGCGCGCGCGAAGGGCGGGTGATTTTTACCCATGCGCTGCATAACGCCATCATCCCGGTCATCACCATGCTGGGGCTGCAAAGCAGCGCCCTGCTGGGCGGCTCCATCGTCGTCGAAACCGTTTTCGCCTGGCCGGGGCTGGGACAGCTGTCGTTCGAGGCCATCAGGAATCGAGACATCCCCATCCTGCTCGGCGTGCTGTTGTTCAGCAGCGTGCTGGTGGTGGCGTCGAACCTGCTGGTGGATATGGCGCACGCCTGGTTTGACCCGCGGGTGCGCGTCGCCGGCGGCGGACGAAAAAAACGGCAATAGGAAAAGAGAGGTAATATGCGTCGCTGGTTATTACAGCCGTCTGCGCTGATTGGTCTGGCCGTACTGGCGCTGGTTGTCGTCGCGGCCGGTCTGGCGCCGTGGTTTTTCCCCGACGACCCGATGAACATGGTGGCGGAGCCTTATCTCTGGCCGGGACAAGACGCCCAGTTCCCGCTGGGCACAGACCTGATGGGACGCGATCTGCTGGCGGGCCTACTGCACGGCGCGCGCGTGTCGCTGCTGGTGGGGGTGGCGTCGACCCTGATCGCGCTGTCTATCGGCATTGCCGTCGGCGTGGCCTGCGGATTTTATCGCGGCCCGGTGGATCGGGTGCTGACGGGCATTACCACGCTGTTTCAAACTATCCCGGCTTTTTTGCTGGCGATTATTCTGGTGGCCGTGCTCCAGCCCTCCATCGGCACCATCACCTTTGCGCTCGGCATTACCTCATGGACCAGTATCGCCCGCCTGGTGCGCACGGAGTTCCTCTCCCTGCGCCAGCGGGAATTCGTGCGCGCCAGCATCTCTCTGGGCGCCGGCGATATGCACCTTATTTTCCGTGAAATCCTGCCCAATGCCTGGACGCCGGTGGTGGTTTCCACCGCTTTGCTGATCGCCAACGCGATTCTTTCCGAAGCCGGATTGTCTTTCCTTGGTCTCGGCGATCCGAATGTCGTGAGCTGGGGGTCGATGATTGGCACCGGGCGGGATGCGCTGAGAACCGGCTGGTACATGACGGCCATTCCGGGCGTCGCCATCATGCTGGCGGTAATGGCGCTGAATCTGTTGAGCGATGCGCTGCACACCGCGCTGAATCCGCGCCTGCGCCGCCGGCGCTCGGCGTTCTCCATACTGTGAATCCGGCGCGTCCCGCGCTGAAAACAAACTTCCCCACCGCACGTCCGTACGGTGGGGAAGAGTAAAGCGGGCGGGAAAGGCGAATTATGACAGCGTCGTCGATTCCGCCGCTTTGCCGTTCTTGCCGGCGTCGCCCTTATCGCCGGAAAGCACCGCGTTCATCTGCTTGGCGTCCAGTTCATGGCAATACTTGGCGACGACGATCGTCGCTACGCCGTTGCCAATCAGGTTGGTCAGCGCGCGGGCTTCCGACATAAAGCGGTCAATGCCCAGAATTAACGCCAGGCCCGCCACCGGCAGATGCCCCACCGCGGAGAGGGTGGCCGCCAGTACGATAAACCCGCTGCCCGTCACGCCCGCCGCGCCCTTGGAGGAAAGCAGCAGCACCACCAGCAGCGTAATCTGATGCCAGATATCCATATGGCTGTTGGTGGCCTGAGCAATAAACACCGCGGCCATCGTCAGGTAGATCGAGGTGCCGTCCAGATTGAACGAATAACCGGTGGGGATAACCAGACCGACCACCGACTTCTTACACCCGACTTTCTCCATCTTTTCCAGCATCCGCGGCAACACGGATTCGGAAGAGGAGGTGCCCAGCACAATCAGCAGCTCTTCTTTGATATAGCGGATAAATTTGAAAATGCTGAACCCCGTCGCCCTGGCGATACTGCCCAGCACCAGGAAAACAAACAGCAGACAGGTGACGTAGAAGCAGACAATCAGCTGGCCCAACTGCACCAGCGAGCCGACCCCGTATTTACCGATGGTAAACGCCATGGCGCCGAAGGCTCCCAAAGGCGCCAGACGCATGATCATGTTGATGATGCCGAAAATGACTTTGGAGAAACTTTCGATCACATCGAATATCATCTTGCCTTTGGCGCCCAGCCGGTGCAGCGCAAAGCCGAACATGACCGCAAAGAGCAGCACCTGCAAAATATTCCCGCTGGCGAACGCCCCGACCGCGCTGGCGGGAATGACGTCCATCAGAAACGGAATCAGCCCCTGCTGCGCCGCCTGCTGGGTATAAACCGCCACCGCGGAGGCGTCCAGCGCCGCGGGGTCGACATTCATGCCCGCGCCGGGTTTCACCAGGTTTACCACCACCAGACCGATGATCAGGGCGATGGTGCTGACGATTTCGAAATACAGCAGGGCGGCCGCGCCGGTTTTACCCACTGACTTCATGCTTTCCATGCCTGCAATACCGGTCACCACGGTACAAAAGATAACCGGCGCGATAATCATTTTAATTAATTTAACGAAGCCATCGCCCAAAGGTTTCATCTGCTCACCGATTTCCGGATAGAAATGGCCCAGCAGAACCCCTATCGTAATAGCAACAAGCACCTGAAAATAAAGACTTTTAAAAATAGATGTTTTCATACTTATATCCTATGGTGAGGAGACACAGGCGGACGGTGGAGTCGGTGTAGGGAATACCACCTGTGATTGCGCCGGAAAGTAACACCGCAATAACAGTCTGGAAATGTTTTATAACTTTAGTTTGTGAACAAACGGTTAAAAATAAGAGGGGAATCGCTTCAGCAGATATGAATATTAAACATCAGTGAAATTTATTTGCAACAAACAACCATTCAATGCAACATTCGGCGCATCAAAACGCCGCGGGGAGCGGGCGCACCTCATCCCGAGAGGGCAAGCCTCAAGACGCGGGAGCGCGGTGCAAAACGATAATTTTTTATCCTGCGGCGCGGGTTATGCGGCGCGGAGACGGGGAGCGATCCGGCGGTTAATCCATCAGCACGCGAACGCCGTTTTTCCGCTCATGGCGGGCCAGCTGCATGGCGAAGCGCGCCTGTGAAAGGAGAAGGACCGCGCTCTTGGTTTCTCTTAAGCCGGCGGCGTCAATGTTGACGATACCGGCGCTGGCGGCCGGCGCCGCGGGTCGGCCGTCGGCCTCCATCGGCGACGTATTTATTTGCGCGATCAGCGCCTGCGCCCAGATCCGCGCCGCTTCGCCGCACACCTGAGGACCGCCCAATAGCGCGAACTCGTCGTTGTTCAGACAGGCCAGCGGCATGCGATCCTCTCCTTCCCGTTCGCCCGCCGCCGCCTTCAGCCGATTCACCGCGCTAAGCGCCGCGTCGCCGCCCGCGGACGGCGGATCAAGCCCTATCACCATCAGGCTCAGCGGCGCGTTCTCCGCCAACCGCCGTTCCAGACATTGAATAAAATCGGCCTCATCCGGCAGCTCATAGCGCGCGGCGGCCGGCGCCAGAGATTGCGCCAGCAGCTGCTGATTACGATTATAGCTGCGCACCAGCATGCCGAGCTCATCATCCTTATGCCATTCCGACTGCGTCAGCCGGTGGTGAGGAATGGTCTCCGCCGACAGGCTCTGCAGCTCGGCGATCATCGCCCGCAGCGGATGCACCATCAGCCGGTTTATGCACCAGGTGATGGAGATGGACAAAATAAGCGCCAGCAGCAGATAAGTCGCCAGCATGGTCGAGAATGTGCTGACGATGAACTGAAACATGCGGTACGAGTCGGTCTGCAAGACCAGATAGGCCAATGGCGTCGAATGCTGCGTCTGCGGCGGAGAATAGAGAGGCACCGAGATGCGTATCGGCAGCTCAAAGACGCGGGCTATCCAATGCGGCACCGCGCGTTCCGTCGGGAAATTGGCGTGCAGCGTCTGAAATTTGTCAGGCAGCATCACTTCGGCGCGGCTTAGAAAGCCGACCGGCAGCAAATTGTTCAGAATATCTTCGGCTCGTTGCACCTCGCCTTGCAGTACGGCCTCCGTCAGCGGCTGGCGCACGGAGTAAGCGACCACCTCCAGTTGCCTGGCGTAATCGTCACGACGTTGATTCACGAAGTGAAAAAGCTGTATCACTATAAAAAGACTGATGGTCACCAGCGCCACGGCGGACACGGCGGTCATCTGTTTAATAGTTAACGAACGTCTAAGCCGCAAGCGTTTTCTCCGTTAATTCCGTATTGCTGCCGCATTTACCAATATCTACCGCGAATATACCCGCTATGGGATTGAAATGCTTAAAATTTCGTCTTTTATGTCCGACGCCTGATAAATCCGGCTAGTATACTTTGCCCCAATGCTGTTTTCTTATTCTATCTTCAGGATTTCATCTTAATCCTAAGCCGCCGACAATACCGCATTCCCGGCGCGGGATCGCGGGATGCGACGCTAGCAAAAAGTACTCAAGCCGGATGAAAGATTGATGAATGCATAGGGAGCGGCAAGCGAAGCGATCCGCCGGAGGAACGGGAGAGGGAAGAAAAAGGCGTTTACTGACGGAGTGCCTCGAGCGGCGCTAAGAGATGATAGGCGGCGGCCCAAAGGCGGAGGAACGCCTCCTCCGCCCGTAGCGCATTAATTACTGCGGATAAGGCACCCATTCCCCGCCGTTAAGGCGAATATAGGGTTTATCCCGATACGGCATAACAATGGCGCTTTCATTTTCCGAAATCGCTTCCGTTTGCGGTAAGTCCCTGGTCAGCGCCTGCCAGTCGATCGCCGGCGCGGAAAAGAGTTTTCCGTCCGCCATGCGCGACACCAGTTCCGAAATGGCCAGGTAGCTGCTCTTCGCTTTCACCTCCAGCGGGCCGCTTTGCGCCGGCGCCTGAATGCCGAACAGCTTCACGCCGACGGGAATGTGCGTGATGCTGGGGCTGGGGATATCGCGCAGCCCCGACATCTGCATTTTATCGCCCGCCAACGCCGCGCCATGTTCGGGCACCACCACCACCACCACTTTGCGCCCGGACTTTTGCAGCGCGTCAAAGAAGGTATCCAACTGATCGAACATGATTTTCGCCCGGGGCTTAAAGTCAGCCGATTTGTTGGTGCCCACGAAACGGTTGCCGTCGTGCAGCGAAATCAGGTTAAAGAAGGTTGCGCTGCGCGAGGCCCCCGCCGTATTGCGATTATCTAACCAGCGGTTAAGCAACTCCAGATCGTTATAAATCGGTTCGCCTTCGAATGACGTCAGCTGGTGACTGATGCCGGCCTGCGACATCATCGGCGATTGCAGATTACCCTCGTCATGTATTCCTTTCAGGTAGTTGCCCGATAGGGCGGATACCCCGGAGTGATCGAGCATCAGCAGTTTTTCAAAGCCCAGTTGGGCCAGGTTATCAAACAGATAGCACTGCCGATTGGCGGGCTGATATAAATCGTGGTGCGACTCCTGGCCGCAGCTTGCCCGCAGTAAACGAATCGCCGCCGGGCCGCTGTAGGCCGTCGCCGAGTTGAAATTGCTGAACAGAATGTCGAATTTGCTCCACAGCGGATGATTCATCAAACCGCTCGCCTCCATATCCGACCATGCCAGCGAGCAGATATTAACAATCAATAAATCAAAAGGCTGCGAATCCGCCGGCAGCGAAGTCGGAAACACGGTCGCGCGCGCTTTTTCCCGCGCATAGAACTGATTCAGGTACGCGGTCAAATTCTCATTGGTCGGCGGAAGGTCGGCCGCGGGCGACGCCGAGGGCGTATCGCCGGCCGAGCCAGACGGCGTGTCGGCCGCCACCGCCGCCACACTCGGCACGAAAGAGACCATCGGGCCGGTGAGATGAACCACGTTGAGCCACCCCAGGATGGCGACGGTAAACACCGTAATACGAATCCACTGGGAGAAAAACTGATAGGCCACCACCAGCACCAGCGCGGCGCCGACCATCTGCCAGTTAATGAATCGGTTGACCAGTTCCAGCAGATACAGCGCATCGAAGTCCATCAGGCTGCCGCCCTGATTGAGGATAGTGCTGACGCCGGGCAGCCAGGTGTCGTGATAGAACAAACCTATCCCGATGGGAATAGCGACGATATGCCGCCAGCGGTGCAGCCACAGGGGCGGAAGCGGGACCAGCAAAAACGCCAGAAACACCAGGTTGAGCAAGGGGTGAAAATTGAGATAACCAAACCACAGCAGGGCGAATTTAAGCAGGAAATAGAGGTTCCAGCCGTGAAGCCCGCGCCAGTGGCGCCACGCGTTTTGATTTTGTTGCGTACGTATTTTCTTGTTCATTTTATTTCTTAATCTTCGATGGAGAACCGTCGCGCATCCACATGCCTGCGGATTTCAGATAGCTCGGTGATAACAAACGATTTTTCCAATATTGTAACCACCGGTGAATATAACCATGGGCAACATAACCAAGCGTAAAAAATATTATTGCGCTCAATAATAGCAATTGAACTATATCGCTCAGATTTAGCATGCGTTCTCTCTTTAGTCGCCAGTAAATAAAGTAATAGCGGTAGGCTGACGCCGTACCGCCGCATCCCGCCGTTCAGGTTGATTCTTATTGTCATGAACATAATGATTAACCAGGGGGACTATTTCATCTTTCCGGTTTTCCGATAATATCTTAATCTCGGAAAAAATTTGCACATCCTGCGACCATACCGCCCGACGGCTAAATATTTCATTTACCGGTAAGGGGAAAATCGATTTCAGTGCCGTATCCAATTCATTTATACGGCAGGTGGAAAGAAACAGAAACAGGCGGCCTTGCGATAGGGTCGCGACGTCGCCGAAACGTCTTAAATGGCAAATGGTTAACGCCTGTTCAGCCAGCAGGCCGACAACCGGATGCAGCGACACCAACAGGCCTTTGCTTCCTTCCGGGATCAGCGTATTGCTCATAAGATGCTTGACGGACTGAACAAACCGCTCCGGCGGCAGGTAGCCTTTAACCCGTAAAGGCCGCATCATAACCAGCATCTCCTCGATATCCGTGGGAACATGTTTGGTGAAGTGCTGCCCCTGCACGCTTTCAAGACGGGAGAGAAAGCGGGAAAGCGGTTCGGAATGGGTCACGATGATATTGGCGCCGCACGCCAGCAGCAGGCGTTCATCGCTGGATCGCAGGGAGGCGCTCATCTCGCGCACCACGATTTTCATCGCCTTGCCGCGCTGACTGCGCAAACGATGAATCTGTCTGGCCAAATCGTCCACCTCACCGATTTTATTCAGCGCAAAAATCAGGGTCGCGGCATGGAACGACATACCGCGCGCCGCCAGAGCGCCGTTGTCGGCAAAAAGCCGCCAGTTGCCCGATAACGCCGGCGCGCCTTCCAGGACGCTTTTTTCCGCCAGATAGAGTTGCTCGTCATTCAGCAAAAGGGGCGGCGCCGACTCCTGGCTCTCCATCACCCGCCATCCCTCCGGTTCGGGCTGCAGCCCCCGCACCTGATTGGCCGTCATGCCATTTTCCGTACTCCACCAGGAGACCAAATATTGCGCATGATCCTGCTGCCAATTCAGGCTGGCTAAACCATATAACGCGCGATGCTGGGAAATAAGAATATTCTTAAGCTTATCGCCGCCGCCGCTATGGCTGAGAATAATTAAGGTGCATTCCCGCCGTTGCAGCCATTCTCCGGTTTCCGTTATCCAACGCGCCATGCTTTCCTGAGAAATATCCCCCCAAAGGCTGGCCGGCGCATAAAGGATTAATAATCGCTTCTTCGGTTTTAATGCGCGCATCAGATCGTCAGTAAGGCTAAATAGCGCCGCTTTCTTTTCCGGCAAAACATAGTAAGGGAATTGTTCTAATTTGGTTAAATATAATGAATTAAACAGTGTTTCGTCGCTTTCGCCACTGCATATTAACGCTACACGAGCATCGGCATCCTGGGAATTGATTATTTGTTGGAAAAATAAGGACGCATCCGATTGACGTGCAATATTAACCCAATAGAACCCCGGCAATTGCAGTAATGAGAGATCATGCCAAAGCTTTCGAATACCTAATGAAAATGACTGCGCCATATGATAATTTTCTTTTCCAAGAATGATGTTATGGTTTATCATTGAATAATGATAGGGCTTAAGACTCTAGCACTAATCCTAGAGATCTCAACCTCTCAATTACAAATAAAGATGTTCTTTATTATCCCATGTAATTGTTATTTCCCGCTATCATTACTATGTTTCCATCAATTAAGCCTGTTCTCTCAGAGATCTGGAATGAATGATAAAATTGCGCCCTCAAAAACTGTCGTCTATGCGGAGATGCACGATGATTTTCGTGTATTGAGCCAGGCTTTTTCATTGCCCGAAATAAATTATATCGACATCTCCCGTCAAACCCGTTTGGCCCAGATGATGGAACGCTGGCCTCTGCTGGCGGAACTAAAAGAATCGACGGGGAGCCGCTGACGATGCCGGTAATCGTATTGCAAGGTATTCGCGGCGGTCTGGGTACGACCTCCCTCACCGCGGGACTGGCATGGGCGTTGCGCCAGTTAGGCGAAAGCGTGCTTGGCGTCGATGTCTCGCCGGATAATCTGTTGCGCCTGCATTTTAATATGGCGTTTGCCCAATCACGCGGCTGGGCCCGCGCGGTAACCGACGGCGAGCGCTGGCAGCAAGGCGCGATGCAATATACCCCCGGGCTCGATTTCCTGCCGTTCGGCCGGCTCAACCCAGCCGAGATCGACGCGCTGCAGCAGCGGGGCGTTCACGCCCCGACGTACTGGCGGGATAACCTGTCGCAGATTATCGCGCACGGCAAACACCGCTGGATCCTGATCGACGCGCCGGCGGACAACACGCCGCTGACCCGTCAGGCGCTGGCCGCCGCGGACGCCGTTTTCCTGCTCCTCGCGCCGGACGCGAACTGCCACGCGCGGCTACACCAGCAGGCTTTGCCGGAGCGGCGCTATTTTCTGGTCAACCAGTTTTCCGCCATCAGCACGGTGCAGCAGGATTTGCATCAGCTATGGCTGTATTCGCTGTCGCGTCTGCTGCCGCTGCTTATTCACCGCGATGAAGCGCTGGCGGAATCGCTGGCGGCGAAACAGCCGCTGGGCGAGTATCGGCCGGAAAGCGTCGCGGCGGAAGAGCTGGTCACGCTGGCCAACTGGTGCCTGATTAATCTAACCAAAGAGACGGTATGAACCGGATATTGCGCTTCTTCCTCATGCCGCAGGCTTATCAGGCGGTGCGGCAACGCTACCTCGGCTATCGCCGCCGGGGATCCTCCGTGTTTGCCGCCTATCTGACGGCCTTTCTGGTTATAGTCGGCTGGACTTTTCTACGGCTGGAATCCGCCGGCTGGCGACAGGTTCGCAAAAACCACCGCCACTGGTTTCCGCATATCTCTCCCCGGCGCCCGCGCCCGGCCGACATTCTGCGCTATCTGGTGCAAGGACTATGGCTGCTGATCGTCAGGAACGGTCGGACGCCGACGCCGCGCAAAAACTATTTTTCCCGGCTGGCGCGCTGGCGGCAGCGCTATTTTGACGGCCTGCAAAACCTTTCCCGCTACTTTATGCGCTCGGCGGCTAACGCCGACCGCAGCGCGACGCGCGACGCCGACCCCCGCAAGGAAAAAGGCTGGCAAACGCTGTGGGTTACCCTCCTCAGCCTGATCTGCGCCGCGCTGGCGCTGTTATGCATCACCCAGCCGTTTGAACTGTTATCGCAGTTTATTTTTATGCTGCTGCTCTGGAGCATGGCGATGGTTTTCCGCCGTATTCCGGGACGCATGCCGACGCTGATGATGATCGCCCTCTCCTTCACCATCTCCTGCCGGTATTTGTGGTGGCGCTATACCGCGACGCTCAACTGGGACGACCGGCTCAGCCTGGTCTGCGGTTTGCTGCTGCTGGCGGCGGAGACCTATTCCTGGGCCGTGCTGGTGCTGGGCTACTTTCAGACTATCTGGCCGCTTAACCGCCATCCGATCTCCTTGCCCGCCGAAATCGAGACGTGGCCGACGGTGGACCTGTTCATCCCGACCTATAACGAACCGCTGGAGATAGTCAGACCGACGGTCTATGCCGCGTTGGGCATGGACTGGCCGCAGGACAAACTGAATATCTACATCCTCGACGACGGCGGCCGAGCCGACTTCAAAGCGTTCGCCGCGGACGTCGGGGTAAATTATATCGCCCGCGCCACGCATGAACACGCGAAAGCCGGGAACATCAATCACGCGCTAAAACAGGCGAAAGGCGAATTCGTCGCCATTTTCGACTGCGACCATATTCCCACGCGCTCATTCCTGCAATTGACGATGGGCTGGTTCTTTAAAGATAAAAAGCTGGCGATGCTGCAAACGCCCCACCACTTTTTCTCCCCAGATCCCTTCGAGCGCAACCTCGGCCGTTTTCGCCGCACCCCCAACGAAGGAACGCTGTTCTACGGCCTGGTGCAGGACGGCAACGACATGTGGGACGCCACCTTCTTCTGCGGCTCATGCGCCATTCTGCGCCGTAAGCCGCTGGATGAAATCAACGGCATCGCCGTTGAAACCGTCACCGAAGACGCCCACACTTCGCTGCGTCTGCACCGGCTCGGCTACTCCTCCGCCTATATCCGTATTCCGCAGGCGGCCGGCCTGGCGACGGAAAGCCTGTCGGCGCATATCGGGCAGCGCATCCGCTGGGCCAGAGGGATGGCGCAAATCTTCCGGCTGGATAACCCCCTGTTCGGCAAAGGGCTGAGGCTGGGGCAGCGGCTGTGTTACGCCAACGCCATGCTGCACTTTTTATCGGGCATTCCGCGCCTGATCTTCCTTACCGCGCCGTTGGCCTTTCTGCTGCTGCACGCCTATATTATTTTCGCCCCGGCGCTGGCCATCGTTTTGTACGTTCTCCCGCATATGGTTCACGCCAGCCTGACGAACTCCCGCATCCAGGGGCGCTACCGCCACTCTTTCTGGAGCGAAATCTATGAAACCGTGCTGGCGTGGTACATCGCCAGGCCCACGACCGTGGCGCTGCTTAACCCGCATAAAGGCAAATTCAACGTCACCGCCAAAGGGGGCCTGGTCGAAAAGCAGCACGTCGACTGGCTGATTACCCGGCCGTACCTGATTCTGGTGCTGTTGAATATCGCCGGGCTGGCGGCCGGAATATGGCGGCTATACTACGGCGCGCCCGAAGAGATTATGACCGTGATCATCAGCCTGCTGTGGGTCGGCTATAACATGACGATCCTCGGCGGGGCCGTGGCGGTCGCCGTGGAAACCAAACAGGTGCGGCAGGCCCATCGGGTGGAAATGTCGATGCGCGCCGCGGTGCTCTGCGCCGACGGCCACCTCTTTTCCTGCATCATGAACGACTATTCAGACGGCGGCGTGGGAATAGAAATACGCCAGCCCGAACTGCTGCGGGAAGGGGACAACATCTCCCTGCTATTACATCGCGGCCAGCAGGAGTACGCCTTTCCTTTTCAGGTTACCCGAGTCTTCGGCAATAAAATCGGTTTGCGCATGAAGGATCTGACCACCCGGCAGCATATTGATTTTATTCAGTGTACCTTCGCCCGGGCGGATACCTGGGCGCTATGGCAGGACAACGTACCGGAAGACAAACCGCTCGAAAGCCTGCGCGATGTACTGATGCTGGGCTTCCGCGGTTACTTACGCATGGCGGATTACGCGCCGCCGGTTATTCGCAGCGTCATTGTTGGGTTTACCACCCTGATTAGCTGGCTGCTGTCGTTTATTCCACGCTATGTGGGAAAAAGTCCGGCATAAGGCATCCGCCAGAAATACTGACTTTAACCCCAAGGCCGTAACGCGTATTTCTTTCCGCTACGGCGAGATTGGCTTTTAATATTGATGATGACATGATGACGAAAAAAACAACCTGGTTTACCGTATTCGCTTTAGGCATCAGCTCGTTGTCTCAGGCCGCCATGACGCCGACCACCGAGACCCTTTCTCAGCCTACGACGTCCATTACCGCGCCTACCGCGCCCGCGACACCGCAAGAAACCCCGGCGCCGGTACGCGACGTGAAGCTGAAGTTCGCGCAGATCGCCCCCGCGCCCGGCACCTTTTCCCTGCGCGGCACCAACCCGAACGGGCAAATCGAATTCGGCGTACGCGGCGATGAAGTCGTCACTCAGGCGACGCTCAATCTGGAGTTCACGCCCTCGCCGTCGCTGACGCCGATAGAGTCTCACGTCAAGGTCTATCTCAATGACGAACTGATGGGGGTAACCAGCATCACGCAGGAGCAGTTAGGCAAACCCAACCGCGTCCAGATGCCGATCGACCCGCGTTACATCAGCGACTTCAACCGGGTGCGGCTGGAGTTTATCGGCCACTACCGCAACATTTGCGAAAGCCCGGCCAGCACCACCCTGTGGCTGGACGTGAGCAAATCAAGCTCGCTCGACTTACAGTTCCAGGCACTGCCGCTGAAAAATGAGCTTTCGCCTTTCCCGGTGCCCTTTTTTGACAGCCGAGACAGCCGGCCGCTGACGCTGCCGATGGTGTTCGGCCGCCAGCCGGATGCGGCGCAGCAGCGCGCGGCGGCGATCCTGGCCTCCTGGTTCGGCAGCAAGGCGCAGTGGCGCGGGCAATCATTCCCGGCGCTGTTTAATCAGTTGCCGAACCGCCACGCCATCGTGTTCGCCACCAACGCGCAGCGCCCGGACTTCCTGCGCGATATGCCGCCGGTCGGCGGACCGACCGTTTCCATGATCGACCATCCGGATACGCCCTATGTCAAGCTGCTGCTGGTGCAAGGCCGGGATGACAACGACCTGATCACCGCGGTGAAAGGCATCGTGCAAGGCAACATTCTATTCCGCGGCTCAAGCCTCACCGTGGATAAAGTCGAGCAGTTGGCGCCCCGGCAGCCTTACGACGCGCCGAACTGGGTGCGAACCGACCGTCCGATGACCTTTGCCGAACTTCAGCAATATGAGGGACAGTTCCAAACCAGCGGCACCGTGCCCTATCCTATCGCGCTGAACCTGAACCTGCCGCCCGATCTCTTCCTGATCCGCAGCCAGGGCATCGATATGAAGCTGAAATATCGCTACACCGCGCCGCAGCTTAAAGACGGTTCGCGCCTGAGCGTGCGTCTGAACAACCAGTTTGTGCAGGCGTTCTCTCTGGTGCCGGAGCACGATCAGGATTCGCTGCTGCTGCGTCTGCCTTTGACGCAGGGGTTATGGGATGCGGATAAGAACCTGACGATCCCGGCGTTAAAACTGGGCACCACCAACCAGCTGCGTTTTGATTTCAACTACACCACGCTGCTTGCCAGCGGCGCCGAGGGACGGTGCGAAACCTATACCCCCGTCGTCAACCATGCGGCGATCGACGGCGGCTCAACCGTCAACTTCGCCGGCTACCGCCACTTTATCGCCATGCCCGACCTGCAGGTCTTTACCAGCGCGGGCTACCCTTTCAGCCGGCTGGCCGACCTGTCGCAAACGCTGGTGCTGATCGATAAACAGCCGACGCCTTCGCAGGTCGGCACGTTGCTGAACGCCTTGGGAAGCATCGGCGCGCGCACCGGCTACCCGGCGACAGCCGTGCAGTTAAGCGACGACTGGGCGCAGGCCGCCGAGCAGGACAGGGATATTCTGATGATCGGACGGATCCCGCCGGCGCTGCGGGATGATGAAAAAATCAACCTGTTGGTGGATGCGGCCCAAAGCTGGGTAAAACAGCCGGCCCGACAGACCGCGATAGCGGATAGCGGCGCGCGGGATGACGACGCCAAACCGGACGCCAAAACGACCATCAGCGCCGCGGCGCCGATGTCCGCCATCATCGGTATCCAGTCGCCCTATCACCACCAGCGCAGCATCGTCGCGCTGCTGGCGGACGGCCCGCAGGGTTACGCGCTGCTGAATGATGCGTTGACCGATGACGCCAAGCGCGCCGCCATATTCGGCTCGGCGGCGGTTATCCGCGACT
Source organism: Brenneria populi (assembly GCF_036016195.1). Taxonomy (NCBI): domain Bacteria; kingdom Pseudomonadati; phylum Pseudomonadota; class Gammaproteobacteria; order Enterobacterales; family Pectobacteriaceae; genus Brenneria; species Brenneria populi. The sequence continues at coordinate 107,417 of NZ_JAYWTM010000009.1, read as the reverse complement.
CCGGCGTTAACAGTTTACGCGTGGGCGAGGTGTATTATGTCGGCCATCTGCCCTGGTGGGAGCGTATCTGGCACGCGCTGGCGACGCATCCGGTGCTGCTGGCGACCATTTCCACGCTGACGGTGATCGTCATCGCCTGGCTGTTGTGGCGCGCGCTGAAGATCATCAGCCGTCGCCGCCTCTCGCCTGACGAAGAAGAGTGATGGCGATGAGCGAGCTGAAGGCGTTCATCCAGGGCGCGGCGCGGCGGCGCCCGCGGATTTCGGCCGGCGCTTTCGTCGGCCTCTGCGCCGCCCTGCTGCCTTTTTATCTGGCGGCGGTTCCGGCGGCGCGCGGGGCGGAAGCGGTATCGCCGAAACAGTTTCTGATAGAGCAGATCCGCCTGGGCGAGGCCCGCTACAAAGACGATCTGGTGCGCCAGTCGCTTTATCGCCTGGAGCTGATCGACCCGAATAATCCGGAGATTCTAGCCGCGCGGATCCGCCTGGCGCTGCGTCAGGGCGATCAAACGCTGGCGCGCCAACAGTTGGAAAAACTGAAAGCGCTCGCGCCGGATTCGCCCTTTTATCGTCAGGCTGAAATGAATCTGGCGCTGACGCGGCAAGAGATGCGGCAAAAACTCCAGCAGGCGCGTCTGCTGTCAACCGCGGGCCGTTACGCCGAAGCCAGGGTGCAGTACGACGAGCTATTTCACGGCGAACCGCCCACGATTGAGCTTGCCGTTGAATACTGGCGACTGGTGGCGCGCTTGCCCGACCAGGAGCCGACGGCCATTGACCAACTGGCGGCGCTGGATCGGCGCTATCCCGGCAATGTGTCGCTGCGCGTCATGCTGGCGCGTCTGCTATTCAGCCAGCACCGTAACGAACAGGCCTACGGGGTGCTGCAGCAGCTGGCGACGGATCCTGCCGGCGTCGGCCCGGCATCCTCGCTGTGGCTGGAGATCGTCGGCAGAATGGACGTCACGCCGCAAAGCCTCGAATCGTTAAAACGCTATATGACGGTATTCGGAGAAGGCAATCAGGCGGAAGCCGGGCGCAGAATGCTGAACCAACAGCTCGCCATGCTGGCCGACCCGGCTTATCAGGCGCGGCTCAGCGGACTGAATAAAATCGGCAGGGGCGATAGCGGCGGCGCCGTTATCAGCGAGTTAAACAAAGCCCTGGCCGCCGCGCCAAACGACCCGGAACTCATCGGCGCCATCGGCGTCGCCTATCTGCGGGCCGGCGATCGGGAAAAAGCGTTAAGCCAGTTTCAGCTGGCGCTAAAGGCCGATGTTAATCGCCTTAACGCGGAGAAATGGGAAACGCTGATAAAAAGCACCCGTTACTGGCAGATACTCAACGAAGGCGATCGGGCGTTAAAAGCCAACAACCTGATGCTGGCCCAGTTGAAATACAACCAGGCGCGGCAATGGAATAGCACCGATGCTTTCGCCCTTATCGGCCTGGGGGACGTCGCCGTCGCCGCCAAGAACGACGCGGCCGCCGAAACGGCCTATCGGCAGGCTTTGCGTCTGGCGCCCAACAACGCCAGCGCGCTGCGGGGACTGGTCAACATCCATCTGCGCCAATCGCCGGAGAACGCGCTGGCCTATATCAACGGCCTGCCGCGCGGCCAGCAAAATAGGCTGCGTGAAACGCTCAACGCTTTGCAACGCGATATTATCAAACAGCGGGCGGACCAGTTTTTCGAACGGCAGCAGTGGGCGCAGGCCGCCGACCAATATAGCCAGGCGCGGCAGCTGGATCCTGACGATATCTGGATGGCCTATCGCTATGCCCTGACCCTGCGCCGTCTCGGACAAACCGAGCAGGCGGATAGCCTATTGCAAGGTATGGCCGCCCAGCTCCCCGCCGATGCCGAGAAAAGCTATGCGTACGCGCTGTACCTCTCCTCGACCGATCGCGACGCGCAGGCGCTGGCATACCTTAATACGCTGCCAGCCGGACAGTGGAACGGCAACATGCGGGAGCTCGCGCAGCGTCTGACGCTACAGCAGGCGCTGGCTCAGGCGCAGGCTATGCGCGATGCCGGCGATGAGCCCGGCGCGGTCGCCTATCTGCGCGGGTTGCCGGCCGACCCGCGCATCGATCTGGAACTGGCAGACTGGGCGCTGGCGCGCGGCGAATACGACGACGCGCTGGCGGCCTACCAGCGAGTAAACGCGCGGGAGCCGCAAAATGCCGATGCGCGCCTGGGCGAAGTCGAAGCCTTTATCGCGCAGGGAAGGCTGGATGAAGCCCGCCAGCGCTTGCGGCAACCCGCCGCGCAGGCGGGTAAAACGGATAACTCGCTGAACGACCGGCGCAGGATCGCCAACGCCTGGCTGGCGCTCGGCGACACGGAACAGGCGGAGACGCTGTTTCAGCGCCTGAGAATCGACGCGCGCCAAGAGGCGCCCGGACAGAACCAGGCGCTGGTTTACCGCGACGCCGCCCGGTTTGAGCGCTGGCGTTTACGGCCGCTTCAGGCGCAGCAGGACTACCGCCAGGCGATGGCGTCCAGCGGCATCGCGCCGGCATTGCCGCTGGATAACGACGCCTACACCAGACTGACGCGCAACAACCCCGCGGATAACTGGCTGCAACGCAGCGTTCGCGCCGAAGCCGCGGAGACCTATCGCCAGCAGGATATCAACGTCACGCTCGACCACGATTACTGGCAATCCAGCGGCACCCCGGGCATCTCCGACCTGAAGGCGCACGACACCATGCTGCAGGTGGATATGCCCTGGCATAACGGGCGCGCGTTTTTCCGCACCGACACCATTCGGATGAACGCCGGTTCGTTCGCGCTTAACAAGAACGGCGTCAATGATGCGCGATTCGGCGCCTGCGCCGATTTACTCTGCCGCGGACGCAGCCCGCAGCGGGCCACGGGCACCAGCGTCGCCGCAGGCTGGAAAAACGACCGCTGGGAAGCGGACGTCGGCACCACGCCGATCGGTTTTGAGGTGGTCGATATCGTCGGCGGCGTCAGCTACAGCGATAAATGGCGGAATATCGGCTGGACCGCCACCGCCTCGCGCCGCCCTATTTCCAGCTCATTGCTGGCTTTCGGCGGCGTCAAACACCCGCTGACCGTCAACGCCAAGGAGGACGCCAATCATCCCGGCATTACCTGGGGCGGCGTACGGGCAAACGGCGCCGCGCTGGGGCTCAGTTACGATCGCGGCCAAGAGCACGGCGTCTGGAGCAATTTCAGCGCCCACCAGCTTAGCGGAAAAAATGTGGCCGATAACTACCGCATCCGCGCGATGGGGGGCTACTACTATAAAATCGTCAACCAGGATAACCGGCGGGTTACCGTCGGCCTCAACAATATGTGGATGCACTATCAAAAGGATCTGAGCGGCTACTCATTCGGGCAGGGCGGTTACTACAGTCCGCAACGCTACTTCTCCGTGGGCGTGCCGGTCAACTACCGCCAGCGCACGGAAAACTGGTCGTGGGAGCTGGGCGGTTCCGTGTCCTGGTCGCGCTCCTCCACCAAAAGCCAGCGGCGTTATCCGCTCTCGGGCGCGCTCGGCAGCCCGGACCCCGTCGACCCGGGCGGCGGCAGCCACGGCATTGGTTATACCGTGCAGGCGGCCATCGAACGGCGGCTGAGTTCGCACTGGACGCTGGGCGTCGGCGTCGATATTCAACAGGCGAAAGACTATACCCCCAGCCACGGAATGATTTATCTGCGCTACTCCGCGTCCGGCTGGCAGGGCGATCTCGACAGCCCGCCCCAGCCGCTGACGCCCTACGCCGATTTTAAATAACGCTATCCCGCCCGGCGGAAAACGCCGCCGGCGGGGTTTCCTGCACAAGGGAGCCCCGACTGGGGCGAAAAAAGGTCTATAGCCGCCCCCTTTATAGACAGCGCCACAGAATTTCTCTCTCGTCGGTTAAACATTAAATATGATAACCATTTGATAAATATGCATACAGATGTCAACCATCGTCATATCTACTGATTTTCCAGCCAGTTAGCTAAAAATAAAGAGCGTTATCATCAAAAATCCTATGATTTAAAGATCATTATGTTAAATTTTACTAACCGTATGATTTTTAATAGCAATGAGGTTCGCTTTAGGTAGAATGCGCCGAAATGTAAATTAACGTAAGGATTGCGTTTGTTTTGTGTAAGTATTGCGCATTTTTAGCCCTCCTCTTGCTGTTCTTCGTTGTCCCTCCATCTCTGGCGATAGATGACGTCACCCCGGCGGATCGGGACACCTTGGAACAGCGGCAAAAAGCGTTGCTTGAGCAGGCCCGCCAGCAGCGCGAATCGCTGGAAAACGCCGCCGATCTGAATATTCCCGCGACGACGGCGACGACGGCCGATGGCCCCTGCTTCCCCGTTCATCACTTAGCCTTTAGCGACGCGACACATCTGCCCGCCGGCGATAAAGCCGATTTACGCCGGCGCTATCAAAACCGCTGTCTGAATCTGACGGATATTAATCATGCGGTGCGGGAAACCACCAATCACTACCTTACCCACGGCTATATCACCAGCCGCGCCTATTTGCAGGAACAGGATCTCGCCGGCGGTACGCTGACCATCAGCGTCAGCGAAGGTACGCTGGAGGCCATCGAATTAGACGGGGAAACGCCGCCGGCATTAGATATGGCGTTTCCCGGTTTGACCGGACGTATCCTCAACTTACGTGATTTAGAACAAGGTATGGAGCAGCTCAATCGCCTGCCTTCTCAACAAATCACTATCGATATTCAACCGGGGAAACAGCCGGGGAGCGCTATCGCGGTACTGAAACGCGCGCCCCATACGTTGCCGGTTGAATTTTCCATCGCCGCCGACAACAGCGGGCAGAAAAGCACCGGCCGGGAACAGCTTTCCGCCAGCCTGGCGCTCGACAACCCGCTGCGTCTGGCCGATCGCTGGTGGCTGACGGCCGGCCGGGACGGCGCGTTCAGCCACCGTTACGGCAGCCGCGCGCTATCCGGCGGCCTGTCGCTGCCTTATGGCTACTGGACGCTGGCTTATCAGTACGCCTGGAACGACTTCTTTCAACCGATTCCCATCGGGAATAACGCGTACCCTTATACGGGCCAAAGCGCTGCCCACCGATTAAGCATCAACAACACGCTGTACCGCGACGGAAAACAAAAACTGGCGCTGGAAGGGGCATTGAACCGCCGCCGCACCGAAAATCGACTGGCGGGAGAACGTCTTGGCGTAAACAGCCCGACATTGAGCAGCGCCAGCGTGGGCCTGAACTACAGCGCCTCGCTGGCAGGCGGTTATTTCACTTTTAATCCGGTACTCAGCCGCGGATTACGCGCCTGGAGCGCGACCAACGACGCCGGCGAACTGCCGCGCGCCGAGTTCCGCAAATTGGCACTCAGCGCCAGCTATTTCTATCCGCTGGCCCCCTCGCTCTATTTCCTCGCTTCCGCCTACGGACAAACCACGCCGGACAACCTGTATGCCGGCGAACGTATCTCGCTGGGCGGCGAATATTCAGTACGGGGCTTTAAAGAACAGACGCTGACCGGCAACCGCGGCCTTTACTGGCGTAACGAACTGAACTGGTCTTTCGCCACCTTGCCGCTGCTGGGTGATTTGTCATTAACCGCCGCGCTGGACAGCGGCTGGATAGCGGGCCAAACCGGCCAGGCGGACGGCGGCAATATGACCGGCGCCGCGCTGGGGCTGTCCGCCGCCTCCCGCCGGATCAACCAAGCCATTTCGCTCGGCGTTCCGCTGCATTTTCCACATGAACTGCACCCGGATAACGCCGCGGTTTACTGGCAGGTCAACCTGCCGGTCAGCGCTTTTTTTCGTTGAGTCAAACACAGCAAAAAGGAAAGCAAGGAAAGTTACATGGAAAAATTCAATAACCGCGCCACGCGCGGTTTCAGCTACCTGCTGATATATCTGACCGCCGTACAGCCGCTGCACCCGGCCTTCGCCGCCGGCATCAACGCCGCCAACGGCAACACCCAGGTAAAACCGGGCAACGTGCCAGTGGTCAATATCGCTACGCCGAACGCCGCCGGGGTTTCCCACAACAGTTACAAGGACTTCAACGTCGGCGCGCCGGGCGCGGTGCTGAACAACGCCACGGCGGCGGGAAAATCGCAGTTGGCCGGTCAACTGGGCGCCAACCCGAATCTCAAAGGCAAAGCCGCCGGGCTGATTATCAACGAGGTGACCGGCGGCGGCCGCTCGGACCTGCAAGGCAAACTGGAGACGTTCGGCAACAAAGCCAACGTGCTGATCGCCAACCCCAACGGCATCACCTGCGACGGCTGCGGATTTATCAACACGCCGGCCGTCACGCTGACCACCGGCAGGCCGTTGCTGGATAAACAGGGCGCGCTCGACGCGCTGGAGATTAAAAAAGGCGCCATCACCATCGGCGGCAAAGGACTGGATGGCGCGACAACCGAGTATGTCGATATCCTCAGCCGCGCCGCCGAACTAAACGGCAAGATTAACGCCAAAAAACTGACGCTGACGCAGGGAGCCAACCGGGTCGATTTTAAAAGCGGCGCGGTTACGCCTATCGCCGGGGAAGGCGCCAAACCGACGCTGGCGGTGGACACCAAAGCGCTGGGCGGCATGTACGCCGAACGTATCCGGCTGGTCGCCACCGAAGACGGCGTGGGCGCCAATCTCAATAACTTAACCAGCACACAGCAAGACATCACGCTGAGCGCCAACGGTAAAATTCAGCTCGGTCACACCAATGCCAAAACTGATTTGAACCTGAGCGCCAGAGAAACAAATGTCGCTGCCGGAATTAACCTGCGCAGCGGGCGTGATATGACATTGGCGAGCGCCGCGCTGAACAATAACGGCAGTATTGTCTCCAATGGGGATATGCGGATATTCGGCGATACGGTGCGCAACGTCGGCAACCAGGCCGTCATGCACGCCAATCATTCGATGTGGATACAGAAAGATGCGCAGGGGAATAAAAGCGTTAAGGTCGAAAACCGTTCCGGGACGATAAAAACCAATTCCGGGGATTTGGTGATTCGGACGGAGCAGTTGGCGAATGTACGGGACAAATTAATTATACAGGAAAAAAATGTTGAACCTGATTCAACGTCTATCGACAGTGACGTCGGCTTTGATCTTATCCCCATCCCATTACCCGGTTGGCCGATGAAAGCGTTCGTTATGCAAGCCACATTTAGCGATCCCGATCTAAAGAAATGGTTTGGCCATGTGGATTTATTAAAGAATCCGGTAATCAATAATAAACGCACGTTAATTTCCCCAGTGACGACATCGCCGGGCGGGCTCATTCATTCCGGCAAGAATATTTATATAAATAGCAACGCTGTAGAAAACACCGCCAGCACAATAAAATCCGCCAAAGACACAATAATAACCGGGTTATCTTTTAAAAATAACAGCTATCTTTCCGGCGAGGAAAATAATTATGTTTCCGTTGATGGTAAAAAAGGTCAATATCAACAAAAGACAAATTATTATACAAAACGATCATCGGAATGGAAGAAAACAGGAACAAAATACAGTTGGAAAAGCACTGGATTAGTTAGTGCCGGCATTGTTGCAGGGAATAATATCGTATTGGATTTAAAAGAAAACATAAATATCGATTCAATAATACCAACAAAGGGAAAAGAGTACGGTGAAATAACGAACACCTCACCACAGACAAATGTTTTTGATGCTAAAAATATCGTATTACATGCAAAAAACATTAATAGTAAAGAGGCGATCAATGCGACAGGCGATTTAACGCTTGTCGCCGAAGAAAACATCACGCTAAATAACGGGACATTAAAAGCAGGAAATAACCTTTCATTGCTTGCCGCCAATGCGATTGACGCTAAACAGAATAGTTTCATAGGCAAAGACATCAGCCTGACCAGTCGTGAAGGCAATATCAGCGTCTATTCGGACAATACTATCCGGCATTATGCCGCAGACGGAACGCGTCAGCTCAGCACGTTAAACGCCGCCGGAAACTTAGCCCTTCAGGCAGGCAAAGATCTCACCCTAAACGGCGTCAATATCGGGAAAAACCAGAACGCCGCGCTGCTGGCCGGCGATAACCTGATAATTAAAAATGATGATGCATATCTAAATCAGCAACGCTCGGGCATTACCCCTACCGACGCAGAAAAACAGAAAGCGTTTAACGATACCTTTAACTTACTGGGCCGTCTAAATACCACGGGCAGCATCACATTAAATGCCGGGAAAGCGATGGATATCGCCGGCGTTACCCTTAACGCGGTCAAAGACATCAGCCTGGCGGCAGCCACCGATATCAATTTAAACCCCAGGGTATTCAATGCCATACCTGAATCGCTATTCGTTAATTCAAGACAGGCGGAACTTAGCAGCAATATCCACGCCGGGAATCAATTAGCGATCTCCAGCGGTAAAGATATACTGGCCCGCTCCGCCAATTTATCCGCCAACGGCAGCGCCACGCTGCTGGCGGGCAATAGCCTGCAATTACCGGCGACCCCTTACTCCGCCATTGATAACAATAACGATAACAACAAAGACGACCGCAACGTTATCGCCAAAATCTACGCGGGCAAAAACCTGACGCTGGCCGCCAATGGCGAGCTTATCGCCAACGGCACGGATTTCTCTTCCGGCGGCAATATGACGCTGAGTTCCGGCGGCAAAATGGCATTCAACGCGGTCGCCAATCATATCTATCGCGAAGGAAATAGAGAATATAGCGAATCCGTCAGCCAACAAAACGCTGTACTGAACAGCGGCGGGATACTGACGTTGCTCTCCAATGGCAGCATTTTATTCCAGGCTTCCAGACTGGTCGCCAAAGGTACGCTGGACGCCGCCGCCAAAGGCGGATTCCTCTATGCCCAGGCGATGGAAGAGAGCAGCCATTACGAAAAAACCACCACAAAACGCAAATGGTACGGTAAAAAAACCACCATTCGGCAAACCAGCCATAACGTCGCCAACAAAGTGACGGAGTTTAGCGCCGGCGGCGATATCAACCTGCTGAGCCGCGACGACAGCACCTATGAAGCCAGCAAGATCAACGCGGGCAAAAACGCCAGGCTCACCAGCACCAAAGGCAAAGTCAATTTCAAGGCGGTAAAGAACACCTCATTCGAGCAGACCATCACCACCTCGAAAGGGTTCTTTATCAAGAACGCCAACAAAGGCTACACCAAAGACGCCTGGCAACTGCCGAGCATTTACACCGGCGGCAGGCTGACCATTGATGCCGCCAGCGGCATCAGCGCCGATGTGAAAACGCAGAACGGCAAGATACTGCAAAATGCGGTGGCGGCGCTGGGCAACGCGTCGGGAACGGAATGGTTGAAAGACCTCGACAAGCGCGGCGATGTGCAGTGGAACGCAGTCAGGGACGCCTACAGCAGTTGGAATTACAAGAGCCAGAGCCTGAATCCGGCCGTCGCGGCGGTGATCGCCATCGCGGCGGCGGCGGTCACCGCCGGCAGTTCATTGGCGGCGACGGTGGCGGGTAATGTTACGGCCGCCGTCGGCGGCGGAGCCGTCACCAACGGCGCCGTTACCGCCGGGATGTCATCGCTGGCGTCGCAGGCCGCCGTGGCGCTGGTTGAAAACCAGGGCAATCTGTCCAAAACCCTGCAGGCGCTGGGCAACAGCAATTCCGTCAAATCGCTGGCGACCTCCATGGTGATCGGCGGCGCGCTGGCGGGATTCGACAAGGTTATGAACGTCAACGTCTCGCCGGACAAAGCTCGCCTGCCCGCGCTGATAAAAAATGAAGGCTGGAGCAAAATCGCCCAGCGCGTCGCCGGTCAATCGGTCATCAGCTCCAGTGTCGGCACCGCCATCAACGGCGGCAGTTTCACAGCCAATTTCACCACCGCTCTACTCGCCAATGTCGGCGGCCAGATTAACGCCGAAGGCGCCAATCTGATCGGCGATAACGGCCAGGTATTGGGGATTCCCGGCAAGGCGCTCAGCCACGCCGTCGTCGCCGGCGTCGCCGCCGAAATCGGACGCGGCAACGGCAAGGGCGCGGCGGCCGGCGCAATGGCGGCGGAGCTGGCGGGGATTATCATCAATGACAACCTGGTCAAAACCGAAGGCTGGCAGGAACAACAGGCGCAAATCAGCCGGGTCGCCGGCGCCTTTGCCGGCGCATTAGCGACCGGTAAAGCAAGCGGCGCCAACAGCGGCGCCAATGCCGGCGAGATTGTCGAACGCTTCAATCGCCAGCTTCATCTTGATGAACTACAGGCAATCAAGGAACTGGCCAAAGGCGATAAGGCAAAAGAAGAACGCTTGCTGGCCGCATCCTGTCGCAAAGTCAATTGCGTAGCGCAGGAGTCTTTAACCTCAGCCGAGCGTCAGCAATATGAAGCGCTGATGAAAAAATACCCGGCCACGCGCGAGGAGGATGGGCTGCTCGCCAACTACTGGGTGCAAAAAGAGCGGCAACGTACGGGGAATTATCCGCTTTATGCCGGGTATGATATGCAGCAGTTGTTCACTTATACCGCCGGCGACAGCATTTCCGACAGCCAGATTTTTGCGCGTAATCAATTCATTGAAGAACTAAGTAAATACAGTGGTTTTTCAACGGATTCTCTACAGAAAACGGTTACCATATTATCATCAATGGGATTAGTTCTTGAAGCAACAAAAGGCGGCCGCTATATTACTTTTGATGGTAAGTATTATATGACTGAAAACTTCAAATTTAGTGAAGTTTATTATGAAAAATTATGGGGTATTGGTGGTCGTCCGGCTCCATTTTTACAAGCAGAAGAAATTTTAAAAAGTAAACCAATAGTCACTACTGATCCAAATAAAAAAGAAGGATTCCTAAAGTACGAAGGGGCTGGCCTAGAAATGATATATAATCCAACGACTAAAGAAGTGTGGCATATTCAGCCGGTAAGGAAAATAAAATGATCACAATAGAGTTGTTAAAATCTGCATTAAACGAGTATCAGTCTAGTGTAACGCGACTGAGACAATATATACATGCTAGTGAAAAAGAATGCCGAATACTAATTGAAATAATATCTAAAAAAGATTTTATTCAATGTAATGAAGAATTTTACAAGTTAGAGAAATTTCAAGAAATTTTCTCAAACATTACTTACAAAGAAAATATCCCTGTAAGCCAAGAAATAAAAGATTTTGTTTATTTTTTGGATAGATTAGATGACATTGATATTAAAAAATACTGGCATAAAAAATTTTGCAATGGAATAAAGTGGCCTAGTGAGCCACAAAAAAATGATAGATGATATTCTTTATATATTAATAATATTGGCTTAACCATATTTTTTAAATCGGTGACTGTTTAAACAGTCACCAAATTAGCAATATTCATAGTAAAATCCTTAGCGACCGCGAAATCCGCAATTATGCGCAATCGCTGACCGGCAGCGTGGCGTTTAAGGAAACCCGTCAAGGTATGGTCTGGACGGAAAAATTAGTTGATGGATCAATAATCAACCTGCGAAATGTATCAAAAAGTGCAGATCAGACTAAAACCAGATGGACGGTGGAAATTGAAGGAAACAGCCAAATAGATAATCTGTAAGGCAAAGTCAAAAAGAAGATAGAGATTAAATACAGGTAACAACGCCGCGCGACCTAAATGAACAGCTATTCTGGGAGTCAGTGAAGTCTAACCCGTCGAAAGGAACAAATCTTATTTTTCCTGCTGAAAAAATAGATCCCCATTTTGCTATTGAGGCAGGTTTTCAGAAAAAAACAATGAATTATAATTTTTCAGGTGGTGGAAATATTGAAATACATTACCAGTATAATAAATATACGGGGAAGGCATATGACATGAAAATTGTATCTAAGATAAATAATAGGTTTAAGGGGTAGTATCATGTTAGTTAGAAACTATTATGGTGAGTTGCTAAACGTTTTCGGCGTGTATTGGTATGACAATAAAACGTGTTTTTGGGTTTTTCCTAAAGACACAGGAGGACTAATGGTTTTTGAATTGGGGAAACCAGGAGACAGAGATCGCGTAACTATTGCGGATCCTAACTGGTCGGGTAATTTTTTGTTTGACAATAGAATTCCTGGTATTTTTCATCATGCTATTGTTGAGGAAGATTTATTACTGGGTCTTTCTGAAAAAGATGAGAAAGCTTATGTTAAGTTTCTGAATATCATCAAAGAAGAAGGATTAGTCGATCAGGAATTTTATTGATCTTCTTTCTATTCAATAACCGGCATTAACGTCAAAGTTGAATCTCATATGATATGCGGTCTATTCGGACCGCTTAGGCTGTGTCAAAAAATAGACTTTATTATAAAATATTATTATTTTCATGTAGATACATACATATCGCGTTACAGCTTCCTGACGTCGGATTGGACCTGATTGAGATAACAACGGTGTGTTACTGAGACCAGGAGTAAAGAAATGAACTACGAAAGAATTAGCTATGACGAAATAAGAGATTCTTTTTTAAGATATTATTATATCTATTGTAGAAACAAGCTTGACTCATTTAATCGTCGAGGTGAAGGGTGGGCCGAATATGAATCGGAGATAAGCTATGCGTACTATCAATTTGAAAACGCTTATGATTTACCGATTGAAAATTTAATGCTTAATGTTCTCACATTAGTTCTTATGGCCACTAGGGGGCCGGAACAAGCAGAAAAAAGCCTTCGGGAAGATATTAAAGATATTCTGTCAAAGCACAAACTCGATGAGCTTATTGCTGACATTAGTGAAGAGGAAAAACAGGATCTTATTTATGACATATCTTTATTAAAATTGATTTGATCCCTTTCCCTTTTATGTCTCGGCAAAGCCCAACTCTCCGTTGGGCTTTATTGCATACAGCCTTATGCTATGAACCGCGGCAGTTTTAAGGATAACTTCACCACCGCCCTGCTCGCCAATGTCGGCGGCCAGATTAACGCCGAAGGCGCCAATCTGATCGGCGATAACGGTCAGGTATTGGGAATTCCCGGCAAGAAGTCCCCTTCGGTACGACGGGTAGTGTGCGCCCGGACTGGTGTTTAGGGACACTTTGTAGTGTCGAGGTAAAGAACTATAATATTGCGAAAAACCAGAACGGACTTATTAATAATGTGTCAAAACAAGCGCTTGAAAGACAGGCGAATTTACCAGTGGGTATGAAACAGGAAGTCATTATTGATATTCGGGGGCAAGCGGCGACTCCTCAGCAAAGAGCGATAATCAGGCAGAGTATCGTTGAAAAGTCTAATGGCATAATTAATCTTTCATCAATCAGGTTTAAAACAGAATGAGAAATATAGGGCTTAGTGGCGGAGATCTGTTAGTAGAACTCGGTACAAGAAACGATTTTGTACTTTTTTTTGAATGCATCAAAGGGGTTACTGCATGGAAATTCCCAGATAGAGATTGGAGCCTTCTGCTTGATAGACTTTACAGAAGATATTTATGTCAGAAGGATATTTCTGTTGCTAGAGAACAGATGGAACACATACGAAAAATTTTCGCTACCTTACCAAGCGCCTCAATTCAATGGGATTCCGACATGATGGATGATCCAGAACGAAGCAAGCTTAATATTAATAAACCTAGGTTATCAGACGTATTTTCTCGTTACTTTGATGCATTCATAGAATGTGCTGAATCAGCAGAAATAAATTATAGTATGTTTAAGTCTCACCCAGGCTATGAATATGAAGCAGTAAAAATCGTAATATCTGATCTACCTTGGTTTATCGAAGATAAAAATAGGCCTTTAGAACAGTATGATGCTTTAGGTCCCAACGATCCCCCCTTCTGGCTGCGTTAAAATGCAGATAAAGTGATAGAATTACAGCCTGAGACCTTTAAGTTTACAGGACACTGGCTGTTTTTTTATCACTCAAACAAGAAAAACTACTCGGCTAATTCGGGGGAGTATTGTCATTTTGTCATAGCGATCTCGCTTTCGTTGGTTGATTTGAAAACAAGGTGGGCGCTAAATCAAGGACAGATCGCTATAACGGCTTCCACAACAGAGGAGCATTTTTTATGTCATTTTTTGATGAGATCATTAATTAAGTCGGGAAGAGGGAAAATGCGCGTAGAAAGAATTAATTACAAAGAAATTAAATCCTCTTTTCTAGATGGATGCTACACATATTGCCAACATAAAATAAATAACATCAACTTACATGGTTCAATATGGACTAATAACGAATCCGAGCAGGCGTATGCCTATGAGCTATTCGATAACGCCTATGATCTCCCTATTGAAAATCTAATGCTTGAAGTCGTCACGCTAGTCCTTATAGCAGGCAGGGGGCCGGAGCAGGCGGAAAACTATCATCGCGTTCGTATCGCAGGGATCTTGTCAGAGAATAAACTCGATGAGCTTATTGCTGATATCAGTGAAGAGGAACGTAAGGATCTTATTTACGACATGTCTTTATTAAAACTGATTTGATCCATTTTCCTTATATGCTCCGGCAAAGCCCAACTCTCCGTTGGGCTTGATGCATACGCCCTTCAGCCGGAAGCGGCGACGGCGTTCAGAATAACGCCGCCGCCCTCCGATCCGGTCTCCCCGGTCGGATAAAAAACTATTCTGCGCGCCAGCAGCGAACCTCTATGCCCTGCGACGCCGCGCGCATCGGCTGCTTTTGTTCGCACCCGGCCGTCGCCTGCGGGCAGCGTTCGCGAAAAAAGCAGCCCTGCGGCAAGACGCGGTTGCCCGGCAGTTCGCCTTTTCGATCCTCAATCTCGCCGTCCAGCGAGCTCTCCACGCGCGGCACGGAATCAAGCAGCAGCCGGGTATAGGGATGCCGCGGCGCGCCGAGCACCTGGCGGGCGTCGCCCAGTTCGACAATTTGCCCGAGATACATCACCGCCACCCGATCGCTCATATGACGCACCACCGACACGTTGTGTGAAATCAGCACATAGGTCAGTTGACGTTGCCGCTGTAGCGTCACCAGCAGGTTGAGGATTTGCGCCTGAACGGAAATATCCAGCGCCGACGTCGGCTCATCAAGCACGATGATATCGGGCTGTGATGAGAGCGCGCGGGCGATGGAGATGCGCTGCCGCTGTCCCCCGGAAAAAGCATGGGGCAGCCGATCCAGATATTCCGGGCGAATGCCGACCAGCTCGGCCAGTTCCACCGCCAGCGCGCGCCGTTCGCGTTCGCTATTGTGTTTCTGCAGCCACACCGGTTCGGTGATGATGCGCCACACGGGTAAGCGCGGATCCAGCGAGGAAAGCGGATCTTGAAACACCATTTGCATACCGCTGCCCAGCCATGAGTTCGGACTGCGGGCGCGAAAACAGTCGCCGGCGGCGGGCGCCAGCATCCCCATCAGCAGCTGGGCGAGGGTGCTTTTACCACAGCCGGATTCGCCGACGATGCCCAGCGTTTCGCCGCGGACGATGCGTAAATCCAGACCATTCAACGCATGCACCTGTTCGATCACTTTTCCGCGCCAGTTTTTACGCGCGGGGAAATTGACGTGCACATCCTGTAATTCAAGCAACACCTCAGACATATTCCGCCTCCAGCTGCGGGTGCCAGCAGGCGGCGAGTCGGCCGCCGGCGCCGCAAGACGTTAATTCGGGCCGTTGCCGGCAGCGCTCGTCCGCGGCGAAGCAGCGTTCGCAGAAGGCGCAGCCGGCCGGCAGGGACGCCAGGTTAGGCACCGTGCCCGGAATCGCGGGCAGCGCGGCGCGGGGTTCCGACGCTTCCGGCGCGCAGCGCAACAGACCGATGGTGTAAGGATGGACGGGGCGTCCGATCACCTCCCGCGTCACGCCGCTCTCTATCACCCGGCCGGCGTACATCACATACAGCCGATCGCAAAGCTGGGACACCACCGCCATATCGTGGCTGATAAACAGTACCGAGGTGCCGCTGGCGCGCGCTTTCTGCTGCAACAGACGCAGCACCTGCCGCTGTACGGTGACATCCAGCGCCGTGGTCGGTTCATCGGCGATAATCAGCGCCGGATCGCAGGAGAAAGCCAGCGCGATCACCACCCGCTGCCGCATGCCTCCGGATAGCTCAAAGGGGTAGCGCTCCATCACCCGCGCCGCATCGGAAATCTGCATATCGTTCAGCAGGCCGACGGCCTTGGCCCGCGCCGCTTCGCGGGAAAGCGGCCGGTGCTGGCGGATGACGTCGGTCATCTGCCGTCCGATGCGGCGCGTCGGGTTCAGCGCGGTCATCGGCTCTTGAAAAATCATCGCCACTTTCGCCCCGCGCAGCCGCCGCATCTGTTTCTCATCGGCGTTGAGCACATCCTGACCCAGCAGGGTAAGGCCGCCGCCGCGGATGCGATAGCTGTCGGGCGGCAGCAAACGCATCGCCAGCATGGCGGTCACCGATTTGCCGGAGCCCGACTCCCCCACCACGCCGACGATTTCTCCGCGTTTCACGTGCAGGGAGACCGCGTTGAGCGCGCGAACTTCGCCGTTATAAATGGGGAAGCTCAACTGCAAATTATCGATATTCAGAACAGCGTCATGCATTAGTGTCGTCCTCCGCTTTTCGGATCGAGCAGGTCGCGCAGACCGTCGCCAAAGAGGTTGAAACCGACGGCGGTAATCAGAATCGCCAAACCGGGAAAAGTGCAATACCACCACTGGTCGAGCACATAGTTGCGCCCATTGGCCACCATCGCGCCCCATTCCGCCGTCGGCTGCTGGGCGCCGAGGCCGATAAACCCCAGCGTCGCGGCCATCAATATGGCGGTGCCGATATCCAGCGAGGCCTGCACGATCAGCGGCGGCAGCGCATTGCGCAGCACGTGCCAGCTAATCAGGTGCCAACGGGCGGCGCCAAAGATTCTGGCCGCCTGAACATAGGCGAGCTGGCGCACCACCAGCGTTTGCCCGCGCGACAGACGCACATAAAAAGGCACGCGGACGATGGCGATGGCCAACATCGCATTAAACAGGCTCGGCCCCAGCGCCGCCGCCAGCGCCATGGTCAGCACCAGGGAAGGAATCGACAGCATGATATCCATCGCGCGCATAATCAAGGCGTCGGCCCAGCCTCCCAAAATGCCGGAGAAGCAGCCCAGCAGCGAGCCGATAACCCCGGAAAACAGCACCACCGCCAGCCCGGCGGCCACCGATTGCCGGCTGCCGACCAGTACGCGGCTGAACAGATCGCGCCCGACTTCGTCGGTGCCGAACCAGTGCTGCGCCGAGGGCGGCTGCAAACGCCCCGCCAGATCGATGGCGTTCGGATCCATCGGCGTCAGCCAGGGGGAGAAGATCATCAGCGACAGCATGATAAGCATGATGACGCCGCCTATCAGCGTCAGCGGACTGCTTCTCAGCAGCCAGAAACGTTTTCCCCAGCGTTGCCGGCGCTCGCTCTTAGCCGGCGCGGCCGTCGTTCCATGGGTTAGCATCATTCGGCCCCTCCGCGCGCGATGCGGGGATCGATCAACAAATAGAGAAGATCCACCGCCAGGTTAACGACCACATACGCCAGCGAAACTACCACCGCAAAGCCCATTACCGCGGGGAAATCGAGCGCCTGGATCGAAGAGACCACATAGGCGCCCATGCCCGGCCAGGAAAAGACGGTTTCGGTCAGCACCGCGCCATACAGCAAATCGCCCAAGGCCAGCCCCAGCACGGTGACCGAGGGGATCAGCGCGTTAGGCAGCGCATAGCAAAGAATGACGCGCCACGCAGGCAATCCGCTGGCGCGCGCGGTGCGAATATAATCTTCGCTCAGCTGCTCCAGCATGGCGGAGCGAATTTGCCGCGCCACGATGCCCAGATGCACAAAGGCCAGCGTCAGCGCAGGCAAAATCAGATGCAGCAGACTATTGAAAAACGCCTCCGCGTCTCCCGCCAATAGCGCGTCGAGGGTATAAAATCCGGTGACACGCGCCGGCGGATCGAGCCAGTCATCCAGACGACCGCCGCCCGGCAGCAGATTTAGCTGCCCGTAGAACAGCACGATCGCCCCCAATCCCAGCCAGAATGCGGGGGTCGAGATACCGGTGAGCGCCAGTAAGCGCACCAGATGATCGAGCCAGCGATTGCGGTACACCGCGGAAAGCACGCCAAGCGGCGCCCCCAGCGCCAGCGCCAGCAGCAGAGCGAAAAAGGCCAGCTCCAGCGTGGCGGGAAAGAAGGCGCGCAGGTCGTCGAGCACCGGGCGCCCGGTGCGGATGGAAGTGCCCAGATCCCCGTGCAGCAACTCGCCGACATAACGGACGAACTGCGCATACAGCGGCAGATCCAACCCCAGCTGCTGGCGAATATGCCGCACCATCTCGTCGCTGGCGCGATCGCCCGCCAGCAGACGGGCCGGATCGCCGGGGATCAGATGGGAAATAATAAAGGTGATGACGCACACCCCCGCCACCACCAGAACTAGCCCCCAACAGCGCTGGCGTAAAATGCTCCAGAAGGTCATGTTTAAAGCCCCCAGTCAAAGAACAGGGCCGGCCGCGGCCCTGAAAAAAAGCACGGCTTATCTTCTTATTTACTCTTTGCTCATCGCCGCCACGTTAAACACCTGTTCCAGCATCGGGTTGTAAACAAAGCCTTTTACCGCTTTGTTCATCGCCACCTGATAATTCTTCTGGAACAGATAGACGTAGGCGGCCTCGTCGATAACGATCTTCTGCGCCGCCTGATAATCTTTGGCGCGTTGCGCCTGATCCGCGGTCGCCACGGCTTTCTTCAACAGCTCGTCGACGGTTTTGTTGTCGTAGAAGGCGCGGTTGCCCGGCAGGCCCTTCTTATCGGACTCGAACCAGTAGTTCATAAACATGTAGGGATCGGCGAAGTCGGGGCTCCAGTTGCCGATGGCGATATCGTAATCCCCTTTTCCGACGCGATCGCGCATGGTGGCGTTAGCCAGCTTTTCCAGCTTGACGTTAATCCCCAGAGTCTTGAGGCTCGCCTGCGTGGAGATGGCGATCGGCTCCCAGTTGGGGTCGCTGTCTGAATAGAGGAACGTCAGGCCGGCGGGCTTATCCGCCACTTTGTCATAGGCGGCGCGCGCTTTTTCCGCATCGAGTCCGTACTGCATGGCCTGCGCATCGTAGCCCCACAGCCCGTCGGGAATCGGGCCGCGCATCTGTTTGCCGTTGCCGCCGAGGATGCCGTTCACCATGCCCTGATAGTCGGTCGACCAGGAGATGGCGCGCCGCAAATCGACCTGGTTTAACGGCGCCTTGCCGTTATTCAGATAGAGATAGGTCACGCGCAGCGAGGGGTATTCGTCAACGGCCACTTTCCCCTCCTTTTTCAGCGCCGCCATCTGATCGACGGGCAGCGACTCGGCGATATCAATATCGCCGCAGGCAAGCTGGAGGCGGCGGGACGCGCTCTCGCCGATAATCTTGATGGAGACGCGCTTAAAGGCGGGTTTGGCGCCGGCGTAATGCGGATTGGGAACCAGAACCAGCTGCTGCCCTTTCTGCCAGCGCTGCAGCATGTAAGGCCCGGAACCCGCCGTATTTCCGGCCAGCCAGCCCTTGGCGTCATCGGCGGCGTGCTCTTTCATCACCGCCGGATTAATAATCGCGGCGCCGTCGTTGGCCAGCGTGTAGAGAAAGGGGGCGAAAGGGGTGCTCAGCGTAAAACGCACCGTCAGCGGATCGACGATCTCGACCTTTAAATCTTTCGGATAGGCTTCCGACGGCCCCTGTCCGATTCTCAGCAAACGCTCGAACGAGAATTTCACCGCGTCGGCGGTAACCGGCGCGCCGTCGGCGAACCTGGCGCCGCCCTTCAGCTTAAAGGTCCAGACTCTCTGGTCGTCGGAGGTTTGCCACCCCTCGGCCAAATCGCCCTCCACCTCGGTGGAGCCTTTTCCCGCCGCGGTTTTATACTGCACCAGGCGCTGATAGGCCGGATAGGTGACCGTCCAGTCGTTATTATCAATGGTGACCGCCGGATCGAGGGTTTGCGGATCGGCGGCCTTGCCAATCACCAGCATATCCTTCGGCACCGCCGCCAGAGCCGGCGTCGTACTCATGGCGATGGCGACGGCGATCAGCGCCGGCCGAAACAGCGAAACAGCAGTGTGAGTCATCTTCATGGCAGTGCTCCTGGCTTCAAAGTGTGTTGGATATCGTTGTCTTTTGCGGCGCGATACAGCTAAAACGGTCGCTTAACAGCGGGTAGCGCGTGGAGTTGGGCAGTTCAAAATGCCACCACTCGCTGCTGATGCCGACAAAGCCGCCGGCAAACATAATGGCGTTCAGCAATAGGCGATTACGCTGCGCCGCAGGCGGTACGTCGGGGTGATAGGGGTGAGAGCGTTCATTCATCTCATCAAAGCCGGTGCCCATATCCATAATCCGGCCGTCGGCGTCGATCAGGGTGACGTCAACCGCGGTGCCGCGGCTGTGGTTGGAACCCAGCGAAACCTCCATCACATAGCGCGGGTCCGGGCAGGCCAGCCACAGATACTCCTGCGCTTTCTGCGGACGATAAGCGTCGTAAATCAGCAGCGTGACATCCGCCAGCGCGGAGATTTCCACGCAGCGCTTCAGCGCGTCGGCGGCGTCGGGATGGAGTAAACAGCGGTTTTCTCCGTAAATGGTCTGGCCGGTAATATTATCCGTCGTTGCGTATTTCATATCGATGCCCACCTGCGGCATTGAAGAACAAATATCAACTAATTCAATATCTTGAATCATATAAACAGACCTTGTTTAACGTTCAAATTGTCCGAACTCCTGCTGCAGCCGGCGGTTCAGCGCCAGACGATCCGCCAGGCGTTCGCCAAGATGCTCCACCACGGCCGAAAGCAGCAGATTGAACAGACAGCTCAGCGGCGCCAGCGAGTCCCAGAAATGGCCGGTATCGGTGTGAACCTGTAATAGATCCATCGGATAATCGCGCGCCCACGGACACCAAATATCCGTCACCAGCGCCAGCGGCAGGTTGCGTTCGCTGGCGGCGCGGCAGTACTGGCGGGCCACCGCGGAGTAGGCGCGGGTATCGGTCACCACCAGATAGGGACGGGCAAACTCCGAGTTGAGCGATTCCACCCAGGTGCCGGATAGCCCGTCGACATAGCTGACGCGCGGGCGCAGATACTCCAGGTGGCTAAAAAACGCGTTGGCGATGCCGCGCGTGGATTGAATCCCCAGCACAAACACCGCCTCCGCCTCCGCAAGCTGTTGGCTCACGCGCGCGAAGGCGTCGCTGCGGGCCAGCTGATAAACCTTGGCGATGGCATCCAGCTCAAGCTGCAGCGACTGGGAAAGACGCTCCGGCAACGCGCGCTGTTGTTGCCATGAATCCAGACGGTCGGTCACGCCCCAGGGCTGGTAGGGAATATCCGGCGCGGAGCGCAGGCAGCTTTTGGCATCTTCCAGATTGCGGAAGCCCAGCTTGCGTAAATAACGGCCGACGGTAATGCCGCTGGTTCCCGTCGCCTTGGCGATGCTATCCGCGGTCTCAAACGGAATCTGATCGGTATGCGTAAGCAGCCAGGCGGCGATACGCTTGCCGCTTGGGGTTTGCCGGCTAAAAGTTGCTTCGATTTTTGCGACTAATTGCGTTTTTTCCGCCATTTTCCGCCCCGATGTTATTTTTCTGTCACTGACAAAAATAATGTTATGAAAATAACAATGCAGGGGGCGTGCCAGTTTTTATCCGCGGCGAAAAGGGCCATTTTGCAGGGAGAGAGGGAGAATAAGGTAAGGGAAAAGCGCAAAGATCGTGCGTCGGCGATCGATTACGGTGCAACTCGATAGCCGACCGAGCATTGACGCCGATTGTAAATCTTTATCCATCGGGAAACGGGCCGGGCTGGCGCGGGGGGATCTGGTGCGCATATTGCCGGGCGATGAAACGCCTTCACGCCCGATGCACCTGCTGTTTCATGGCGATCGCCATCTGTCGCCGCGTCTGCGCTCTTTTGTCGATTTTATCGTGCGGGAATTCAGCCATCACTCACAGGCGTAACCGGTAACTGATAGCGCTCCCCAGCGCCGGGCGGCGTTGCCGGGGAGCGCTCATTTTCACTCCCGCATCAATAACCGATAGCGGCGCCCGCCGGACGACGGATGTCGTTGGCGCCGTACAGGTAGCCTTCGCGCACTTTACCGGATACGGCGGAGTCGTTGCCGGAGCTGGCGGCCGCCACGCCGGCGGCGCCGGGCAAGCCGACCATAATCAGCTCCGCCGCCCCCCAGGGCGTCTGTTCGACCATCTTATAGCCGCGCTGTTTCAGCAACGCCAGGGTATCCGCCGACAGCCCGCGCTGTTCGTAGTAAACCTCGTCCGGCAGCCACTGATGATGGATGCGCGGCGCATCCACCGCTTCCTGCGGCGCCATGCCGTGATCGATGACGTTCAGCGCCGTTTGCAGCGTGATGGTGATAATGCGCGAGCCGCCCGGCGAGCCCAGCACCATAAAGACTTTTCCGTCCTTGGTCACCAGCGACGGGCTCATGGATGAGAGCGGACGCTTGCCGGGGGCGATGGCGTTACGTTCGCCCTGCACCAGTCCGTACAGGTTTTTCTCCCCCACTTTGGCGGTGAAGTCATCCATTTCATCATTGAGGAAAAAGCCGGTGCCCGGCGCAATCACCACCGCGCCGAAGCGGCCATTCACCGTATAGGTGGTGGAAACGGCGTTGCCCTGCTTATCGATAATCGAGTAGTGGGTGGTTTCCGGCTTCTCATGCGGACCGAACCCTGGCTGCACCTGCTGCGACGGCGTGGCGTTTTGCGGCGCGATTTGACTGCGGATTTCGGCGGCGTAGTCTTTACTAAGCAGTCGATTCAATGGGTTATGAACGAACTCCGGATCGCCGAGATAGGTGTTGCGATCCATATAGGCATGCCGCATCGCTTCCGTCAGCACATGCACGGAGGCCGCGGAGTTGAAGCCCATCGCTTTGATATCGTAGCCTTCGACGATATTCAAAATTTCGCACAGGGTTACCCCGCCGGAGCTGGGCGGCGGCGAGGAAACGAATTTATAGCCGCGATAATCACAGGTGACGGGCGCCGTTTCGGTAACGCGATAATCGGCAAAATCGGCGGCCGTTAAAATGCCGCCGCCCTGTTTCGCCGCCTGCTCCACCGCCTGCGGAATCCGGCCCTTATAGAAAGCGTCCGGGCCGTTATCGGCAATCGCCTGCAGGGTCTGCGCCAAATCGCGCTGCACCAGCCTGTCGCCGGGCTGCAGCGGGCTGCCGTCCGCACGCAGGAAGATGCGGGCCGCCTCAGGATCCTCCTTGAAACGCTTGACGGTGGTATCCAGAATATCGGTATCCGCCCGGGTGAGCTCAAAGCCGTAACGCGCCAGCTTGATAGCGGGCGCCATCACCTGTTCGCGGCTCAGCTTGCCGTACTTTTTCTGCGCCGTATCCAGTCCCAGCACCGTGCCGGGCACGCCGGCGGCCAGATAGCCGTACAGGCTGGCGCCTTTTTTCACGTTGCCTTGCGCGTCAAGATACATACCGGCGCTGGCGGCGGCGGGCGCGGTTTCGCGAAAGTTGATAAAGGTGTCGGTACCGTCCGCCAGATGGATAGTCATAAATCCGCCGCCGCCGATATTGCCGCAGCAGGGGTTAACCACCGCCTGGGCATACCCGACGGCGACCGCGGCATCGATGGCGTTGCCGCCCATTTTCATGATATCGACCCCGATCTGCGAAGCCAGATATTGCGAACTGACCACCATACCGTTGCGCGCCTCCACCGCCGGGGCGGAGGCGGCCTGCGCGGCGGCGCCGACCAGTAACGCCGCCGCGGTCAAAGACGCGAGCCATTTTCCTTTTGTTATCATCATTTCCGTAACCCTTTTGATTTTATTTGCCAAGCGTGGCTGTGCCGTTGCAAAGTTCACGCCACAAATACGCCGACGAGACATGCGCGCCGGGCCGCGCGGGTAATCGTAAAAGCGTAGAAAATAAACGGGGAATAGCAAAAAAAGAGGGCGTTTCTATCGGGCCGCACGGTAAAAGCGCCCCGTTGCAGGGCAGAAGCGCGGCTAAACCGCCCCAGACGGCGACGCTAGGCCTGCCGCGCCAGGCGCAATGCCCGCAGGCGAGCGCCAAACATATTGATTAACAGCCCAAGCATAATCAGCAGGGTGCCCGCTATCTGCAATAGCGAAAGGGATTCGTCGAGAAACAGCGCGGCGCTGATTAACCCGACCACCGGCACCAGCAGCGAGAGCGGCGCCACACGCCAGGTTTCGTAACGCGCCAGCAGATCGCCCCAAATGCCGTAGCCGACAATGGTCGCGGCAAAAGCCAGATAAAGCAGCGACAGACAGGTAGAGAGCTGAATATTCGCCAGGCTGGAAACAATTCGCGCTTCGCCTTCGAACAGCCACGAACAGGCGAAAAACGGCGCGATGGGAACCAGCGCGCTCCACACCACCAGCGACATAATCTTTACGCCGCCGCTTTGGCTCATGATCACCTTGTTGCTGATGTTGCCGAACGCCCACGACAGCGCCCCGGCCAGCGTAAGCAACAGCGTGGTCAGCGTCATGCCGGCGGCGGTCTGCGTGTCCGTGCGCCCTACGGCCAACACCGCTATCCCCGCCGCGGCCACCAGCATGCCGAGGATATGGTTCCAGCGAAGTTTTTCCGCCAGCAGCGCCGCGCCGATCAGCAGCGTAAAAAACGCCTGCGCCTGCAGCACCAGCGAAGCGATGCCGGCGGGCATGCCCAACTTGATGGCGCAGAACAGAAAGGCGAACTGGCCGAAACTGATGGTCATGCCGTAGGCCAGCAGCCAGCGTAAAGGGATGCGGGGAGCCGGCACCAGGAAAACGGCCGGCAGCGCCACCAGAGAGAAACGCAGCCCGGCGAGCAGGAAAGGCGGCATACCTTGCAGACCGACCTTAATCGCCACGAAATTCACGCCCCACAAAATCACAACGCAAAGAGCAAGCAGCCTATCTTTTACCACCATGATGATTCCCTTATTAAACCACGGAAAGATCGTCGCCGCGCCGCCGGCGATCGCCTCCGGATAAAGACCCGCATGGATAACAAGGCTACATGCAACATATCAAAACGAATATACACAGATCGGCGTTATTTAGGGTACGACAGGCGCCGTCAATCCCCGGCGGCAGCGTCAAAAAAAGCACCTCGCCATCGGCTGAGGTGCTTTCCCCGGTATTGGTGCAATAAATATTATTGGTGTGGCTATCAGGCCATCACGCCTTTTGCGTACGGCTTAATGCCACTTTATCGTCGCGCTCTTCCTGTTTGCCGATTCCCAGACGGTACACCGCCAGGATCATCAACGCCCCGACAAAGGCGATGCCGCCCAGCAGATAGAGGCCGGCGACGTCGCTATTGAACGCGGATTCGGCCCAGACGCGAATGTTCGGCGCGACAAAGCCGCCCAGATTCGCCAGCGAGTTAATCAAAGCGATGCCCGACGCCGCCGCCGCGCCCCCCAGGTAGCCGGTGGGGAAGGTCCAGAAGATGGGCTGAACGGCCAGCAAACCGGCGCAGCCGATACATAGCGCGATAAAGGCGACCATCGGCGTGCCGGCCAGCAGGCCCGACCCCGCGACCCCGGCCGCGCCGGCCGCCAGCGTCAATGAAGCCACCCAGCGCCGTTCGCGGATAATCGTCGATAAATGAGGAATGTAGTAGGCCGCCAGCAGCGCGCATAGCCAGGGAATCCCGGTAACCACGCCGACCCAGAACCCGACTTTCGTCCCCATAATGTGGGCGACCTGGGTCGGCAGGAAGAAGGCGATGCCGTACGAGCCGACCTGAATCGTAAAGGCGATCAGACACAGGAAGATCACTTTCGGGTCAAGCAGCGCCTGCAAAATGCCTTTCGGACCGTGGCTCACCTTTTCACGCTCTTCCGCGGCCATCGTTTCGCACAACACCGCGCGCTCCTGCGGCGTCAGCCAAGCGCAGCGTTCATCGGACGGGCGGTCATCCAGATAAAAATAGGCCCAGATCCCCACCAGAATGGTGAGCAGACCGGTAACCAGGAACATGATTTGCCAGCCGTGCAGGCCGAAAGCGCCATGCATCGCCAATAAACCGCCGGATAAGGGGCCGCCTAAAATAAACGCCAACGGCGGTCCGAACCAGAAGAAGCCGGCGACCTTCGCCCGCACCGTAATGGGGAACCAGAACGTCAGGTAGAGCATCACGCCCGGCATAAAGCCGGCTTCGCATGCGCCTAACAGAAAGCGCAGGACATAGAAGGTCAGCTCCGAATCGGCGAACATCATCAGCGCGGAAATCGCGCCCCAGGTCACCATAATACGGGCAAGCCAAATACGGGCGCCGTATTTAAACATATAAATATTACTCGGCACTTCAAATATGGCATAACCGATAAAGAATATACCGGCGCCGAATGCGTATGCCGCGGTGCTTAATCCGGTATCGATTTGAAACGTCTCTTTGGCAAAACCGATATTCGCTCTATCGAGATAGGCGAGAATATACATTAACGCCAGAAAAGGTAATAACCGTCTCACGGACTTCTTTATTGCCACCGATAATATTTCTTTTTTATCGTACGGTAACATTGGCCCACTCCTCTATCATTTTCATAATGGTAGAATATAACCATCGCATTAAATGCAACCTGTTGTTATAACGATGGTTAATATGATTTTCAGCTGCGCCACTCCGTACCTTTCGGGTACTCGAATTGCGCTACAGAGGCTTCTTTCATGGTTACGCCGTAGCCCGGCATTTTGGGCGGCATATAGTGGCCGCGTTTAATATTGATGGGCTCCAGAAAGTTTTCGTGCAAATGGTCGACATATTCCAGAACACGTTTATCCAGCGACGCCGATACGGCGATATAATCAAATAAAACGATATTCTGTGAATATTGGCAGAGGCCGACTCCGCCGCCATGCGGACAGACCGGAATATTGTATTTCGCCGCCATTAAAATTACGGCCAATACCTCATTCAATCCCCCAAGCCGCGCGGGGTCCAGTTGGCAAAAATCGAGACTGCCGGCCTGGAACATCTGTTTAAACATCACGCGATTGTGGGCGTGTTCGCCGGTGGCGACGCCGATCGGGGCGATGCGCCGGCGAATCGCCGCGTGGCCTAAAATGTCGTCCGGGCTGGTAGGCTCTTCAATCCACCAGGGATCGAACTTCGCCAAACGGCGCATATTTTCCACCGCCTGATCGACGCTCCAGATCTGGTTCGCGTCCATCATCAGCTTATAATCCCAGCCCAGCTCTTCGCGCAAAATGGTGGCCCGGCGAATATCCTGCTCAATATCCGCCCCCACCTTCTGCTTCAGGTGGGTCCAGCCATCGGCAACCGCCTGACGCGCCAGCATACGCATTTTCTCTTCGGAATAGCCCAGCCATCCCGCGGCCGTGGTATAGCCGGGGAAGCCGTCGCGCAGCATCTCCTCTTCGCGCCGCGCCTTGGTTGTCGACGCCTTGCGCAACAGCGTGATCGCCTCTTCGGGAGTCAGCACATCGGTGAGATAGCTGAAATCGACGCAGTTGACCAGCTCTTCCGGCGACATATCCACCAGCAGTTTCCAGACCGGTTTGCCCTCTTTCTTGGCCCACAGATCCCACATGGCATTGATAATTGCCGCGGTCGCGAGATGTATCACCCCTTTTTCCGGGCCGACCCAGCGCAGCTGGCAATCGCCCGCCACCAGCTCATGCCAGTAGCTGCCGAAGTTGGCGGTAATATCTTCCAGATAGCGATCCTGGACAAACAAACGGGACAGCGATTTCACCGCCTCCACGCACAGCTCGTTTCCTCGTCCGATGGTGAAGGTCAGACCGTTGCCGACCAGCCCGTCATCCGAGTCGGTTCGCAAGGTCACATAGGTGGCGGAGTAGTCCGAAACGGCGTTCATGGCATCGGAGCCATCAAGATTTCTTGAGGTAGGGAAGCGGATATCTTTAACTTCAATTTCAATTATTTTTCTTTTCATTTTATTCCTCGGCTCGAAAACCAATAAATTTCAGGCTGCCAATACATCAATGATTCTCATATCGACCCCGACCCTATCCGGGCCATTAATCGATATTTGCCACTGATCTCATTTAGTTTTAATGGCGCTATCCATAACGACGCATTTATCAGAGACGCTAACTCTTCGGTCAGGAATTTACTCATTTACGGCGTAACGATTTATTTCACGATAAATAATAAATCGCCGTAATGCTTCTCTCTCTTTTTATAAAAATAACGCTGCGCCACGAATTAAAATGGTTAAAAACGTTTACCATGACGACCGATTTGTTAATTCGATAACGCTCAGGCTAAAACTTTTTCACCTATTCCGTTGTTAATTTTCACCTCATTGCGCAAACACAATCCGGTGCGTTTGAGAATAGAGGGATAATTATCAGCATCGCGCCTTTTTGTCGCAGATTCGTGCAGCGTTTAATATTTTGCTGTTTTTAATCGGCTTTTAATCGGCTTTTTATCGGTTTTTTTGCCCGGCGGAGTCTTTACGCATGGACGGGCTGGATAAAATTATCGATACATATCAATGCATTAGTAACAAATAGTTCGTCATATCCAGCATAAGGCGCCGGCGGCATAAAAAGCGCCGCGACGCGCCGGCTAGTCGGCATACTGACTGATGGAGTGCAGCATAGACTGCTTGGCGCTATCCAGATGCTGGCGCATTTCGCGCATCGCATTGAGGTCGTTGCGGCAGATCAACGCGCTCAGTATCGCCATATGCTCATCGGTGGCAATAATGTTCCTCTGTTTCAAATCTCTTTCATCCCATTGATAATGAAAGTGAAAAATTACCGATATAATCTCAAGAGACTGGTTGAAAAACGGATTGTTCGCCGCCGATAGGATTAACTTATGAAAGGCCTGATCAAGCTGGGAGAACGTGCGGTAGTTATCGCCGATGGTTTCACGCAATTGACGGTGCCGGCCGAGCAGCTCTTTGGCCTGTAGCCAGCGTTCATCATCCGGCGGCAAATTCATAAACTTATTCAGCGCGTGAGTCTCAAGCATCTCTCTGAGTTCAAACAGCTTTTCCGCATACTCCTTATCGAATTTTTTCATGCGCCACTGGCCGCGGCGTATGCTCTCTATCAGGTTATAGCGGCAAAAACGCAGTAAAAATTCGCGCACCACTATCGGGCTGACCATCGCTTCCCGCGCCAGCTGCAATTCGGAAAAACTGTCGCCCGCGCGTAATTTTCGCTGATTAATCATATGGAAAAAGGCGCGTTCAAATACGCGGGTCTGCTCTTCGAGCGGCTGGCTGACGCTGTCGAAGCCGTCATCCTCCGTGGGATCGCGAATGATAAGATAATTGCCGCCCACTTTTTCCAATACCCCCTGCCGATGCAAATAGCTCAGGGTATGGTTCACCGTGGTGCGGCTGACGTTATACATTTCCGCCAGGGCCGCCTGCGAAGGAAGCGGCGAGCGGATATGTCCTTTACTGATGCCGTCGATCATCTGATTGATCACGTTATGACGAAGATTTTGCGTGCGGCTCATTATGGCTCCTTTGGCTTTTTATTCATTTAAAACTAATTTAAAGCTGAATATTAAGCGGCGACTCACAAATAATTTCTAAGGCATAGCCCGAAACCGTTTTTTTATTTAATAAAAGAATCCACCCTTCACGAGGATTTTTTTATGAAAAATATAAATACCATGAAAACGCTGGTTTGCGAGGAACCGACAAAACTGGTTTATCAACAGCGGAAACAGCCGATACCTAAAGATGACGAGGCGTTAATCAAGATTTTAAACGTCGGTATTTGCGGTACGGATATTCATGCCTGGGGCGGCAATCAGCCTTTTTTCAGTTATCCGCGCGTCTTAGGTCATGAAATTTGCGGCGAAGTGATCGCGCTGGGAAATAACGTGCACAATATGCATGCCGGTCAACGGGTTGCCGTTATTCCCTATGTCGCCTGCCACCGGTGCCGCTCCTGCCTGAGCGGCAAAACCAACTGCTGTGAAAATATTTCGGTCATCGGGGTACATCAGGACGGCGGATTCTGCGAATACCTCACGGTTCCGGTACAGAATTTACTGATCGTCGATGACGTCGATCCGGTATCCGCCGCGCTGATCGAACCTTTCGCCATCAGCGCCCACGCCGTGCGCCGCGCCGCCGTTCAACCCGACGAACAGGTGCTGGTGGTCGGCGCCGGGCCGATCGGCCTGGGGGTGGCGGCCATCGCCAAGGCCGACGGCGCGCAGGTGGTCATGGCCGACACCAGCGCCGAACGCCGCCGCCATGTGGCAGAGAAACTGGAGATCGCCACCCTGGACCCCGCGGCAGAAGCATTCGAACGGCAGCTGCGTGAGGCGTTCTCGGGCGCGCTGCCGCTAAAGGTCATCGACGCCACCGGCAACCAGCATGCGATGAATAACAGCGTTAACCTCATCCGCCACGGCGGCAGCATCGTCTTTGTCGGCTTGTTCAAAGGCGATCTCAGCTTTGCCGATCCGGACTTCCACAAAAAAGAGACCACGATGATGGGCAGCCGCAACGCCACCGAGGAGGACTTCGCCAAAGTCGGCCGCTTAATGGCGGCGGGAAAACTCTCCGCGGACATGATGCTCACGCATCGCTTTGATTTTCATACGCTGGCCGAAGTGTATGAAACGGACGTGGTGAAGAACAGGGCGCTCATCAAGGGCGTGATTCAGTTCTGAATCATGGCGACCCCATCATCTCTCGGGACGCCATCCCGATAACGCTTTTCACTTAAGGATATCGCTATGTTAACGCTGAATCGTCACGATTTTCCCGGCCGCCGCCATCCCGAAAAAATCATCCAATTCGGCGAGGGAAACTTTCTGCGCGCGTTCGTCGATTGGCAATTGGATTTGCTCAATGAGCACACCGCCCTCAATGCCGGCGTGGTGATCGTCCGGCCGATCGACAGCGACGCGCCCCCTTCGCTGAACGCCCAGGATGGACTCTATACCACGATTATTCGCGGCCTAAACCCGCATGGCGACAGCGTCAGCGAGGCGCGGATTATTCGCTCGGTCAACCGGGAAATTAATGTTTATCAGCAGTTTGAGGAGTATTTAGCGCTGGCGCGCAATCCGGAGATGCGCTGGGTGTTTTCCAACACCACCGAAGCCGGGATCGGCTATCTGGAGCAGGACGGCTTCGATGACGCGCCCCCGGCCAGCTTCCCCGCCAAACTGACCCGTCTGCTCTATGAGCGTTTCAGGCATTTCGACGGCGCGGCGGACAAGGGGTGGGTGATACTGCCCTGCGAACTGATCGACTATAACGGCGAAGCGCTGCAAACGCTGGTGCTGCGCTACGCCCGGCAGTGGCGGCTGGGAGAGGCGTTCGTACATTGGCTGAGCGCGCACAATACGTTTTGCTCTACGCTGGTCGATAGAATCGTCACCGGCTACCCGCGCGATGAGGCGGCGGCGCTGGAGCGGCGGCTGGGCTACCGCGATGCGTTTCTTGATACCGCCGAACATTTCTATCTGTTTGTTATTCAGGGGCCGCAGTGGCTGGCGCGAGCGCTGCATCTGGATGATTACCCGCTGAACATTCGAATTGTCGACGACATCAAACCGTATAAGGAACGCAAGGTGGCGATTTTGAACGGCGCCCATACCGCGCTGGTTCCGGTGGCGTTTCTGGCCGGATTGAATACCGTGGGCGAAGCGATGGACGACGCGCAAATCAGCCGGCTTGTCGAACAGGCGATCGCGCAGGAGATCGTCCCGGTGCTTGATCTGCCGCCGGAAGAGCTGCGCGACTTCGCCCTGGCGGTGCTGAGCCGGTTCCGCAACCCGTTTATCCAACACCAGCTGCTCGCCATCGCCCTTAACGGCATGACCAAATTCCGCACCCGAATTTTGCCGCAGCTGCTGGCTTATCAGCGCAGGAACCATCGGCTGCCGCCGCGTCTGACCTTCGCCCTCGCCGCGCTATTGATGTTTTATCGCGGCAAACGCCGGGACGAGAGCTACCCCTTACAGGACGACGCCCGCTGGCTCGATCGCTTCGCCGCCCTCTGGCAGGCGGTCGATGCCGGCGCCGCCACGCTCGGCGACCTGGCGCAAAGCGTGCTGGCCGACCGCGAACACTGGGGCGCGGATCTGAATACGGTTCCACAGCTGACGGAAACCGTCGCCCGCCGGCTGCAGGATATCCAAACTCAGGGGATGCGCGCTGCTTTGGCCGCTTGTCGTTAAGGTGCTCCCATGCAAGATATGATAAAAATACATCCGCTGGACAATGTCGGCGTCGCACTGCGCGACCTCGCCGGCGGCGAACGGGTCGAGGTTGAGGGCCGCACGCTCATCCTGGCGTCGCCGGTGGCCCGCGGGCATAAATGCGCCCTGATCCCGCTACAGGCCGGACAGCACATCATGAAATACGGTTTGCCTATCGGCCATGCCCTGAGCGCGATCGCGGCCGGCGAACATATCCATACGCACAACGCCAAAACCAATCTGAGCGATCTGGATAGCTATACCTACCGGCCGCAGCCCGGCGTACTGCCGGCGCCGTTGCCGGATCGGCCGATACGGCTGTATCGCCGAGCCGGCGGCGCGGTGGGCATTCGCAATGAGCTGTGGATCGTCCCGACCGTGGGCTGCGTCAACGGCATCGCCCGGCAAATCCAGCAGCGCTTTTTACGCGCCCACCCCGAGACCGCGGGAATCGACGGCGTCTATCTGTTTAGCCACCCGTTCGGCTGTTCGCAGCTCGGCGACGACCACGACAACACCCGAACCATGCTGCAGAATATGGTTCACCATCCGCATGCCGGCGCGGTACTGGTGATCGGCCTGGGCTGCGAAAACAACCAGGTGGACGCCTTTCGCAACACGCTGGGGGATGTCGATCCTCAGCGGGTGCGATTCATGGTGTGTCAGCAGCAGGACGACGAGGTGTCGGTCGGTCTGGCGCTGTTACAGTCGTTATACCAGGCGATGCGGCAGGACCGGCGCGAGCCTGGCTGGCTGAGCGAGTTAAAGTTCGGTTTGGAGTGCGGCGGTTCCGACGGATTGTCCGGTATTACCGCCAACCCGTTGCTGGGACGCTTTTCCGACTATGCGATCGGCAACGGGGGCACCTCGGTATTGACCGAAGTGCCCGAGATGTTCGGCGCGGAGCGGATCTTAATGAGCCGCTGCCGCGACGCGGAGACATTCGACAAAACCGTCAGCATGGTGAACGATTTCAAGCAATACTTCATCGACCACCATCAGCCCATCTATGAGAACCCCTCGCCGGGAAACAAGGCCGGAGGCATCACCACGCTTGAGGAAAAGTCGCTGGGCTGTACCCAGAAGGCCGGGCAGAGTCAGGTGGTTGATGTATTAAAATACGCCGAACGGCTAAAAACCGCCGGATTGAACCTGTTAAGCGCTCCCGGCAACGACGCCGTCGCCACCAGCGCATTAGCGGGCGCCGGCTGCCATATGGTGCTATTCAGTACCGGACGGGGCACGCCCTACGGCGGCTTCGTGCCGACGGTCAAGCTGGCCACCAACAGCGAGCTGGCGGCGAGAAAACCGCATTGGATAGACTTTGACGCCGGCCGGCTGATCCACGGCGTCGATATGGATACGCTGTTGCAGGAGTTCGTCGATCTGATCGTAGCGATTGCCAACGGCAAACCCGCATGCAACGAAGTGAATGACTTTCGCGAACTGGCGATCTTTAAAAGCGGCGTCACGTTATAAAGGCGGCCCGCCGCATCTTCAACCTTCGCGCACCACATTCAGCGCCGCTTCGGGCGGCGCCGTTCGCGCTTCCCGCCGCCCCGGGCCGTTTAGATAGCCCCCTCCTATTGCAATGTTAATTGTATTCGATTTTATCTATAACCAGACAAACTCTAAGATGAATCCAGCGTTAACCGAAGCGCCCCACGGACGACGTCGGTCAACGCAGCCAGACCGCCGCAACCGGCGCCGCAGACGACGGCCGCGCGGAAACGGCGGACGGCATTACCGAACCGCGTCAGTAAAAGCATTGTCGTGCCCATCATCTGGAATCCGGCAGCCCGACGAGACCGGATAGCCGATTACTCAGAACAAGGTAGAGGATATTATGTCAACTGAAGCAAAGTGCCCATTTTCACACGACGCCGCCGGTAAACACGGCCTCGCCGGCGGCGGCACCACCAACCGCGACTGGTGGCCGAATCAACTGCGCGTCGATCTGCTGAGTCAGCACTCATCTCGCTCGAATCCCCTCGACCCGACATTCAACTATCGCGAAGCCTTCAAGAAGCTGGATTATCAGGCGCTGAAGAACGATCTGCGCAAGCTGATGACGGATTCGCAAGATTGGTGGCCCGCCGACTTCGGCCACTACGGACCGCAATTTATCCGCATGGCGTGGCACAGCGCCGGCACCTACCGCGCCGCCGACGGCCGCGGCGGCGGCGGGCGCGGTCAGCAGCGTTTCGCCCCGCTGAACGCCTGGCCGGACAACGTCAATATCGACAAATCCCGCCGCCTGCTGTGGCCGATCAAGCAAAAATACGGCCAGGCGATCTCCTGGGCCGACCTGTTTATCCTGACCGGCAACGTGGCGCTGGAAACCATGGGGTTCCGCACCTTCGGTTTCGGCGGAGGGCGCGCAGACACCTGGGAGCCGGATCTGGACGTCAACTGGGGTTCCGAAACCACCTGGGCCTCCCACCGGCCGGCCGATAAGCTCGACGCGAATCTCGGCGCCACCGAGATGGGCCTGATCTATGTCAACCCGGAAGGCCCGAACGCCAGCGGCGATGCGGCGGCGGCGGCCCACGCCATCCGCGTGACGTTCGCGCGCATGGGGATGAACGACGAGGAAACCGTCGCGCTGATCGGCGGCGGCCACACCTTCGGCAAAACCCACGGCGCGGCGCCGGAGTCGCATAAAGGGGCGGACCCCGAAGCCGCCGGCCTGGAGGCGCAGGGGCTTGGCTGGGCCAGCGATTACGGCGCCGGCCACGGCGGCGACGCCATCGGCAGCGGCCTGGAGGTCGTCTGGACGCAGACGCCGGCGCAGTGGAGCAACTACTTTTTCGAAAACCTGTTCAAATATGAGTGGGTCCAGACCCGCAGCCCGGCCGGCCTGATCCAGTGGGAGGCTAAGGACGCCGAGGAGATCATTCCCGACCCGCACGACCCGTCGAGAAAGCGCAAGCCGACCATGCTGACCACCGACCTGTCGCTGCGCGTCGATCCGATCTACGAGAAAATTTCACGCCGATTCCTGGAGAACCCGCAGGCGTTCGCCGAAGCGTTCGCCCGCGCCTGGTTCAAGCTGACCCACCGCGACATGGGGCCGCGCTCGCGCTACCTCGGCCCGGAAGTTCCGCGGGAAGAGCTGATTTGGCAAGATCCGCTGCCCGCCGTCAATCATCCGCTGATTGACGAGGCGGACGCCGCGACGCTTAAGGCCAAAGTGCTGGAAGCGGGTTTGAGCGTCTCCGAACTGGTTGGCACCGCCTGGGCTTCGGCCTCCACCTTCCGCGGCGGCGATAAGCGCGGCGGCGCCGACGGCGCGCGCATCCGCCTGGCGCCGCAAAAAGACTGGGAAGTCAACCAGCCCGAACAGTTGGCCAAAGTGCTGGGCGCGTTGGAAGCCATCCGACGCGAGTTCAATCAGGAAGCGAGCGGCGGTAAGCAGGTGTCTCTGGCGGATCTGATCGTGCTGGCGGGCAACGCCGGGATCGAACAGGCGGCGCAGGCGGCCGGCCAGAAGGTGACGGTCCCCTTTACGCCGGGCCGCACCGATGCTTCTCAAGAGCAGACCGACGTCGATTCCTTCTCCAAGCTGGAACCGGCCGCGGACGGCTTTCGCAACTACGAGATGGCCGGACTGGCGACGCCGGCCGAGGTGGCGCTGATCGACAAGGCGCAGTTGCTGACGCTGAGCGCGCCGGAACTGACCGTGCTGATAGGCGGCCTGCGCGCCATCAACATCAATGCCGACGGCTCCGCCAACGGCGTCTTTACGCGGCGGCCGGGCACGCTGACCAACGACTTCTTCGTCAACCTGCTGGATATGCGCACCGCGTGGAAAGCCGTTGCGGACGGCGCCGGCCTCTATGAAGGACGCGACCGCGACAGCGGAGAAGTGAAGTGGACCGCAACGCGCGCCGACCTGGTGTTCGGCTCCAACGCGCAGCTGCGCGCCCTGGCGGAAGTGTACGCCAGCGCCGACGCCCAGGCGAAGTTCGTGCAGGATTTCGTCGCCGCGTGGAACAAAGTGATGATGCTGGATCGCTTTGACCTGGCGTAATCGCGCAGGCCGAAACACCCGCCCCTACCGACCGGCGCAATGCGCCGGTCGGTTTTTTGCCGTCAAATTCTCGTAGTCCATCATACGTCGGGACAACGCGCGTTCCCCCGGCCGGGTTCGAATCCTATTTCACCCGCGTTACCGTTACTCCCCCAAAGGCGCGCTTAGCGTCTCTCTGGCGGTGTCGCTGATGCCGATCGGCATAAAATACGAATGAAAATTATTTACATAAAGATTCAATGGATAGTATACTCCGGCTCATTAGCCTGCAAATAAATACAATTCTAATTTTTTCATGTAGATAGTAGATACCTGTCATCTACGCGGTTGCAGGTTCGCGGCGATATTTTCTCTTACGGCAGACGGATATGTTCTGAATAACCGAATCTGACCAGGTCATGCGGCCTTCGCTGAAGGCGATATCGACTTTTCTTTCGCCATGCCGCCGATTAGGGCGACTCATCGACGCTCCGAACCAACAACGTCAACAACCTAAATCTATCTCTTTGAATTTTCGGAGTACATATGCGTTGCAGGGTACTTGCCTATAACCAAGCCATGACCAGATTTTCACTGCTGTTGCCGTCTATGTTCATCTTTACCGCCGGATTTGCCCCCCACTCGGCGCATGCCCAAGCGGCATCGGAGAGCGACTATGCGGCTCCGGCCGATCCGTTGGATGCCGACGGCAAAAAAACCGCCGCCGACCCGACGGGGCGCGACACGATAGTGGTCGAGGCCAACGCCGCTGGCGATGATAACGCCACGACCGTCGCCAGAGACAGTCGCGCCGCTACGAAGCTGAATACGCCTCTTATCAAGACCGACCGTTCCGTGTCCGTTATCACCAGGCGGGAGATGGAACAGCGCGGCGTTCAGGACACCGTCGAAGCCGTCCGCTATTCCGCCGGCGTAACGACGGGCCCCTATGGTTTTGATCCCCGTTTCGATCAGATCTACATCCGCGGCTACAGCGCGACGACAATGGGCGACTACAAAGACGGCCTGCGACAACCTTATCTGAACTACGGCATGTTCCGGACGGATCCCTATTCGCTGGAGCGTACGGAAATCGTTAAAGGGCCGGTTTCGGTACTCTATGGCGCCGGAACGCCGGCGGGCATCGTGAATAAAGTTTCGAAATTTGCCGACGGCAGCCGTATTCGCGAAGCGGGGATACTTTACGGTACCAAAAACCGTAAGCAGTTCGCCTTCGATGTGGCCGACACGCTGAGCGACAGCGGCGATCTATCCTATCGTCTCGTCGGTCTGGCGCGGGAGGGCGAAACGAATTTCGACATCGCCGATAATCGCTATTTTCTCCAGCCGTCGCTGACCTGGACACCATCCGATCGGACCAGCCTCACGGTATACAGCCTGGTTCAAAACAGCGAATCCGATGCATCGGTCAGCGCAATCACCGATGCAAGCGGCCAGGTGCGACCTTTTAGGTCCAGCGATCCGGAATACGACCACCAGAAGACCCGCCAGCAACAGGTCGGGTATGAGTTTGAACACAACTTCAACAACCTGGTGACCTTCCGGCAGAACCTGCGCTATTCGCACCTCAATTTGCACGGCCAGTATTTGAGCGTAAGCCACTGGACCGGAACGGTCGCTCACCGCTATCCGTGGGAGATCCGCGACGAATTGGATGTTTTCCAGGTGGACACGCAGTTGGAATGGGCGTTCGATACTGGCGCGCTTTCCCATACGCTGTTGACCGGCTTCGACTACACGGACATCGACTCCTCCGTCGCGTATGGATACGGCGCCGTCGATTCCGCCTTCGACTTCGACATCGCCAACCCGAGTTACGGCGTGTCCGGCCCGACAGGGGGATATGGCTACTATCAGAGCAATGCGGATTTGCGGCAGAGCGGGCTTTACGCCATGGATCAGATCGCGCTCGGCAATTGGCATTTCACGCTTGGCGGACGCCACACCTGGGTCGAACAGAGCCGTACCGGCCTCTATCCGAGCAGCGGCGTTCCCATCGACGAAAGTCTGAAAAAAGACGCCTTCACCACGCAGGCCGGCCTGCTTTACGCCTTCGACAATGGTTTCTCGCCATTCGCCAACTATGCGACCTCGTTCGAGCCGGTGGCTAACCGCTCGGCATCGGGGGATATTCTGGCGCCAACCAAAGGCGAGCAGTTCGAACTGGGGATGAAATACCAGCCTCCCGGCTCGAACATCCTGCTGTCGGCCACAACTTACCATCTCGTGGAGAAGAACAAGCCGGTTCTGGTCGATGCGACGGCGCTGACCTATCGTGCGCTCGGCGAGGTAACGAACAAAGGCGTCGAGCTGGAAGCCCGCGCCGATATCGCCGACGGCTGGGACATTATTACCGCTTACACCTACGCTCACTCCCGGATTACGGCCGGAGACGATGACGGAAATTCGCCCGCCGTCACCCCTGAACACGCCGCCAGCCTCTGGGTGAACCATACCTTCGCCGCCAGCGGCTTAATACCGGGCCTGTCGGCCGGCGCGGGCCTGCGGTATACCGGCTCGAATTATACCAGTACGGCCAACACGACCAAGAATGACGCCGCTTATTATCTTGACGCTACGCTCAGCTATAATTTCGGTGCCATCGTCAAAAAATATGATGGGCTGACGGTCTCCCTCAGCGCGCGCAATATTGCCGATCATCGCGACACCGTCTGCAATGAAGGCTACTGCTATTTGGGACAAGAGAGGAATATCACCGCGTCCCTAAAATATCGCTGGTGACCCAAGCAAAGCGGATGCGGCCTTATCATGACCTTTTTGCGCCGCCAATCGCCGCGGGTTTGCCGGATGGACTATGCCGTCCGGCTACCGTTGCGGCTCAAGGCGAACGCCGTTAAGCGGATTAATAAGCGCGGGTTGTCGACTGAAAGTCAGCGCATGGTGACAAACTCTTCCGCCGCCGTCGGGTGGATGGCCACCGTGTTGTCGAAATCTTTTTTGGTCGCCCCCATCTTCAGCGCCACCGCGAAGCCCTGCAGCATTTCGTCCATACCGAAGCCGATACCGTGGATGCCGACGATCTTCTCCTCTTTGCCGACGCAGACCAGCTTCATACGGCACGGCTGGCGATGCTGCGTCACGGCGGTGTACATGGCGGTGAACGAAGAGGTGTACACCTTCACCTTGCCCTCCCCATACTGCTCGCGCGCCTGAGGCTCGGTCAGCCCGACGGTGCCGATCGGCGGATGGCTGAATACCACGGTCGGAATGTTGCTGTAATCCAGATGCTCATCGGGCTTGTTGTTAAACAGACGCTCGGACAAACGGCGGCCGGCGGCGACGGCGACCGGGGTCAGCTCGACCGCGCCGGTGTTATCGCCCACGGCGTAAATGCCCGGGACGTTGGTATTCTGGAAGCGATCGACCCGGATATAGCCTTTATCATCCCGCTCGACATCGGCCGCCTCCAGGTTCAGGTTATCCGTCGCCGGCGTGCGGCCGATGGCCCAAATCAGGCAGTCGACGGTCTGTTCTTTACCGTTTTCCAGCCGCAGCGTCAGGCTGCCGTCGGCGTTTTTCACCACCGCTTTCGGGATCGAACCGGTATGCAGCGTCGGCCCTTCGCTGTTCATCACTTCAACCAGCGTCTCGACGATCAGCGGATCGAAACTGCGCAGCGGCGACTGCTTACGCACAAACAGATGCGTTTGCGAACCCAGCGCGTGCACCACGCCGGCGATTTCCACCGCGATATAGCCGGCGCCCACGACGGCGGTGCGTTTCGGCAAGGCCTCCAGGGCAAAGAAGCCGTCGGAATCAATGCCGTATTCGGCGCCGGGAACATCGGGCCGCACCGGACGGCCGCCGGTGGCGATCAGAATATGGTCGGCGGTGATTTTTTCGCCGTTGACTTCCACCGTGCGCGCATCGACGAAGCGGGCGAATCCCCGGATCACTTCAACCTTATTTTTGCCCAGCACATTGTTGTATGACTGGTGAATGCGGTCGATATAGGCGCTGCGATTTTTAATCAGCGTTTCCCAGTCAAAGCGGTTAACCGTGGCGTCAAAACCGTAATCCGGGCCATATTGGCGGATCGCCTCGGCAATCTGCGCCGCATGCCACATCACTTTTTTCGGCACGCAGCCGACGTTGACACAGGTACCGCCCAGATATTTCGCTTCGATCAACGCACATTTTTTCCCATACATCGCCGCGCGGTTGATCGAGGCGATCCCGCCGCTGCCGCCGCCAATTGCCAGGTAGTCATAGTGTTTAGTCATCACAATATCCATACTTGGGTAAATAGTTTTTTAAAGTGTAACGTCGGCGTCCGGCGCGCCGCAAAGGTTGTTCCTATGATTGCAATAGGAAAAAACCGCGGCGCGGGTCGGCGCATTTCGCCGCGCTACTCGGGCACGATCTGTTCAACGCCGACGTGCCCGGTGCCGGCCGGCGACAGCGCGCCGTGCAACCAGGGCAGTACGCTCTCCATTTGCGCTTTCAGCTTCCACGGCGGATTGATCACAATCATCCCGGAAGCCGTCATGCCGTGCCGATCGCTATCCGGCAATACCGCCAGTTCGATCTGCAAAATATTGCGGATGCCGGTGGCCTCCAGCTCTTTCAGCAGCCGTTTGATCTGCTGGCGCAGCACCACCGGATACCACAGCGCGAACACGCCGGTGGCGAAGCGTTTGTGCCCTTCCTGAATCCCCTTCACCACCGCCTGATAATCGGTTTTCAACTCATACGGCGGGTCGATAAGAATAAAGCCGCGCCGGGACAGCGGCGGCAGCTGCGATTTCAGCTGCTGGTAGCCGTCTTCGCGCAGCACTCTGGCGCGGGCGTCTTTCTGAAATTCGTTGCGCAGCAGCGGAAAATCGCTGGGATGCAGCTCCGTCAGATGAATTTTATCCTGCTCGCGCAGCAGCTGGCGGGCAATCAGCGGCGAGCCGGGGTAGTAGCGCAGCTGGCCGTTATGATTATAGGCGCGCACCGCCTGCATGTAAGGCTCCAGTTCGGCGGGAAGGTCGTCGCGCTGCCAGATTTTGGCGATGCCGTCCAGATACTCTCCGGTGCGTTCCGCATGTTCGCCGCTCAATTGATAACGCCCGGCGCCCGCGTGGGTATCCAGATACAGGAAGGGTTTCTCTTTCTCTTTCAGCGCGGTGACGATCAGGCTCTGAACGGTGTGTTTCACCACGTCGGCATGATTGCCGGCGTGAAAACTGTGGCGGTAACTTAGCATTAGGCTCTCTTGCTTTGCGGGTGAGATATTTTATAAGAAAAATCGGTTAATGCTTTTTTATTCCCCCGTGCCGACCCGCGGCGACCTCAACGCCTCAGAAAACACAGTAAACGGGAAAGAAAAGCCATAGCGCACAGTATAAACGCTCCGTCGGGAAAAATATCCTCACAATGCGGCCCAAGGCGGAGTACGGGCTGACGAACCGCGGGTTTGCGTATGATTTTTATTACTTTTGTTCTAAGCGCCGCCGTTTGCAACACATAGAAAATTACCGATATTAACGAATATGAAGTACGATTTTCTGCCACAAATGATGAAACGGAACATTATTGGCATGGAACCTGAACATCAGCGTTGGCTACTGGCGCTTTCCGCGCCTATGGCTGCACTCAATATCAAATATGGCGCCAATTACGGCATCCATTCGCTTTACCCACCCGGATCGACCGTAGATCTTAACGATTCCTGGGGGATAGACTCCCGCGATACCCTGATCGCCACGATCAATAACATGACCGATGGCGGTCATGCGGAGCATCTGGCTTACCACTATTTCCTGTGGCATCACATATCGCTGGCGGAATGGCGGGATTACTGCGCCCATCAAGCGCCGGAGCAGCAGGCGATAATGACGCTGGTCGGCGAAACGGCGGCGCTGTGCGGCGAAGGGGGAATACGCGCCTGGGATCTGGGGAGGATGAGTTTTCTCAGCCGAATTGGCGTATTAAATGGATGGATTAATGAAACGGAAAGCCTGTGGCTCCATACCCGATTGGCCGACCGCGCCCGCTACTACTACCGCAGCTGGCAGAACTATTTCGCCGCTTTTTTCGTCGGCCGCACCTACTGGCTTGCATCGGATGAAGACGATCCGATTCTGCAACGTCATGCCTATAGCCATTACACTCAAGAGCCTAGCTATATCAACCAAATCGGCTCGCTTTACACCCACCCCGACAGCCCGATTCATGACCTTGAATGGGACGTTAATGTTTTTCAAATAGACAGACCTGAGTCGCTATCAGGAGTAGAGATATAATGGACACACGCTGCTGGCAGATATTGGGTATACCGCCAACACAAGATCAAGATGTTATTCGTCAGGCTTATCGACAAAAAGTGCCGCAATTCCACCCGGAGACCGACCCGCAAGGCTTCAAACTGCTGCGTCAGGCCTACGATACCGCCTGTAAGTTGGCGCAAACCCCGCCCACCGAAAACAACGATAAAGACGAAGCGGATATCCCGGAAGCCGATAGTGAATTGACGTCGCTACAGGACGCTTTTGATCAACTGTTAAGTAATGCGGCGGAGCGGTGCGACCCGCCATATTGGCAACGTTACATCCATTTACTAAACCAGCACAGCGTAGACGTCATTGACCGCCTTCGCTGGCCCATGCTGCAACGTCTTTATCAGGAGCCCGGCCTGTCAAACCGCTGCGCGCGGATACTGGCCGATCGTCTGCGCTGGCAGCAGCGTCTGAACGACCTCGACGCAGGCCTGCCGAAGGAGATCCAAGATTTTCTGGACTCGCTCGAGCATGACGATCTGTTCGATTTTTCTGTTTTATCGCACCTCAGCCTGCCCGCGCAGCTGCAAACCATCGCCTACTTTCAGCAGGCCAACGAGCTGTTCTGGAGCCGTCCGCCGTTTATGCTGAAAAGCCTGCTGAGCGACGCCGCGGCTCTTTACTGGCCCGACGCGCCGGACATAATGCGACGGCTGGCCCGCTGGCACAGCTATGCGGAACAGCCCAACGCCCAACTGCGGGATTACTGCCTGCAACAGATGGCGGAAACCCCGGAAGACGATGACTGTCTCTATCTCGCCGCCCGCCACTGCTCCCTGTGCGATGACCGGCAGCAGGCCCTGACGCTCTGGCTCAGGCTGTATCAGCGTAACGGCCATCCTCACGCCGAGCAGTGGTTGCTGAGCTGGTGCGCCCGCGATCGCAGCGACCTGCTGCCCTTGCTGATTCAGTCGCTAAACCCCACGCCGGCGCCGGATCTGGCCGGACTGCCGGCTGACGCGCCGCAGCAACGCTTCTTTATCGCGCCGCAGAATACGCAAATGATGACGCGCTGGGGACAGGCGCTGCGGCTGTCGCCGGCCCCGCAGGCGCAGGACTATATCTTGTGGAAGCTCGGCAGGCAGGATGTGTTGCCCATTTACCGCCGCCTGTTGCAAAACGACGGCGCCGACATCGCCCAGACGCTCTACTGGCACGCCTGCATGCTGACGCTGGGGGATGAGCGCCTGTTGCAGGACATACTGGATCAGCCGCCGCCGGAAGACCCGCTGCACGCCTTGATTCTCCGGGGGTTGCAGACGCAGGCGGCGCAGCGGTTGTCTTGGCTGGAGTCCTCCGCGATTATTCAATCTTTCACCCAATGGCTGGCGGACCCGGCATCCCCGCTGCCTGAGGCGTTCGCTCGGGAAGACGCCGCCGGCTGGCAGCAGGCTCAGGCCTGGCTCCGGCAATTTCGCGCGTTGCCGCCGGACAGCCTGCGAAAACTCTATAACGGCGCACTACCGCGCCAGACGACGGAGCCGATCAAAGATTGTCTGGCCGATCTGCTGCCGGCGGTTGCGCTCGATCTCGCCGGCGCCGGAGCGAACATCGGCGCCCGGGACGCGTTGCGGCAGGCCATCCTCCTGATCGTCATCCTGAACGATCCGCTGGACGACATCATTATCGCCGCCAAACCGACGCTGCCGCGGCCTGCGCCGACGCACCCGGTTTATTCGCTCGTTAAGCTATTCGATGGGATGGGCAAACCGCAGGAAGAAGCGGCGGCGGCGTTGAAGCAGCGCTTGACGCTGAGCGATCCGTTGCATCGCCACTGCTGGCTCCAACTGCCGCTTTCGCCGGAAGAGTATATCGATAATCAGGAAGATACCCCTTTTACCTCCGCCAGCGATTGCTACGATAAAAACCGCCATTGGCCGGCAATAGTGGCGCAATCCCCGGTTATCTATCAGCTTTTGTTCCACGCCCTTTACGCATCGCTGGGCGAAGGCGAG
Source organism: Brenneria populi (assembly GCF_036016195.1). NCBI lineage: Bacteria > Pseudomonadati > Pseudomonadota > Gammaproteobacteria > Enterobacterales > Pectobacteriaceae > Brenneria > Brenneria populi. The sequence goes on along the minus strand of NZ_JAYWTM010000009.1, from coordinate 63,045 downwards.
TCAGCCGAACGGCATCGCAGCCGCTTGGAACGGCTGGAGGTTAAAACCGAACCGGAAGAGCAAATCAGAAATGCGCTGCTTGAGGGGCCGTCACACGCTTTTTCGGCGCGGTTAAAACGGCTTTCCAACGATCAAAAGGCCGCGCAAATAGCCGATATCCTGCGCCATCTGTATGAGCGGAACGACGTTTTGCCGACCGACCTCAGCCTGACGTTTTTGCTCGAACGCGTCAACGATCCGCATGAAGAGATAACCCTGCGACTGATAGCAAAAATTTTGCTGCAATTGACCGAACAGCGGGAAAACCGGCTCAGGGATACGTCGGTCAAAACGCGTAGCCTATGGCGCTGCTGGCGTCTAGACGACCGCATCAGCCGGCGCGAATACCTACTTCAGGCCGGGCTGGGCAGCATGCTTATCAGCTCCGTGAGCGACTTTCTCCTCTTCACGGACGTTTTCTATTATTACCTGATTCCGTGGTCGCTGATACTGTGCAACATATTTATCGCGACGCGCCGGCGATTTAATGACATGGGGTTTATTTCACCGAAAACCGCGACGATCGTCACGTTTATACTGCCGATACTCTTCGCGATCCCGCTAATCGCCCCCGGTACGAGGCGGTGGAATAAATTTGGACCGCCGCGTTCGAAGGCGCGCGACTAACCCTCATCCGTCGGGTAGAGCGGTACGCCCCTCGTGCCGCTTTACGGGATCAGCGTTGTATTTCATCCAAATTCCGCTCAATACGCCGTCGCGTTTCCTCAATCGCCTGCGTATTCTGCGCCGCCAGCTGCCGCTCGAACTCACCTAGCCAGCCGCCGACCAACGCGCGCTCATCCGCCCGCGATTGCGCCCATGCCTTCTCCAGCCGCGCCAGTAAATTACGATTGATCAGGTTATCTCTGGGGTGAATTTTCAACGCCTTTAATCGCTGGCGGCTGGTCTGCTGTTGCTGCTGACTTAGCCCCATGGGACTACGGTCAATCACCTTGGTAAAGGTGTCCCCGCTATCCGGCAAATTGACGTCCACTTCAAGCAGCCCGTTGATGTCGTAACTAAAGCGAACATCGATAGACTGGTGATACGCCTTTGGCGTTATCGACATATCGAATTCATCGATAAACACGTTATTGGCGACATAGGGGTTTTCCCCCTGATAGACGGCGATACGGATACTCTCCTGACCGGGTGAAGACGTTGAGAAGGTTTCTATCCGCGAGGTAGGCACAACCGTATTGCGCTCTAATATCGGCGAGAAAAGACCGTCCTGCGTATCGTTGGCCGTTCTGATGCCTAAGGTATACGGGCAGACGTCGGTGAGGATAATCTCTTCAATATCCTGTTCACGCAGCCGACAGGCGGCCTGCGCCGCGGCGCCCTGCGCGACCACGGTGTCGGCATCCAAATGTTGATACGGCAGCTTGCCGAAAAGCCTGGCGACCAGCTTCTGAATAACGGTCATTTTCGACGCGCCCCCCACCAGCACCACGTGATCCAGCTGTTCGGGCTGCAAACGCGCATCATGCAACGCTTGTTCAATCGGCGCGCGTATTCGGTTCAGCAACGGCAGCCAGGCCGCTTCTATCGATTGCTCATCCGCGACCATAGGCCACTCTTGCTCCCGCCAGCGCCAAAGCATGATGTTCTCAGCGGCAGGATAGCCCGGCCGGCATTTCAGGGCTTCGGCATGACCATACAACCCCGCCAGCGCCTGTGCCGGAATATCTTGTTCATCCAGTTTCCAGCGCTGCAAACAGGCTTTCACTATCGCCTGAGTGAAATCTTCGCCGCCGAGGTAGTTATCGCCCGCCGAACTATGCACCTCAATCAAAGGAAAAGCGTACTCCAGCACCGTGACGTCGAAGGTTCCGCCGCCCAGATCGAATACCAGAGTCCGGCCCAGATCCTGCGTGTGCAGACCGTAGGCCATAGAGGCGGCGGTGGGTTCGTTAATCAGCCGCACGGCATTCAACTCCGCCAGTTCCGCCGCAAAACGCGTCTGTTTTCGCTGCTCATCGCTGAAATAGGCGGGAACGGAAATCACCACATCCTCGATGGCGCACCCAAGAAAACTTTCGGCGTCCGCCTTGAGCGACTTTAGCACCATGGCGGAAAGTTCGGTGGGGGAAAAGCTCTGCTCGCCCAGGCGGAAAGTTTTTTGACTTCCCATATAGCGTTTGAACAGCGATGCCGACAGATGGGGATGCGTGGTCAGACGAGAAACCGCGGGTTTGCCGACCAATATGCTGCCGTCATCGTCGATGGCGACCGCCGACGGCGTGGAATACTCGCCCAGCGCGTTCGGAATCAGCTGCGCTTCGCCGTTCCGCCAGACGCAAATCAGGCTGTTGGTGGTTCCCAGATCGATACCGATTGCCAGAGAAGTATGCTGGGAATGAGTCATGCCGTTGTTCCTCTTTATTACATTACACCGGTCTGGCGCTAGGCCGGCATTATAAACCAACAGGCAACCAAAACGATTGTTTCGCTTACTTTTACTCGGTTACGGCAGTGAATTTACGCAGCAGGCGGTGGGCAAACAGGGAGCGGGTAAGAACAGGAATGACGGCGCGCGGGCGCGCCGGGCAGGTTTGGCGTAAAGCGAAGGCGGCGGATATCGCCGCCCCCCGCAGAGATTGGCGTGTTAGCCCCACACTTCGTCGGCGATCGCCTTCACCAGCGCGATTTTCGCCCACTGCTGCTCTTCCGTCAGAATATTGCCCTCTTCCGTGGAGGCGAAGCCGCACTGGGTGCTCAGGCACAGGCGCTCCAGAGGAATATAGCGGGTCGCTTCGTTGATGCGCTGAATCACCGCCTGCCGGTCTTCCAACTCGCCGAATTTCGAGGAGATCAGTCCCAAAACCACCTGTTTGTCGCCGGAGACCTGCGCCAGCGGCGAGAAGTCGCCGGAACGTTCGGTATCGAACTCCAGGTAATACGCCGAGACATTCTCGCGCGCGAACAGAACGTCCGCCACCGGCTGGTAGCCGCCGCTGGCGGCCCAGGATGAGTGGTAGTTGCCGCGGCAAACGTGGGTGGTCAACGCCAGATCCGCCGGCGCGCCGACAATCGCCGCATTGTTGACCGTCAGATAGAGCTCGGCCAACGTGCCGACCCGGCTGTTTTCCGGCGTTTCGTCATGCGCCTGACCGCAGCCGCAACGGGTGGCTCCCGGCGTCTCCGCCGCGCCCGCCCCGCCGAATTTCGGATCCACCAGCATGCCCCAGGTGCAGTCGTCCAGCTGAAGATTGCGGCAGCCGGCGGCATAAATTTCCTGAATAAAGGTCTGATACGCCCCGGCGATATCCGCCACCAGCGCATCCAGCGTCGGGTAAATCGCAGCGGTCGACGCCTGGTTGTCCGCACGCTGCAGCTCAGCCAGAAACTGCGCCGGCGACGGCACCGTCATCCGAGGCACGATGCCCGGTTCGGCGAACTGGCTCAGGAATTTGAAATGTTCGACAAACGCATGGTTTTCGCCGGAAATCCTCCCGGTCAGGCGAGCGGTTTCCGCGCGCGTCTCTTTATCCGCAAACACGTATCCCTTGGAGATAGACGCTTTTTCAACGCCGTTCAGCGCCCACATAAAGTCCAGATGCCACCAGCTGCGGCGAAACTCCCCGTCGGTGATAACCTGCAATCCGGCGCGCTTCTGTTTCTCAACCAGTTCGGCAATCGCTTTGTCTTCCACTTGCGCGAGCCGTTCGGCGGACAGTTCGCCGTCGGCGAATTGACGACGAGCGTCATGAAGATACTGCGGGCGCAGGTAGCTGCCGACGACATCGGCGCGGAAAGGGGGGATCAGCTGTTGTGATACGGCCATATGGGTTCAGTCTCTATTTTTCATTTGGAAATCATGCAGAGAGACTAGCACGCAACGTTCCCGCGCCGAGCTGAAAACTCTTCACCCGCCGCGCCCAACTTGAATTTTCCTCATGATGGCGGGTAAGCGCACGGCGTCATATTATGCCGATACGCCGGGGCGACGCCTGGAGTCCGGCGCGTTTTCAACCGGGGCCGGCGGCGGCGAATTTACACCGAACGCGCGCGCCGCCATTGATTTTAACCATCGGCACCCTCATCTTGGACTTAATCAGCAATTTGTATCAGCCTTGTCGGTCAATAACGACCCCATAACATCAGGACTGCGCTATGACGAATCCATTACTGTCCCCATTTACCCTGCCCCCTTTTTCCAAAATTAAAACGGAAGACATTGTCCCGGCGGTAAAGGCCGCGCTGGAAACCTGCCGTCAGACCGTAGAGCGCGTGGTCGCGCAACCCGGCCCTTTTACCTGGGATAACCTTTGCCAGCCGCTGGCCGACAGCGACGATCGTCTCGGCCGAATCTTTTCGCCGATCGGCCATCTGAATGCGGTAAAAAACAGCCCCGAGCTGCGCAGCGCCTACGAACAGTGTCTGCCGCTGCTGTCCGAACACAGCACCTGGGTCGGCCAGCACGCCGGGCTGTATCAGGCGTACCGCAGTCTGAGAGACGGCGAACACTACGCCGCCATGAGCACGGCGCAGAAAAAAGCCGTCGATAATGCGCTGCGCGACTTTGAACTGTCCGGCATCGGCCTGCCGCCCGAAAAACAGAAGCGCTACGGTGAAATCGCCGCGCGCCTGTCCGAACTGGGTTCGCTGTTCAGCAACAACGTGCTGGACGCCACCATGGGCTGGAGCAAGTCGATCGCCGACGTTTCCGAACTGGAAGGCATGCCGGAAAGCGCGCTGGCCGCCGCCAAAGCGCAGGCGGAAGCCAAAGGGCAGGACGGCTGGCTGCTGACGCTGGATATTCCCAGCTATCTGCCGGTGATGACCTACTGCGCCAATCAGGCGCTGCGCGAGGAGATGTACCGCGCCTATGTCACCCGCGCGTCCGACCAGGGGCCGAACGCCGGCAAATGGGACAACAGCGGCGTCATGGCGGAAGAGCTGGCGCTGCGCCATGAACTGGCGCAGCTGCTGGGATTCGACAGCTATGCGCACAAATCCCTGGCCACCAAAATGGCGGAAACCCCCCAGCAGGTCATCGATTTTCTGACCGATCTGGCCAAACGCGCGCGCCCTCAGGCGGAAGAGGAGCTGGCGCAGCTGCGCGCCTTCGCCAAAGAGCATTACGGCGTCGAGACGCTGCAGCCGTGGGATATCACCTACTACAGCGAACAGCAAAAACAGCATCTCTACGCCATCAGCGACGAACAGCTCCGCCCCTATTTCCCGGAACAGCGCGTCGTCGAGGGGCTGTTTGAAGTGGTTAAGCGCATTTACGGCATCACCGCCAAAGAGCGCAAGGATGTGGACGTATGGCACCCGGAAGTGCGCTTCTTCGACCTGTTTGACGAAAACGGCGAGCTGCGCGGTAGCTTCTACCTCGATCTCTACGCTCGCGAACACAAACGCGGCGGCGCCTGGATGGACGACTGCGTCGGCCGCCTGCGCAAAGGCGACGGCGAGCTGCAAAAACCGGTGGCCTACCTGACCTGCAACTTCAACCGCCCGGTCAACGGCAAGCCCGCGTTGTTCACCCACGATGAGGTCACCACGCTGTTCCACGAATTCGGCCACGGCCTGCACCATATGTTGACCCGCATCGACACCGCGGGCGTCGCCGGCATCAACGGCGTGCCGTGGGACGCCGTCGAGCTGCCGAGCCAGTTTATGGAGAACTGGTGCTGGGAGCCGGAGGCGCTGGCCTTTATTTCCGGCCACTATGAAACCGGCGAGCCGCTGCCGCGGGAGCTGCTGGATAAAATGCTGGCGGCGAAAAATTATCAGGCGGCGCTGTTCATCCTGCGCCAGCTTGAGTTCGGCCTGTTCGATTTCCGTCTGCATGCCGAGTTCGACCCCACCGCAGGCGCGCGCATTCTGCCGACGCTGGCCGAGGTGAAAGCGCAGGTGGCCGTGGTGCCCAGCCCGGACTGGGGACGCTTCCCGCACGCGTTCAGCCATATCTTCGCCGGCGGTTACGCGGCGGGCTATTACAGCTATCTGTGGGCCGACGTGCTGGCGGCGGACGCCTACTCCCGTTTCCAGGAAGAGGGTATTTTCAATCGCGCCACCGGCCAGTCGTTCCTGGACGATATCTTGTCGCGCGGCGGTTCCGAAGAGCCGATGACGCTGTTCAAACGCTTCCGCGGCCGCGAGCCGAAGCTGGACGCCATGCTGCTCCACTACGGTATTAAAGGGTGAACGGCCGCAAAGGATGAAGATCTGCCTGTTCGCGGAGCAGGGCGCCGATAACGCCGCCCTGACGGCGCTCGCCGAGCGCTGGGGATTGGTCTCCGACCCCGAGGCCGTCATGGCGCTGGCGCTGACGCCGGCGCGTCTGGAGCTGCGTAAGCGGGATGAACCGAAGCTCGGCGCCATCTTCGTCGATTTCGTCGCCGGGCCGATGGCGCACCGCCGCCGTTTCGGCGGCGGGCGCGGCGAAGCGGTCGCCAAAGCCGTCGGGATTAAAAAGGATTATCTGCCCGAGGTGGTGGACGCCACCGCCGGACTGGGGCGCGATGCTTTTGTACTTGCCTCGTTAGGGTGCCGGGTACGCATGCTGGAGAGGAACCCAGTCGTGGCGGCGCTGCTGGACGACGGGCTGCGGCGCGGCTACCAGAATGCGGAGATAGGCCCGTGGCTGCGCGAGCGGCTGACGCTGCTGCACGCTTCCAGCCTGACGGCGCTGGACGATATCTCCCCGCCCCCCGACGTGGTCTACCTCGATCCGATGTTCCCGCATCGGCAAAAGAGCGCGCTGGTGAAAAAAGAGATGCGGGTGTTTCAGTCGCTGGTGGGGGCGGATAGCGACGCCGACGCCTTGCTGGCCCCCGCCCGGCGGCTGGCCCAAAAGCGCGTGGTGGTGAAGCGGCCGGACTATGCGCCGCCGCTGGCCGGCGTGCCGGCGCAGTCCATGCTGGCGACCAAAAGCCACCGCTTCGATTTTTATCTGCCGCTTTAACCGCGCAGGCGTTTTCCCACATCGCCCCCCGGATGCACCGCCAGCAGATTGTCTTTATCGTAGCCGTCGCGCTCCATCAGGCAGACGCAGGCGGCGTCGAATATCGCCAGAACCAGCACGATAGAGGTGGTCGCCAGCATATTGAGCGGATCGATCTCATTTTCCACCCCGGTGCGGATCACCAGCTTGGCCGAGCGGGCAATCGCGGAGTGTGGATTCTCCGTCACGCTGATAATGCCGACGCCTTTCGCCTGTAGCGTCGGCAGCAGACGCGTCAGTTCATCGGAGTTGCCGCCGCGCGAGATCAAAATAATCAGATCCTCCGGCTGCAGAAACCCCAGATCGCCGTGCGCGGCGTCGGTGGCGCTGAGATAGATCGCCGGGCGCTCCACGCAGGCCAGCATATGGGCTATCTTGCGCGCCGCGATGCCGGACGTGCCGACCCCCGTGACCGCAATCCGCCCGGCGCACTGCGCCAGCAGCGTTAATAACTGCTGCCAGGTGCGCGCGTCGATGCGCTCCTCCAGCTGCGCCAGCTCGCGGCTATAAACCGACCAGGCCCGGGCGGCGCATAACCACTCCCGTTGGCTCATATCTCCTCCTGCATCAGCCGGCGATATTTCATGTGGTCGTTGTACAGCTCATGAAATATGCGATATTTGCGATCGTAATACTGCTTAATTTGATTGGTCTGCGGCGTAACGGTTTTGCCAATCCGGCTCATGGCGTTCATCGCCTCCGGCAGCGTATCGAATACCCCGGCGGCCACCGTCCCCATCATCGCCCCGCCCAGCAGCATCGCCTCGCTCTCCTCCGGCAGCAGCATGGCGCATCCCGTGGCGTTGGCGTGCTCCTGCACGAATACCGGATTTTTGGTGCCGCCGCCGCTGGCCATAATCGTGTCTATGCTGTAGCCGCTATGGTTCATGGTTTCGATAATATGCCGCGTACCGAGTGCGATCGCCTGAATGGCCGCCAGATAGTACAGCGCCATATCCTCCGGCGTACGCGACAACTTCAGCCCGGTCATCACCCCGGTCAGCGTCGGATTGGCCCGCGGCGAGCGGTTGCCGTGGAAATAGGGCAGCATATGAATATCCTGAGTCAGAAAAGCGATATTCTCCGGCTCGCCCGCCATCCGCCGCAGCAGGGCGTTCAGAACCTCATAGATGGTCTGGTTGTTGGCGCGGGCCTGCTCCAGCAGCGCCGCGTAACAGGGATGCGACTGGATAACGTGATCGATCAGCGCCCCGGTGGCGGACTGACCGCCCTCGTTCAGCCAGTACTCGGGCAGAATGGCGGAATAGTAGGGCCCCCACACGCCGTTGATAAAGCGGGCGCTGCACGACATCGCCATATGCCCTGTGGAAGTACCGCCGATCAGCGCGATACGCCGATCGAAGTCCGCCACCTCGCCGGAAACGCCGGTGGCGCCTATCGTCCCCAGCGTGCCGGCATGCGCGTCGATAATCGAGACGCTGACCGCCGTACCGGCGATCAGCCCCATTTCGCGCGCCGCGCGCTGGGTCAGGCCGCGCCCCAGCGGTTCGCCCATCATTTTCACATCGCCGCCGATCTTCGCCGCGTCGTGCTCCAGCACATCTTCCAGCCCTATCTGGCGGAAGTAGCTTTTATCCCAGCGCTGTTCGTGGCCGAGGTAGGTCCATTTGCACACCGTGGAACAGAGCGAGCGCGTGGCGTCCTCGGTGGCGCGCCAGGTTAGAAAATCCGGCAGGTCAAACAGATACCCCACGTTGGCCCAGGTGTTCGGCATATGCTGTTTCAGCCACAGCATTTTGGGCGTCTGCATTTCCGGCGAGATAATTCCGCCGACGAAGTCCAGCACCGGGTGGCGGGTGGCATTGATACGCTCGGCCTGCGCGATGGCGCGATGGTCCATCCATACGATGATATTCTGTTCGCTGCGCCCCGAGGGGCTGACGGTCAGCGGCCTGCCCTCCTTGTCCAACACCACCAGCGAACAGGTGGCGTCGAACCCCAGGCCTTTCACCTGGATCGGGTTGATGTCCGCCTGGCTGACGGCGTCGCGCACCGCGTTGCACACCGCATGCCAGATATTATCCGAAGACTGTTCCACAAAGTCCGCTTTCGGCCGGTAGAGCTCTATCGCCCGGCTGGCCTGTCCCACCATATGGCCGTTAAGATCGAATACGCCCGCGCGCGCGCTACCGGTTCCCACATCTACGCCAATAAAGTAACTCGCCATTATTTTCTCCTGAAATCAGGCTTTTCGATTCTGTAATGCGATGAAAAGCAGCAATACGCCGCCCCACAGGGCCATGGTCAAATAGCTGCTGACGCCCAGCAGATTGAGGCCGCTTTCCAGCATCTGCAAAACAATCAGCGCCAGCACCAACCCGAGAATGCGGCCGAATCCCCCATCCGGATTAATGCCGCCCAGCACCGAGGCCAGGATCGTCACCAGCAGCCAGGATTCGCCGTAGCCCGCTTTGGCCGAGTTGAACTTCGCCATCATCAGCAAAGCCGCGCCCCAGCCCAGCAGCGCGGAGAGGATATAAACGGCAATCTGGACGCGGGCGGTATTCACCCCGCTAAAGCGGGTGGCCTGCTCATTGGAGCCAATCAGATACAGGCTGCGGCCCAGGGTGGTGTGTTCCAGCAGCAGCCACAGCGCGGCGGCCACCAGCAAGAACAACAGCAGCGCCACCGGAATACCGAGAACGACGCCGCTGCCGAGGTACTGAATAGCCGCCGGAAAGCCGGAAATCACCGCGCCGTTGGAAAGCAGGATGTTCAGACCGGTGATCAATGTCATGGTGCCCAGCGAAGCGAGTATCGGCGACACCCCGATCCAGGCGACCAGCGCGCCGTTCAGAAAACCGATGGCGACCGCCAGCGCCAGCCCGGCCAGCAGCGCCAACGCCAAAAACAGCGGTTGTTCGGGATGGCTGACGATAATCGCCGCCATCGCCAGCGAACAGGCGTTCGCCCCGGCGATAATGGACAGGTTGATACCGCCGGTCAGCATGGTAATGCCCATTCCGAGCGCCAGCATCCCGAGAATCGGCAGCTGCGAGGCGATAGACTGAAAGTTGCCGACGCTGAAAAAGCGCGTGCCAAGCAGCGCGGCGAACAGCAGCGCCACCGCGATCAGGATAACGCTCTGTAGGCGGATAACGCGATCGCCGGGCAGTAAACGGGTTAACCGTAACATGTTATAACTCCTTAGCCAGCTTGCGTTTTTCGTTCCAGGCGGTGCTACTGATGCTGATCAGAATAATCACGCCGCTGAACACCGTGTGCCAGTAGGAAGAGACGCTGAGCAGCGTCAGGCCGTTCTGCAGGCAGGCCAGCAGCACCACGCCGAGCAGCGTTCCCGTCAGCGAGCCGCGCCCGCCGGTCATGCTGGTGCCGCCAAGCACCACGGCCGCCAGTACCGTCAGTTCGAAACCGAGCAACGCGTTGGGCGCCACCGACTGGGTAATCTGCGCCTGCACCACGGCGGCGATGCCGGCCAGCATGCCCATATAGCCATAGACGTAAAAGTGCAGGCGCATCAGATTCAGCCCCAGGCGCGAAGCCGCATCGCGGTTGCCGCCCATGGCGAAGATCTGACGGCCGAGACGGGTAAAGTTCATCAACGCGCCGGTCACGACAATCACGGCCAGCAGGCACAGCAGCGGCAGCGTCAGGCCGTAGTCATAACCGTCGGACGCGGTGAACGAGAACCAGTTGACGCCGTCCATAAACCAATCGGGAAAGCCGTAGAGCCAGGTGCCATTGGTAACATAGACCAGCAAGCCATAAAACAGATTCAGCGTGGCGATGGTGATAATGATCGCCGGGACTTTCAGCCAATAGACCAACAGCCCGTTGACCAATCCGAGCAGCAGCCCCACGCCGATGGACATGGCGAACGCCAGGGGAAAGCTGCCGCCGTGCTGGATAATCCAACTGGCCATCACATACTGAGCGATAGAGGTAATCGCCGGAAACGAGATATCGATGCCGCCCGCAATCAGGACGACGAACAGACCGCAGGCTAAAATCCCCAATATGGCGTAGCTGGTGGCGACGTCGGTCAGATTGCCGAGCGTCAGGAACTCGTCGGTGCCGAGACTCAGGCCGATCGCCAGCGCCAGAACCAGCAGCCCCAGATAGAATTCATGCCGCCCGGCCAGACGGAAGAGAAACGATTTATCCATTCACCACCTCGGCAATCTCTTGTTCGCTACTGTGGCGCGGGGAGAATTCAGCCACCAGTTCGCCCTTGCGCATCACCAGCACCCGATGGCTGTTGTACCAGGCTTCCGCGATCTCGTCGCAGATCATCAGCACCGCCATCCCCATACCGGCCAGATCTTTGGCGATCTGATAGATCCCCTCTTTATTGGCGATATCGACGCCGACCGTAGGCGAGTCGAGGATCAGGATCTTCGGCTGCGTCGCCACCCATTTGGCGATGGCGATGCGCTGGGCGTTGCCGCCCGACAGCGTCTTCACCGGCAATGAGGGGTCGGACACCTTGATATTAAGATCGCGGATCAGCCGGCTGACCAGCGCCTCGGCCTTTTGATGATCCAGCAGGCCGAGCGGGGTATGCAGCCGATCAAATACCGTCGCGATGGTATTGTCATAGATGGACTGCTCCATAATCAGCCCCTGGGTCAGGCGGTCTTCGGAAACGTAGCCAATACCGTGGCGCACCGCTTCGCGGTTGTTATGCAGCCGCACCGGCCGACCGGCCACGCGGATTTCGCCGCTTTCCGGCGCACTCATGCCGAACAGGCTAAGGCACAGTTCGGTACGCCCGGAGCCGAGCAGGCCGACAATCGAGACAATCTCGCCGCCGTGCAGCGCAAGGTTGATATTGCGATACTTGCCGCGCCGGCTAAGGTTGCGAACCTCCAGCAGCGGCGTACTCTCCGCCGGCGGACGGGCGGGCAGATGACTGTAGTGGAAACGCTGGCCGGTCATCAGGAACGCCAGCTCATGGCTGTCCAATTCGCTGGCCGGCCAGGTTCCCACCAGCCTGCCGTCGCGTATGACGCTGATCCGGTCGGCCACCTCCATCACCTCATCCAGCCGGTGGCTGACAAACACCACGCAGATGCCCGCGGCCTTCAGTTCGCTGACCACCCGCAGCAGGCCATTCACTTCCTGGCGCGTCAGAGACGCCGTGGGCTCGTCCATGATGACCAAACGCGCGTCGGCGGCGATGGCGCGGCAGATCGCGACCAGCTGGCGGTCGGCAATAGAGAGCTTTTCCACTTTCTTATTCACATCGATATGCACGCCAATACGCGCCATCGCGTCTTGCGCAATTTGACGCATCGCTTTTTTCCGTACCCAGAAATAGCCGCCGGGTAAATAACGGTGAACGGCGATATTCTCCGCCACGGTCAAATTGGGAAATAACGACAGATCCTGATAGATGACCTGAATACCGTAATGGCCGGAAAGCTGCGGCGTTAAAGAGTGAAATAATTTACCGTCAAGTACGATATTGGCGCCTTTTTCCGGCTGATAAACGCCGGAAATTATTTTAATAATGGTGCTCTTTCCACAGCCGTTCTGACCTGCCAGGCAGTGTACTTCGCCTTTATTCAGCGTCAGGTTGATCTGGTCCAATGCCAGCACGCCGGGAAATTTCTTACTAATATTTTCCAGAGTGATAAATGCAGTGGGTGATGTCATAGTATTAACCTGTGCAGGCTTATTTTTTGCAAGACCGAAGCCTGGGACACGCTATTTCGTGTCCCTGCGTGAAGTAAATTTCCCTGGTGTGGTGAATTAATTAAAAATTAAAACCCGAGCGACTTGGCATTATCTTTGGTCACTTCCAGTATTTTATTAAACCGAATAACTTTATTTTCCCGATCGATATCCGCCTTGCCCAACCCTTCGATGGTAAGATCGCCGGTGATTTCCTGGCCTTGCAGTAGTCGATCGGCGATCGTCACCACCGCATAGCCCGCGTCTTTCGGATCCCACAGCAGCGCTTTCTTGATGTCGCCGCGCATCAGGTAAGGCGCGGCCTGAGACGGCATGGCGATACCCACCACGGCGATCTTATCGCCGCCGCGCTTCTTCGACAGCGCCTGGCCGGCGCCGATCGGCCCTAGCGAGCCAAAGCCGATAATCCCTTTCATCTGCGGATAGGTTTTGATGAGATCCTGCGTCGTGGAAAAAGACCTATCGATGCTTTCCGCTACCGGCAGGCGCGAGGTCACTTCAAACATTTCCGGGTATTTTTCTTTCTGGTATTTAATGGCGTAATCCGCCCAGGCGTTATGCAGCGGCACGGTCAGCGAACCGACATAAACGGCATAGCCGCCTTTGCCATCCATGCTTTTCGCCAGCTCATCCATATTCGCTTGGGCATATTTCTCGCTATCGATGGTTTCAATATCCCACTGGCCGATCTGCTGATCCGGGGATTCGTGCGTCAGCACCACAATGCCTTTATCACGGGCCTTTTTCAGCACCGGCTCCAGCACGCTGGCATCGTTGGGGACAACGACAATGGCGTTGACGTTCTTGGCGATCAGATCTTCAATAACTTTCACCTGAGCGGCCGGGTCCGGGGTGGATGCGCCGGTTTGGTACGCATTGACGTTGAGCTTCTGCGCCGCCTCCTTCACGCCTGCTTCCATACGGTTAAACCAGGGAATACCGGTGACCTTGGCCACAACGGCGATTTCATATTTCTCGGCGGCGAAAGAAGGTATTGTTGCCAGCATGCAAACAGAGACCGCACATGCCTTAAGTAACGCGAGGTTGGATTTCATAGCTCTACCTTTTCTTTATTTGTAGGGGGATCTCTCCGCGAATGCAGATTACAAAGAAATGGAAGAGGCTGCGTGGCTGAGGTTGCATAAATGTGATCTACGCAGATTTATATTAAAATATATGTATATATTGGTTAAATAAAAGTTAAATAATATTCTGGTGGTAAAATAACTACATGCCAAAGCCAGAATAAAAACATAAAACACACCATTTAATAACAAATAATTAACCAAAATCAGCCTGCGGCGGTGAATGCAAGCCGTCAGCCAGCCTGGGGAAGAAAAAATGCGTTGGAATAGTGAGGGCTGTCACACTCCATCGCCAAAAAGCGCCGGACGATGCGGCTGCGTCACGATCGCTGCGGTGAAAGATTGCATTAAAGATTAGCGAATGAGGTAATAAAAAAACGTAAATCAGGGAGAGATGGCGCGGCCGGCGTTAGCGCGCCGGAATCCCCGCCGATGCAGGCAATGCCGATCGTTTAAACATCGAGATACGCGGGGCGACCATCGGGGGGAGGCATCCCTGCGGGAACCTCCCCCGGTGTTTCCCCGAAAGACCGGCTTAAGCGAAGGATATTACGCCGATGCAGGGATTGCGCGACGATCGATTACACCACGCCCTGCGCCAGCATGGCGTCCGCCACTTTCACAAAGCCGGCGATATTGGCGCCGCGCACATAGTTTGTCTGGCCGCCATCGCCTCCGTACTGGACGCACGCGCCGTGGATATCCAGCATGATGCGCTGCAGGCGGTCGTCCACCTCTCGCGCTTTCCACCCCAGACGCGCGGCGTTCTGCGCCATTTCCAAACCGGACGTCGCCACCCCGCCGGCATTGGCCGCCTTGCCCGGCGCGAACAGCACGCCCGCGTCCAGAAAGGCGTCCGTCGCCGGGATCGTAGTCGGCATATTCGCCCCTTCCGCCACCGCTTTGACGCCGTTCTCAATCAGCCTGCGCGCCGCCGGCAGATCCAGTTCGTTCTGGGTGGCGCAGGGCAGCGCGATATCGACGGGAACATCCCACGGCGTTTTATCCGCCAGATAGCTCAGATTGGCTGCGCGCGCATAATCCTCCACCCGGCCGTAGCGTTGGTTTTTAATTTCCGCCAGCAGCGCCAGTTTTTCCGGCGTGAAGCCGCCTTCATCGACGACCGTGCCGTTGGAATCGGACGCCGTCACCACGCGGGCGCCCAGCGCCATCGCTTTTTCAATCGCGTACTGCGCCACGTTCCCCGAACCGGAAACGGCGACGCGCATGCCTTCCAAGCCCATTCCGTGGCGTTCGAGCATGGCTGCGGTGAAATAGATCAGGCCGTAGCCCGTCGCTTCGGGACGCATCAGGCTGCCGCCGAAAGAGAGCCCCTTGCCGGTAAAAACGCAGGCGGTGTTATTGGTCAGCTTTTTCATCATGCCGGCCATAAAGCCGACTTCGCGCCCCCCAACGCCGATATCCCCCGCCGGAACATCGGTATCAGCGCCTAAATGGCGATACAACTCCGTCATCAGCGCCTGACAGAAACGCATCACTTCGCCTTGGCTCTTGCCTTTAGGATTGAAATCGGAACCGCCCTTGCCGCCGCCCATCGGCAGCGTCGTCAGCGCATTTTTAAAGGTCTGTTCGAAACCAAGGAATTTCAGGATCGACAGATTCACCGACGGATGAAAACGCATCCCGCCTTTGTAAGGCCCGATGGCCGAACTGAACTGCACGCGCCAGGCACGGTTAACCTGCACCTGACCTTTATCGTCGGTCCAGGCGACGCGGAACTGAATGAGTCGCTCAGGCTCAACCAGGCGCTCCAACAGGCTGTAATCCGCATAGCGGGGATTTTGTTCTAGAAAGGGCCACAGCGTGGAAAGGACTTCGTTTACCGCCTGCAAAAATTCCGGCTGGTGGGGATCGCGTTGTTGAACGGAGTCAAGGAAACGTGCCAGAGGTACCATGTGCGTCATTAACAGCTCCTGATTGAACGAGTTTTTCTCCCTTTCGCTTCTTGATTTTTAGCCGCGCTGAAGCGTGCGGGATCGTGGGAAATGATGTCGCGAGCCTTGGAATATAACACCGGCGGTGGATATTCGAGCAAGCCTTTTCTTTTCAGATAACCTTATAATCCAATGGGATAGGGAGGTTTTTTTTCGCGCCGGCGGGTAAAAAAACAGGAGGGAATTCAGCATAAGTTTTTGTTATATAACAAAAGGTATAGCCCAGGGACTATACCTTCTCGTCGATTAAAAACGCGAAAATCGCGCTGATATTTATTCTTCGTCTTCTTCGTCGTCCCGCAACGGGACAATCAGCATGTCGATGTGTACCGTATTAATCAATTGACGCGCGGAGGACATCAGCTTGCTCCAGAAATCCTGATGGTGGCCGCAGAGCACCAGGTCCATATCGTACTTTTTGATGGCGTCAACCAGGATTTGCCCCAAATCGCCGCTGCCGCTCAGCGTCTGCGTAATGGGATAACCGGCGTTCTGGGACAGCTCAAGCAGCGCATGCTGAGTCTCTTCAGAGATGCGTTGCTGCATATCCCCCAGATTGACATCGATAAGCCCGGTGTACAGATCGGAGTAATTTACATCGACATGAATTAAAGACACTTTCGCGTTATAAGGTCTAGCCATAGAGACGGCTTTTTCCACTAACACTTTGCTTTCCGGAGAAAGGTCGACAGCAATAAGGATATGTTTGTAAGCCATAATAAGACTCCTTCCGTAAAGGCTAAAATTAGGTCAACAGATTTTCTGCTGCCAATCTGCGACTTAATAGAGATTTATATGATAGCACTTCGCCGCATCACGGTATGTTCAGCCGATCACAACGATATGCATTAATAAAATGACATAGGAAACAATCAGGCCATTGGGCCGCTAACGCGTTGATTCTTCCATTAAAGACCTATTTTCAATCCTGTCAATATTATGGGCCGGTTTGGAAGAAAGCGCTTCCATTTACGCCTTAAGTACATAGTTTATGCTTCGAAGCCGCCCATAAAGGCGGAGAAAGTCGTCTAATGCGCCGATTTTACTGTCGCTGTAGAAAAAAGAGACATTCCTCTTCTACAATAAAAATGAGAGGTCGGGCTATCAGACTCGCTCAGGGGAGAAATAACAACAGGGGTAACCGCGATGCTTTAATCATCCGGTCACACGATAAAATCACGTGAAGAACGTGTGGCATAAATGTTCGCAGATATGCCGTTGGTTTGGTCATACCGGGGCGGCTGACGAATATGACACTTACCGGGAGGGAAGCATGATCAGTACATTTGCGCTTTTCTGGGCTCTATGTGTTGTCTGCATCATCAATATGGCGCGATATTATTCCTCATTACGTGTATTACTTCTGGTATTGCGTGACTGCGATCCGCTGCTTTATCAATACGTGGACGGAGGAGGATTCTTCACCTCGCACGGCCAGCCAAGCAAACAGATCAGACTGGTGCGCTATATCTACGCGCAACGTTATCTTGAGCATCACGATCCTGAATTTATGCGCCGCTGCGAAAGGGTGCGGGGCCAGTTTCTGCTCACCACCGCGCTGTGTGGATTGGTGATTGTCAGCCTGATCGCGATGCTGATTTGGTATTGAAAAAACGAGTCCGTTAGCGACGGTAAAAAGGCGATCCGCTGAGAATTCATGGCGATGGTTTAAGCATCGAGAGACCCGGGGCGAGGCGTCTCTACGGCAACCTCCCCCGGCGCTTCGCCGAAAAACCGGCTTAAAACGGCATTAATCCGTTAAGAATCGCCTGTTGTCTGTTCCCGCCGACCGCCGCGGGGAGGAACGGGCTTTATCCGACGGGGCTGGCCGCCTGAACCGCTTCATCGACCAGCTTTGCCCGCTACTGGATCAGTTTCAATGCCAGCCAGTACAGCGACCCCGACAAGACCAGCGAGACCGGCAGCGTCAGCACCCAGGCCAGCAGGATGTTTTTCACCGTCTTACCCTGAACGCCGCCGCCATCGACGATCATCGTCCCGGCCACCGCGGACGACAACACGTGCGTGGTGGAAACCGGCATGCCGGTATAGCTGGCGACGCCAATCGACAGGGCGGCGGTGACCTGCGCCGACACCCCCTGCGCATAGGTCATTCCCCGTTTGCCGATCTTCTCGCCGATGGTGGTCGCCACGCGTTTCCAGCCCACCATGGTCCCCAGAGAGAGCGCCAGCGCCACCGCAACGATGATCCAAATCGGCGCATACTCGACGGTCTGCAGCAGATCCTTGCGCAGGTTGCTCAGGTAGCGCTTGTCGTCAGCCTGGGTTTCCGGCAGCTTGATAATCCGATCCATGGTATCGGCAATGCACATCAGTAAACGGCGCACCTTGCCGCGATCGTCCGCATTTAACTGTTCGTAGCCTTTCAGGTTGTTCAGCAGGCCCATCGTCTGGTCAATCGCCACCATCACGCGGGAGCTATCGCAATAGAACTCCGTCGCCCCGCTCTCATCGGCGGGAATGGTTTTTTCCTCGGACAGGATCAGCGGCGGGGACAGGTCGATAACATGCCCCAGCGCGGCGCCGTGCTGATGATAATATTCCTGAAGATTAAGCACCGAGTCGCGGGTGCGGCTGATGTCATAGCCGGAGGCGTTCATATTGACGATAAACCCGGCCGGCGCCACGCCGATCAACACCAGCATAATCAAACCGATGCCCTTCTGACCGTCATTGGCTCCGTGAGAAAAGCTGACGCCGATGGCGGATAAAATCAGGGCGGTGCGCGTCCAGAACGGCGGCTTGCGTTTGCCGTCCTGCTTTTCACGATCGTTAGGCGTCAGATGTACGCGCTGCCGTTTTTTCGTGCTGTTCCAAAAGCGGCGTAATAAGAACAGCATCGCGCCGGCGATCGCCATCCCCACGATCGGCGACAGGATTAACGACAGGAAAATGCTGACCATTTTGCCAATATTGAGCGCGTCCACCACGGAGGTATTCGTCAATAGGGCATTGGTCAGGCCGATGCCGATGATGGCGCCGATCAGCGTGTGCGAGCTTGAAGCGGGCAGGCCGAAATACCAGGTGCCGAGGTTCCAGATAATCGCGGCCAGCAGCATGGAGAAGACCATGGCCAGACCATGCGCCGAACTGACATTCAGCAATAAGTCGGTAGGAAGCAGGTGGACGATGGCATAAGCAACGCTTAGCCCGCCCAGCAACACGCCTAAGAAATTGAAGATTCCCGCCATGACAACCGCGAACTGCGCTTTCATTGCCCGGGTATAAATCACGGTGGCGACGGCGTTGGCCGTATCGTGAAAACCATTAATGGCTTCATACATCAACACGAACAGTAAAGCCAGGATCAACATCAGGCCGGTGTAATAATCCAGTCCGGCAAATAAATGTAGCATAAGCGTTAGGCCATTTAGTGGTCATGAACGCGGCGCATTATCTGCGACAAGCTGGGGCGGGAAAAGGGAAAAATGACATTTTTTTGACTTAATCGGTGACGGCCGATGGCGAAATATATAATTAATTAATAAAAATCAAAAGATTATATATTATTACCAAATGGCGTAAATTGTTACGCTGGCATCCAACTGCAACGAACACTACAATTTGCCGCCCTGGATCATCACGCCTTTTATCTCAAGGTAGAAAATACGCGCAAACCATCAGCGGAGAAATCATTGTGGAACAGTTTGACGTTGTCATCATCGGCGCCGGCGCGGCGGGGCTCTTCTGCGCCGCACAGGCCGGACGGCGCGGGCTACGCGTTTTGCTGCTCGACAATGGCAAGAAGCCCGGACGTAAAATTTTAATGTCCGGCGGGGGACGCTGCAATTTCACCAATCTGTACGTCGAGCCTGCGGCTTATCTCTCTGAAAACCCTCACTTCTGCAAGTCCGCCCTGGCGCGCTATACCCAATGGGATTTTATCAGCCTGGTGAATAGCCACCGTATCGCCTACCACGAGAAAACCCTCGGCCAGCTATTCTGCGATGATTCAGCTCAACAGATCGTCGACATGTTGGTTACAGAGTGCGCGGAGGCTCAGGTCGAGATCCGGTTACGCAGCGAAGTGGCGGCGGTGGAAAAATCAGGCGGCGCGTTTACCCTGAGATTAACCAACGGCGAAACGCTCCATGGCGCGGCGCTGGTGATCGCCAGCGGCGGCCTGTCCATGCCGGGTCTGGGAGCGACGCCCTTCGGTTATCAAATCGCCCGGCAATTCGGCCTGAATGTTCTGCCCACGCGCGCGGCGCTGGTGCCCTTTACCCTGCATAAACCGCTGCTGGAGCATTTGCAGACGCTCTCCGGCGTCTCCGTGCCGGCGGCCATCGCCGCGGAAAATGGCGCGACGTTTCGCGAAAATATTCTGTTTACCCACAGGGGCCTTTCCGGCCCGGCGGCGCTGCAGCTTTCCAGCTATTGGCAGGCCGGCGAATACGTCACGATCAACCTGCTGCCGGACCAGGATATTGCGGCGCTGATTAATGATGAACGGCTGGCCCACCCCAACCAGAGCCTGAAAAACACGCTGGCGCAGCGGCTGCCCAAACGCCTGGTCGAGTGCCTGCAAACGTTGGGACAGCTGCCGGACGTCACGCTGAAACAGCTCGGCTGCGCGCAGCAACGGCAAATCGAGAAGAATTTAACGCAATGGCGGGTACAGCCCAACGGCACCGAAGGCTATCGCACCGCGGAAGTCACCCAGGGCGGCGTGGATACCCGCGAACTATCGTCAAAAACCCTGGAAGCCGGTAAAGTGCCGGGGCTGTACTTCATCGGCGAAGTGGTCGACGTGACCGGCTGGCTGGGCGGCTATAATTTCCAGTGGGCCTGGAGTTCCGCCTGGGCCTGCGCGCAGGCGCTGCCTCACGCTAAATAGGACCGGTAATGGTTATTTACTAGCAATATCGCATCGTTAAGGCAGGGAAGCGCGGACTTGTACGGCCGCGGCCGCTTGCGCCGGACGATAAATCAGCAGAAAAACCGATTGATCTTATTGGTTATGCAGGCTTGCCAGCGCCGGAGAGTCACGTATCCTCATCCAAGGTATTGGATCCGCGAAAAAAGGAGATGCGGATGATTTCCAGACATGGCAAGAAGCGTAAACGCCATTGGCCTCTATTACTGACAGCGAGCCTATTGCCGCTGCTGTTTGGGTTACTGCTTACCTTTGTTGAATCCCGGATAATGGTAAAACGGGATCTGGAATCCACTGCGCAAGTCGTCATGTTTCACGCGGAGCATATCGCCGATCGGGCATGGTCGATGGCGGACGAGCTTAATCGCCTGGCGGGCCGGCCCTGCGACGCAATCAGCGCTGACCTACAGCATCTTATCTCCGTATTCTCCTATTTTCGCATGATAGGCGTGACGCGGGATGCCCGGGTTTACTGTTCGTCGCTCCCTTTCAATGCCGCGACGCCGCTGGACATGGCGGCGCAGCCGCGGCTGCCGGCCCCGGCGTCTGAACGCTGGAGCCAATCCCTTAAGGGTGCGCTCGACGTAAAAAATCGGCCGGCCGTGGTCTTCGCGCAAACGCCGTCGCGCGGCTATGGCTCCTATGTCGTCGTCGATGCCCGGCACTTTATCGATCTGATGCGCGCGGTCGGCCAGATACGCAAATATCAGCTGACGCTGACGGTAAACCAGGGATATCCCATTCAGGTGGGCCGGCCCATTGCGCCCGCGTCAGGGGTCTTCCCCACCACCGAACTGCTTTTCCAATCCGCTAAGTATCCGATCGCCATACGCGTAATGGCGCCGACGTCAGAATCGATAAGAATTTGGCAAAAAACCAGTTTTACCTTTATTCCTCTCGCCGTCGTGCTGTCGCTGATTTTCACCGTCATCCTGTGGCGCAGGCAGAAACGCCTGCGCCAGCGACAGGACGAAATTCATAGAGGCATCGCCAAAGGCGAGTTTTCCGTCTATTACCAGCCGGTTTACAGCATCGAGTCACAGAGCTGCATCGGCGTTGAAGCGCTGCTGCGCTGGCGGCGCAGCAACGGCCAGTGGATCAAGCCTGATATCTTTATTTCCACCGCGGAAACGGAGGGGATGATTATCCCCCTCACTCAGCATCTGTTCGATCTCGTCGCGACGGATATCGCCGGCTGGAGGGTGGATCCCGGGTTTCATCTCGGCCTCAATGTGGCCGCGGAACATCTACAGCATCCGGACTTTGTCGCGGATGTGCGCGATTTTGCGGCAAAGATCGCCGCGCATCGGCTGAACATCTCGCTGGAGCTGACGGAACGCACGCTGATCGGCAACGGCGCGGACGTAATACAGCGCTTACATCAGCTGCGCAAAGACGGATTCTCAATATCCATTGATGATTTCGGCACCGGTCACTGCTCCCTCTCCTATCTGCAAAACTTCCCGATCGATTTTCTGAAAATCGATCGGGGATTCATCCATATCCTCTCATCCCCGGATGAAGAAGCGCCCATCCTTGACGCCATCATTAGCCTTAGCCATCGCATGAAGCTCGGAATGGTGGCGGAAGGCGTTGAAACTACTGAACAATTGGCTTATCTACAACAGCGCGGCGTGGTTTTGATTCAAGGATTTCTTTACGCCAAACCCATGAGCAGCGAATCCTTTATCGTCTGGCTGCACTACAACGGCAGCAGGTCGCTGGAGCGTATTTTGTTCAAAAAGGAAACATAAAAAGAGGGGATAACGGCCGGTAGAGCGCAATGCCTACCGGCTGCGGTTTATCAATTCAGGGGATCAGAAGCGATAGCCGACGCCGATGTTGAATCCGTCGGCGCGCGTATCGTAAATTTTCGTCCCCTCATAACCTGCGTCAATCACCCAGTTTGCTGCCGGCGCGATTTGAACGCCGAAGCCATAGGCAAAGCTGGACTTATTTTCGCTACCAGAGTGACGGGAGGCGACGCCTCCCTCTTCCCAACTGGATTTACCATAGCCAACCCCCGCCAGACCGTAGATGCTGACGATATCGTTAAAACGGTAAGACGGCCCGGCCATCAGTGAGTAATATTTAAACTTATAATGATCGTTGATTGAGTTCTGATAATATTCCGTCTCTTTTGCACTGACGTACGTAAAAGAGCCGATAATACCGAGGGCGGAATCCCCCTGATAATGGTACTTGGCCGTAATGCCTTTCAGGTCTTTAAAATCGTCGACCTTCGCTTGCGCATAGCCCAATGATACCGTCTGAGCCGCATGGGCAACGGAGATTCCCATACCACAGGCAACCAGAGTAGAAAATAACAGCGCCGTTCTTTTTATCATTGATGACACCTTCCAGGTTTGGGTCATAGTGGATAATACGTCAACCAGGAAATAGTTGCCCACCGCACCTATTTCCCTGCAAATAAAATCGCATTTAATAATAATTTCGTAAAGATGCTTACACTAAGATTACGATATAAAAACAAATATAAAAACCAATAATAAACAATTAGATAATAAAAAATCGAACAAATAAAAACCGATAAACGCGCGCTTTTTGGGACATTTCTGAGGGGTTTTGTCTGGACTGCCACGATGGTTACCGTTGGGACCACGCTTTTATCGAACTATGCGGATGCAGTCCTAAATGTAGTCCCAACGCTTCCGGCCGTAAGCGGGGTATACGATAGATAACGGGCAATAAAAAACCCGCCAATCCAAGCAGGACGCGGGTTTCTTGATACTTTTGGCGATATTCGATACCTGCCGAAAGTCGATTTGGTCGGTGAGAGAGGATTCGAACCTCCGACCCCTTCGTCCCGAACGAAGTGCGCTACCAGGCTGCGCCACTCACCGAATGCGGGGCGCATATTACTGCTAGCCTATTGAAGCGTCAATCTCTTTTTCGCAAAAGCCGAACGGCTGGCGGTAAAGTATCCAGCCGCCGTCTTCGCCGCCTGTCCCGCCCAGCATCCGGCGAAGACGGCGCGCTTGATGCGGAACCAGCGAACAAGACTTGAACGATACGATCGGTGACGCTAAGGTACTCACCTGTTACAACGCCTGGTTTCCCTATGATCACTATCGCTCTCATTGACGACCATCTTATCGTTCGTTCCGGTTTCGCCCAACTGCTGGCCCTTGAGCCGGATATGCGGGTTGTCGGCGAGTTCGGCTCCGGCCGAGAAGCGCTGGCCGGCCTACCGGGACGCACCGTGCAAGTCTGCATCTGCGATATCTCTATGCCGGATATTTCCGGCCTTGAACTCTTAAGCCAGCTGCCGAAAGGCATGGCGGTGGTAATGCTGTCGGTTCACGACAGCCCGGCGCTGATTGAACAAGCGCTGCATGCCGGCGCGCGCGGCTTTCTCTCCAAGCGTTGCAGCCCCGACGAACTGATCGCCGCCGTGCGTACGGTAGCGACGGGCGGCTGCTACCTCACGCCGGACGTGGCGCTGAAGCTTGCCTCCTCGCGGCAGGATCCGCTGACGCGTCGCGAACGCCAGGTGGCGGAAAAACTCGCGCAGGGGATGGCGGTCAAAGAGATTGCCGCCGAACTGGGGCTATCGCCCAAAACGGTGCATGTGCACCGCGCCAATCTGATGGAAAAACTCGGCATCAGCAATGATGTGGAGCTGGCCCGTCGACTGTTCGCCGGCTGGTGATGCGTCCGTTGCTTACCCGGGCGATCTCGCTGGTCGCCAGCCTTTTTATCTTCTCCGCCGCATGGTTTTGCCTGTGGGGCATCAGCCTGCATCTGGTGGAACGGCCTGAGCTGGCCGCGCTGCTGTTCCCGTTCGGCCTGCGCCTGGGGCTGATGCTGCAATGCCCGCGCGGCTACTGGCCGGTATTGCAGGGCAGCGAATGGCTGCTGCTGATTTGGCTCTCGCAGGAAGTCGGCCTGCTCCACCTGCCGTTATTGATGATCGGCAGCCTGCTGTCGCTGCTGCCCGTCGCGCTGGTCAGCCGCCAGCGCCGCCGCAATGACTGGCATACCCTGTTGCTGCAGGGGGGCGCGCTAATCGCCGCCGCGCTGTTGCAATCGCTGCCGTGGATCGGCAACGGGGAAAACGCGCTCACCGTGCTGCTATTGACGCTGACCGGCGGACTGACGCTGGCGCCCACCTGTCTGGTTATCTGGCACTATCTTACCAGCGCCATCTGGCTGCCGCTCGGACCGGCGCTGGTCGCTCAGCCGATCAACTGGCGCACCCGCCATCTGCTCTGGTATCTGCTGCTGTTCGCGGTCAGCCTGTGGCTACAGCTGGGGCTGCCGAACGAGCTGGCGCGTTTTACGCCGTTTTGTCTGGCGCTGCCGATTATCGCCCTCGCCTGGCATTACGGTTGGCAGGGGGCGCTCATCGCCACGCTGATGAACGCCATCGCGCTGATCGCCAGCCAAACCTGGCACGATCATCCGGTGGATTTACTGCTCTCGCTGCTGGCGCAGAGCCTGACGGGACTGTTGCTGGGGGCGGGGATCCAGCGGCTGAGGGAGCTTAACCTGTCGCTGCAAAACCAGCTGGCCCGCAACCACCGCCTCGCCGAACGGCTGCTGGAAACCGAAGAGAGCGTGCGCCGGGAGGTGGCGCGCGAACTGCACGACGATATCGGCCAGACCATTACCGCAATTCGTACGCAAGCCGGGATTCTGCAGCGCCTGGCGCCGGAAAATAACGGCGTAAGGCAGAGCGGCGCGTTGATTGAGACGCTCTCTCTCGGCGTGTATGACTCGGTGCGCCGTCTGCTGGGGCGCCTGCGGCCGCGCCAGTTGGACGACCTTTCCCTCGAGCGGGCGATGCGTTCGCTGACGCGCGAAATGGAGCTGGAGGCACACGGCATCGTCAGCCGACTGAGCTGGCGAATCGACGAGACGCAGCTCAGCGAAAGCCAGCGCGTCACGCTGTTTCGCGTCTGCCAGGAGGGGCTGAACAACATCGTCAAACACGCCAACGCCAGCACCGTCATGCTGGCGTGCTGGCGGAAAGAAAATCAGCTGATGCTGGTGATTGAAGACGACGGCTGCGGGCTGCCGCCCAATTCGGGGCAGTTGGGGCTGGGACTGACCAGCATGCGCGAACGGGTCTCGGCCCTCGGCGGTTCGCTGACTATCTCCTGCACCCGCGGCACCCGCGTCACCGTCAGCTTGCCGCTGCGTAATCAATAAGGATCGTCATGTTCGGTTTTTTGAAAATACCCCCCGGCATCCCGCCGCTTAGCGACCGGAAAACCATCGACGAGACGTATCGCTACTGGCGGCGGCATATCCTGCTCTCCATCTATCTGGGCTATGCGCTGTTTTACTTTACGCGCAAAAGTTTCAACGCGGCAGTGCCGGATATTCTCGCCAACGACATTCTGACGCGCTCCGATATCGGCCTGCTCGCCACGCTGTTTTACATCACCTACGGGCTGTCGAAATTCTTTTCCGGCATCGTCAGCGACCGATCCAACGCCCGCTACTTTATGGGGCTGGGGCTGATTGCCAGCGGGGTGGTGAATATCCTGTTCGGCTTTTCATCGTCGCTATGGGTGTTCGCTCTGCTGTGGGGCGCCAACGCCTTCTTCCAAGGGTGGGGCTCGCCGGTATGCGCGCGCTTACTCACCACCTGGTACTCGCGCACCGAACGCGGCGGCTGGTGGGCGCTGTGGAATACCGCGCATAACGTGGGCGGCGCCCTGATCCCCATGGTGGTGGGGGCGGCGGCGCTGCACTACGGCTGGCGCGCCGGGTTGATTATCGCCGGCGGGCTGGCAATAGCGGTCGGGCTGTTTTTATGCTGGCGGCTGCGCGATCGCCCGCAAACCCTGGGGCTGCCCAGCGTGGGCGAGTGGCGCCGCGATGCGTTGGAGATCGCGCAACAGCATGAGGGCCAGGGGCTGTCGCACCGGGAAATTCTTCATAAGTATGTACTCGCCAACCCCTACATCTGGCTGCTGGCGCTCTGCTATGTATTGGTTTACGTGGTGCGGGCCGCCATCAACGACTGGGGCAATCTGTATATGTCGGAAACCCTCGGCGTGGATCTGGTCACCGCCAACTCGGCGGTAACCATGTTCGAACTGGGCGGATTTATCGGCGCGCTGGTCGCCGGCTGGGGTTCGGACAAACTGTTCAACGGCAACCGCGGACCGATGAACCTGATCTTCGCCGCCGGCATCCTGCTCTCCGTCGGTTCGCTTTGGCTGATGCCGTTCGTCAGCTATGTGATGCAGGCGGCCTGCTTCTTTACCACGGGATTTTTTGTTTTTGGTCCGCAAATGCTGATCGGCATGGCGGCGGCGGAGTGTTCGCACAAAGACGCGGCGGGCGCCGCCACCGGTTTCGTCGGACTCTTCGCCTATCTGGGAGCGTCGCTTTCCGGTTGGCCGCTGGCGCAGATTATGGATATCTGGCACTGGACCGGTTTCTTTGCGGTGATTGCCGTCGCGGCGGGCGTCTCCGCCCTGCTCTTGCTGCCGTTTTTAAACGCGCAGGCTCCGCGCGACGGCGCGCCAAAAACTTCCGAGATACCTTTTTCAGACGGTTGACAACCCCGCCTACGGAACGAAAACGGCGATCGTGCAATGGAAAAGTAAAGCGTCCGCGTCAAAGATGCCGGCCATAAATCCCCTCAGGGACGTGACCTGCTTCACTCTTTTGCGCCTAAAAGGCCAAAACCGAGAATTTTTCTTAGTTTTGACGGGATGATGTCTTAAGCCAGTTCCGGCCTGGGTTTCTTACAATGCAGCCATTTTCCAGCGTTTGCAAGTAAGAGGAGACAACCATGCTGGCCTTTCTTAATCAGGTGCGCAAGCCGACCCTGAACCTGCCGATCGAAACGCGGCGCAAAATGTGGTTCAAACCCTTTATGCAGTCCTATCTGGTGGTCTTTATCGGCTACCTGACCATGTACCTGATCCGCAAGAACTTTAACATCGCTCAGAATGACATGATCTCCACCTACGGCCTGAGCATGACGCAGCTGGGGATGATCGGCCTGGGATTCTCCATCACCTACGGCGTGGGAAAAACGCTGGTCTCCTACTATGCCGACGGCAAAAACACCAAGCAGTTCCTGCCGTTTATGCTGATCCTCTCCAGTATCTGTATGCTGGGCTTCAGCGCCAGCATGGGGTCCGGCTCCGTCAGCCTGTTTCTGATGATCGCCTTCTACGCGCTGAGCGGATTCTTCCAGAGCACCGGCGGGTCGTGCAGCTACTCCACCATCACCAAATGGACGCCGCGCCGTAAGCGCGGAACCTATCTGGGACTGTGGAACATCTCCCACAACCTGGGCGGCGCCGGCGCGGCAGGCGTGGCGCTGTTCGGTGCGAACTACCTGTTTAACGGTCATGTGATCGGCATGTTTATCGTACCGTCCGTTATCGCGCTGATTATCGGCTTTATCGGCCTACGCTACGGCAGCGACTCGCCGGAAGCTTACGGCCTGGGTAAGGCGGAAGAGCTGTTTGGCGAAGAGATCAGCGATGAGGATAAAGAAACGGAAGACAACTCGATGACCAAATGGCAGATCTTTGTCGAGTACGTGCTGAAGAACAAGGTCATCTGGCTGCTGTGTTTCTCCAACGTCTTCCTTTATGTGGTGCGTATCGGCATCGACCAATGGTCCACGGTATACGCCTTTCAGGAGCTAAAACTGTCGAAAGAGGTTGCGATTCAGGGCTTTACCCTGTTTGAGGCCGGCGCATTGGTCGGTACTTTGCTGTGGGGCTATCTCTCCGACCTGGCCAATGGCCGCCGCGCGCTGGTGGCCTGCATCGCGCTGGCGCTGATCATCGCCACCCTGGGCATCTACCAGCATGCCAGCAATCCGTATATTTATCTCTCTTCATTATTTGCGCTCGGCTTCCTGGTGTTTGGTCCGCAGCTGCTGATCGGCGTCGCCGCCGTGGGCTTTGTGCCGAAAAAAGCCATCAGCGCGGCCGACGGCATCAAGGGCACCTTCGCCTACCTGATTGGCGACAGCTTCGCCAAACTGGGGCTGGGGATGATTGCCGACGGCACGCCGATCTTCGGTCTGACCGGCTGGGCGGGCACCTTCGCCGCGCTGGATACCGCCGCCGTCTGCTGTATCTGTCTGATGGCGATGGTTGCGGTGATGGAAGAGCGCAAAATCCGCCGCGAAAATCGCCTCCGCAAACAGAAAACCGCATAAGCGGTCGATACCAGAGATAGCCCGGTTGATGTACCGGGCTTCCCCCGTCAGCGTCCCTTATTGCACCAATTGTTTTTAGGATTGATGCCTCCGTCCGGCGAGCTATAGCCCAGACATCCCAATATCGAGTCAAACAGCTCCTCGTGACGGTGGGTGCTTCCTATCCGCTGCTGGGCCTTTAGCCGCTCGAAGGCATTCAGGTTATCGGCGTCCGCCAGAAACTTATCCGACGCCCATACCATCATCGGCGAGCGGAACTGCTCCGGCGGCGCCATTTCGCGCGGCGTACCGTGCAGATGGAAGTTTTCGTCAATGGACTCGCCATGATCGGAGGCGTAAAACACCAGAGCCTTCTTATCGCGCACCTGGTTGATAACGTTGCTGATAAAGCTGTCGGTATACAATACGCTGTTATCAAATGCGTTAATCAGCTGTTCGCGGGAACAGGACGCGTCTACCCCCATGCACTCCGGCTGATAGCGCGCATAGCTGCGCGGGTAACGCATGGAGTAAAGGTAATGAGATCCTTTGGTATGCAGCACAATCAAATGCTTGCCTTTAGGGTAACGCGCCAAAGACTCTTGCACTTCATCCACCAGCAGCATGTCGTCCACAGACTTTCCGTCGTTACTTTTTTCCGACGCGATCATTTCGCGAAAGGAGTAGTTGTCCGCTTCGATGCTGTTGTAAAACCAAACTTCGCTTTGCATCGCGAACAGCTCGGAAGTGAAGCCCAGCTCCTTCAATACCGCAAAAACATTTTGCTCCTTCAGCGTGCGCTGAGGGTTATCTTCCGTTCCGCCTTCCCGTACAAACATGCAGCGCATGGAGAGTTTAGTCGAGGTATCGCAGGATTTTCCGCGAAACGCCACCAGATTTTTTTCTTTCGACAGCCTGGGGGTGGTATCGCGCTCATATCCCAGCAGCCCCATATGATCCCAACGGGTGGTTTCGCCGATGATGAAAATCACATAGGTGTCATCAATCCCTTTCGGCGCAAGGTAAGTAAAATGTTTGCCGGGATCGAACAGATTCTCCGCGTCCTGATTTTCGTCATATTTGGTGTAGGCGAACAGCCCCAGCGCAGACAGCCAGTTCGACGGCAGATAAGAGTGGGCGACCACGCCGCCATAGCTAGGCAAGTCAACGTTGGACGACTTTTCAGAGATCGACTGGGTTTTATCCATATAGCGGATCGGCAGCCAGACCAAGGCAACCACCGCCAGCAACACAAGAAGCGGCGCCAGGCGTTTCCCCGGCGACTTCAGCTGCTCAATCAACGTATAGCGTAATGAGTTTTTCCAAATCAGCAGCAAGGGCAGCGCGCTTACCAGCAGCATCCACAGAATAAAACGGAAGCCGACCACCTCCTTGGACAGGTCGATATCCGTGGTCATTACCGCGGCGATAATGCCGTAACCAATCACTACATTAAAAAAGGTCATGTAATAACTGGCCGCTACGGAAATAAGCACCAGCAAAGATGCGGCGATGCGGTAAAAAAAACGTCCCCCCAAAGAAATAATGCGCATCAGGAAAAAGGTAAAAAAGATGCAGGCGAGCAGCTCAATTACCATGGGAGTGAATTTTGAAGTATGAGTGCCGGACAATATTGAAAAAGAATCAAAACGGCGATAAAACACCGAGATATTAAGGAAACAGCCGATATAAATTGCCAGTAAGAACGATAACGTTGCTTGTGAAAAGGGGGAACTAAACTTCATCGCGACAAATGCTCCGACCAAACCTTATTTATTATCTGAAGCTATAGGACAACAGCGTAATGTCAGAGTTCAGATGCGGAAAATAAGTCGTTATTTTTGTAAAAATAAGCGATTGCCCAGTAAGGCTGCCGTAAGCCGCATCCCCCCATTTATTCATATCCCGAAAACGCCCGGGGAATTACGTTTCAACCCCTTCGCGGCCGATTCTGGCGATAAGTTCGACAACCGCCGGATGATGCAAAAACGCCATAATTTCTTCAGCCAGCTTAACGCCGACTCCCGGAAACTGTCGCCACTGCGACAATGTCCTTTGCTGCAACCGCCGCCAATCTATATTCTCCAGCGCGCCGGCGGCGGAACGAGGCAGCGGCATCCCCAGAGCCGGCAGCCAGCGGGCCAACGGCAGCCGGCGCGCCCGCTGCAGGCTGTCATAGATGTTATCAGCCTGAGTATCTCCTATCCCCCTGACGTCCTTTATCTGCTCCCGGGTCAGCGACAGCCAGGATACGACATCGCTCAGCGCGCCGTGCCGCATCAAACGCCGCCAAACCCCTTCGCCGACCCCGCTCAGATTCAGCCCATGCTCGCCGCTCAGCCAGATTAACCGGGAGAGCATCTGTTGCCGGCAGGAAACGCTGTACCGAAAGCAGCTGAGAGAGTGAAAATCACGCGCGTCCGGCGGCGTGACCGGCGGGCGCACAGCCGCGCGCCACACTACGTTGTCCAAGCGGGGAATGCCCTGTCCGGCCAGGCTGACGCCTATCTGATCGCCAGGCAAAACATCCCATCGCCGCCAGCGCGCTAGCGAGCCGACATTCACCCGGCGCACCGCTTTGTCATCCAGGCGCAACGGGTTGAGATTTAAGACCACATGTATCGTTCCCGTGCGGCCGATAGAGAAATCAACGCTCTTGACCTCGGCCACCTGCCGCACCGACGGATATTTCCAGGCCACGGCCCAATCGGCCGGCCTATTACGCCAGTAGCGCCCCTGAGGTTCCTTGTCTCGGCGGATCACCACGCCGTCGGTAACGAAAGGCAGCGGCTGGCGATACCAGCGATCGCGCCAGCGTTCGGCCTCTTCCAGCGAAGCAATGCGATGCGTATAGTCGGCCGTCAGGGCGAATCCCATCGTTCGCAATGCCTCGATACGCTCAGACAGCGCGGCCGGCCCATCGGGCCATGCCCAGATAAAGATGCCGATACGCGGCGTAACGGACGAGTGCCGGCGGCGGCGCATCTCCCCGGCGACGATCGCGCGGGCGTTGATTCCGCCGCGCAGATTTTGCCGATGGCCGTCCGCCTTGAGAAAGAGCTCACCCTGCAGCACCACGGTTTCCGACGCCTCTTCCAGCCGTTTGGGCACCGCCGGTATGGCGAGAACCTTCTGCGTCCAGTTTTCTCCCCGTAGACCGTTCCCCCGGCTCGTCGCCGACGCCAGTCTCCCCCGCCGGTACTCCAGCGTCACCGCTACGCCATCGATTTTGGGCTGGATCCATAAATCTTGATGCTGTTTTATCCATTGCCGTAGCTCTCCGCGTTCAGAGAGCTTGTTCAACCCCGTCTGCGCGACGGGATGCGCCTGTTTTCCGCCATTCGGCAACGAGACGGGAAAATCCGCTTTATCCGGTAAAAAACAGCGTCGCCAGCGGGTTAGCCGGCTTCGCAGTTGATCGTAAATCTCATCGTCCACCAGGCTCTCCCCCGCCTGATAATAAGCCGCATCCCACACCGCCAGCTGCCGGCCGAGCGCCGCCATTTCCGTCTGGGCGCGCTCGGCCGACCAGTCCGGGCAAGGAGAGGCCGCGGCGCACGACCAACCGGCGGCGCCCGCCAATAGCGTGATGACAAATCGTCTGACCCAGCAATTCATGTAACCTCCCTCCTTGAATACGGACTGAGCGCAGTACAGCGCAGGCGCCGCGATAAAACGAGGGCGGAAATGAAGGAATGCGCAGCGCCCCGCAACGTTTTTTCCCCATTGCAATCTCTATGAAAATTCACGGGAATCGGCTGCGCAACGCATATCGGTAGGGTTGGCAAACCCCATTTATGGTGGCATAACAATAAAACATTCAGCGATGATATTTATCGCCACGCGACTGATGGCGTATCGCCGTGTATAATGTGAGGAAATGCACACTCTGCTGCATCCATACCGACAATCAATCGCAATTAATAAAACTTCACTATGGCTCAAGGCACGTTATATATCGTTTCCGCTCCCAGCGGGGCGGGGAAGTCCAGTTTGATCCAGGCGCTATTAAAAACGCAGCCTCTTTACGACACTCAGGTATCGATTTCACATACCACGCGAGCCAAACGGCCGGGAGAGAACCACGGCGAACACTATTTCTTTGTCGCGGTTGATGAATTCAAGCGTATGATCCAGGAAGACGAATTTCTGGAATACGCCGAAGTTTTCGGTAATTACTACGGCACCTCCCGTAGCGCGATTGAGCAGGTGCTGGCGACCGGCGTGGATATATTTCTGGATATTGACTGGCAAGGCGCCCAGCAAATCCGTACCCGCATGCCGCAGGCGCGCAGCATTTTCATTTTGCCGCCGTCGAAAGAAGAGCTGGCGCGCCGTCTGCGCGGCCGCGGTCAGGATAGCGAAGAGGTTATCGCGCGCCGCATGGCGCAAGCCGTGGCTGAAATGACGCACTATGCCGAATACGATTATTTAATCGTTAACGATGATTTCGATTTGGCATTGCTCGACTTAAAAACCATTATCCGCGCCGAACGTCTGCGTTTAAGCAGGCAGAAGGTGCGACATGATGCATTAATCACCAAACTATTGGCAGACTGACGGCTCTTTCAGTATGATGCCCAGTCCTTTTATTTCCCTGTGGAGTAGCACATTATGGCACGCGTAACTGTTCAAGACGCTGTAGAGAAAATTGGTAATCGTTTTGACCTGGTGTTGGTCGCTGCTCGTCGCGCCCGCCAAATCCAAACGGGCGGCAAAGAGCCGCTGGTTGCCGAAGAAAACGACAAATACACCGTGATCGCCCTGCGCGAGATCGAAGAAGGTCTGATCAACGCCCAAATTCTGGACGTTCGCGATCGTCAGGAACAGCAAGAGCAGGAAGCCGCGGAAATTCAAGCGGTCACCGCGATTGCTGAAGGCCGCCGTTAATTAGACTATGAGTCTCCCTTGTATCTTTTTGAAAGCCTAAATCTACTGATTCAACGTTATCTGCCGGAAGAGCAGATTCAACGTTTACGGCAAGCCTATATTGTTGCACGTGATGCTCACGAGGGGCAGACGCGCTCCAGCGGCGAGCCCTATATCACTCACCCCGTCGCCGTCGCCTGTATTCTGGCGGAGATGCGTCTCGACTATGAGACGCTGATGGCGGCGTTGTTGCATGACGTGATCGAGGATACGCCCACCACCTACCAGGACATAGAGCAGGGCTTCGGCAAGAGCGTTGCCGAACTGGTGGAGGGCGTCTCCAAGCTGGATAAGCTGAAGTTTCGCGACAAGAAAGAGGCGCAGGCGGAAAACTATCGCAAAATGATTATGGCGATGGTGCAGGATATCCGCGTTATCCTGATCAAACTGGCCGACCGCACCCATAACATGCGCACGCTGGGCGCGCTGCGCCCGGACAAGCGCCGCCGCATCGCCCGCGAAACGCTGGAGATATACAGTCCGCTGGCGCACCGGTTGGGGATTCATCACCTGAAAACCGAGCTTGAAGAGCTGGGTTTCGAAGCCCTTTATCCCAATCGTTACCGGGTGATTAAAGAGGTGGTCAAGGCCGCCCGCGGCAACAGGAAGGAGATGATCCAGAAAATCCTCGCCGAGATTGAAGGCCGTCTGACCGAAGCCGGGATCGCCAGCCGCGTCAGCGGCCGCGAAAAGCACCTCTATTCGATCTACTGCAAAATGCACCTGAAAGAGCAGCGTTTCCACTCCATTATGGACATTTACGCGTTTCGGGTGATCGTTAAAGAGGTCGATACCTGCTATCGCGTATTAGGCCAGGTTCATAGCCTGTATAAGCCGCGTCCGGGCCGGGTAAAAGATTATATCGCCATCCCCAAGGCCAACGGCTATCAGTCGCTGCATACCTCGCTGATCGGCCCGCACGGCGTGCCGGTGGAGGTGCAGGTCCGTACCGATGATATGGATCAGATGGCGGAAATGGGCGTGGCCGCGCACTGGGCGTACAAAGAGGGCGAAAGCAGCACCACGGCGCAGGTCCGCGCGCAGCGCTGGATGCAAAGCCTGCTGGAATTGCAGCAGAGCGCGGGCAGTTCGTTCGAATTTATCGAAAGCGTCAAGTCCGATCTCTTTCCCGACGAAATCTATGTGTTCACCCCGGAAGGGCGGATCGTGGAGCTGCCCGCCGGCGCCACCCCGGTCGACTTCGCCTATGCGGTGCATACCGATATCGGCCACGCCTGCGTCGGCGCCAGAGTCGATCGCCAACCCTATCCGCTGTCTCAATCGCTGAACAGCGGGCAGACCGTTGAGATCATCACCGCGCCCGGCGCCAGACCGAACGCCGCCTGGCTGAATTTCGTCGTCAGTTCCAGAGCGCGCGCCAAAATTCGCCAGATGTTGAAAAACCTCAAGCGAGACGACTCCGTCAGCCTCGGCCGCCGTTTGCTCAGTCACGCCTTGGGCAACGGACGCAAGCTTTCGGATATCCCGCCGCAAAATATTCAGACCGAGCTGGATAGGATGAAACTCGCCTCCCTGGACGATCTGATGGCGGAAATCGGCTTGGGCAACGCCATGAGCGTGGTGGTGGCGAAAAACCTGCTGAATGAGCAGTCCCAGTTGAACAACGCCGGGCAGCACAAATTGCCGATTAAAGGCGCGGACGGCGTGATGGTCTCATTCGCCAAATGTTGCCGCCCTATTCCCGGCGATCCGATTATCGCCCATGTCAGCCCCGGTAAAGGTCTGGTTATCCATCACGAATCCTGCCGCAATATTCGCGGTTACCAGAAAGAGCCCGAGAAATTCATGGCGGTGGAGTGGGATAAGGTAACCGAGCAAGAGTTTATCGCCGAAATCAAAGTGGATATGTTCAACCATCAGGGCGCATTGGCGAATCTGGCGACCGCGATCAACGCCGCCAACTCGAATATCCAAAGCATCAACACGGAAGAAAAAGACGGCCGCGTTTACAGCGCCTTTATCCGTCTCACTACGCTCGACCGCGTTCATCTGGCGAACGTTATGCGAAAAATCCGCATCATGCCGGATGTGATAAAAGTTAACCGTAACCGAAATTAACCGTTATGACTCCTCAACGCTATGCGCGCATAAGAGAGATGCTGGCCAGCCGTCAGCCCGATCTGACCATCTGCATGGAGCAGGTGCATAAGCCGCATAACGTTTCCGCGGTTATTCGTACCGCCGACGCGGTCGGCGTTCATCAGATCCACGCCGTATGGCCGACCCGCAAGATGCGAACGCTGGTCTCTTCCGCCGCCGGCAGCAACAGCTGGGTCCAGGTGAAGACACACCGCACCATCGATGAGGCGGTCCGCCATCTGAAAATATCGGGCATGCAGATTCTGGCAACCCACCTTTCCCCGCAGGCCGTCGATTTCCGCGCCGTCGACTATACCCGTCCCACCTGCATTCTGCTGGGACAGGAGAAAACCGGCATTAGCGCCGGGGCGCTGAAGCTGGCCGATCGAGATATCATTATCCCGATGACCGGCATGGTGCAGTCGCTGAACGTCTCCGTCGCCTCGGCATTAATTCTGTATGAAGCGCAGCGCCAGCGTCAGCAGGCCGGGATGTATCGGCGCGCCGACAGCCCGCTGGCGGAGGAAGAGCAGCAGCGGCTGCTGTTCGAAGGCGGCTATCCGGTGCTGGCGCGCGTCGCCAAACGTAAAGGCCTGCCCCGCCCTTATATCGATGACGACGGACAAATCGTCGCCGATACCGCCTGGTGGGCCTCAATGCAATCCTCGGAGCGCTGATGCAAGGCCGCCTGCTGCATACTCAACCGCTAAGCGCGCTTGCCGGTGTGGGAGCCAGCCAGGCCGCTAGGCTTGCCCGCATCAGGCTGGAAACCGTACAGGATTTACTGTTTCACCTGCCGCTGCGCTACGAAGACCGCACGCGTCTTTATCCCATCGGCGATCTGCTTCCCGGCATGTACGCCACGGTGGAAGGCGAAATTCTGCGCAATGACATTACCTTCGGCCGCCGCCGCATGCTGACCTGCCAGATAAGCGACGGCAGCGGCATGTTGACCATGCGCTTTTTTAATTTCAACGCCGCGATGAAGAATAGCCTGGCGCCGGGACAGCGGGTTACGGCCTATGGCGAAATTAAACGGGGTAAAATCGGCGCGGAGATTATCCACCCGGAATACCGCCTGCAGGGCGATGAGGCCCGGATCGAACTGCAGGCGTCGCTGACGCCGGTATATCCCACCACGGAAGGCGTGCGCCAGGCGACGCTGCGTAAACTCACCGATCAGGCTCTGGCGCTGCTGGACGCCAACCCGATAGACGAACTGCTGCCGGAAGAACTCAGCCGGTCGCTGATCAGCCTGCCCGAAGCGCTGCATACCCTGCATCGCCCGCCGCCGGATATGCAACTCGGCGAGCTGGAACAGGGAAAACACCCGGCGCAGCAGCGCCTGATTATGGAAGAGCTGCTGGCGCACAATTTAAGCATGCTGGCCGTGCGCGCCGGGGCGCAGCGCTATCGGGCGCTGCCGCTGCCGGTCGACGACGCCCTGAAACGGCGTCTGCTGGCCACGCTGCCTTTCTCGCCTACCCAGGCGCAGGCGCGGGTTGTGGATGAGATTGAAACCGATCTGGCGAAAAGCATCCCCATGATGCGCCTGGTGCAGGGCGACGTCGGTTCGGGAAAAACGCTGGTAGCGGCGCTGGCCGCGCTGCGCGCGATTGCGCATGGCAAACAGGTGGCGCTGATGGCGCCGACGGAGCTGCTGGCGGAACAGCATGCCCACAATTTCCGCCAGTGGTTTGAACCGCTGGGGATTGAAGTCGGCTGGCTGGCCGGGAAGCAAAAAGGCAAGGCCCGACAGGCTCAGCAGGACGCCATCGCCGGTGGTCAGGTATCCATGGTGGTGGGGACGCACGCCATCTTCCAACAACAGGTCAAGTTCAACGGGCTAGCGCTGGTGATCATCGATGAACAGCACCGTTTCGGGGTGCATCAGCGTCTGGCTTTGTGGGAAAAAGGCGAAGAGCAGGGCTTCCACCCGCACCAGCTGATTATGACCGCCACCCCTATCCCTCGAACGCTGGCGATGACCGCCTACGCCGATCTGGACATCTCGGTCATCGATGAGCTGCCGCCGGGCAGAACGCCCGTCACGACGGTGGCGATTGCGGACGCGCGCCGTAGCGAGGTGATTCAACGGGTCAACAACGCCTGCCGGCAAGAGGGCAGGCAGGCCTATTGGGTCTGCACGCTGATTGAAGAGTCCGACCTGCTGGAAGCGCAGGCGGCCGAGGCCACCTGCCAGGAACTGAAAGCCGCGCTGCCAGACATTCGCGTCGGCCTGGTGCATGGCCGCATGAAATCCCAGGAAAAACAAGTCGTCATGCAGGCCTTCAAACAAGGCGAACTGCAGTTGCTGGTGGCGACGACGGTGATTGAAGTGGGCGTCGACGTGCCGAACGCCAGCCTGATGATTATCGAAAACCCGGAGCGGCTGGGGCTGGCGCAGCTCCACCAACTGCGCGGGCGCGTCGGGCGCGGCGCCGTCGCCTCGCACTGCGTGCTGCTGTATAAAACGCCGCTCAGCAAGACGGCGCAGAAGCGGCTTCAGGTATTGCGCGACAGCAACGACGGTTTCGTCATCGCCCAGCGCGATCTGGAAATTCGCGGACCGGGCGAACTCTTAGGCACGCGTCAAACCGGCAACGCCGAATTCAAGGTCGCGGACTTACTGCGCGACCGGGCATTGATCCCTCAGGTACAGCGCGTCGCCCGCCATCTGCACGAGCGCTATCCGCAGCACGCCCGCGCTCTGATTGAACGCTGGCTGCCGGAGCGCGTCCGTTATACCAATGCGTAAAAGCGCTGTATCGCGCCTAAAACCGCTACGCTATCCCGCTAAATAGCCCGGCACTGCCGGTCAAATGAATTTCCTATTAGACGCCGTCGCCGCAAACGATTGCTTTTACCCGTAAGCGCATTAAAATGCCCTCTTTGTCGTTTTGGAACGCCCGCTATTATGACTACCACCACGGATACTCCCCAGCAGAAAACCTCCGCCGCCGCGCGCGGCAGCGAATTGATCTACCGTCTGGAAGACAGGCCGCCGCTGGCGCAAACCCTGTTTGCCGCCAGCCAACATCTGCTGGCGATGTTCGTCGCGGTCATTACCCCGGCCCTGCTGATCTGCCAGGCGCTGGGCCTGCCGGCGCAAGATACGCAGCATATCATCAGCATGTCGCTGTTCGCCTCCGGCCTGGCCTCGATACTGCAGATAAAGACCTGGGGCCCGGTGGGCTCGGGCCTATTGTCCATTCAGGGCACCAGTTTTAACTTCGTTACCCCGCTAATCATGGGCGGACTGGCACTGAAAAACGGCGGCGCCGACGTTCCCACCATGATGGCGGCGCTGTTCGGCACCCTGATGTTCGCCTCCTGCACCGAAATCATTCTCTCCCGTTTCCTGCACCTGGCCCGCCGCATCATTACGCCGCTGGTTTCGGGGATTGTGGTGATGATTATCGGCCTGTCGCTGATTCAGGTCGGCCTGACCTCCATCGGCGGCGGCTATGCCGCCATGAACAGCCATACCTTCGGCGCCCCGAAAAACCTACTGCTGGCCGGGATCGTGCTGTTGGTGATCATTCTGCTCAACCGTCAGCGCAATCCTTATCTGCGCGTCGCCTCGCTGGTGATTGCCATGGCCGTCGGCTATCTGGGCGCCTGGCTGATGGGAATGCTGCCAGCCGGCGCGCCGGCGGAGCAGTCTGCGTTAATTATGGTACCGACGCCGCTCTATTACGGCCTGGGCTTTGACTGGAACCTGCTCATCCCGCTGATGCTGGTCTTTATGGTGACCTCGCTGGAAACCATCGGCGATATCACCGCGACGTCGGACGTCTCGGAGCAGCCGGTCAGCGGCCCCCTGTACATGAAACGGCTGAAAGGCGGCGTGCTGGCGAATGGGCTGAACTCCTGCCTATCCGCCGTGTTCAATACGTTTCCCAACTCCTGCTTCGGGCAAAACAATGGCGTCATTCAGCTTACCGGCGTCGCCAGCCGCTACGTCGGCTTTGTGGTGGCGTTGATGCTGATCGTGCTGGGCCTGTTCCCTGCCGTCAGCGGTTTCGTGCAGCACATTCCGGAGCCGGTGCTCGGCGGCGCCACCATCGTCATGTTCGGCACCATCGCCGCCTCCGGCGTGCGTATTGTCTCCCGTGAGCCGCTGAACCGCCGCGCCATCATGATTATCGCCCTCTCCCTGGCCGTAGGGCTGGGCGTTTCCCAGCAGCCGCTGATTCTGCAGTTTGCGCCCGACTGGATAAAGACGCTGCTCTCTTCCGGCATCGCCGCCGGCGGTATTACGGCGATCGTGCTGAATCTGGTATTCCCACACGACGAAAAATAATAACCGACAGCAATAATTTCTGAAACGGGTGATAAAAGCGACCGCCGATGCAACAGCGGTCGCTTTTTACTGTCTGTAACGGCATTATCTGTTGAGCCGTTAAGGTAATTGCGGCATAAAAACAGATACCCCTGACGTTTGGCATGGACTGACACGATGAAATTTCTCGGGAAATTATTGCTGACCCTACTGCTGCTGGCGCTGCTGGCGCTGGTTATATTGTATGTATTACTGCAAACCACCTGGGCTTCGGTCCGGATCGGCAATTGGGTAAATCAAAACACCGGTTACCGGCTCTCCCTGGGAAAAATCGACCACCGCTGGTCCGAACCCGATCGTATTCTGCTGCAAGACGTCGTTTTTGGTCATAAGAATCAGCCGCCGACGCTCACCGCCAAACAAATTGCCGCCGGGCTCAGCGTTCGCCAGATAACCGAACCGCGCCATTTTGCCAGTCTGGAGCTTGCCGGGGGAACCCTCAATCTGTCGCCATCCGCCGCCACACTGCCGATTGAAGCCGATGTGTTGCAACTGCGCGCCATGGCGCTTCAGGCTCAGGACGATAACTGGCACTTAAACGGTCAGCAGGTTAACGGTGGGATCGCGCCCTGGCAGCCGCAAGAGGGGTATTTATTAGGCAAGGAGGGGCGCTTCCAGCTTAGCGCCCGCTCGCTGCGGCTCAACGATGTCCCCGCCAGTCAGGTATTGGTGCAAGGCGAAATTAATCACAGCCAGCTCGTCTTGAACAATTTCGGCGCCGACGTGGCGCAGGGCCAGTTAACCGGCAACGCCAGGCGGGCGGAAAACGGCGGCTGGCAAATCGACAATCTGCGCCTGAGCAAAGTTCGTTTGCAAACGCCCAAAACCATGCGGGAATTCTGGCAACCGATCGCCGCGTTACCCTCCGTCGCCGTTTCGCGTTTTGATTTGATCGATGCCCGCATCGAAGGGCCGGGGTGGGCGTTTATCGATCTCGACGTTACCTTGCAAAACGTGACGTTCAAACAGGACGACTGGCAAAGCGATGACGGCGAGCTGTCGTTCAACGCCACCGACATCGTTAACGGCGATATGCACCTGATCGACCCCATCGTTAATCTGGCGCTTTCCCCGCACGGCGTTGATATCAAACAGTTCACCACCCGCTGGGAAGGGGGATTATTGCGCACCAACGGCAATTGGCAACGCGACAATCACCGTCTGCAGCTGAATGAATTGGTGGTGGCGGGCATGGAATACACGCTGCCGGGCGACTGGATCCGCCGCTGGCAAACCGCCCTACCGGCCTGGCTGGCGGAGGTAACCGTCAAAAAATTCACC
The DNA here is from genome assembly GCF_036016195.1 of Brenneria populi. NCBI lineage: Bacteria > Pseudomonadati > Pseudomonadota > Gammaproteobacteria > Enterobacterales > Pectobacteriaceae > Brenneria > Brenneria populi. The sequence continues at coordinate 21,631 of NZ_JAYWTM010000009.1, read as the reverse complement.
GCCAACCGCAATCTGCTGATTGATATCAACCCTGATTTCCCCTTCCAGATTACCGCGCTGGACGGATACGGCAGCGATCTGCGCCTGGCCCGCAATCATCAGTGGGGAGTCTGGGCCGGCTCGCTGAATTTGAACGCCAGCGACGCCACCTTCAACAAGGTCGATATCCGCCGGCCGTCATTGGCGTTAACCGCCGATGACCGCCAAATCGCCCTTACCGACCTCAGCGCCTTTACGCAAAACGGCCTGCTGGAAGCCAAAGCCGCGATCGCCCAGCAGCCCGGTCGGGCGTTTTCCCTGACCCTGAACGGACGCTCCGTCCCCGCGGATATTCTGACCCGCTGGGGCTGGCCGGCTCCGGCGCTTACGCCGTCAGGCGACGCGAATCTGCAATTGCAGCTGAACGGGCGACTGGCGGCCGATACGCCGTTGAAACCGACGCTAAACGGCTCGCTGCAGGGCGGCGACCACAACGGGCAGCCGATCGGACAGCAGATACGCCAGGGCGTCGCCACGGAAACGTCGCCGTAAACAGCCGACGCGGGAACGGCGGCGTTACTATTTTATTGCCGAGTCGTCCGGCTCCAGCGGCTCGTCCGGCCTTGCCGGCAGTACGATATAGACGCCCTCGAACAGCGAGCCTTTTTTGTCGTCCCCGAACAGCTCCACGTTCAATTGCACCCTGGCTTTGCGCCCGCGCGCCAGACGATCCAGATCGCCGCTCAGCGAGCCGAGATCGGCGACGGCGCTCGGCCGGCCGGCGATCGGCGTACTGTAGCGGATATGCGCGTCGGCCAGAATAATCGTGCCGCCTAAATGCCTCTCCCGCAGCAACAGCCAGATCAATCCCCACCCCGTTAGGGTGGCAAGAGAAAACATGCTGCCGGCGAACAGGGTATGGTGCGGGTTCTGATTGCCGGTTTCCGGCATGGTGGTGATAAATTTCTGCCCGGTATACTGGCTGATGCGCACGCCCATCTTTTCGCTCAACGGAATGCGCTCATACCAGGCCTGCTGTAGCTGCCCGCACCAATCGGGCCGATGCAGAATATCATCCAGCGTTTCAACCGGTTTAATCATCAAAAAATGTCGTATCGGCGTGGTTTGCGGGGCGGTAATCTCGCCCTGATTGACAAACCCCAGTTTGGCGAAAAACTCCATCGCATCTTCGCGGGCGCTGCACACCACGCGTTTTACCCCTTCCTGCCGCGCCACCGACTCCAGCGCGATCGCCAGCAGCGTGCCCAGCCCTTTCCCCCGGACGTCGGGATGAACCGCCAGAAAGCGGATCGAGGCTTCATTATCCGCATTAATAGACAGCCGGCCTATCGCCACCAGCCGACCCTGTTCATCCACCACCGTTTGATGATGCGCCAAGGCATCATAGGCATCGCGCTCGGACCCCAGCGGCTGGCGCAGCGGCTTACGCAGCATCTCCCAACGGAATTGATAGTACGCATCGAGTTCTTCTGCGGTTTGCGGTACTCTCAGGTGATACATAAACATGCCTCATTAAAAGAGTGACGGGGCCTTTATTTTCAAATAGTTAAATATATAAACCGGGTGATTTTTTATACCTGCAGCCAGAATGTCACCGGACCATCGTTAACCAAAGCCACTTTCATATCCGCCGCAAAACGTCCGGTTTCAGTGCGGATATCCCGCTCGCGGCACTGTTCGACAAAATATTGATAAAGACGATCGGCCTGCGCCGGATGCGCGCCGCGGGAAAAGCTGGGACGCATTCCCTTCTGGGTATCGGCCGCCAGCGTAAACTGCGATACCACCAGTACGCTTCCCCCGATTTGATGAACATTAAGGTTCATTTTGTCATTGTCATCGCTGAATATGCGATAACCGAGAACCCGCTCACAAAGACGCGCCGCTTTTTGCTCGTCGTCGCCTTGCTCTACGCCCAGCAACACCAGCAGCCCGGCTCCGATTTCCCCGACGATAGCGCCGTCTACGCTAACGCTAGCGCTGGAAACCCGCTGAATTAACGCGATCATCGAATGTTACAGCTCCTGCTTTCATTATTCTTCTGGCGGTAACTTGCCGCCACCCCGTGGGTTGATTTACTTACTGACGCCGGCGGCAAGCGCCGCGAAAAAATCCGGCACCGTCTGACGATCTTCAACCAGAATGCTGCGGATGCCCAGCGCCTGCGCGGCGGCGACGTTAGCGGAATTATCATCAAAGAAGATAGCCCGATCGGACGTAACCCCCTCTTGCGCTAAAACATATTGATAGATGGCCGCTTCCGGCTTCCGCGCCCCGATATCCTGTGAGAGATAGAGACGGTCGGCCGCCTCTTCTACCTCCGGGAACAAGACCGGCCAATGCGCGCAGTGCAGGCGATTGGTGTTGGAAAGGATCACCGCCCGGTGCCCCTCTTTACGCAGTCGATGCATGATATCGATGACTTCGGGCCGCAGCTCGACGAAAATAGCCTGCCAGCCGGCGGTGAACTGCTCAAAGCTTAGCGAGATACGCATCTCATGGCATAAACGTTCGGCGAACTCTTCATCGCTGATTTCGCCACGCTCATGCCGTTCAAAGGTTTCCCCCATCACGAACCGCTCTTTCAGCGTGGCCAAGGGCGCGCTGCTCAACTTGCTCCATACGCCCAATACACGGTTGAAATCAATATCAATGACGACATTGCCCAAATCAAAGATATAAAGCATGGCATTTTCCTTCTGCTGTAACCGTAGGATTTTCACTGTAACGGGAAATGGCAAAACAGAACAGAGGGAGTTCAAAGCGAAGTGCGTCAGATAAAATTCAGGGCGCCCTAAGGCGCCCTGTCATATGAAAAACCAGCTGAAAAATTAACCGTTTTTAACCACCGCGGTTCGCGCGGCGACGATCGTTTTCCGTCAGATGGCGTTTACGAATACGAACCGACAGCGGCGTCACCTCAACCAGTTCGTCGTCATCGATAAACTCCAGCGCCTGTTCCAGCGACATTTTGATCGGCGGAACCAGCACGGTGGCTTCATCGGTACCGGACGCGCGCATGTTGGTCAGTTTCTTACCGGTCAGACAGTTTACCGTCAGATCGTTGGAACGGGAGTGAATGCCGATGATCTGGCCTTCATACACTTCCGCGCCGTGACCCAGGAACAGTTTACCGCGATCTTGCAGGCCGAACAGCGCAAACGCCACGGCTTTACCCTGGCCGTTGGAGATCAGAACGCCGTTCTGACGCTGGCCGATATCGCCCGGACGCACGTCATCATAGTGGCTGAACGTGGAGTACAGCAGGCCGGTGCCGGACGTCATGGTCATGAATTCGGTACGGAAGCCGATCAGGCCGCGCGCCGGGATCAGGTAATCCAAACGGATACGTCCTTTGCCGTCCGGAACCATGTTTTTCACATCGCCCTTGCGCTCGCCCATGGCTTGCATCACGGCGCCCTGATGCTGTTCTTCAATATCCAGCGTCACGTTTTCAAACGGTTCCTGATTGCGGCCGTCGATAACGCGGTTGATAACTTTCGGACGGGATACCGCAAGCTCAAACCCTTCGCGGCGCATATTCTCAATCAGTACCGACAGGTGCAGCTCGCCGCGTCCGGACACGCGGAACGCATCCGCATCTTCCGTCTCTTCAACGCGCAGCGCAACGTTGTGAACCAGCTCTTTGCGTAAACGGTCAAGAATTTGGCGAGACGTCACAAACTTCCCTTCTTTACCGCAGAACGGCGAGGTATTGACGCAGAAGAACATGGTTACCGTCGGCTCATCGACGCTCAGCGCCGGCAGCGCTTCAACCGTATTGGGATCGCAGATGGTATCGGAGATGTTCAGTTCGCCCAGGCCGGTGATGGCGATGATATCGCCCGCTTCCGCCAGCGTGCTCTCAATACGTTCCAGACCCATGTGGCCCAGGACCTTGCCGACCTTACCGTTGCGGGTTTTCCCTTCGCTGTCGATAATCGTCACCTGCTGGTTCGGTTTGACCACGCCGCGCTTGATGCGACCAATCCCGATAACGCCGACATAGCTGTTGTAGTCCAACTGGGAAATCTGCATCTGCAAAGGACCGTCGCGATCCACTTTCGGCGCGTCGACATGTTTGACGATCGCTTCGAACAGCGGCGTCATATCGTCGGCCATATCGTTATGATCCAGACCGGCGATACCGTTTAATGCGGAAGCATAAACAATAGGGAAATCCAGCTGTTCATCGGTTGCATCCAGGTTCACGAACAGGTCGAACACCTGATCGACAACCCAATCGGGACGCGCACCGGGACGGTCGACCTTGTTGATTACCACGATCGGCTTCAGACCATTGGCAAAAGCTTTTTTGGTCACGAAACGCGTCTGCGGCATCGGCCCATCCATTGCGTCAACGACTAACAGCACCGAGTCCACCATCGACATTACACGCTCAACCTCGCCGCCGAAATCGGCGTGTCCGGGGGTATCCACGATGTTAATGCGGTAGTCTTTCCAGTTAATGGCGGTATTTTTGGCGAGAATGGTTATTCCACGTTCTTTCTCCAAATCATTGGAGTCCATTACACGTTCGGTTGCTTCAGTACGTTCTCCGAAAGTTCCGGATTGTTGCAACAACTTATCGACCAGGGTGGTTTTCCCATGGTCAACGTGCGCAATAATGGCGATGTTACGCAAATTTTCGATCACAGCTTTGCCTCAGGCATTTAGAAATAGCGCGCTATTGTACACGTATTAATCGAGAGACTAAACAAGATCACAAGCATCAATCATAAACAACCTGATACTGCTTACTTTGTGATCCCTTTCACGGTGCAAAAACGCTACAAGTGAGGGTGATAGCACCATTATAGTGCAATAACTCACGGACAAAGCACCATTTTGGTGCTACAAGCTATAATGGTGCAGGCGTTCTGCGGGGAGAAAGCCCCGGACGGCAACACATAGCACTAATTTAAAAAGTTGGCACACTTTTAGCTTTAGTCTACTCACGGTAACAACATCAATCTACAACGATATTCGTTCCACGACGATAAATGACAATCGGGAGAACCAAGTATGTCCGCAGAACACGTTTTGGCGATGCTGAATGAACATGATGTGAAGTTCGTTGATTTACGCTTCACTGATACCAAAGGCAAAGAACAGCACGTCACCATTCCAGCTCATCAAGTTGACGCCGACTTCTTCGAAGAAGGCAAAATGTTTGATGGTTCTTCGATTGGCGGCTGGAAAGGCATTAACGAATCCGACATGGTATTAATGCCGGACGCCAGCACCGCAGTCCTCGACCCTTTCTATGAAGAAAGCACGCTGATCGTTCGCTGCGACATTCTGGAGCCGGGCACCATGCAGGGCTATGACCGCGACCCGCGTTCCATCTCCAAACGCGCCGAAGATTTTCTGCGCTCTTCCGGCATCGCCGACACCGTGCTGTTTGGGCCGGAACCTGAATTCTTCCTGTTTGACGACGTTCGCTTCGGCAGCAGCATCTCCGGTTCCCACATCGCTATCGACGACATCGAAGGCGCATGGAACTCCGACAAAGAGTACGAAGGCGGCAACAAAGGCCATCGCCCGGCGGTGAAAGGCGGTTACTTCCCGGTTCCTCCGGTCGATTCATCGCAGGACATCCGTTCCACCATGTGTCTGACCCTGGAAGAGATGGGTCTGGTGGTCGAAGCGCATCACCACGAAGTCGCCACGGCCGGTCAGAACGAAATTGCCACCCGTTTCAACACCATGACCAAAAAAGCCGACGAAATTCAGATTTACAAATACGTCGTGCATAACGTCGCTCACGCATTCGGCAAAACCGCGACCTTCATGCCGAAACCTATGTTCGGCGACAACGGTTCCGGCATGCACTGCCATATGTCCCTGTCCAAAGACGGCGTTAACCTGTTCTCTGGCGACAAGTACGGCGGCCTGTCTGAAACCGCGCTGTTCTACATCGGCGGCGTCATCAAACACGCCAAGGCCATCAATGCGCTGGCTAACCCGACCACCAACTCATACAAACGTCTGGTCCCGGGCTACGAAGCGCCGGTTATGCTGGCCTACTCCGCCCGTAACCGTTCCGCTTCCATCCGTATTCCGGTAGTGGCCAGCCCGAAAGCGCGCCGTATCGAAGTCCGCTTCCCGGATCCGGCTGCCAACCCATACCTGGCCTTCTCGGCGCTGCTGATGGCCGGTCTGGACGGAGTCATCAACAAGATCCACCCTGGCGACGCCATGGACAAAAATCTGTACGATCTGCCGCCGGAAGAAGCGAAAGAAATTCCACAGGTTGCAGGATCTCTGGAAGAAGCGCTGAACGCGCTGGATGCGGATCGTGAATTCCTGACCCGCGGCGGCGTATTCACCGACGACACGATCGACGCTTACATCGAACTGCGTAAAGCAGAAAATGACCGCGTGCGCATGACGCCGCATCCGGTTGAGTTTGAACTGTATTACAGCGTTTAATTCACCATGCGGTGAGACGGTAGCCTGCTCGCGCTGACGTTCAGGCTACCGACGAATTGAATTGGTCGTTTTTATTGATGTTTTGTCTTTTTTGACGGGCTATCCATGCCCGTCATCCCAATAGGGGCCGTCGCGGCGCGACGTTAAAATTTTTCCCGAAAATTTTTTGTTGCCGTGGAAACTTTTCAGCCCATCTCATGATGGGCTTTTTTCTCCACGGACGCTGAAGTTGCTACACCATATCCATCATCAACAATACATGCACTCATGGGGTGCGGGAGTCTGCGTTATGGCAACAGGCACGCTGCCCGATGCTGGGCAGATCCTAAATTCTTTAATAAACAGTATCTTGTTATTGGATAACGATCTGGCTATTCATTATTCCAACCCGGCGGCGCAACAACTACTGGCCCAGAGCTCGCGTAAATTATCAGGGACCCCGCTGCCGGATTTACTGGGATACTTTTCTCTGAATATAGATTTGATGCGTGAAAGTCTGGATTCAGGGCAAGGTTTTACCGATAACGAAGTCACCATCGTGGTAGACGGTAAAGCGCACATTATGTCGCTTACGGCCCAGCGTATGCCCAATAGTTTTATTCTGCTGGAAATGGCGCCGATGGATAACCAACGCCGCCTGAGCCAGGAGCAGCTCCAACAGGCGCAGCAACAGGCCGCCCGCGATTTGGTCAGGGGATTGGCCCACGAAATTAAAAACCCGCTTGGCGGGTTACGCGGGGCCGCGCAGCTGCTCTCGAAAGCATTGCCGGACCCGGCGTTGACCGAATATACCAAAGTGATTATCGAACAGGCGGATCGCCTGCGTAATCTGGTTGACCGACTGCTTGGCCCGCAGCAGCCCGGCCTGCATGTCACGCAAAGTATTCATCAGGTGGCGGAACGCGTATGCCAGCTGGTTTCGCTGGAGAAGCCGGACAATGTCATGCTGGTGAAAGATTACGATCCCAGCCTGCCGGAACTCACTCACGACCCGGATCAGATAGAACAGGTTTTGCTGAACATTACGCGTAACGCCCTGCAGGCGTTAGGAAAAAAAGGCGGCACCATTACCTTGCGCACCCGAACCGCGTTTCAGCTCACCCTGCACGGCGTACGCTATCGCCTTGCGGCGCGCATTGATATTGAAGATGACGGCCCCGGCGTGCCGGCCCAGCTACAGGATACGCTGTTCTATCCTATGGTAAGCGGACGCGAAGGCGGCACCGGTCTGGGATTATCGATCGCACGCAGCCTTATCGATCAACACTCCGGTAAAATTGAATTTAACAGTTGGCCAGGCCATACCGAATTTTCGGTTTACCTGCCCATTCGCCAGTGAGGTTCACAATGCAACGAGGGATAGTCTGGATTGTCGATGACGATAGCTCCATCCGTTGGGTGCTCGAACGCGCGCTCACTGGCGCCGGCTTAACCTGCGCCACTTTCGATAACGGGAATCAGGTGCTGCACGCCCTGGCGACGCAAACGCCGGACGTGCTGCTGTCCGATATCCGTATGCCGGGAATGGACGGGCTGGCGTTATTGCAGCAAATAAAACAACGGCATCCGATGCTGCCGGTCATCATTATGACCGCGCACTCCGATCTTGACGCCGCGGTCAGCGCTTATCAGCAGGGCGCGTTTGATTATCTACCCAAACCTTTTGATATCGATGAAGCGGTCGCCTTGGTCGAACGCGCCATCAGCCACTATCTGGAGCAGCAGCAGCCCGTTCGCAACCAGCCGATGAACGGTCCGACAACGGACATCATCGGCGAAGCGCCGGCGATGCAGGACGTATTTCGCATTATCGGCCGTCTTTCACGCTCTTCCATCAGCGTATTGATCAACGGCGAATCAGGGACCGGCAAGGAGCTGGTGGCGCACGCCTTACACCGCCACAGCCCGCGCGCCAAAGCCCCTTTTATCGCGTTGAACATGGCGGCGATTCCCAAAGATCTGATCGAATCGGAATTGTTCGGCCATGAGAAGGGCGCCTTTACCGGCGCCAATCAAATCCGTCAGGGGCGGTTTGAGCAAGCGGACGGCGGCACCCTGTTTCTTGATGAAATCGGCGATATGCCGCTGGACGTACAGACGCGTCTGCTGCGCGTATTGGCCGACGGCCAGTTCTACCGGGTCGGAGGCTATGCCGCGGTAAAAGTGGATGTGCGGATCATTGCCGCGACCCACCAGAACCTGGAGCTGCGGGTGCAGGAAGGCAAATTTCGTGAAGACCTGTTTCACCGCCTGAACGTTATTCGCGTCCATCTGCCGCCGCTGCGCGAACGGCGGGAAGATATTCCCCGGCTCGCGCGCTACTTCCTGCAGGCGACCGCCAAAGAGCTGGGGGTTGAACCGAAAAACCTTCATCCGGAAACGGAAACCGCGCTCACCAGGCTGCCGTGGCCTGGCAACGTACGCCAGCTGGAGAATACCTGCCGCTGGTTGACCGTGATGGCCGCCGGTCAGGAAGTATTAATTCAGGATTTACCCCCTGAGCTTTTTGAAACAACGGCGCCCGACGCCACGGTGCATATGCTGCCGGATAGCTGGGCGACCCTGCTGGCGCAGTGGGCGGACAGAGCGCTGCGCTCCGGTCATCAAAACCTGCTGGCGGAGGCTCAGCCGGAGATGGAAAGAACGCTGCTGACCACGGCGCTACGGCACACGCAGGGCCATAAACAGGAAGCGGCGCGCCTGCTGGGCTGGGGCAGAAACACCCTAACGCGGAAGTTGAAAGAGCTGGGCATGGAGTAACCGAGGCTGCATTTTTATGCAGCTTTTAACCCGCATATCGGCAAACGGCATCCAGATTCGCCGGACGACGATAATCCGGCTGCCGTAATTGGTAACAAATTCATAGCCAGCTTTACCTCTGTCTTGTTTTACCGTTTCGCCGCAGCGATTAGCATAGACGATAGCGGAGCCGGGTTCCGCGACGGATAGTTATTTTGAGGTGACCCATGCAAGCTGAAGAACAACGTCTTATCGATGGTCTGTTTAGCCGCCTGAAAGAGACCGAAGCCAAAACAGGAGCGCGCGACCTCAGCGCCGAACAACAAATCAGCGAGTATGTGCGCCGGCAGCCCGCCGCGCCTTACTACATGGCCCAGGCGCTGATTATTCAGGAAGCGGCGCTCAAACAGATGGACCAGCGCGTCAAAGAGCTGGAAAGCGAGGTGGCGCAGCTGCGCCAGAGCGCCAGCCGGCCAAGCGGCGGCGGGTTCTTGTCCGGACTGTTCGGCGGCGGCCGTTCCGCGCCGAGCGCGCCGGCGCAGTACGGCGCCCCGAGCCAACAGCCGAATTATTCTCAGCCCAATTACGCCCCGGCCGCGCAGCCTTCCCGCGCCGGCGGCTTTATCGGCGGAGCGCTGCAAACCGCGGCTGGCGTCGCGGGCGGCGTGATGCTGGCCGATATGCTGACCGGCATGTTCCACCGCGCGCAGCCGGAAGAGATCGTCAACATCATCAATGAAACGCCGCTGGACGGCGGCCTGGACCGGAATTTGACCGAAGACGCCAACCTAGATACCTTCAACCACGGCGACGCACAATGGGAAAATACCGGCAATGAGTGGCAGGGCGGCGATGCTCCAAGTGACGATTTTTCCTCAGACTTCGGCAGCGACGACGACGGCTCGTTCCTCTAACCGCCATACCCCCCTTCGCTCCGGGGGGTAATCCTTTTGCCATATTAATGCATCACTCTACCGTCAGGCGTTATCGCCTTATTTCATCGGAGGCCGTATGCAGGACTGGAACATTCCCCACTACTCCGCCCGGACCAAGCGCTTTTACAATCCCACCCCGCCGTCAGGCGCGGCGCGCATCGGCCTGCTCGGCAGCTTGAAATTGGTATGTCAACTGGCCTTCGCCCGCGGCGAGCGGAGTCCGTCCGCGCCGCTGCCGACGGTAACGCCCGATATGGCGGCGTTGTCCGCCGGCGCCGAACCTCTGAAGTTTATCTGGTTCGGCCACTCCACACTGCTGCTCAATCTGGACGGCGTCAGCATTCTCATCGATCCGATATTCTCCGCCAGCGTCTCGCCGTTCTCTTTCATCTTCCGCCGCTTTCAGCCGCCGCCGGCGGCGCTGGAAGCGCTGCCGAACGTGGATATTATCCTGCTGTCGCACGACCACTACGACCATCTGGACCAGCGCACCATCCGCTTTTTTCGCCATCGCGCGACCCGCTTTATCGTGCCGCTGAAGGTGGGCAAGCACTTGCGGAAATGGGGCATCGCGCGCGAACGCATTACGGAGCTGGACTGGTTCGACAGCCACCGCGACGGCAGCCTAAATTTCACCGCTACGCCGTCGCGCCACTTCTCCGGCCGCGGTCTGTCGGACAACGGCGGCACGCTGTGGGCCTCATGGGTGATTGAAGGGAAAAGCCAGCGCCTCTTTTTCAGCGGCGACTCAGCCTACGACAGCCACTTTCAGGCTATCGGCAAACGCTTTGGCTCGTTCGATCTGGCGTTTATCGAAAACGGCCAGTACGACGCCCGCTGGCCCGATTCCCACATGACGCCGGAACAAACGGTGCAGGCCGCGCAGGATCTCAACGCCCGGGTATTCATGCCGATCCACTGGGGGATGTTCAGCCTGGCGTTTCATCCCTGGTGGGAGCCGGTGGCGCGCTCCAGCGCGCTGGCCGCCGCCCGCCAGCAGGCGATGATCACCCCGCGGCTGGGTGAAGTAGCCACGCCGCATCAGGCCACGACCCGCTGGTGGGAAGCGCTGGAGCGGCGCTGTCCGGTGGCCCGGCACGAAACCCAGGCCGAAAGCGAATAACCCGCCGGGATGCCGGAGGAGAAAAACGTAACGCAAGGGCGTTAGCCGCCGGAGATCGGAACAAGTACAAAAATACAAACTGACGCACGAAATTGTCGTTAATTTATACTTTACATACCCCAAGTCAGCAGTATGATCGTGTCGCTGATTCGGGAGGAACACCATGTTGGATTCATTAATTTCCGCGCTGACGCACGGCGCTGAAATCGGTTCTGCGGCAAGCCATTCGCCGCAGGCTGCTATCGCCGCGATACTCTGTGCCGCGCTGATAAACTTCTTTAGTTAATATCCAGGTCAACCCATGACCTGGATATCGGCTAACGCTATATAAACCTACGGCCGCGTTATGCGGCCGTAGTTTTTTAAATCACCTTAGAGAACTGCTTCATCCGCATTTTATCGCGCAGGTAGACGTCAAAGCACATACAGATATTGCGAATCAGCAAACGACCTTTCGACGTTACCTTAATTCCCGCCGCATCAATATCCACCAGCCCGTCGGCGGCCAAAGGCGCCAGCTGTTGTAAATCTTCTGAAAAATATGATTTAAAATCAATGGAGTATTGAGCTTCAATCGCATCATAGGCCAATCGAAAATTACAGATCAGCGCTTTAATGACGTCGCGCCTGATGCAGTCGTCACGCGTCAGCCGCAGCCCGCGCCACAAGGCATTGCCGCTATCCTTGACCTGCGCATAATAGCGTTTCAGCTCTTTCTGATTCTGGGCATAACTATCGCCGATCATACTAATCGCCGAGACGCCCAGCCCCAGCAGGTCGCACTCTCCCTGCGTCGTATAGCCTTGAAAATTACGGTGCAATTTCCCGGCGCGTTGAGCCAGCGCCAGCTCGTCATCCGGACGGGCAAAGTGGTCCATGCCGATAAACTGATACCCGGCGTCAGTCAGCGAACGGATGGTCTGTTGCAATATTTCCAGTTTTTGCTCCGCACCCGGCAGATCCGCTTCTTTGATCTTACGCTGCGCGGCAAATAAACTGGGCAGATGAGCATAGTTAAAAACGCTGAGCCGGTGCGGGCTTAATTCCGCCACGCGCTGCAAAGTAAAAGCGAAGCTCTCCGGCGTCTGTTTCGGCAAACCGTAAATCAAATCAATATTGGTCGACGCAAACCCAAGCGACTTGGCCCGCTCAATCAGCGCGAAGATAAACGCCTCGTCCTGTTCGCGGTTTACCAGCCTTTGCACCTCTTTATTAAAATCCTGCACCCCCATGCTGAGGCGATTAAACCCCTGCGCATGCAGACAATCGATAATATCGAGTTCAATTTCCCGCGGATCGACCTCCAGAGAGATCTCCGCCCGATCTGAAAACGAAAACCGATCGCGAAGCAGCGACATCAAACGGCCGATCTGCGCTTTATTCAGGTAGGTGGGAGTACCGCCGCCCCAGTGCATCTGCGTCACCGTCCGCCCGGCGAACAGCGGCGCGCGCTGGCGAATCTCCCGCTCCAGCACATCGAGGTATTCATCCGCCTTGTGCTGCTGGCGTGTTACCAGCTTATTGCAGCCGCAGAAGTAACATAGCCGATGGCAAAACGGGATATGGATGTACAGCGACAGCGGTCGCTGTGGGTAACGCGCGACGGCGCGCTGAAAAGCGGACTCGTCATACTCTTCCCTAAACTCCAACGCGGTGGGATAAGACGTATAACGCGGCCCGGAATAGTTATATTTTTGAATCAGGGCCAGGTCCCAATCGACTGCTTGCTCAGACATGCTGCTTAGTCCCTCCAGTCTTTTTTACGGCGGGCTGTGTGCCCGCTCTCTTTTAGCCGCTCGCCACATCGCAGCGTTTTTTTACTCGTCCCGTCCCTGGGACTCGCCCTCCGGGCCGTCGCGTGGCGACGTTTAAAAACGCTCCCGGCGTTTTTTTCCGGCGGAAGGCGCCACCGGCATTTGCCGCCGGTTAAAAACCGCACGATGCAACCGCGCCTTTCGTTTCGACAGAAGCCATAGCTTGCCCAACAGGCAAAAAAGATAAAGCGTAACCAGCAACGCCAATAGCAGAAACACAAGCTTCATTGATTACACATCGTCTTTCGGGCCATTGCGCTTCAAAAGTTGCAGCATATCTTCTTCTTGCTCTTCGCCCTCTTCGTCATCGTCCAGTTCAATGCCGAGCTGCTCCATCAAGACATCGATACGATCCAATGTTTCATCCACCCAGGATTGATCTTTGGCGCTCAACGTCTCACCGCTATCCAGGCGATCCAACAGCTCATCCAGCCGGGCGTCATTTTCCAATAATGTCAGCTCTTCCTCCGGCGACAGCGCTATCGGTTTCGCTTCAGGCGCAACCGCTTTCGGCTTGGGCCTGGCGGCGGCTTTGTCTGAAATGCCCAGGGGAATCGGTTTTTTGCTGCCGATACGGGGATCGGCGATCTGGCGCGACGCGGCGCTTTTTCCCGCCGTATCCGCTTCTTGAGCGCGGCTCCCCGGCGCACGACCGCGATGTTTTTTCTGCCGTTTCCTATCGCGAGCTTCCTGGTTCAATTCTTCACGGCTTTTTCTTTTCATTTTGGGTTTAGTGGCGTTACCACCAGAACCTTTAACTGGTCGGTTCATAATCAAGTTCTCAGGTACGGAGATGAAGTTAATTGCGGCGGAATCTAGCAGAAAGCCCGGCAATAAAAAAGAGCGCGCATCGACCGATGGCGCTTTTCATTACTTCAGCGATAATTCCCGACCATCGCCAATAGATGCCAGTAAAGGGTACACCCATCGCCCCTTCAATACAGATAAAGCCGCCTTTATTGTCAGTAACAGGTATAATCCTCAACCAGACATAGATCCAGAAAGAGATAATCATTGTGACCCAGCAATACAATTACCACACGACGCATTTTGTTATTAGCGCCCCGGATATTCGCCACCTGGCAACAGATAGCGGTATTGAAGTCGCCTTTGCTGGGCGCTCTAACGCCGGTAAATCCAGCGCGTTGAATACGCTGACCAATCAAAAAAATCTAGCGCGCACCAGTAAGACCCCCGGAAGAACGCAGCTAATCAATATGTTTGAAGTCACGGAAGGCGTTCGTCTGGTCGACTTACCCGGCTATGGCTATGCCGAAGTGCCGGAAGAAATGAAGCTCAAATGGCAGCGGGCATTAGGGGAATATCTCCATAAGCGCAACAGCCTGAAAGGACTGGTCGTTCTGATGGACATTCGTCATCCGCTGAAAGACCTCGATCAACAGATGCTCTTATGGGCGGTCGACGCGCAAATTCCGGTGCTGGTTTTGCTGACCAAAGCGGACAAACTGGCTTCCGGCGCGCGCAAAGCGCAGCTCGATATGGTGCGGAAAGCGGTATTGCCGTTTATGGGCGATATTCAGGTAGAGGCGTTCTCTTCACTGAAAAAATTGGGCGTCGATAAACTGCGCCAGAAGCTTGATAGTTGGTTCAGCGCGCTGCCGCAGACGGAAGACGATAGGCGGGAAAGCGAGTAGTCGGATCGAAGAGGAGGTTATATACCTCCGCCACCGCTTCAATGCCGCCGAAAACCTTTCGCTACTGGAAAAGCGCCGGGCGCGTTCGTGGCGGCGGCCATGAAGAGATATGGCAAGGGTAGCCACAATAAAAAACGCCCCGGTCAAAACTGACCGGGGCGGCTAACATTCAGCCAAATCCGATTACGTGAAGTAAAAGGTCTGAAAGATAGAACATCTTACCTCTGTACCCTACGCCTATAACTCTACCCTATTTTTTCATGATAAAAAAGGGGTTTTTGTAGTTTACTTTCATAAAAAATGACAACCAGAGAGACAAAGTTAAGCCAGGTCACAAAATAGTGTTGCTTAATTACATAAATAAACCTTGTCCACTCTTTGGCGCTCGCGCTTAGTGCGCCTCATCCCAGTTCAGCCCGGTTCCAATATCAACCCGCAGCGGAACGCTCAGCTGCATACATCCTTCCATTAACTCTCTGATTTTGTTTTTAGCTTCGTTCAATACCGAATCATGAACCTCAAACACCAGCTCATCGTGAACCTGCATAATCATCTTCACTGACGGCCGATCTTTTTGTAGCCAGCCGTCAATGGCGATCATCGCTTTTTTGATGATATCAGCCGCCGTACCCTGCATCGGCGCGTTAATCGCGGCCCGTTCAGCGCCCTTGCGCGCCATTGCGTTGCGCGACGTGATCTCCGGCAGATAGAGGCGCCGGCCATCCAGCGTCGTCACATATCCCTGCTCGGCGGCGTGCTGACGCGTCCTCTCCATATAGTCCTGAACCCCCGGATAGCGCTCAAAGTACAGGTTCATATATTTCTGCGATTCGCTGCGCGGAATATTCAGCTGGCGCGATAGGCCGAAAGCGCTCATGCCGTAAATCAGGCCGAAGTTGATGGCTTTGGCGCTGCGGCGCTGTTCAGGCGTCACCTTATCAAGTTCAAGGCCAAAAACTTCCGCCGCGGTAGCCCGGTGAATATCTTTTCCTTCGGAGAAAGCGCGCAGCAGCCCCTTATCGCCGGAAAGATGCGCCATAATGCGCAACTCAATCTGTGAATAGTCCGCCGCAACAATGCTGCACCCTTCCGGCGCGATGAACGCCTGCCGGATACGGCGCCCTTCATCATTACGCACCGGAATATTCTGCAGGTTAGGATCGCTGGAGGACAGACGCCCCGTCGCCGTTATCGCCTGGTGATACGAAGTATGAACGCGCTTGGTTGACGGGTTAATCATCTGCGGCAGCTTATCGGTATAGGTCGATTTCAGCTTTGCCAGACCGCGATATTCCAGAATCAGCTTCGGCAGGGGGTAATCCAGCGCCAACTCAGCCAACACCTCCTCATTGGTGGACGGCGCGCCTTTAGGCGTTTTTTTCAGCACCGGCAGCTTTTGTTTCTCATACAGAATGCCCTGCAGCTGCTTGGTAGACGACAAGTTAAACTCTTCGCCCGCCAATTCATATGCCTGCGCCTCCAGTTCCCCCAGGCGAACGGCGATCTCTTTCGAGTGTTCCGCCAGAATATGGGGATCGATCAGAACGCCGTTGCGCTCCATGCGGGACAGCACCGGAACCAGCGGCATATCGATGGCCTGAAATACCTTGCGCAACTCTTCGTGCTGTTGTAACTCGCCCCACATTTTCTGATGCAGATACAGGGTGACATCCGCATCCTCCGCGGCATAGGGACTCGCCTCCTCCAGCGCAATCTGGTTGAAGGTCAGCTGATTTTTACCTTTGCCGGCGATATCTTCGAACTTGATGGTTTTATGGCCAAGGTAGCGATCGGCCAGGCTGTCCATATCATGGCGGCCGGCAACGCTATCCAGAACGTAGGACTCCAGCATGGTATCAAAGGCGATCCCCCGCAATTCGATGTCATAGCGTTTCATCACGCCCTTATCGAATTTGAGATTCTGACCAACCTTCAACCGCTTTTCATCTTCCAGCAGCGGTTTAAACAGCGCCAGAACCCGATCGCGATCCAGCTGTTCCGGCGCATCCAGATAATCATGCGCCAGCGGCAGATAGGCGGCTTCGCCCGGCGTTACGGCAAACGACATGCCGATCAGGTTGGCCGTAAGGGTATCCAGACCGTCCGTTTCGGTATCAAAAGCGAAAACATCCGCTTTCTTGATACGCTCGATCCATTCCAGCAGCGTCTTTTCATCCAGGATGATGATATAGCCATCCGAAGAGAGCGCAACGGCGGCGAGCTCTTCTTTTTTGGGCGCGTCTTGCGACTTCGCCACGGCTTTTTGCGGCGCCTGGCCGCTCTTTTTCCCCTGCAGCCAGGTGCCGGACTCGACATCCGACAGCCAGCGTCGGAATTCGTAACGGGAAAATAGGCGATGCAATTCATCCACATCCGGCTCATTCACGGTTAGCCGATCGCAGGATAGCTCCAGTTCGACATCGGTTTTAATCGTGGCCAGCTTGTAGGAAAGGTAGGCAATGTCCTTATGCTGTTCCAATTTCGGCGCCATGGTCTTGGCCCCGCGGAACGACAGTCCGGCAATCTTATCAAGATTGGCGTACAGCTCATCCAACCCGCCCACGCCCTGCAGCAGGGCCTGCGCCGTTTTTTCACCAATGCCGGGAACGCCGGGAATGTTGTCGGAAGCGTCGCCCATCAAAGCAAGAAAATCGATAATCAGCTCGGGAGGGATCCCATACTTGTCACAGACCTCCTGCGGCCCCAGGATAGTGTTGTTCATGGTGTTGATCAGCGTAACGTTCGGCGTGACTAACTGGGCCATATCTTTATCGCCGGTGCTGATTAATACCGGAATACCCGCCTTCTCCGCCTGTAGCGCGAGCGTACCGATAACATCATCGGCTTCGACGCCGGAAATAGCCAGCAGCGGCAGCCCCATCGCTTTTACCATACGGTGCAAAGGCTCAATCTGCTCGCGTAAATCATCCGGCATCGGAGGACGATGCGCTTTGTAGTTTTCAAATAGCTCATCGCGGAACGTTTTGCCCTTGGCGTCAAAGACAACCGCCACGTGGCTGGGATGATATTGCGCCAGCAAACTGCGCAGCATATTCAATACGCCGTACATTGCCCCGGTGGGCTCTCCGGCGCTGTTGGTCAATGGAGGGAATGCGTGATACGCACGGTACAAGTAGGAAGAACCGTCCACCAGAATTAAAGGGTTTTCTGCAATCTGAGCCATAGCCTGTATATGATCTTTGTCGTCTGCCATGCTGCTAAGCATGCCATAGCTAAGGGAAAGAGACGATCCTTAACGCGCGATATTCGCCGTTTTTTGCGAGGATATACGCAAGATCCATCTGTGGATAACTTTGTGAATAGAAATAACAGATTAATTATCCATGCTAACGAAAATTATGGCATTCATTATTATAATCATAATTTTCATGCAGTTATAATAAAGCCGTCATTTTCACCGATCGATAAAAGATGATTCATATTTGTGGATATAAATGAGTCCGCTCAATATTAATGTAAGATTGATTTTTATGGTCTAAACAGGTGATGGGGAGAGATGGGTGTAACCACGTCGATATATACCCGTCATACTTCAAGTCGCATGTGCGTTGGCTTTGTTACTCGCCCCATCCATTGGGGCCGCCGCAAGCGGCGTTCAAAAACGCTTTTGGCGTTTTTGTCCTGCAACTCAAATTATCTAGAACATCATCGACGCGGTTATATACGCATAGCTTATTTTTTATCGAGCAGGAATTTCACAACCTCGGCATACTGTTTTACGTAAGCATCCATTGAGCTGGTATCAAGCCCGTCGCTCTTGATCATATATTTACCGTTAACGAACATGGCGGGAACGCCGCGTAACTGTAAATCCGCCGCCGCTTTTTCCTGTTGAACCACCAGGGACTTCACGACGAAGCTATTTAACGCGCCGTCATACTCTTCAGCGCTGACGCCCGCGTTAATAAATACGTTACGAATATCTTCCGGCTTCTGTACGGTTTGCGTTTTCTGAACCGCATCAAACATCAATGGGCTAATTTTATCTTCCACCCCCAGAGCCGTGGCCACGGCCCAGGCCTGGGTCAAATCTTTTCCTAACGGACCAAGAAAATCAACATGATAACGCGTTAATTTCGTTCCGGCAGGCAGCACCTTTTCTACCGCATCGGAGATATGGTAAACCTGAGAAAACTGATAACAGTGCGGACAATAAAACGAGAAAAATTCGAGAACCTGAGGCTCCTGAGTGGCGGTTTTTTCTAATTCAACATACTGTTTGCCATTAGAAAAATCAGCCGCTGACGCGCCAAATGCCAGAACCACGCCAATCAGTGCAAACCATAGTTTTTTCATAAAATACTCTCTCTTCGTTCAATTTCAGTACATTGGCATTAGCTGCAAAGGAGGCTCTTGCAGCAGCTTAACCTGTTCGGTAAATATTGATATCTGTTTAAGCCAGAAATCCGCATCCTTTATCCAGGGGAAATTCGGCGGGAAAGCGGGATCCTCCCAGCGTCGTATAATCCAGGCCAAATAATGAACCTGCCGCATCGCCCGCAAAGGCTCGATTAACGCCAACTCTTTATCCTGAAATTCGGCAAACTCACCGTAAGCCTCCAACAGAATATCCAACTGAATGCGTTGCTCATGGCGTTCGCCATGCAGCAACATCCATAAATCCTGTACCGCCGGACCATTGCGGGCATCGTCCAAATCAACAAACAGAGGGCCATCACGCCATAAAATATTCCCCGGATGGCAGTCCCCATGTAAACGAATCGATTGCCAATCCGAACTCCAGCACCCCTCGACAGCATCGCTCAGCCTACGGGTTGCCTGTAAAAAAGCATTGCGATGCGTTTCCGGTATTAGCGCAGAGCGTTCCAATACCTTATAGGGCTCATGCAGATATTCATTCAAACCTATCGTCGGCCTTTGCAAAAATGAGGCGCGACGGCCGACCTGATGAATTCGGCCCAAAAAACGCCCAACCCATTCCAACTGATCTTCATTATCCATCTCATATTGCCGCCCGCCAACGCTTGGAAAAACGGCAAAATGAAATCCTTCATAAAAATGAAGCGTATGGCCATTAAGCACTAACGGAGCGACTACCGGCACCTCATCTTCCGCAAGCTCACGCGCGAACGCGTGTTCCTCCATAATTTGCTCGGCGCTCCACCATTCTGGGCGATAGAACTTAACAACGAAACGCTTCCGCTCCTCATCAATAAACTGATATACCCGGTTTTCATAACTGTTTAGGGCTGTTAAACCAGAGTCCACGCGTATCCCCGCGTTCAACAGTGCATCCATTATCAGTTCAGGGAACAGCGTTTGAAAATTAAAAACCGAACCGTTCATAACAACCACTACCGGTAACGACGACGTAAGATAAACACGTATGAATATCAACATCAGAAAATTATTGGGCCATGCAAACAGAAGCCTGCATGCTTAGCCGCGTCAGTCCTTAATGACTCCGCGAGCACGAAGTAATGCGGTTTTAAAATCTTCCTCATAATCTTTTTTGAGCCCCGGAATGGCCTGCTCTTTATCTGAACCACGCATTTTCAGATGGTAAATAAGGATATCATCAGTCAGGTCACTAAACTGCCCCTCAAACCCCGCCTCCTGTGCAAGTTTTTGTAAAAATTGTACAAGATTTAAATCCGGCTCTTTTTGCCATGCCGGATGCAGCAGTTCAACCAATTCATTAACGCGATGACATTTCATTTTTTGATCCTCAGATGTAAATACCATGACAAAAATAACAGTCTTATTAATATGTGAAAAGAACTTGGTCTTCAGCAAATGTTTTCAGAAAATAACGCATGGCATAAACAACCGAGGCGAAAAATGATCACTGGCGTGATTCTGGCCGGCGGGCAGGCAACCCGTATGGGCGGCTGTGATAAAGGTCTGCTGGCGTTAAACGGGCTACCGTTATATCAACACGTACTGACGCGGTTAAGAGAACAGGTTGATGGCATCTTTATCAATGCCAATCGCAACCTTCCTGTTTATCAACAAAGCGGATATAGGGTCATTAGCGACCTGCCAAATGGCTTTTCCGGGCCTTTGGCCGGCATACTCACCGGCATGTATGCCTCTACCTCGGAGTGGATTGTTTTCGTTCCCTGTGATGTTCCTGAGCTGCCGCAGGACCTGGTAAAGCGGCTATGGGAAGGGCGGAACGGAAAAAACGCAGCCTATGCCACCGACGGTAAACGCGGGCACCCTACCTTACTGCTGATTAATCGCTGCCTTCTGAAGCCGCTGGAAACATATCTCGGTCACGGCGATCGAAAGCTTATGATCTTTATGGAGCAGATCGGAGCCACGCCGATATCGTTTTCCGATCAGCCAGAAGCATTTCTTAATTTGAATTTCCCCGAGGATCTGACATCTCTCCAAAGGCGGCATAATGAATCATGAACAGCCCCAATTGCTCGCTATCGCCGCTTATAGCGGTACCGGAAAAACAACGTTGCTAAAGGCAATCATCCCTATCCTTAAGCAGGCTGGTATTCGGGTTGGCCTAATCAAGCATACGCACCACAACATGGATGTTGATACGCCGGGCAAAGATAGTTATGAACTACGCAAGGCCGGCGCAGAGCAGACCATGGTGGTCAGTAACCAACGATGGGCCTTGATGACGGAAACCCCCGTACAGCCGCCCGATTTGCATGAATTGGCGAAAAGGATGGATGCCTCCGCGCTCGATCTGATTCTGGTGGAAGGGTTTAAGCAGGAGGAGATTAACAAGATCGTGCTGTTTCGTCAGGATCTGGGGCGTCCGCTGAGTGATTTACTGGACGAGTATGTAATCGCCATTGCTACGGATAGCCCTCTTACCACATCATTCACCCAGCTTGATATCAATCAGCCGCGACAGATAGCCGACTTTATTCACCGGTGGATCAACCTAGGACGCTAATCGCCGCACATTATCCTATTCGC
>NZ_JAYWTM010000080.1:0-333 GCF_036016195.1 Brenneria populi | reverse complement strand
TCAGCATCAGTTCGAGGGCTGGCAGTTCGAGTTCCGGCTGCGCAACCGCTACCCGGCGCGCGAGCAGGTGATGCAGTGGCAGGAGAGCGACCTGGCGTTTATCGAACGGCTGCTGGCGGAAGTGGGCATCTGGTACCGCTTCGAGATGAACGCGCGGCTGAAGCGGGAAGTGGTGGTGTTCGCCGACGACCAGCAGTTCTACCAGTTCGACGTGAGTCTGCCGCTGCGCAGTCCGTCGGGGATGAACGACGGCGGCGTGGAGTCGGTGTGGAAGCTGAGCTCGGCGCACCGGGTGGTGAGCCGGTCGGTGCGGGTGAAGGATTACAACTACCG
>NZ_JAYWTM010000079.1:0-344 GCF_036016195.1 Brenneria populi | reverse complement strand
GTTCCAGATTGTTAAAGAGCAATATCTTAAACACGACTCGTTAAAGTCATCTTTAAGATATTCGGTGATAATGCCTTTCACTCATTATCGGGTGGCGTCCCCTAGGGGATTCGAACCCCTGTTACCGCCGTGAAAGGGCGGTGTCCTAGGCCTCTAGACGAAGGGGACACAAAAATTGCCAGCGACGCATGCGCCGCCATTTCTGTGTAAGGGCGAGATTTTTCCAGAAAAATCCAGCGCCATCGTGTCTTGTCACTGTCTTTGACAGTCACATCCCCCACGGCGCCTTAAGGAATCGTTCGCTGCCTTCTAGCAGGTTACCTTGCTCATTACTTTCATCAGAC
>NZ_JAYWTM010000008.1:0-3215 GCF_036016195.1 Brenneria populi | reverse complement strand
CAAATTCAGTAAACCACTTCAGGACGCTTTCTACCGCCATTACGGACAGTTTGCTATCAGTGCTATCACGCTGATGGAACTGATCTATGGTGCGGAGAAATCGGTAAATCCAGAAAAGAATCTTGCCGTGATTGAAGGGTTTTCTGCGCGTCTGGAAGTTCAAAACTACGGTTTTGACGCCGCAGTGCATACCGGCCAAATTCGTGCGGAACTGGCAAGACAAGGAACACCCATCGGCCCGTATGATGCCATGCTAGCGGGTCATGCTCGATCAGCAGGTTTGATACTGGTAACGAACAATGCGCATGAATTTGAGCGTGTGCCTGGGCTACGAGTGGAAAACTGGGTCAGCCGATAAGCCGTATTCCGCCCTCCCCCAAAACAGGATATAACCCATCTTCTACTGCGGATAACCCGCAAAAAATCCAGCCAGAAATGTTGGGGGCCACTACGTTTTTCGAACTGGTGAAAATCCTTTTATTTCAATAGAGATGCGTGGCTAATCCGAATCCTGTAGGGCCCCAAACTCTACCAAATTCAACAAAACCCCGTTATATTCATTGATGCCACAAGAGTTTTCCATTGCTGAGCTCCCTCCCAGAACGGTGGAAATCAAGTCGATATTAGGGGCGATGGAGATTGTCTGATGCAATGACGATTCACGCCCCGTCATGTCGCTTAATACTCGACAGATAAAAGCTGCCAGGCCATAAAACAGCGTCTTACTGCAGCAGCCAGTCGGCGACTACCGCGGCAACATATAGGCCCACGCCGAATGTGGTATGGGTCATAAAGCTGCGTAACCTTGCGGCCTGCGGCTTCGGCGTTTTTGCCGCCGCGATCCCGAAGCCCAACGCGGGTTGCATGATAAAGAACGGGGCGACGACGCTCAGAATCCCCATCGCCAGCGCCGGCCGGAAGGTCGGCTGATACAGCCACTGAACGCCGGTAAACAGCACCAGCAGCGCGGCAAAAAGGACGCCTATCGCGTAGTGAACGCACCAGCCGATCGTTCGCTCACCGTTGACCCGCGCCGCCGTGTGTATCGTCGCATGCCGAAACCGGCCGCTCGGCATCAGGCCTACCCAGCGGCCGACCAGCGCATAATCCAGCGACGACGCGCCGAACAGCCGTTGCAGAATCAGAGCCCGCAGATCCATCACCAGCGTCGCGCCTATTCCCACCAGCAGCAGGCGTATCGGTATGTCGATCATTTTATTCCCCTCCGTTTCAGTGCTAACCTCACGGCATTCTGCAACATGAAGTTAACTTGAGGTCAAGCATGAAATCGCTGGATATCGCGCAGGTCGCCAGAGCGTCGGGATTAACGCCAGCCACGCTGCGTTTTTATGAAAGCAAGGGGCTGATTTCTCCAACCGGCCGCCACGGACTGCGGCGGCAGTATCCGGCCGGCGTATTGCAGCAGTTGGCCCTGATCGCGCTGGGGAAACGGGCGGGATTTTCACTCAAGGAGATCGCCGGCATGTTTGACCCGACGGGAAAACCGCTGCCAGACCGAGACAGGCTGGCGGAGAAAGCCAGGGAAATAAACGACACGATCCAACGTCTGGCGGCCGTGCGTGACGGATTGCAGCATGCCGCGGACTGCCCGTACGCCAATCACCTGGAGTGTCCCTCTTTTCAAAAGATGCTCAAGGCCGCAACCCGGAGCGAGCGGCGGCGAGTGACGCCCCGCTGAGAACGGAAAATCCCCCGCCGTATCAACACCAGATTGGAATACATAAGGGGAACGGGACGCGTCTGATGTGGTCTTACAGGGCAATGTTTCCCATTGCCCTTGGTCGTATCACGGATTTTGATATAGGCCCGCAACGGGAGCGGACAGTATCACCTGGCGCTGGAGTTTTTATTGCCGGTTTTAACTCCCCAGCACCCGGCCAGCGCGCTGACAACCGCGCCGATCAGCAGGGCGAAGAATGTCCACAGCGCGGCATGAGCCAGCGCGGAGGCAGCGGCTGCCGCTTCTTCACGGGCTTTCTGTTTCAGTTCGGTATATTGCTGTTTGGCCTGTTCGATCTTGGCTTCAACGTCATTCAGGCGTTGATTGACCACCTGAACGGTCTGGTTTCTGGCTTCGATCAGGTTATCGACGATTTTATTGACCTCTTCCTGCGTCATGTTGGTGTTTTCAGACAGCGCTTTGGTCAGACTGTCGCGATCGACATCTTTCGATAACGCTTCGCCCCGTTGTTTCAGCTTATCGGTCAGGGACTGAATAATTTCGTCGCTGTTTTGCGGATTAACCGCAATCGCTTTTACCGCCGCGCCAATTTCCGCTTTGGCGCCTTCCAACTGCGTTTGCATATAGTCCGGCTGCAGCGATGCGATATTGCTTTTACGCAGCGCCGCCGCGACGTCGTTGCTCACCTTCTCCGGCTGCAGCTTCGTGTCCAGGTTAAGCTGATCCCATGCCTGTCCCCCCATATCGGCCAGCCCTTGCAAACCGCCGCCGACGGTGGAGCCGACGCCGGTGATGGCGTTGCCGGTCAACGACGCCACCGAGCCCAGCGCGCTGCCGGTGGCTTTCATTGCGCCGCCCAGCAAAGCGGTGCCGAGAACGGCGGCAACGATAAGCGCCGTAGCCCAAACGAGGAAACCGTGAATCAGGCCGTCCAGCGCCGCCAGCCGGCCGGCAATAAACGCCCCCGCGGCCAGGCTGACGATGATGGAAACCGCCGACCAGATCAGAACGGTGGTGCCAACGCCGTTAACCGGCTTATCGGAGAGCGGATCGACAATCGAGAATCCCAGACTGGTGCCAAGCGTAGACAGCAGCAATGAGACCGCCAGTGTCGTTATCACACCGCCGATAATGCTCCCCCATGATATTTTTTTCACCGCGTACGGTTCATTTATAACGCTCATAGCCAAAACTCCTTTGATGCCGTCTATGTGAAATAGTCGGCATGTTGTGAAATAACAAACATTAAATCACCTAAAGTATAGCCATAATTTAAAAATAGGATGAGGAATAACGGGAGTGAAAAAACGCCGTCAAAACAGTCGATGGATAATATATTTTTATATAAAAATCATTATATAAAATCATTTACACCGTGAAATTTGATTTTTATTTCCATGTTAAAATAGTCGCATGAATTAATAAAACCGCATGGGAATAATTATATTGATTAATATAAATACCGAGCGTGATGGAATAACCTTACGCGGCATAACGGCGGTGTATACTCATC
>NZ_JAYWTM010000078.1:0-292 GCF_036016195.1 Brenneria populi | reverse complement strand
CGGATTTTAGCGCAGTAAATTGTCAGTGTTACACCGCTGCTGCACGCAGCACTCCCATGTTGCCACGACCTTCAAGGCAACGCGCAGGGCCAATCTGTGTGATCGACGCCCAACCCGCCTCGCTACCAGTTCTCGGGTGATCGCTGCGGCAATGGTAGCTACCTTATCCCAACGCCTTAGGGCTGCATCCCGTTTGTTCTTCGTGAAGCAACGGCTTTTTACATACGCACTGATGCGTACAACAACCTTTATAGCTGGCGCAACCCTCTACGGCCTTTTGCTGCCTCAGCGA
>NZ_JAYWTM010000077.1:0-291 GCF_036016195.1 Brenneria populi | reverse complement strand
ACCACCCCCTTGGCAAAGCTCTCCGGCACGCTGCCTGCAATTTCCAGCATCTGTCCCGGCGCCAGCGTTAACCCGTTGCTCTCCCCGCTCACTTGATGCTGCTGGTTCAGCAATCGCTCGTGGCGCAGACGGGCGTAAAACAGACCGCTTTCCGCCTGCGCGTCGTCGTCACTTTCCGCCGTCAGGTAATTGTCGCCGTAGGCGTAAACCGCGCCGTAAGCATTGTCATCACCGTCGTCTGACTGCGCCTGAAGCGCCTCGTCCGCGGTACGGTAGTTGTAATCCTTCACC
>NZ_JAYWTM010000076.1:0-309 GCF_036016195.1 Brenneria populi | reverse complement strand
ACTACGCCCTTGGCGAAGCTCTCCGGCACGCTGCCGTCAATTTCCAGCATCTGCCCCGGCGCCAGCGTTAACCCGTTGCTCTCGCCGCTCAGTTGATGCTGCTGGTTCAGCAGCCGCTCGTGACGCAGACGGGCGTAAAACTCGCCCCCTTCCGCCGTCTCGCCGGCCGACTCACCGCTTTCCCCGCCCAGCGTCAGGTAGTTGTCGCCGTAGCGGTACACCTGACCGTACGTGCCCGCGTCGCCCCCGTCTACCTGCGCCTCGGTCTGCAGACCCTCGCCCGCCCGGCGGTAGTTGTAATCCTTCACC
>NZ_JAYWTM010000075.1:0-444 GCF_036016195.1 Brenneria populi | reverse complement strand
TTATAAGGATCCCAAGAAAAAGGAGTTCTACCGTAAACGCTCGTTGCAACAAAAGCAGGCGCAGATGCTGGCGGAAGAGGGCGACCATATGGATTTCTGGTGGGCGTCGGAAGAGGGCACCACCTATGCCAGCGATTATCTCATCAGTATGGTATCTCCTGCTGACTGGTTTGAATATGTTCATAAATCAGTTAGTTATGTGAGGTTTTATTTGCCTGTTGAGGAGTTGAAAGATAACAGACAACGCGTTGAAGCCTTATTGTTAGAGTTCTGCCAGCATTTAAAACCGCTGTACGGGCTGGCGGGACTGGGCGTGCAGCAGTGCTATGCACGCGATAAGTACCAGCATCTGGAATATGAGATCGGCCAGGCGTTTCTGGCTATCGATATTACCAACTCTAACACTTGGGAAACCGGGCGTGACGGTATCCGCTCGGTAAACTG
>NZ_JAYWTM010000074.1:0-555 GCF_036016195.1 Brenneria populi | reverse complement strand
TTCGCCGGACATCAGGCGGGGGAGTAAGGAATCTCGGATAACATGAAGATTACAGTTTTCCGAATAGTTCGCTTCAATCTCTGCATCCATCGGATTAACCATCTCTTCAAATTGACGGAGAACCTCGTCGGTAGGGATAAGAACACGAAGGTTTGCCATATCGTTCTTGTTGATAGAGCCAAAAACAGTGCCTTCACTGTTGAACATATCCAGTTGTTGTTTCAAGGCAAACATCGTGTAGAAAATAAAGGACTGGCAGCCGTTGTTACTCTGGATGCCCGCCAAACCACGACCAAGGCAACAAGATTCAAAAGCGACGTTCAAATCCCCGACAGGAGCGCGAACACTCATAAGCACATCACCCTTTGCCGCCATACGTTTAGGTTGACTGGTGAACAATCGGCGTGTGGGAAAACGAGTGCCAAATTCGGCACGACCTTGATAAAAGACCGTTCCGATCCCGTCTTCGTTGTAGCTCGATCCGTCGGGCGACTGTCCCATAGTGATGTTAGCGATTTCAGAGAGTGTACCTTCCCGCCAATCGTCGGGCACTTT
>NZ_JAYWTM010000073.1:0-588 GCF_036016195.1 Brenneria populi | reverse complement strand
GGAGCAGCATAATGCCTTGCAGGTCGGGCTGGTGGCCTATTTTTATCTGGACAAAGGCTATAACGACCAGAAGCGTCAGGCGATGGCGGAGGTGCTGGCGCGCTATGACCACGAGTTCCGCGATAAGCTGCGCTGGGGGTTTTACAGAGACCCCAATAAGGGCGAACCTTACCGCAAACGTACACTGCAACAAAAGCAGGCGCAGATACTGGCGGAAGAGGGTGACGATATGGATTTCTGGTGGGCGTCGGAAGAGGGCACCACCTATGCCAGCGACTATCTTTTCAGTATCGAGTCGCCTGCCGACTGGTATGAACATGTTCATTGTCGGGTCTCCTGCGTGTTGTTTTATCTTCCCATTGAAGTATTAAAGGACGGCGGCGATAAACGTTTTGAAGCCTTATTGTTAGAGTTCTGTCAGCGTTTAAAACCGCTGCATGGGCTGGCGGGACTGGGCGTGCAGCAGTGCTATGCGCGCGATGAATATCAACATCTGGAATATGAGATAGGCCAGGCATTTTTAGCTATCGACATTACCAATTCCAAAACCTGGAAGACTGAACGTACCGGTATCCGCTCGGTAAACTG
>NZ_JAYWTM010000072.1:0-505 GCF_036016195.1 Brenneria populi | reverse complement strand
GCTTAGTCGCTTAACCTCACAACCCGAAGGTGTTTCCACCTTGCGTCGTGATTATTTGAGAGACTCTGATACGACCGCGATTATCTTCAGATAATCAGCGCCGCATCGTTTCAAATTTCAGCTTGTTCCAGATTGTTAAAGAGCATAATACTTCACAGCATACTGTCGCCAATACGCTCTGAAGTCTTTATATGGTGGAGCTATGCGGGATCGAACCGCAGACCTCCTGCGTGCAAAGCAGGCGCTCTCCCAGCTGAGCTATAGCCCCATACCTACGCCGATATACCTTTAGTACCACTCATAGAAGAGTTTAATTCGTTTCCAGGCAAGGCGTGCAATGGCGAAGCATACCGCAGTATGCGAGTCATTTCACAACGCAGCATGGGGACGGATTTGGTAGGCCTGAGTGGACTTGAACCACCGACCTCACCCTTATCAGGGGTGCGCTCTAACCACCTGAGCTACAAGCCTATTAAGGTATTTCTGCTCATTACTTTCATCAGAC
>NZ_JAYWTM010000071.1:0-441 GCF_036016195.1 Brenneria populi | reverse complement strand
AATATTCCCCGGACAGCCCAGCTCGATATTGCCCCCCTTCAGCCGGATATACCCACCGCCGCAGTTCAACAACAGCTCGTCCTGCGCCGTTATCCTCACCGACTGCGTCGCGCTGCTCAGCGTTACCTCCTTCTGCCCCGTCAAACTCAGCGCATCGCTCTGCGCCTGTATCTCCACCTTCCCCTGCGCCGCGAATATCTTCACCCCCATCTTGCGCGCCAGCAGGCTTATCGCTTCTCCCGCCGCCGCCGTAAAACGCTTCATCACGCTGACGTCCACGTTCTTCCCCGCCGTCAGCGCCACGCTCTCGCCGCCCGACGACACCCGCACGCTCTTTTCGCTGGCGATACCCACTCCCTGCGGCGCATGCATCACTATCCCCGCCTGCGTCAGCGCCTTCAGTCCCGCATTCAGCGCCGTCTGTCCCACATTCTCCGCCCC
>NZ_JAYWTM010000070.1:0-487 GCF_036016195.1 Brenneria populi | reverse complement strand
CCGCATTCAGCGCCGTCTGTCCCACATTCTCCGCCCCGTCCGCCTGCGCCGCTTGCGCCGCTCCCGACAGGCTCTTCGCGATGGACAGCGCCTGCTCCAGTTGGGCGACCGCCGCTTCCATATCCAGCGCCGCGCCCTGCGCCTGCGACTGCGCGTCCGCGCTGATAAACAGTCCGCTCCCCGCCCGTATCGCCCCCCACTGGTCGGTGCGCAGCTCAAACCCCTCGCCGCGCGCCTGGCGGCTACTGTCCACCAAGTGCCCCAGGTTCAGCTGCGTCTTCCCGCCGTACTCCGTACTGAGCTTGATATGCTCTTTCCCGCGCTCGTCCTCCATGCGCAGCTTGTTGTTCGCCGGCGTGCGCATCACGTTGCGCTTGTTGTTCTCCTGCGTCACCAGGTCCCCGTGGCGCGAGTCGTGCAGCGCATAGGCGATATACGGCCGGTCCGGGTTGCCCTGCTCGAACGCTATCGCCACTTCCGTCCCCGC
>NZ_JAYWTM010000069.1:0-1187 GCF_036016195.1 Brenneria populi | reverse complement strand
GGTAATCCCCCCAAAAAAGCGGAGTGTTCATAAGTAGAATTTTCTCGTAATCTGAACGCAGGAGATTCGCTATGAAAAAATCACGCTTTACCGACAGTCAGATCATCGCCATCCTCAAACAGGCCGAAGCAGGAACGCCCGTGCCTGAACTGTGCCGCGAACATGGCATCAGCAGCGCCAGTTTTTATAAGTGGCGGGCTAAATTCGGCGGAATGGATGCGTCCCTTATGACTCGCCTGAAAGAGCTGGAAGATGAGAACCGCCGTCTCAAAAAGATGTATGCGGAAGAACGGCTTAAGGCTGAAATCATTCAGGAAGCCATGCAAAAAAAGTGGTAAAGCCATCTCAGCGTCGGCAGATGGCAAAAGCGGCAGTGGAAAACAGGCACATCAGTATTCGTTTTGCCTGTCAGATATTTTCGGTCAGTGAAAGTTGTTACCGCTATGTGCCAAAACTTGATGAGGAAAATCAGCAAATTGCCGACTGGTTATTGCACATTACCGATAGTCAGCGAAACTGGGGTTTTGGCCTGTGTTATCTGTACCTCCGCAATGTAAAGGGGTTCGGCTGGAACCCTAAAAGGGTATACCGGATTTACTGTGAGCTTTCGCTAAATATGCGCATTAAGCCGAAGAAAAGATTGAAACGGGAAGAGCCGGCGCCGTTGAGAGTACCGGAACAAAGCAATGAAAGCTGGTCGATGGACTTTATGCATGACCAGCTAGCAGATGGCCGCTCAATCCGGTTATTGAACATCATTGATGATTTTAACCGTGAGGCACTGGTAATAGAAGTGGACTTCTCATTACCGTCGGTTCGGGTAAAGCAAACGCTGGAGCGTCTGATTGAGTGGCGAGGGAAACCGGTTTCAATACGTTGTGACAATGGTCCGGAATATACGAGTAGCGAGTTGATGCAATGGGCTAAAAACAACGGCATTGAACTAAATTTTATCCAGCCGGGTAAACCGCAGCAAAATGCCTATATCGAGCGTTATAACCGGACAGTGCGTTATGACTGGCTGGGGCAATATATATTTTCTTCACTGGACGAATTACAACGGTACGCAACAGAATGGCAGTGGTTTTATAATCACGAAAGGCCGAATATGGCGTTGGGCGGATATACCCCAAAACAGCATGTGTTACGTGCTGCATAACTCTACTTATGGCATCCGTTAAAAATGG
>NZ_JAYWTM010000007.1:0-356604 GCF_036016195.1 Brenneria populi | reverse complement strand
GTGATGGAATAACCTTACGCGGCATAACGGCGGTGTATACTCATCCTTCGAGTCGCCTGTGCGTTGGCTTGGTTACTCGCCCCATCCGTGGGCCTGACCCCTGCGGGGCCAGCGCAACCTCTGTTCAAAAACGCGTTGGCGTTTTTGTCCTGCAATTCGAATTATTTAGAGTATATACTGGCTATTGCAAGCGGCGCGGCGCTTTGTTAACGTGAAGCTGGCGCGATCGACGCCTCCTTGTCCGCGGAAAGGGCCACGCCCACGATCGATGAAACGGTATGCCTTATGGCTTTCCCTTTTCTGTCTGATTGGCGGGCGCAGACCTTAGAAAAGGGGCGTCACGATGACACCATCCCAATCTGCTGTATTTTCCTCGCCATTTCGCATCAATCTTGAACAACAGCGTAAGCGCGCCAAAGCGTTGCGTGACGCCATCCGCCAATCTCAACCCGAGGCGATCGCCCGTTTTCAACGTTACCATTCCGGTCTGACGCCGGCGCGGCTGGTTGAGAGGTACGGGCGGCTGAGCGATGCCCAATGGATCATCGCCCGGGAGCTGGGGCTGCCGAGCTGGCCGAAACTGAAAGCCCATATCGCGGCGATGGAACAGGCGAAAAAAACCATCGATACCCAGCTCAATCCGCCGGATCACGCGCTTTCCACCCTGCATATCCGCTGCGGTTCCGATATTCAGCACGCGCTTCGTCAGGCTGGATTTGCCGGCGATTATCTGGCCTATAGCGATCCGTTTTGCCAGGGGCCGGTGCTGACCGGCGATGATTGGCTGGCGGCACGCGTGGCGTTTCTCGCCGATCGCTATGCCTCTCGCATGGGCGTCAGCCGGCAGCATCTGACGCAACAGCGCGAACAGGAAGAACATACCCTGTTGTCCGCGGCCGAGCGTTATCAGCGCATCGTGCTGTGGTTTGAACACGACAGCTACGATCAGCTGATTTTGATGCGCTGCCTGGCTCATTTCCATACCCGCCCCGCACCGTTGCTTGAAATGGTCACGGTCGATAGCTACCCCGGCAGCCGTCGTTTTATCGGGCTCGGACAGCTTCCCATGGAAGCCTTGCTGCTGCTTTGGCAGTCGCGCCAGCCCGTGACCGACGGGCAATGCCGCCAAGGTTATCAGCTGTGGGAGCAGGTGCGTTCGGACAACCCCGCGCCGCTGCTCTCTTTGGCCGCCGACGCCGCAAACGATCTTCCCTTTTTACCCCAGGCGCTGCGGCGTCACTGCCAGGAGTTTCCCGATATCGAAAACGGACTCGGGCTGACCGAACAGCTGGCACTGCGCTGTCTGGCCGAACGGCCCTGTACCCATAAGCAGCTGTTCCGTACCCTGACGGAACGGTATGAGCCGCTGCCCTGGCTTGGGGATATCATGCTGGATGCGATTATTGACCCGCTGCGGCTGGCGCCCAAACCGGCGCTGTTCCTGGATACAGAGTCAAATACTCTGCGCCTGACGCCGGTCGGCCGGGAACTGCTGGCCAACAGGCTGGACTGGATGCGGTGCGGTCCGGCCGTCCGCTGGCTTGGCGGCGCGCGTATCGCAGGCGATCGCCCCTGCTGGCGCTGGGATCCGCAGCGACAACGGCTGGTGCTGACCGCCTAACGCCCCCGCGGCGGCAAAAATAGCCCTGATGCCCTTCGGCGCGCGGAGAAGGGCTGATTTGCCGCCATTCAGATGATTATATTGACGCAGTGCCTGACAGCGCGCCCGGCTTCTGACAAAATAGCGCCACTCCCTCCGTATTTAAAATTGATGGACTTCAGCTCAGATGGCAGCAAAGATTATTGATGGTAAAACGATTGCGCAGCAGGTCAAAGACGAAGTCGCTGCGCGGGTAAAACAGCGTTTGGCGGCGGGTCAACGCGCACCGGGCCTCGCGGTTATTCTGGTCGGCGACAACCCCGCTTCACAGATTTATGTCGCCAGCAAACGCAAAGTCTGCGAAGAAGTCGGCTTTATCTCCCGCTCCTACGACTTACCCACGACCACAACCGAGGCCGAACTGCTGGGACTCATCGACCGGCTTAATGCGGACAACACGATTGACGGTATTCTGGTTCAGCTCCCTCTGCCTGACGGCATCGATAATACCAAAGTGATTGAGCGCATCTCGCCCGATAAAGACGTCGATGGATTCCATCCGTACAACGTCGGCCGGCTTTGCCAACGCGCGCCGCGCCTGCGCGCCTGTACTCCGCGCGGGATCGTGACGCTACTGGAACGCTATAATATTGAAACCTATGGTCTGAACGCCGTTGTCGTCGGCGCCTCCAATATCGTCGGCCGGCCGATGAGCCTGGAGCTGTTGCTGGCGGGCTGCACCACGACGGTTACCCACCGTTTTACCAAAAATCTGCGTCATCACATCGAACACGCCGATCTGCTGGTGGTTGCCGTGGGTAAACCCGGTTTTATTCCCGGCGAGTGGATCAAGCCGGGCGCGATTGTGATCGATGTCGGGATCAATCGTCTGGACAGCGGCAAAGTCGTCGGCGACGTGGAGTTCGACGCCGCGCGGGAGAGAGCCGCCTACATCAGCCCGGTGCCGGGCGGCGTGGGCCCGATGACGGTGGCGACCCTCATTCAGAACACCTTGCAGGCTTGCGAGGAGTATCACGACGGCGCCGCACGCTAACAGCGGCGTTTAACGCATAACAATCAGGATATTATGGAAATTTTTCATCTCGATAAACACCCGCACGTTGAACTATGCGACTTATTGAAACTCCTGGGCTGGAGTGAAAGTGGCGCTGCGGCCAAAATGGCCATCGCCGCCGGAGAAGTCGCCGTCGACGGGCAAACGGAAACGCGCAAGCGCTGCAAAATCGTCGCCGGCCAGAAAGTGCAATTTGACGGCGCCTCGGTGGAAGTCAGGGCCTGATAAAAAAACGCCGCTTGCAGCGGTTCGAAGGGGGACGGGCAGAAAGCCCGTCATAAAAAATCGCCGGCAGCGCCGGCGATCCGTCATCGTTTGAGACGCCCGCGCGGGCATCGCGAAATACGGCGTGGCGCCAGAAGATTATTTGCGCCGCCAGGTCGTTCCCTGCGGGCCGTCTTCCAGAATAATGCCCATCTCATTCAGCCTATCGCGCGCGTCGTCCGCCAGCGCCCACTCTTTCGCCTGACGGGCGTCTTTACGCTGCTTAATCAGCCTTTCAATCTCTTTAACGTCGTCATCGTCCGCCTGCGCCCCGCTTTGCAGAAAGAGTTCGGGATCCTGCTCCAGCAGGCCCAGCACTTTCGCCAGCTTACGCAGCGCGGCGGCCAGGTGACTCGCCGCAAGCCGATCCTCCGACTTCAGGCGATTGACCTCGCGCGCCATGTCGAACAGAACGGAATAGGCCTCCGGGGTGTTGAAATCATCATCCATGGCCTCGCGGAAACGCGCCTCAAACTCCTCGCCGCCCTTGGCCTCCACGCCGCGGTCCGTACCGCGCAGCGCGGTGTACAAACGCTCCAGCGCCGAACGCGCCTGTTTCAGGTTCTCTTCGCTGTAGTTAAGCTGGCTGCGGTAGTGGCCCGACATCAGAAAGTAGCGCACGGTTTCAGCATCGTAGTACGCCAGCACATCCCGCACGGTGAAGAAGTTATTGAGCGACTTCGACATTTTTTCCCGGTCGACCATCACCATGCCGGAATGCATCCAATAGTTGACGTAAGGGCCGTCGTGCGCGCAGGTGGATTGGGCGATTTCGTTTTCATGGTGCGGGAACATCAGGTCCGAGCCCCCGCCGTGAATATCGAAATGATCCCCCAGCTGTTTGCAGTTCATCGCCGAACATTCGATATGCCAGCCGGGACGTCCCTCCCCCCACGGCGAAGACCAGTGGGGCTCGCCCGGCTTGGACATCTTCCACAACACGAAGTCCATCGGATTGCGCTTCACTTCCGTAATCTCTACCCGCGCGCCGGCCTGAAGCTGCTCCAGATCCTGGCGCGATAGCACGCCGTAGCCCGGCGCGGTATCAACGGAAAACATTACGTCGCCGTTGGACGCCACATAGGCATGGCGGCGCGCGACCAGCTTTTCGACCAGTTCGATAATCTCGGCGATATGATGGGTGGCGCGCGGTTCGGCATCCGGGCGCAGAATATTTAACGCGTCAAAATCGGCATGCATTTCGGCGATCATCCGGGTGGTCAGCCGATCGCTGCTTTCACCATTTTCCGCCGCGCGTTTAATAATTTTATCGTCAATATCGGTAACGTTACGCACATATTTCAGCGAGTATCCCAGATAGCGTAAATAGCGCGCCACCACGTCAAACGCCACGAAAGTACGCCCGTGACCGATATGACACAGGTCATAAACGGTAATGCCACACACATACATCCCCACATGACCGGCGTGGATAGGTTTGAATTCCTCTTTTTGGCGACTCAGCGTATTAAAAATCTTTAGCATCAGGACGTTCCATGGTATTCGCAGGATAGGTGAATCATTGTTCGCTGTAAGCGTGAGCAACATCGATTTATTTAGGGCTTTTAACTCTAACGGCGTATTGAAACCTGAACCCTGCGCTATTGCAAGGCTGAGTCGACGGAATAAGCAGATAATCGATAAGGACTAGAGGCAACGAAGCCCGGAATGATCCGGGCCAAGAACAATACCGTTCAACTGACGCAAAGGCTATCAGCGTAAACGCGGGTTGGACATCACGGAGTATTTGCCGCTCCCCAGAAAGGCGATGGCCAGACCGGCAAAGAAGAAGACCGCGGCCGGTTCCGCAATCCAGGCGCCGGTTTTAGCCAGAACGAATAAGCCGTTCGGATTCGCCAGCCAGGCCGCCGTCACCATCGTTAGCGAGAAAATCAGCGCGGACGGACGGGTGAAAATACCCAAAATCATCAGCAGCGGCGTAATGACTTCGCCCACGTAAACGCCGTAGGCGATGAACGCGGGCAGACCCGCCGCCGCCAGCATGCCTTCAATGCCGCCGACGCCGCTATGCACTTTATGCCAGCCGTGAAACAACATTAAGATACTGAAAGACAAACGAAGTAACAGCTTGCCGAAATCCGGCTTATCAAAAACGCGATTGATACTGTCCAGCATGATGCACCTATCTGTTTAGTGATGTCGAAGGAGAATGATAATCAGTTTCAGATTAGTCGTTGTTACTGCTAAAGAACAAGCGAATTATGCAAAACAGCGAACGCCATCAGCCCATCCCGGCTCACCGCCCCGGCGATTAGGGAAACGGCCGGAAAGATACCGGGCATACTGACTCGGCAAGCCAGTTATGTTATAAGTGCGCTCTTGGTTGCTCGCACACTCGGCGAGCATCGTTCCACATTACTCTATTATGGCTATGCAAGGTTCATTACTATGATCACGTTTCATACCAACCACGGCGATATCGTTATCAACACATTTGCAGACAAAGCGCCGGTTACCGTAGAAAACTTTCTGGATTACTGCCGCAGCGGCTTTTACGACAACACCATTTTTCACCGCGTTATCAATGGATTTATGATCCAGGGCGGGGGCTTTGCGCCGGGCATGCAGCAAAAAACGACCAAAACGGCGATTAAGAATGAAGCCAACAACGGGTTAAAAAACACCCGCGGCACGCTGGCGATGGCCCGCACCAACGATCCGCACTCCGCGACGGCGCAGTTCTTCATTAACGTGGTTGATAACGACTTCCTGAACTTCCGTTCGGAACGCGCCGACGGCTGGGGCTACTGCGTGTTCGCCGAAGTCGTCGAGGGTATGGACGTCGTGGACAAAATCAAAGGCGTGGCGACGGGCCGCAGCGGTATGCACCAGGACGTGCCGAAAGAAGACGTCGTCGTCACTTCCGTTACCGTTAGCGAGTAATTGCGGTCGCATGGCGACGCTGTTTATTGCCGATCTGCACTTAAGTATTGATGAACCGGCGATCACCGCCGGTTTTCTGCGTTTTTTACGCCATGAAGCCGTGCATGCGGACGCGCTCTATATTTTGGGCGACCTGTTCGACGCCTGGATTGGCGATGACGATCCGCAGCCGCTGCATGCCACCGTCGCCGATGCTCTGCTGACGCTGCATCGACAGGGGGTGCCCTGTTATTTCGTGCATGGCAATCGGGACTTTCTGATCGGCAAACGTTTCGCCAGGCGAAGCGGGCTCACGCTGCTGCCCGCGGAGAATGTGCTCGACCTGTACGGCCATAGGCTCCTGATTCTGCACGGCGATACGCTGTGCACCGACGATATCGCCTATCAGAAATTTCGCCGCCGGGTGCATAATCCGCTGATACAGCGTTTTTTTCTGCTGTTGCCCCTGGCATGGCGGCTGCGGATCGCCGCCGGGATGCGTTCGGCCAGCCGGCAGGCCAACCAGCGCAAGTCGCTGGAGATTATGGATGTTAACCCCGAACAGGTTATCGAACGTTTACGCCACTACCGGGTGAATACCATGATCCACGGCCATACCCACCGCCCGGCGATCCATCAGATCGTTAGCGGGAATTTCCGCGCCCGGCGCGCGGTGCTCGGAGCCTGGCATCATGAAGGCTCAATGATCAAAGTTACCCCCCAGGATATCGAACTGATTTCGTTTCCATTCTAGCCGTTTCCCCCCTGCCGTTTGCCCTATGATTCATTTTTCCAATCGACGCAACCGTTTTCCTTACCATAAGGTCGTGATATGCTCTACGCCCTCAAAGTCAGAGCCCTATTGGTGAGCTACGCTATGCGTCGATGATTAACATCGAGACCATCACCCGGGAAATACCTGACCGACGCGACATCATCAACATCGCCATCATGTCAATCACAGGAGTTTTACAGGCATGTCATCCAACGCCGCCCCGGCTAAAATCGCCATCGTCATGGGTTCAAAGAGTGACTGGGCCACCATGCAGTTTGCCGCGGAAATTCTCACTACGCTGAATATTCCCTTTCATGCGGAGATCGTCTCCGCCCACCGGACGCCCGATAAGCTATTCAGTTTCGCAGAGCAGGCGGCAACAAACGGTTTTGACGTGATTATCGCCGGGGCCGGCGGCGCGGCGCACTTACCCGGCATGCTGGCGGCCAAAACGCTGGTGCCGGTATTGGGCGTGCCGGTACAAAGCGCGGCGCTGAGCGGCGTCGACAGCCTGTATTCCATTGTGCAGATGCCGCGCGGCGTTCCGGTCGGAACGTTGGCCATCGGCAAAGCCGGCGCCGCCAACGCCGCGCTGCTGGCGGCGCAGATTCTGGCGCTGCATGACCAGGCGCTCGCCGTACGCCTGGCGGACTGGCGGCGACGTCAGACCGACGACGTGTTGTCCAATCCCGACCCGCGGGAGGAAGCATGAAACCGGTTTGCGTATTAGGCGACGGCCAACTGGGCAGAATGCTGCGCCAGGCCGGCGAACCCTTGGGTATCGCGGTTTACCCCGTCGGGCTGAACGCGGATCCGGAGTCGGTCCCGTTTCAGAACAGCGTGATCACCGCGGAAATCGAACGCTGGCCGGAAACCGCGCTCACGCGGGAGCTGGCGCAGCATGCCGGATTCGTTAACCGCGATATTTTTCCGCGTCTGGCCGATCGCCTGACGCAAAAACAGCTGCTGGACTCCCTGGCGTTGGCTACCGCCCCCTGGCAGTTGCTGGCCGGCGCCGATCAATGGCCGCAGGTTTTCGCCCGGCTTGGCGAACTGGCCATCGTGAAGCGGTGCGTCGGCGGCTACGACGGCCGCGGACAGTGGCGTCTGCGCGATGGCGAGCAGCATACGCTTCCGGCGGACTGCTACGGCGCATGTATCGTCGAGCAAGGCATCAACTTTTCCGGCGAGGTATCGCTGGTCGGCGCGCGCAACGCCCATGGCGACTGCGTATTCTATCCGCTGACGCATAATCTGCATCAGGACGGCATCCTGCGCGCCAGCGTCGCCCTTCCCCGCCCGGCGCCGCGATTGCAGCGGCAGGCGGAGCATATGCTGTCGGCCATTATGCATGAACTGGGCTATGTCGGCGTGATGGCGATGGAGTGCTTTATTGTCGGCGATGACCTGCTGATTAACGAACTGGCGCCGCGCGTGCACAACAGCGGGCACTGGACGCAAAACGGCGCGTCGATAAGCCAGTTCGAGCTGCATCTGCGGGCGATTCTGGATCTGCCGATGCCGGCTCCCGCCGTCGACAGCGCGTCGGTGATGGTCAATCTGATCGGCACGGAGATCAACCTGGAGTGGCTGTCGCTGCCGCTGGTGCGCCTGCACTGGTATGAAAAAGAGGTGCGCCCCGGGCGCAAGGTCGGCCACCTGAATTTACAGGCGCAGGACAACGCGAATCTGCGCCAAACGTTACAATCGCTGACGGCCATGTTGACGGACGACTATCATCCCGGTCTACGCTGGGCGCAAGAGACGTTATCCGCCTGAGGCGCATGCTATTTTCTCTTCGGATATACGCCGGCGTATATCCGAAGACAATATTAATAATTGATCGCGATATATTTTTCGTTAGTTAATACTTTGCTTATTTTTTACTCTTTTTATATCGATTAACGCATCACTCTTAATATTTTAAGTCGTCGATATGTTTATCAAAATAATTCCATACGCTTCATTTACACGTTCGAATCAATATTATTTTTCGACCGCTCAGATATAGTATGCGGCGGTAAAACGGTATTTTTACCGGCATAGTTATACCCTAAATAATTCGAGTTGCAGGACAAAAACGCCAAAGCGTTTTTGAACAGCGCTTGCGCTGACCCCGAAGGGGTGAGGCCATCAGGCCGAATAACGCGGCGACGCAGCGAATCCCCAGGAGCTTACAGCAATAAGTGACTGGGGTGAGCGACAAATCTGCCAAGAGCAGAGTTGAACGCCGCTTGCGGCGGCCCCAACGGGGCGAGCTCCATGGATGGAGCGAGTAACAAAGCCAACGCATAGGCAACTTGAAGTATGACGGGTATATAGCCCTGTTTATTTTTTGCTCCCGTAGCGGCGGAGTGCCGGTACTGTATTTTTTATATACGGCGTTCACTAAGGAGAAATTCGCATGAGCACGATTCAAGATAGCGGCCAGATAGCGGAACAGGCTTCAGTCTGGCGGAAAAGCGATACCGTCTGGATGCTGGGCCTCTATGGCACCGCGATTGGCGCCGGCGTACTGTTTCTGCCGATAAATGCGGGTATCGGCGGTCTTATCCCATTAATCATTATGGCCGTTATTGCTTTCCCGATGACCTATTATTCTCACCGCGCCCTATGCCGTTTCGTCTTATCGGGTAAAAAAGGCGGCGAAGATATCACCGAAGTGGTTGAAGAACATTTCGGCGTCGGCGCGGGAAAATTAATCACGCTGCTCTATTTTTTCGCGATTTATCCCATTCTGCTGGTTTACGGCGTGGCGATTACCAATACGGTAGAGAGTTTCATTATCCACCAGATGCACTTACCCGCGCCGCCGCGAGCGATTCTGTCGTTGATATTAATTCTGGGACTAATGTTTATCGTCCGTTTTGGCGAAGCCGCGATCGTTAAGGCAATGAGCATTCTGGTATACCCTTTCGTCGCTGTTTTAATGATCCTGGCTTTATATTTAGTGCCATACTGGAGCACCGCGGTTTTCGAACACGCGTCGCTGACCAATAACGCAACCGGCAATGGCCTGCTGGCGACGCTGTGGCTAGCTATTCCGGTGATGGTTTTCTCCTTCAACCACTCGCCGATTATCTCCTCGTTCGCCGTCGCCAAGCGTAAAGAGTATGGTGACGAAGCCGACGGAAAATGCTCGCGCATTCTCTCCTACAGCCATATCATGATGGTGATCACCGTGATGTGTTTCGTATTCAGCTGCGTGCTCACCCTCTCCCCGGCCGAGCTGATGGAAGCGAAGGCGCAGAACATCTCCATCCTCTCTTATCTGGCGAACCACTTTAATAACCCGATGATGGGCTACCTGGCGCCGATTATCGCCGCCATCGCCATTTCCAAATCGTTCCTCGGCCACTATCTGGGCGCCAGCGAAGGTTTCAACGGCATGATGATGAAAGCGCAGCGCGGCAAGGGTAAAACCATTTCCAGCGCCAGGATGAACCGCATTACCGCCGCGTTCATGCTGATCACCACCTGGATGGTGGCGACGCTGAACCCAAGTATTCTGGGCATGATTCAAACCCTGGGCGGCCCCGTCATCGCCTGTCTGCTGTTCCTTATGCCGATGTACGCCATTCAGAAAGTCCCGGCGATGAAAAAATACAGCGGCCATATCAGCAACCTATTCATCACCGTCATGGGGCTGATCGCCATCTCCGCCATCATCTACAGCCTGTTTGGTTAAGCCGGGCGGCAAAGCGCCGGTTTTAACAGAACCGGCCGGTAATGTAATCTTCCGTGCGGCGTTGCGTCGGCGAGGTGAATAAATCATCCGTTTGGTTATATTCGATTAACGTCCCCTGATGGATAAATGCCGTGTAATCGGAAACGCGCGCCGCCTGCTGCATGTTGTGCGTCACCAGCACCAGCGTGAAATGCCGCTTCAAGGCGCCGATCAGCTCTTCAATCACCAGCGTTGAGATAGGATCCAGCGCCGAAGTCGGCTCATCCAGCAACAACACCTCCGGCTTAATGGCGATCGCCCGCGCGATCACCAGACGCTGCTGCTGGCCGCTGGAAAGCGTCAGCGCGTTATCTCCGAGCCTATCTTTCACCTCATGCCATAACGCCGCCGCGCGCAAGGCATGTTCCATCGCCTCATCCAGCAAACGGCGGTCCCGAACGCCCTGCAGCCTCAGGCCGTAAATCACATTTTCATAAATGGACTTGGGAAAGGGATTCGGCCGCTGAAAAACCATGCCGACCCGGCGGCGCAATAGCGACACGTCCAGCTGCGGGTCGGTAATCGGCATGCCATACAGAGAGATATCGCCCTCGGTGCGGCAGCCGTCGATCAGATCGTTCATGCGATTAAAGCAGCGCAGCAGCGTCGATTTGCCGCAGCCGGACGACCCGATCAGCGCGGTTACCCGATGTTGGGGAATGCGCAGGGAAATATCATTCAGCGCCCGTTTATCCCGGTAATAGAGATGAAGATGCTCCACGGACAGCGCCACCTGCTCATCACTGAACCGAGGAACGCTCATAACCGGCGATGTCCGCGACGACTTTATTGATTCCATAATTTCATCCTGCATTCAGAGTGACAGCGTACGGTATTTTTCACGCAGCGTATGGCGGATCCCCATCGCGGCCAGATTCAATGCGACGACAATCAATACCAGCAGCAACGCCGTGATATAGACCAGAGGCCGCACCGCTTCCACATCCGGGCTCTGAAAAGCCAGATCGTAAATCTGAAAGCCCAGATGCATAAATTTTCGCTCCAGATGAAGATAGGGGAAAAGGTCGTCGACCGGCAGCGCCGGCGCCGATTTCACCACCCCCACCAGCATCAGCGGCGCGGTTTCCCCCGCCGCGCGCGCGACGGCGAGGATTAGCCCGGTCATCATCGCCGGCACCGCCATCGGCAGCACCACATGCCACAAGGTTTCGGCTTTCGTGGCCCCCAGGGCCAGAGAACCGTAGCGCACCGACATCGGGATGCGCGATAATCCCTCTTCGGTGGCGACGATCACCACCGGCAGCGTCAGTAGCGCCAGCGTCAGCGACGCCCACAGCAACCCCGGCGTACCAAACGTCGGATTAGGCAACGCTTCGGCATAAAAAAGCCGATCCAGCGTGCCGCCGATCAGATAAACGAAAAACCCCAGGCCAAATACGCCATAAACGATCGACGGAACGCCGGCCAGATTGACCACGGCGATCCTGACCCAGCGAGTCAGCGTATTTTTACCCGCATATTCATGAAGATAAACAGCGGCAATCACGCCGAGCGGCATAACGACGATCGTCATCAGCACCACCATAAGCACCGTACCGAAAATCGCCGGGAACAGATATCCGGGATGATTGCTATCGGGCGAATAGTGCGTCAGCATATAGCGAATCTGCTTCGCCCCGTGGGCGATTTTCTGGCTGCGACTCATCGCATTGGGATACCAGGCCTGCTCAATATCCCTGAGCGGGAGAAGATGCATAACGCCATTCGCATCGCGCAACTGCAGCCTATCACGGTCAATCTCCCGGTTAAGTTCGGCCAATTGCAGAGAAAACTCAGCGAAATGACGCTGTAATTCGCTCCGCTCGGCGTTGATTCGCGCCTGCGTCCGGCTATCCAGGGTATCCGCCTGCCGCCGCTTTCTCTCTTCCAGACGCAACATGTCGAAGCGCTGGTTGATTTTCGCCATCTCTCCCAGGCGAATATCCTGCGCCATCGCCAACAGCGCCTGAACCTGTTTCACCCGGCGATGCAATGTTCGGGGCAGATCGCCGGCCAGCAAGGGTTGCCCATCCTCCAGCATACCGGCCAGATAGCCATAGGCGACGTCGCTGTTCGCCAGCCTCAGCGCCAGAATATCCGCCGGTTTGCTACGGCTGATAACATCGCGGGATAGCAGCAGATGAAAGCTCTGGCCATAAATTTCGCGCCGGCCGGTTTTGATCAGATAACGCGTCGCCGCTTCATCCGGCCGCGCGGCTAACAGCAGCCCGGCATCCCTAAGCTGCTGCGGTGACAGTCGCTGCTCAGCGTAAACCTCGCCGATCAGCGCGAAAGCCCCGTCTTGCGGCGCCGCCGCCCGCTGTTGCGAAGGGGCCGGCTGTTGCAAAGTAAAGAGCCACACCGGTTGCGGCCACAGATAGCGCACGCCCTGCCCGGCCAGTAAAACGAAAACCGCCGCCATCGCCAGCAGGCTGACGCTGATGGATGCGGCCGTCAGCCATATCCACGGCTTGCCGGAACGGAACCAGCGCTTCACGCTTTTTCTCCTTCATCACGATAACGCTGGCGCAAACGCTGGCGTATCGACTCGGCCAGCGTATTGACCACGAAAGTGCAGACGAACAGCGCCAGCGCCGTCAGGAACAGTACCCGATAATGGCCGCCGTTGATGACGGCGTCCGGCATTTCAATGGCGATATTGGCCGCCAGCGAGCGCAGCCCCAGGAGCAGGCTTTCATCGATAATCGGCGTATTGCCCGTCGCCAT
This sequence comes from Brenneria populi, assembly GCF_036016195.1. Classification (NCBI taxonomy): domain Bacteria; kingdom Pseudomonadati; phylum Pseudomonadota; class Gammaproteobacteria; order Enterobacterales; family Pectobacteriaceae; genus Brenneria; species Brenneria populi. The sequence continues at coordinate 343,553 of NZ_JAYWTM010000007.1, read as the reverse complement.
CAGTACGATCATGGTTTCCCCTACGGCGCGGCCGAAGCTGAGCATCAGCGCGGCGAAAATCCCGGCGCTGGCGGAAGGCAGCACCACGCGCCACAAGGTTTGCCACGGCGTGGCGCCCAACGCCAACGAGCCCTGGCTCAAACGGGCCGGCACGCTGAATAACGCATCCTCCGCCAGCGAAAAGATTAGCGGGATCAGGGCGAATCCTAACGCAACGCCCGCCACCAGCGAGTTGCGCTGAACGAAATCATCCCCCAGCCACTGGTATAAGGGCTGGCCCAGCAGCCGGATTTCCAGAGCCGGCCCCAGCCAGCAGCCGATCGCCAGCGCCAGCAGGATGGGCGGCAGCAGAAACAGCGCATCCCAGCCGGCGGGGAAATATTTACGCCAGCCGGCGGGCAGGGATTCCAGCAGCCGGCCGCTGGCGAGCACGGCCAGCGCCAATAAAAACGGCATAGCCAGGATGGTCGACAGATAGGCGGCGAAGTGCGGCGCAAGCCAGACGGCGGCAATCAGGCCGATCACCACCGTCGGCAGCGCGCCCATGATCTCCAGCGTCGGTTTAATCCAGCGTCGCAACGCCGGAGACATAAAGCAGGCGGTATAGACGGCGGCCGCCAGCGACAGCGGCGTAGCGAAAAGCATCGCGTAGACGGCGGCTTTCAGCGTGCCCAGCATCAGCGGCACCATGCTGAATTTAGCCTGATAGCCGTCATCCGCAGCGGTGGACTGCCAGATATAGGCCGGTTCGGGATAATTTTCATACCATAGTTTTTGCCACAGCCCGCGCCAGCCGATATCCGGGTAGGGGTTGTCCACTTTGTACGTCCGCCAGCCGTTTTCCGTCTCCACCAGCATCGCCTGGCCGCGGGGAGAAAACGCCAGCGATCGCGCGTTCTGCGCGATCCGTTCGGTCAACAGCGCGTCCGGCTGTTTGCTGGCGAAAAGGGACAGCTCGCCCTGCGGCGTCAGCGTCGCAAACACCCTGCGCTGCGCCTCGCTGGCTAACAACGCCGATGCCCCCGCCGCCTGGGTAAACCGGCGGATGGCCGTCAGCCGCATCCCCTCTTCCGTCGGAACGTCAAACCACTGGGCGATCTCTCCTGCGGCCGATTGCACCAGAAGCGAACGTCCGCCGGCCAGTAAGGCCAGGCGCGCCGCGCCTTGTTCGGCCAACTGCCGTTTCTCCCGCAGTATCAGCCCGGCGTCCGATTGCCATACGCTCAGTTGAGTACCGTTGAGAAGATAAATTTGCCGGCCATCCGGCGTTATCAGCAGTTGGTCGACCGCCTTTTCAGGCAGTTCGATCTGCGCCTGTTGCCGCACGCCCGCCTCCCCAACTTCGCTGACCGTCAGACGGTAATCCTGGGTGACGGCCGCCACTATCAGGCGTTTTTCGGCAACCGCCGCCACGCTCAGCTGACGTAACGGCTGCGCGGGCAGCCCCAGCGATAGCGGCTCCTCGCCGAACGGGAATTTCCACTGCGCGGGGAGATTTCCATTCGGCGGCAGCAAGGGCTGCACGATGCGGATGCGTCCGTCAGACTGGCCCAGCGCGTAAAGCTGCCGATCGTTATGGCTTTCCGTCAGTAAATTCACCGACGGCGCAAGCCGCACACGCTGCGTCGCCAAACCGGACGAGAGTGAAATAAATTCGCCGTAGCCTTGCCGATCGATGCGAAAGCCGATTTGTCCGTTGTCGCTAATTCCTACGGCCAGCGCAGGCTCCCCGGCGTTCAGCGGAATCGCTTGCCATTCGCTGACGGAAGGGGAAAGGAAGATCGGCGTTACCACATACAGCAGATAGAAAAAAATAGATAACGGCGCCATCAGCACCAATAAACCGCTGCCGGCGACGACGCGGCGCGTCAGGCGCTCAATCCACGCTCGCCGGCGATCCCGGCGCTGTAATCGGTTAACTGTATTTTCCATCGCTCTCGCCGTAATATTGCACTCGTCAGCGTCCCTTTAATCGCTCATCCCAAAGAAAACGGGTGGCATATGTTGCCTTTACCCTCATAATATGACAATGGTAAGTCCGTCTGCGTATTAGATTTTATCGTCATGAACGCGCCATAATGTTGTTATACCCTTCATCTTTCAAGTTGCGGTGGTATTGGTTTCCCCAAATGACTCGGCTTATCCTCCGCGCGATCGCCGTAAGCCGTGTTCAAACGCGCTGCCGGCGGATCCGTCGCCGCGGTCGCTGCCTTGACTAAACTTAGCGGGGAAAATCCGCGCGGCTGTCGCCCGATCACGCTGTGATGTTTATTGGGTATAGATATTCGGCATATAGTCTAACGGAGTGAAAATGAGTCAGGATAAACTCTACATTGAGAAAGAGTTAAGTTGGTTATCCTTTAATGAACGGGTACTTCAGGAAGCGGCAGATAAAAGTAACCCCCTGATTGAGCGCATGCGCTTTCTTGGTATTTACTCCAATAATCTCGATGAGTTTTATAAAGTTCGTTTCGCCGATCTGAAAAGACGAATTTTAATCAACGAAGAACAGGGCTCAGACGGCAATTTACGCCACCTTTTGGGAAAGATTCAGGCCCGCGTCCTGAAAACAGACCTGGTATTCGACAACCTTTACAATGAGTTACTGCTGGAGATGGCCCGCAACCAGATCTTTCTGGTCAACGAGCGTCAGGTTTCTCCCAACCAGCAGGAGTGGCTGAGAGAGTACTTCAGACAACACCTACGCCCGCATATCACGCCGATCCTGATCCTGCATGACACCAACCTGGTACAGTTTCTGAAAGACGACTACACCTATCTGGTGGTCGAAATTATTCGCGGCGAAGAAACCAATTATGCGCTGCTGGAAATTCCTTCCGACAAGATTCCCCGCTTCGTTAATCTGCCGGCGGAAGCGCCGCGCCGGCGCAAGACCATGATTTTGATCGACAATATTCTGCGCTATTGCCTGAATGACATCTTCAAAGGCTTTTTCGATTACGATGCGCTCAACGCCTATTCCATGAAAATGACCCGCGACGCGGAATACGACCTGGTGAGCGAAATGGAGTCCAGCCTGCTGGAGCTGATGTCCTCCAGCCTGAAACAGCGTCTGACCGCGGAGCCGGTCAGATTCGTTTATCAGCGCGATATGCCCGACGCCATGGTCGCCGTTTTGCAGGAAAAACTGGGGATCTCCTCGTTTGACTCCGTCATCCCGGGCGGCCGTTACCATAACTTTAAAGACTTTATCTCTTTCCCCAACGTCGGGCGGGCCAATCTGGTGAACAAACCGCTGCCGCGCCTGCGGCACGACGGCTTCAACCATTTCCGTAACGGCTTCGACGCTATCCGCGAGCGGGATATTCTGCTTTACTATCCGTATCACACGTTCGAACACGTGCTGGAACTGCTGCGCCAGGCCTCATTCGACCCCAACGTGCTGGCGATCAAAATCAATATCTACCGGGTGGCGAAAGATTCGCGCATCATTAACTCCATGATCCACGCCGCTCACAACGGCAAGAAGGTCACCGTGGTGGTGGAATTGCAGGCGCGTTTTGATGAAGAAGCCAACATTCAGTGGTCAAAACGGCTGACCGAAGCCGGCGTTCACGTGCTTTTCTCGGTGCCGGGGTTGAAAATCCATGCCAAACTGTTTTTAATTTCACGCCGTGAAGAGGGCGCCATCGTGCGTTACGCCCACATCGGTACCGGTAACTTCAACGAAAAAACCGCCCGGATCTATACCGACTATTCGTTGCTTACCGCGGATGAACGTATTACCAATGAGGTACGGCGGGTATTTAATTTTATTGAGAACCCTTACCGGCCGGTATCCTTTGAGTACCTGCTGGTCTCCCCGCAAAACTCGCGCGACCGGCTCTATCGGCTGATCGATAGAGAAATCGAAAACGCGCGGGCGAATATTGATGCGGGCATCACCCTTAAGGTAAATAATCTGGTGGATAAGGGGCTGATGGAAAAACTCTATCAGGCCTCCGCCGCCGGCGTGAAAATCAATCTGCTGGTTCGCGGTATGTGTTCGCTGATCCCCCAATTGCCGGGCGTCAGCGACAATATTCAGGTTATCAGCATCGTCGATCGTTACTTGGAGCACGATCGCGTGTATGTATTTAATAACGGCGGCGATAAGAAAGTTTACCTCTCATCGGCCGACTGGATGACGCGCAACATCGATTACCGTATTGAAGTCGCCGTCGAAGTGCTCGATCCTATGCTGAAAAATCGAATTTTGGACATTCTTGATATTCTGTTCAGTGATACGGTGAAAGCCCGCGTGATTGATAAAGAGCTGAGCAACCGCTATGTAGCGCGCGGCAACCGCCGTAAAGTGCGCGCGCAAAATGCCGTCTATGATTACATCAAGGCGCTTGAGCAACCTGGAGACAAACCCGAATAATGCCGTTAACAAATGAAGATAGCAATGCCGTAAAACCCCAGGAGTTCGCCGCGGTCGACCTGGGCTCCAACAGTTTCCATATGGTGATCGCCCGCGTGGTGAACGGGGCGCTTCAGGTGCTGAGCCGTTTAAAGCAGCGCGTTTATCTGGCCGACGGGCTGGACGGCAAAAACATGCTCAGCGAGGAAGCCATGGAGCGGGGATTGAGCTGCCTGGCGCTGTTTGCCGAGCGGCTGCAAGGATTCTCTCCGTCGAATGTGTCGATCGTCGCCACGCACGCCCTGCGCCAGGCGGAAAACGCCCGCGAATTTCTGCGCCGGGCCGCCGATATCATGCCCTACCCGATCGCCATCATCTCCGGCCATGAAGAGGCGCGCCTGATTTTTATGGGCGTGGAGCACACGCAGCCGGAAAAAGGCCGCAAGCTGGTTATCGATATCGGCGGCGGCTCCACCGAACTGGTCATCGGCGAAGATTTCGACCCTATCCTGATCGAAAGCCGCCGCATGGGCTGCGTCAGCTTCGCCCAACAGTTTTTTCCCAACGGCGAAATCAGCGAAAGCAATTTCAAACGCGCCCGGTTGGCGGCGGCTCAAAAGCTGGAAACGCTGACCTGGAAATATCGCATGTACGGCTGGGAGTACGCGCTGGGCGCGTCCGGCACCATCAAGGCGGTCCACGAAATCCTGCTGGAGATGGGTAAAAAGGATGGTCTGATCACGCCGGAACGGCTGGAAATGCTGCGCGAGCAGATTCTGCAATTCAAATCGTTCAAATCGCTGAGCCTGCCGGGTCTGGCGGAAGAGAGGCAGTCGGTGCTGGTGCCCGGACTCGCCATTCTGTGCGGCGTCTTTGACGCGCTGTCGATCAAAGAGCTGCGCCTGTCCGACGGCGCGCTGCGCGAAGGCGTGCTGTATGAAATGGAAGGGCGCTTCCGCCATCAGGATATCCGCATCCGCACCGCGCAAAGCCTCGCCGGTCATTACAATATTGACCGCGAGCAGGCCCGGCGCGTGCGGGACACCGCCGAGCTGCTCTATGTGCAGTGGGCGGAGCAAAACTCCAGTCTGGTCGACCCGCAGCTTAAAGCGCTCCTCAACTGGGCCGCCATGCTGCATGAAGTAGGGCTGAGCATCAACCAGAGCGGCATGCACCGCCACTCCGCCTACATTCTACAAAACACCAACCTGCCCGGCTTCAATCAGGAGCAGCAATTGCTGCTTTCCCTGATCGTGCGTTTACACCGCAAGGCCATCAAGCTGGAAGAGTTGCCGCGCCTGAATCTGTTTAAAAAGAAACAGTATTTGCCCATGGTTCAGCTATTGCGCCTCGCCACTCTGCTCAATAATCAGAGGCAGGCCACCACCACCCCGGAGACGCTGCGCCTGAATACCGACGATAACCACTGGACGCTGATATTTCCGCACGACTTTTTCAGCCAGAATACCCTCGTTCAGTTGGACTTAGAGCGGGAGCAGGAGTATTGGCGCGACGTCACGGGCTGGAAACTGAATATCGAAGAAGAGCGGGCTTAATCCGCGCCGCGGCGGCGCGGAGCGCAATCCGCCCGCCGCCGTAGATGGACGCCGTGGCGCGTCCGCATCGGGTTGCTCAGGAAACGCCGTCATACGGCGTAACCTCATCGAGAATGGCGCCGGTCAGATCGGCGATACGCGCTATCCCCTGCCGCCGGCAATAGTCATGTAAATCGTCAAGAATGGTAATCATCGCCGTCGGATGAATGAACGTGGCCGTCCCCACCTGAACCGCGCTGGCGCCGGCGAAAAAATACTCGATCACATCGTCTGCCTGACTGATGCCGCCACAGCCAATAATCGGAATGGATACCTGCCTGCGGCACTGGTAAACCATGCGCAGCATAATCGGCTTGAGCGCCGGCCCCGATAATCCCCCCATGATATTGCCCAGCTTAGGACGGCGGGTCTGAATATCGATGCGCATTCCCAGCAGGGTGTTACCGACGACGATGGCGTCTCCGCCTTCGTTTTCAACCGCCCGCGCCACGGCGGCGATATCCGCGGCATTGGGCGTCAGCTTGGCCCACAGCGGTAAACGCGTCGCGTGGCGCAACGCCCGGATAACTTTGGCGGTCGACGCCGCCTCAATCGCGAACGCCTTGCCATCCGCCTCGATATTGGGACAGGAGATATTGGCTTCAATCGCCGCAATGCCCGCAACGTCGCTGAGCCGTTCGGCCAGCTGCGCAAACTCATCCGCCGTATTCGCGGAAATACTGACAATCAACGGCGGCTGATAGCGGCGCCAAAACGGCACCATATGCTGAATAACGTGCTCAACGCCTTTCCCGGGAATGCCAATCGAATTAAGCATCGCTGAATCCAGCTCGCAAACCCGGGGAACCGGATTACCGGCGCGCGGATGTAGGGTAAAGGTTTTGGTGACGAAGGCCCCCAGCCGGTTGACGTCCATCACCTCGGTCAGCCCTTCGGCAAAGGTGCCGGATGCCGGCATCACCGGATTATCCAGGCGTAGCCCGTTGATATTGACGGATAGGTCGATCACAGCACCACCTCGCGCAAGTTAAAGACCGGGCCGTCGTAGCACACGCGTTTGCTCTCCCGTTTCTCGCTCATGCCGACTCGCATCGGACGCACGCAGCAGTAACACATGCCGAGTCCGCAGGCCATCTGCTGCTCCAGCGCCACTTCGCCGGCAAAATCCAGCTCCGCGGACAGGGTTTGCAGCAATCGAATCAGGCGCGTCGAGCCGCAGGTATAGGCCGCGTCAATCGACAGGCGCCGGTGCAACGAACGGATCAGACGTTCCACGTTTTCCGTCGCGCTGGAGCCATCGCTATCCACCACTTCGATCAGCTGCGCGCCGCTATCGAGAAAACGGCGCTGCGACATCAGCCGCTCCCTATCTTTGGCGCTGAGCAACGCCGTAACCTGAATATTCATCGCCGCCGCGTGTTCCGCCAGCGGAGCAAGCGTCGCCAGCCCCACGCCGCGACCGACGACCAGAATATGGCGGTAGTCGGGCGTTAGCGTAAACCCTTTCCCCAGCGGGCCAAGGTAGCTCAACCGATCGTCCGGGTTCAGCGTGGCGAGTCCGCGCGTGCCGGCGCCCACCACTTTATAGAGAAAATCCACCCGACCCTGGCGTTCATCGGCGAACCAGGTACTCATGGGACGGCGAAAAAAAGGCTTGTCGGCATCAGTCTGCGGACACAGCAGGTTGAAAAACTGCCCCGGCTTGACCTGCGATGCAACCGGCCCGACGTGAATCGCCATATGCTTATATTCACTGTTTACCCATTGGTTACTGATAACCCGAGCGGTCCCATCAATAACAGTCATGACTGTCTCCGTTAAATAATCATCAGAATTATTGTTACGCCATAACGCGCGGCGCGTATTTATTGGTTTTCCCTGGTGAGGCAACCATAATTAAAATAAATATTTATACCCGCCATACTTCAAGCAGCGGCTGCGTCGGCTTTCCTGCAACCCGCATTATTTGGGGGATAATCAATTTCATATTCGTGTTATATCGCCAGCGGAGCTGGTATCCTCCGGCCTATTGGTACTACAGTCGTTTCATTTGTCGCCCGCGCTACAGTTTTCCGTGCGACCTCCTCTTATGCGCCCGACGTCGCGGGCGCGCTACATTGTCAGCCCGATCCTTTAGTGTTAACATCACGCAAATTTTTGGCATATAGAACACCATGAAAAATACCGCGATCGATTATCTGGCTATCGGACAAAGACTGAGAGCTTATCGCATAGCGGCCTCATTAAACGCGGAGCAAATTGCCTCGGCGCTCGGCATATCCCGCGCCGCCGTATATCGGCTTGAAAAAGGCGATATCAAGAAAATTGAAACGCTTGAACGTCTGGCCGGATGCCTGAATACCACATTCGAAACGCTTCTTGGCGTCGGTATGGAATACTATTCCCATGCCAGCGGCTTTCTTGAAAGAATGCGCCAGCTTGAAGAGAGCTCCACGCGTATTTATTCCCATTTCGACCCCTTCTCCTATCTGCTGACGTCTCGGCGCTACGATGATTATCTGAAGCAAATGCTGCTGGAAGCAGACAATAATCGCGCGAACTCCGATGTTCTGGATGAAAAATCGCGACAAACGCTTGATATCCTGTTTGAGCGAAAATCGCATCTGAATAAGCATCTGCCCAAAATCCATAACCTTATCGGCATTCAGCATATTGAAAAATTTATTCACCTGGGCCTTATCGGCACGCTGAATATTTCCCCCAGCGCCAGGATGGAACGTGTTCTGCTGGCGCGGCAGGAGGTTCAACACCTGCTGCAGGTTCTTGAAGAGAAAAAGAACATTGTTCAGGTGGCGATCACCACAGAGACGATGCCCTCGTCCACATTCCAGATTTTTTATAAAGATCGCGAACCGCTCTCGGTTGCCTCCAGCCCGTTCCGCCTCGGCGAACTGCCCAATATCCATTCCGGCGTAGCCTGGGTTTCCTCGTCAAAAGAGGCCATTCTCCATCATCAGTCGCTGTTCGACGGCCTCTGGCACAACGCCGCCAAAGGCGAGGACGCCTGCCGGTTATTGCAGGAGACGCTGGACCGTTTTTAATTATTCCGCGTTGGCTAACCGCGCCAGCGTCTGTTTCAATACATCGGCCGCGGTAATAATCTGCTGCGGACTGGTGTATTCTTCCGGATGATGGCTGATGCCGTTTTTCGATGGCGCGAATATCATGGCCGTCGGATATTTGCCAGCCATATACATGGCATCATGCCCGGCGCCGCTCATCATGCGGCGATAGCTGACCCCCTGTTCCAGGGCGACATTTTCAATCACCTCGCAAATGCCATCATCAAGCGGGACCGGGCTTTCCGCCGCCACCAGCTCAAGTGAAATCTCAACGTCATTTTCTCTGGCGGTCTTGGCGACCGAATCCTGCAAACGCTCGGCGACGCGCTGAATACTGGCCGGGTCGATGCCGCGAATATCCACGTAAAACTTCACCAGACCGGGGATCACGTTCATGGCGTTCGGTGATACATCCAGCTTGCCGACGGTGCCCACGGTGCCGTAAATGATCTCTTTGCAAGCGGCATGATGGATATCGTTGATCATCATCGCGCTGGCCACCAGCGCATCGTGGCGCTGATACATCGGCGTGGCGCCGGAGTGATCGGCGCAGCCGGTCACCGTTACCCGGTAGCGGGTCGGCGCGGCGATGCCGTGCACAATGCCGATGGCTTTCTCTTCATTTTCCAGCACCCGGCCCTGTTCAATATGCAGCTCCACAAATGCCGAATAGCGCCGTTCCGCCAGTTCGCAACGCGCCAATTGGTTCACCGAATAGCCGCACTGCGTCATCGCCTGAAAGACATTCAGGCCGCTGTCGTCGGTATTTTCGCGCCATTTTTTTTCGTCGCAGTGGCCGGTTAAAATCTTGCTGCCGATGCAGGAGAAACCAAAACGGCTTGACTCTTCGCCTCTGAAAACCACCAGCTCCAAATCCCTGCGCAGCTCTTCCGGCCGAAACTGCAACAGCGAATATAAACCGCCGACCACGCCCAGAGTTCCGTCATAGAGACCGCCGGAGGGTACGCTATCGATATGCGAGCCCGTCCCCACCGCCGGCAGCGATCGGTCCCATCCCGGCAGGCGCGCGAAAATATTGCCCATCGCGTCGCGGCTTACGTTAAGCCCCAGCGACGCGATTTTTTCCGCCAGAAAATGATGCGCCGTTTCATCAGCCTCGCCGAAAGCCAGACGCGTTACGCCGCTTTTTCCCGTCGTCATGGAAAAAGTGCCCAGCTCTTCCAGTAAATATCCGATCTCTTCGGCACCAAAATATGACCGCATCACAAAACTCCGCGCGTTCGCCCAAGCGTTATTCAGCCCGCTTCAACACGATCGAACCGTCGATCGCACTCCCCGCCATACAGACGCCGGGGGATTTCAGTGTTGCTCGGTTATCCGGGGCGAGTCAATATTTTTGTCTAAAAATTTAGACAAAAAATTAGCACAGGTTATCTCAATTAAAAATATCCATTTGTTTATATTGGATTTAATTTTAAACACTGGTTTGAATGAGTAATAAAAATCACTCTGCACCGATGATTTGTATCTTTTTTTATACAAAAGTCTCAGAGAGCGGTTGACAAGATCTTGCTTTAGTTTTAGAAAGTGAAGTTTTCCAAATCTATACTCAACAGATATCAGGCTACAGGCGGATATCGCGTTTCCCCGTTTCCGGCGCCATGCCGCGGCGCGTGAGGGAAGCCGAAACCGCGGTGGCGCATCTGATGGATATAGCCGGATGGTGCTAATCAAAGGTGGCAGTGATGGATTTTGCAAACGCATATCATGCTTTTACTGAAAGTCTCGACGGGACTGACAGCTACGTTTCCCTGCGGAAAAATTTAGACAATTTGATCAGCAACGATCCCGATAACGCAGTGTCCTACTACATTCTTCGCGGCCTGGCCGACAGTTACGTCACTCTCTACGCCGACCAGGCGATTACGCCGGATTTCGCGTCCAGAGCGAAAAAAGAGATGACGCAGCTCCTGGATATCGTTAAGGACATTTTGTCCGGCGATAACGTGACGGCGGAACAGCGTTACCATGCGATTAATCAGTTGGTCATTACCTACTGGTCTGGCAAAAAACACTTCTAAAGCGTCCCGCTCAGGCTCGACGCCGCAATGCCCGCCCGCTGCACATCATCAGCCTGCCGGGCGTTTTCGTTACCCTTCCGTATCAAAAATGAAACATTTTTTATTTCCAGCGTCGACTTTCGGCGCTGTTTCGCCCTTTTCGCCTAGCGACGCGGTAACCAGATTAGTGCATCGCGCCTCACAACAAGCACCAACTTAATGCATGACGCCTGATAATGCATTATTTTAGTGCATTAAATGGAAGAAATAACGTGCGTCATAAGGGCGGGACTCTCTCCTACGGCTAACTTCAGCGCGGACAGCTCTATTAATTCTGCGTAAAAAATAATTAATTATCATTTAATTAAAACACTCCTCTTTACGCTGCGGACGCAATGCCGCGGCAATCCTTCAGAGATAACGCCAAGGTAAAATTTTGGCACCATTATTGCTTATTACCATGTATCAAAATTGATACGCGTCTTGCGGCGAAACAACGCGCGGCGCAACATAATTTTACTTCGACATTTACATTGCCAACGCCAGGAGCGAAACCATGGACCCAACCTGTCCGGATAAAACCTCTTCAGCAACACCCGCATTCGAGGAAAAACAAGTCGTTGATAGCTATAGTTGGAAAGCCCTGGCCGGATCGGCAATAGGCTATGCGATGGATGGCTTCGACCTGCTGATCCTCGGGTTTATGCTGACCGCCATCTCAACCGACCTCAATCTAACGTCGGGTCAGGCCGGCTCGCTGGTCACCTGGACGCTGATCGGCGCCGTTATCGGCGGCCTTATTTTCGGCGCGTTGAGCGACCGCTTCGGCCGTATTCGCGTACTGACCTGGACCATCGTGCTTTTCGCCGTGTTTACCGGCCTGTGCGCCTTTGCCCAGGGATACTGGGACCTGCTGATATATCGCACGATAGCCGGCATCGGTTTGGGCGGCGAATTTGGCATCGGCATGGCGCTGGCCGCCGAAGCCTGGCCGGCCCGCCACCGCGCGCGCGCCTCCTCTTATGTCGCATTGGGCTGGCAGTCAGGCGTATTGGCCGCCGCCATACTGACGCCGATGCTTCTGCCGCATATCGGCTGGCGCGGCATGTTTATCGTCGGCGTTATCCCGGCGTTTGTTGCCTGGTTCATCCGCCATCGTCTGCATGAGCCAGAGGTGTTCGTCCGCAAAACGACGAAAAAGAAAGCGGCGCTGGAGTCATTCAAACTACTGGTTAAGGACAAGGCGACCAGCAAAATCAGCGCCGGGATTATCATACTGACCTCCGTACAGAATTTCGGCTATTACGGCATCATGATCTGGATGCCGAGCTTTCTCGCCAAAACGCTGGGATTCAACCTGACCAAGTCGGCCATGTGGACATCCGTCACTATCATGGGGATGATTGCCGGTATCTGGGTCTTCGGGCAGTTGGCCGATCGCATCGGACGCAAACCCAGTTTTCTGCTGTTTCAGAGCGGTGCGCTGATCATGGTTCTGGTCTATTCGCAGCTATCCGATCCGGTCACCATGCTATGGGCCGGCGCGCTGCTGGGTATGTTCGTCAACGGAATGATGGGGGGATACGGCGCGCTGATGTCCGAAGCCTACCCGACCGAGGCCCGCGCCACCGCTCAGAACGTTCTGTTCAACATCGGCCGCGCGGTTGGCGGCTTCGGCCCGGTGGTCATCGGCGCGGCGGCCAGTTTGTACTCCTTCCAGGCCGCCATTGCCCTGCTGGCGGCGATTTACATCCTTGATATTCTGGCGACCCTGTTCCTGGTGCCGGAGCTGAAAGGCAAAAAACTCGACTGAGTCGACGACGGCGATAAGAGACCGGTTCCTACCGGCCTCTTCTTATTTTGCTTTAATAACCGCGATCGTGCCTAACTTCCCTAAAAATGGAGGCTTTCTGTCGCGACGGCCATTTTTTCATTTCGAACGATTGACCTAACCCGATGCTTGTGTATAAATGAACGACAGCGAATGTTCGCTTTCACAGGAGATTTTCCGGTAATGTCTACGCTTACCCACAGACGACGAATATCAATGCGGCCGCGACGAAGTGGAACCCGTCTTGCTCGCGCCGTGTTACTCATCAGCTTCATCATCCTCTTAGGCCGTTTTGCTTACTCCACCATCAGCGCATTCGCTTATCATCAAGACAAACAGCAACAGCGCATCGAACAACCTTTCTCCGTCTCCGGCGCGTTCATCGAAAAGATCGATAAGAAAGAGTAGCGCGTACTCCGCATCAACCGCGAAATGAGACCGTATTATCAGCGTCAGATATTGTGCCTTGTCGCCGTTTGTCGTGCGTCCTTTCCGCCGCCCATAATTCCCGTCTTGCCGTCTTTCCCACGATAGAGGGTAAAGCGTTTATTATTAATTCACTGATTCTGCGCTATATTTACCCTGGCAATGCGTTCAAGCCACGGATATCCGCGCCTCATAATGAATAAAAAAACCGAGCCGGAAGCCGCAGCGCCGTTTCCCCTATCGAAAGGCTGAAACATCAGCGACGTAGAGTATGATGGGAATCTCAGGGATAGGGACATATCAGAAACCAAACCAGACCGAGCACAAATAACCGATGACGAATGCAAAAAAAGTTTCCGCCTTGCGGCGCCGTATTTCTTTTTTACTTTTAGAAAATAGTGACTTGGTTGATGATATTCTCCATCGACATCCCGAAGATACCGCCACAGACCATAAAGCCTTACTCGATCAAACCGCCGAAATATGCCGGTCGATTACCGGGTTGCACGCCGCCGACCTGGCGGATCTGCTGGAATCGCTGCCTTATGACGAACGCCTGGCGCTTTGGCGGCTGATCCCCATCGACAGGCGCGGTTCGGTGCTGATTGAAGTCTCCGACAGCATCTCGGACGACCTTATCAGCGATATGCGCAATAAAGATATTCTGAAGGCGGTGCGCATACTGGATGTCGATGAGCAGGCGCAGCTGGCGCGCATTCTTCCCCGCCAGCTGCTGGGACGGATCCTGACCTCGCTGGAGCCGAAACAGCGCGCGCAGCTGCGCGGGGCGATCAATTATGACGAAGAGTGCGTCGGTCATATTATGGACTTCAAGCTCATCACCATACGTCCCGATGTTACCCTGGCGACCGTCCAGCGTTACCTGCGCTATCGAAAGGTTATCCCGGACTCCACCGATAAGCTGTTCGTCACCGATCGCAAAAACATGCTGATTGGCGAACTCTCCCTGGCCAATATACTGCTGAACGCGCCGGAGACGCCGGTGGCCGCCATTATGAATAAGCAGCCGACGATGTTTCAACCGGAAGATCAGGCGGCTGACGCCGCGGGAGCTTTTGAGCGTTATAACCTGATTTCCGCCGCCGTGGTGGATAACAAGGGCAAGCTGATGGGCCGCCTGACGGTAGAGGATATCGTGAATGTGGTTAATAAAGAGAGCGACAGCAATCTGCGGCGCTCCGGCGGCTTAACGCCTTCCGAGGATGTATATGCGCCGGTCTACAAGGCCGTGCGTAATCGCTGGACCTGGCTGGCCATCAACCTGTGTACCGCGCTGTTGGCGTCGCGGGTGATCGGGCTGTTCGAAAATACGCTCTCTCATCTGGTGGCGCTGGCGACCTTAATGCCGATCGTGGCGGGGCTGGGCGGCAATACCGGCAACCAGACGATCACCATGATCGTTCGGGCGCTGGCGCTGCATCAGTTGGAGCATGGGCGAAAATCTTACCTGCTGTTAAAAGAGCTGGGCGTGGCGATGGTCAACGGCGTGATATGGGGCACCGTGATGGGCCTGATCACCTACGCGCTCTATGGCAGCCTGCAGATGGGGGGCGTAATGATGCTGGCCATTCTGCTTAACCTGCTGCTGGCCGCGCTTATGGGCGTATTGATCCCATTAATCATGGTGAAATTGGGCCGCGATCCCGCCATCGGCTCCAGCGTCATGATCACCGCTATCACCGATACCGGCGGATTCTTCATCTTCCTGGGGCTGGCCACGCTGTTTCTGTTGCCTTGATAAGCCCCCTGCCCAACGTAATGCTGTTCATTTAAGCCCATTTTTAGGGGAAACACAGGGGGAGGTTCCCGTAGGGACGCCTCACCCCTGTAGTCGCCCCGTGTATCTCGATACTTAAACGATCGGCATTACCTGCCCATCGGCTCTTTTTACCGGCGGGCATTCGGCTCAACGTGAATTATCAGACAGCATAAATAGGCATACTCTGCCTGACTCACAGAGTGAAAACCACATCAGTTAAGCGGACCTGCGCCGTTAGACGGCTGGCAAAGATAGATCGACGGCTGCAATCCGGTGCGCGCCGGATATTCGCGCTCCAGCATCCGGCACACGCCGTCGGTCAGCGAATCCGGGATCAACGACACCACGCAGCCGCCAAAGCCGCCGCCGGTCATTCTGGCGCCGCCCCGATCCCCCACGTGCGTCTGGATCAGCTCAACCAATGTATCAATCTGCGGCACCGTGATGGCAAAATCGTCGCGCATGGAGGCGTGGGACTCGGCCATCAGGGTAAACAGGCGGCCTGCGTCCTGCCGGTCCAAGGCATCGGCGGCCGCCAGCGTGCGGTCGTTTTCCGTAATGACATGCCGGGCGCGGCGCACGGTCAGCGGATCCAGCCCCGCCGCTCCCGCGGCAAACCGTTCCAGGGAAAGGTCGCGCAGCGCCTTGACGCCAAAATGGCGCGCCGCCGACTCGCACTGCCGGCGGCGGGTATTGTATTCGCTGTCAACCAGCCCGCGGCGCACGTTGGAATTAACAATCAGGATATCGAACCCGTCCAGCATACGCACCGCCCGCCCCTCCAGCGAACGGCAGTCGATCAGCAGCGCATGGCCGGACTGGCCCTGCGCCGAAATAAACTGATCCATAATGCCGCAGCTACAGCCGACAAAATCGTTTTCCGCCTGCTGGCCGATCAGCGCCAAATCCAGCTGGCTGACATTCAGGCGATTGAGCGTCTTGAAGGTCTGCCCGATGGCCACCTCCAGCGAGGCCGAAGAACTTAACCCCGCGCCCACCGGCACATTGCCGGAAATCACCATATCCATACCGCTCATCGGCAGGCCGCGCGCCTGTAAAAATTTGACGGTGCCGCGCACATAGTTCGCCCAGGTGTATTCGGCGTGCGGCCGAATCTCTTGCCTCAGGTCGAACTCATCCTGCTGCTGATCAAAGTTTAGCGCCGCCACGCGCACCACGCTGTCCCGCCGAACGGCCGCGCCGATCACCGTCTGATAATCGATCGCGCAGGGTAAAACAAATCCATCGTTATAATCGGTATGTTCGCCGATCAGGTTTACGCGCCCCGGCGCCTGAATCTCCGCCTGCGGCGCATAGCCGAACAGGCGTTCGAACGTCGATTGCGCCGATTGGCGCAAGGCATCGATACGGTTCATAAAATCCCCTCAAATTTGCTCACGAAAATGGATATCGCTGACGGCGCGCAGGCGTTCGGCGGCCTGTTCCGCCGTCAGGTCGCGCTGGGCCTCCGCCAGCATTTCGTAACCGACCATAAACTTGCGCACGCTGGCCGAACGCAGCAGCGGCGGATAGAAATGGGCATGCAGTTGCCAGTGGGCATTCTCTTCGCCATTAAAGGGCGCGCCGTGCCACCCCATGGAGTACGGAAATGAACACTGAAACAGGTTATCGTAGCGGCTGGTCAATTTTTTCAGCGCCGCGGCGAGATCTTCGCGCTGCACCGCGTCGAGCTGCGGCAGCTGTCGTACGGCGAATTTGGGCAGCAGCAGCGTCTCAAACGGCCAGGCGGCCCAATAGGGCACCACCGCCAGCCAGAAGTCGGTCTCCACCACCAACCGGCTACCGTCGGCCGACTCGCGCCGCGCATAGTCAAGCAGCAGAGGCGTCCCCTGACGTTCAAAATAGGCCCGCTGTTCGCGATCTTCGCGCGCCGCTTCATTCGGTAAAAAATCATTGGCCCAAACCTGTCCGTGCGGGTGCGGGTTTGAGCACCCCATCATCGCCCCTTTATTCTCAAACACCTGAACCCAGGGATAACGCCGTCCCAGTTCCGACGTCTGGTCGATCCAGGTGTCGACCACGCCCCGCAAAGCCGGCAGCGATAGCAGCGGCAGGCTCTTGCCGTGGTCGGGCGAAAAACAGATCACGCGACTGACGCCGCGCGCGCTCTGTATACGAAATAGCGGATCGCTATTGGGCGTAGCCGCCGGCGTGTCTTCCCGCAGAGCGGAAAAGTCATTGGTGAAAACAAAGGTGCCCTGATACTGCGGATTGACATCGCCGGTGACGCGCTTATTGCCCGCGCACAGATAGCAATGGGGATCATGCTGCGGCGGTGTACGGCGGTCAGGCTCATCCTGCTGCCCTTGCCACGGCCGTTTAGCCCGATGGGGTGAAACCAGAATCCACTCCCCTTTCAACGGGTTGTAGCGGCGGTGCGGATGCTCTGTTGGTACGAATAACATAAAAACCACTCCTTAAAACATGATCGTTCCCGGTTCGCCGATGCTATATTTACGGCGGCAAATGGGGCTTAACGCCGATGAAATGCCGATTGTTTAAGCATCGCGGTACACGGGCATCGGCAGAATTACCCACGGTGTTTTTTCGCTCACCGATTTAGTGTAACCGTTTACCCTAAATCTAAACCTCAGGATGCGGTTTGAACAGTAGGGAGTGACGCAGGTCGTGATGACGATCACATAAGCCTTTTTTGCCCGCCGCGGAAGGGAGAATCTGTAGGTAATATCGGTATATACAACAATCTATCGTTCGGGAATCACACATGGCCACAATTAAAGACGTCGCCCGGCTGTCAGGGGTATCGGTTGCAACGGTTTCACGCGTCATCAACGACTCGCCCAAAGCCAGCGACGCCTCGCGCAGGGCGGTACATAAGGCGATGGCCGAATTGCAGTATCATCCCAACGCCAATGCCAGAGCCCTTGCGCATCAAAGCGCGGAGACGCTGGGGCTGGTGGTGGCGGATGTCTCCGATCCCTTTTTCGGCGCCATGGTGAAATCGGTAGAGCAAATCGCTCAGGCGACGGGTAATTTTTTACTCATCGGCAATGGCTACCACAATGCGGAGCAGGAAAAGAAAGCGATAGAGCAGCTGATTCGCCACCGCTGCGCCGGGCTGGTGGTTCACGCCAAAATGATTGCGGACCGGGAGCTGGCGGCCTTGATGAGCCACATTCCCGATATGGTGCTGATCAACCGTACGTTGCCGGAGTATGAAAACCGCTGCGTGGCGCTGGACGACCGCTACGGCGCCTGGCTGGCGACCCGTCATCTAATTCAGGAAGGACACCGCAAGATTGGTTTTCTCTGCTCGAATCACCAGATTTCCGACTCATTCGATCGTCTGCAAGGCTATATCGACGCGCTGAATGAGCACCATATTACGGTGGATGAGCGGCTTATCGCCCGCGCCGCGCCCGATGAAGTGGGGGGAGAGAGCGCCATGACCGAACTGCTGAGCCGCGGCGGCAAGATGACCGCCGTGGCGTGTTATAACGACTCCATGGCCGCCGGCGCGCTCTCGGTGCTCAGCGACAACAGCATCGATGTTCCCCGGGATATGTCCATCGTGGGGTTTGACGATGTGCTGATCGCCCGCTATCTGCGCCCGCGCCTGACCACGGTGCACTACCCGGTTTCCGCGATGGCGACGCAGGCCGCTGAGCTGGCTATCGCCCTGCACCAGGGAAAATCGCTGAAGGAAATGACCAATATGTTCAGCCCGACGCTGGTTCGCCGCCACTCCGTCAGCCCGCCGTCGCGCGGGGAATAGCGTCTTTACTGAAAACGGTTACACTCCCCTATCGCACCGATAACGCTCCCGGCAGGGAAGAACGGGTAGCCGAAACTCCGCGGCCGTTCCCTGAACGCCCTCCCTCGCCGCGCTGACGGCAATCTCCCGCGGGGACGAAGAGCGCGCGGGAGGAGAAAGCAATAGGTGATAACCGCAGCGGAACGCGGATTATCACTCCGCCGCCGCAAGATATTTCGCCATTTCTTCGGCGGGCACCATCCCGCCGCCGGTGGCCCAGACCAGATGCGTCGCCCGCCGCAGGCTTTCGTCATCGATGCCTGCGGCGCGCAGGTATTGCGCATCGGCGCAGACCCGCGTCGGCCCGGCCATGCCGGCCAGGGCGGACGGCTCCAGCCGAATATTTTCGCTGCGATTGAGCAAACCGAGCAGGTCATACATCTCCCGATCGCTCAGGGTATAGAAGCCGTCCAGCAGCCTCTCCATCGCCCGCCCGACAAAACCGGATGCCCGTCCTACCGCCAAACCATCGGCGGCCGTCAGGTTATCAATGCCGAGATCCTGTACCGCGATGCCATCGTGCAATCCGGTATGAACGCCCAGCAGCATGCAGGGCGAATGCGTCGGTTCGGCGAAAATGCAGTGCACATGGTCGCCGAACGCCAGCTTCAGGCCGAACGCCACCCCGCCCGGGCCGCCTCCCACGCCGCAGGGAAGATAGACGAACAGCGGGTGCCGCGCATCGACGGGCCGATTTATCTCGGCGAACTGCCGGCGCAAACGGCTGCCGGCCACCGCGTACCCCAGAAACAGCGTGCGCGAGTTCTCGTCGTCGATGAAAAAGCAGCGGGGGTCCGGCTCCGCGTCTTTACGTCCCCGCGCCACAGCGACGCCGTAATCCTCCGCGTACTCAACCACATTGACCCCGCTATCGCGCAGCTTTTGCTTCTTCCAGGCGCGCGCGTCGGCCGACATATGCACGCTGACGCTGAAGCCCAGCCTGGCGCTCATAATGCCGATCGACATACCCAGATTGCCGGTCGACCCAACGGCGATACGGTACTGGCTGAAAAACCGGCGGAATTTATCCGAATAGAGGATACGGTAATCGTCCTCCAGGCTGAGCATCCCCGCCTCCAGCGCCAATTTTTCCGCATGGGCCAGCACCTCATAAATGCCCCCGCGCGCCTTGATAGAGCCGGAGATGGGCAAATGGCTGTCTTTTTTCAGCCACATTTGGCCGGCGATCGGCTGTCGGTAACGCTGCGCCATCGCCTGCTGCATCGCCGGAATCGCCACCACATCCGATTCAATAATGCCCTGCGTGCCGGCGGTTTCCGGAAAGGCGAGGCATAAATAGGGCGCGAAGCGCAGCAGCCGGGCTTGCGCATCGTCGACATCCTGCGCCGTCAGCCCGACGTACGGCAGCCCCTGCGCCGAAGAGGTGACGTTGGGATTAAACCAGGTCACCGCTTCCAGGTTGATGAGACGCTGAACCAGGGGATACTGCCTAACCAGTTTTTCAATTTCCGTCTTATCCATTGCTTCTCCCATCTTTAATCTCGCGGCATAAGCGCGGGAAGTCTGCGCCCGGCGGCGGTTTTATGCGCTCATTGGTGGAAATGTCGCCGTATTCGGTAACATCAAAATAATGAATGGATAAAAAGAGCGCAATGGCGAGACGCGGCATTTAGTTTGCGCAATAATCCAAGATATAATCGCGCCTTTGCGTTATTCCTCTCATTTTCACGAACTCGTTATGCGCTAAATAATTCGAGTCGCAACACAAAAAACGCCGGCGGCGTTTTTGCACAGCGTTTGCGCCAGCCCCATGCGAGGCCGAGCGACAACGCGACGCGCATGCGGCCCGAAGTATGATGAGTATACCTAGAATGACCTGGAAAACCTGGCTGGCCTCTTATTTGGAGCAAACATGTCCCCGTCACATATTGCACAATTTATCTTAGCATTAGTCGTTGTCGCCGCGTTGTCGTTACTCATTTGCCGCGATCGTAAAAGCATCCGTATTCGCTACATTATTCAACTTTTGGTCGTTGAAATTCTACTGGCCTACTTTTTCCTCTATTCGAACGCCGGACTGGGCGTAGTGACAGGCTTCGCCGCCATGTTCGATAAATTGCTCGGTTTCGCCGGTCAGGGAACCGATTTTGTCTTTGGCGATATGGCCAACAGCGATAAGAATCTCATCTCTTTCTTCTTTAAAGTGCTCTGCCCCATCGTCTTCATCTCCGCCCTGATCGGGATTTTGCAGTACATTAAGGTATTACCGATCGTTATCCGCCTGATCGGCACCATTCTTTCAAAAATCAACGGCATGGGTAAACTGGAATCGTTTAACGCCGTCAGTTCCCTGATCCTCGGCCAGTCTGAAAACTTTATCGCCTACAAGGACATTCTGGGCAAGATGTCCGAAAAACGCATGTACACCATGGCGGCGACGGCGATGTCGACGGTTTCCATGTCGATTGTCGGCGCCTACATGTCAATGCTGGACGCCAAGTTTGTCGTCGCCGCGCTGATCCTGAACATGTTCAGCACTTTTATCGTGCTGTCGATTATCAATCCGTACAAAGTCGGCGAAGAGCCTGAACTGCAGCTGGGCAATCTTCATGAAAATCAAAGCTTCTTCGAAATGCTGGGCGAATATATCCTGACCGGTTTTAAAGTCGCGGTCATCGTTGCCGCCATGCTGATTGGTTTTATCGCGCTGATCGCCGCCATCAACGCTATCTGCAGCGCGCTTTTCGGCATCAGCTTCCAGGAAATCCTGGGCTATGTGTTCTATCCGTTCGCCTGGATCATGGGCATTCCTTCGCATGAAGCCTTGCAGGTGGGCAGCATCATGGCGACCAAACTGGTCTCCAACGAATTCGTCGCCATGCTGGAGCTGCAAAAAGTCGCGGGTGAACTGTCGCCGCGCAGCGTTGGGATCCTCTCCGTATTCCTGGTTTCCTTCGCCAACTTCTCTTCCATCGGCATCATCGCCGGCGCAATTAAGGGGCTGAACGAACAGCAGGGCAACGTGGTTTCCCGCTTCGGTCTGAAACTGGTTTACGGCTCCACGCTGGTGAGCATTCTCTCCGCCTCCATCGCCGGACTGGTGCTATAGCTTTCATCACGTCACCGCCGCTCCCCGCACAGGCGCGGGGAGCGGCGAGAAGGCTTCTCCGGCCGCGCCTGCCGCCCTTTTCACGTCGACAAACCCTGACATATCTTCCACATTTCCTTCATTTTTGTCCGATACATTCTGTTTAAACTTGTATGATGAGAAAATTGTTCCATGGACCTGCTCTGCGCCTGAGCAATCTGGAGAGATTATCCCTTTACCATGAATGCCAAACGCCTCTCTCGCCTGTTGATACCGATCGTCGCCGTTATTGCCGCGCTGTCGCTTTGGCGCCATTTTACCCAACCTTCCGCGCCATCCGGCCAGCCGGGCCATCAGGCCGGCCAGCCGTCGCGTCCTGGCGCCGCCGGCCGCCGCGCGTCGATGGGCGCGCCGCCCCCCGTTCAGGCGGCGCGCACGCAGGCGGCATCGGTGCCCTACTACCTCTCCGGGCTCGGCACCGTAACCGCCGCCAACACGGTGACCATCCGCAGCCGGGTTAACGGCGAACTGATGGCATTGCACTTTCAGGAAGGACGCCAGGTCAAGGCGGGCGATCTGCTGGCTGAAATCGACCCCCGGCCGTATCAGGTGGAGCTGACGCAGGCTCAGGGACAGCTGGCTAAGGATCGGGCGGCGCTGGCGAACGCCCGGCAGGATTTCGCCCGTTATCAAAAACTGGTGAAAACCAATCTGATTTCGCAACAGGAGCTGGACGCGCAGCTATCTCTGGTGCGTCAGTCGGAAGGCGCGGTCAAGGCCGACGAAGGCGCGGTGGCCAGCGCCGAACTGCAGCTGGCTTACAGCAGAATTACCGCGCCCATCGGCGGACGGGTGGGGCTGAGGCAGGTCGACGTGGGGAATTACATCACCAGCGGCGACGCCAACGGCATCGTGGTCATCACCCAGACGCATCCTATCGATGTGGTGTTTACCTTACCGGAAGGCGAGATCGCCACGGTACTGAAAGCGCAGAAGGCCGAACAGCCGCCGGTGGTTGAAGCTTGGGATCGCGCCAACCGGCGAAAGCTGTCGCAGGGCGGCCTGCTGAGCATGGATAATCAGATCGACGCCACCACCGGCACCGTCAAGCTTAAGGCCCGTTTCGAGAATAGCGATGACGCGCTGTTCCCCAATCAGTTCGTGAACATCCGTATGAAGGTGGATACGCTGCAAAATGCGATTTTAGCTCCCGCCGCCGCCATACAGATGGGCAATGAAGGCCACTACGTCTGGATAATGAATGAGCGAAATGAGGTCAGCAAGCGTCTGGTCGCCACCGGTATTCAATACGGCCAGAACATCGTGGTAACCGCCGGGCTGGACGAAAACGTTCAGGTCGTCACCGATGGGATCGATCGCCTAATCGAAGGGACGAAGGTGGAGGTGATAGCGTCCGACTCGACGTGGAAAACGCCGGCCGTCACCGGGGAGAGACCCTGATGCCGGATAGCGTTCCAACCCGCGGCGGCGGGCCCTCGCGGCTTTTTATCCTGCGCCCGGTCGCCACCACGCTGTTAATGGTGGCGATATTGCTGGCCGGCATCGTCGGCTACCGCGCTCTGCCGGTCGCGGCGCTGCCGGAAGTGGACTACCCGACGATCCAGGTCGTCACCCTCTATCCGGGCGCCAGCCCCGAAGTCGTCACCTCGGCCATCAGCGCGCCGCTGGAACGCCAGTTCGGACAGATATCCGGGCTGAAGCAGATGTCGACCCAAAGCGCCGGCGGCGCTTCCGTCATTACGCTGCAATTCCTGCTCGAACTCCCGCTGGATATCGCCGAACAGGACGTGCAGGCGGCGATTAACGCCGCGACCAATCTGCTGCCCGACGACCTGCCCTATCTGCCGACCTACAGTAAGGTTAACCCGGCCGATCCGCCGATTATCACGCTGGCCGTAACCTCCACCGCCGTCGCCATGACGCAATTACAGGACATGGCCGATAACCGCATCGCGCAGAAAATTTCGCAGGTATCCGGCGTCGGGCTAGTGTCGCTGGCAGGCGGGCAGCGCCCGGCGGTACGGGTAAAACTGAATGCGCCGGCGCTGGCGGCTTACGGGCTGACCAGCGAAGAGGTCCGCACCGCCATTACCGCCGCCAACGTCAACTCCGCCAAAGGGAGCCTGGACGGGCCGACCCGCTCGGTCACCCTATCGGCCAACGATCAGATGAAGTCCATCGAGGATTATCGCCGGCTGATCGTCGCCTGGCGCAATGAGGCGCCGGTGCGCCTGCGCGACGTCGCCGTCATCGAACAGGCGGCGGAAAATACCGATCTGGCGGCCTGGGCCAATCGTCAGCAGGCCATCATTATCAACGTACAGCGCCAGCCGGGCGCCAACGTCATCACCACCACCGACAGTATTCGCAAAATGCTGCCCGAGCTCGCCGCCAGCCTGCCTAAATCGGTGGAGGTCTCGATACTGACCGACCGGACCACCAGCATTCGCGCTTCGGTAAAAGACGTACAGTTTGAATTGCTGCTGGCCATCGCCCTGGTGGTGATGGTGATTTACCTGTTTTTGCGCAACGCGGTCGCGACGCTTATCCCCAGCATCGCGGTTCCGCTATCGCTGATCGGTACCTTTTCCGCCATGTATTTTCTCGGCTTCTCGATTAATAACCTGACGCTGATGGCGCTGACCATCGCCACCGGGTTTGTGGTCGATGATGCGATCGTGGTGATTGAAAATATCTCCCGCTATATCGAAAAAGGCGAGAAGCCGCTCGACGCCGCATTAAAAGGCGCCGGTGAAATCGGTTTCACCATTATTTCATTAACCTTCTCGCTGGTCGCCGTGCTGATCCCGCTGCTGTTTATGGGGGACATTATCGGCCGGCTGTTTCGTGAATTCGCCATCACTCTGGCCGTCTCGATTCTGATCTCCGCCGTTATCTCGCTAACGCTCACGCCGATGATGTGCGCCCGGCTGCTGAGCCATCAATCCTTGCGCAGGCAGAACCGCTTTACCCGCGCCAGCGAACGTTTCTTTACTCGGCTGATTGAGATTTACGGCGTCTGGCTGAGCAAAGTGCTGCATCATCCCTGGCTGACCCTGGGCGTGGCGCTGGGAACCCTGCTGCTCACCGTTTTGCTCTATCTGTGGATACCCAAGGGCTTCTTCCCGGCGCAGGACAACAGCATTATCCAGGGAACGGTGCAGGCGCCGCAGTCGGTTTCATTCGGCAATATGGCCGAGCGCCAGCAGCAGGTCGTCTCGCTTATCATGCAGGATCCTGCGGTGCAAAGCGTCTCCTCTTTCGTCGGCGTCGACGGCGCCAACTCCGCGCTCAACAGCGGCCGCCTGCAGATCAACCTGAAGCCGATCGACGAGCGCGATGAACGCATTCCGGCGATCGTGGCCCGGCTGCAGCGGAAAACCGCGCAGATCCCCGGCGTGCGGCTCTATCTGCAGCCGGTGCAGGATCTCACCATTGATACGCAGATCGGCCGTACGCAGTATCAGTTCACGCTCCAATCCATGTCGCTGGACGAATTGAGCCTGTGGGTGCCCAAATTGATGACCGTTCTACAGAAACTGCCGCAGTTGAAAGACGTCAGCAGCGACTGGCAGGATCGGGCCCCCATCGCCTACGTCAACGTCGACCGCGACAGCGCCAGCCGCCTGGGGATCAGCATGTCGGCGGTGGACAGCGCGCTGTATAACGCTTTCGGCCAGCGCCTGATTTCCACCATCTACACCCAATCCAGCCAGTACCGCGTGGTGCTCGTACACGATACCGGCCGCAATAACGGGCTGGACGCCCTGTACGATATCCGCTTGATCGGCCGCGACGGCGGAACCATTCCGCTCGGCAGCATCGCCAGCGTCGAGGAACGCCTGGGGCCGCTGACCATCAACCATCTCGACCGCTTGCCCGCCGCCACCCTCTCCTTCAACGTGAGCAGCGGCTACTCGCTGGGCGACGCGGTGCAGGCCATCACCCAGGCGGAGCGGCAAATGGAACTGCCGGCGAACATCACCACGCGGTTTCAGGGCACGACGCTGGCCTTCCAGTCGGCGCTGAGCAACACGGTATGGCTGATCGCCGCGGCGATTGTCGCCATGTACATCGTGCTCGGCGTACTGTATGAGAGTTTCATCCATCCGGTGACCATTCTCTCCACGCTGCCGACGGCGGGAGTGGGCGCCTTGCTGGCGCTGATGATGGCGGGCAGCGAGCTGAACGTGATCGCCGTCATCGGCATCATCTTGCTGATCGGCATCGTGAAAAAGAACGCCATTATGATGATCGACTTCGCCCTGGCCGCCGAGCGCGAACAGGGTATGAGCCCGTATGAGGCCATCTACCAGGCCTGCCTGCTGCGCTTCCGGCCGATACTGATGACCACCTTGGCCGCCCTGCTTAGCGCTCTGCCGCTGATGCTGAGCACCGGCGTCGGCGCCGAGTTGCGCCAGCCGCTGGGGATCTGTATGGTCGGCGGCCTGATCATGAGCCAGATATTGACCCTGTTCACCACCCCGGTGATTTATCTGCTGTTCGACCGGATGGCGCTGCATTTCCGGCGCGCCCCCCGTCGGGAGGAAGAGATCGAGTGAGGTTCTTCGCCCTGTTTATCCATCGGCCGGTCGCCACCACGCTGCTGACGTTGGCGATCGCGCTCTGCGGCGCGCTCGGCTTTCGCCTGCTGCCGGTCTCCCCGCTGCCGCAGGTGGATTTTCCGGTGATCCTGGTCAGCGCCTCGCTGTCCGGCGCGTCGCCGGAGACCATGGCGACCTCGATTGCGACCCCGCTGGAGCGCGCCCTGGGCCGCATTTCGGGCGTCACCGAAATGACCTCCATGAGCTCGCTGGGCAGCACGCGCATTATCCTAGTGTTCAACCTCGACCGGGATATCAACGGCGCGGCGCGCGACGTGCAGTCGGCCATTAACGCGGCGCAAAGCATGCTGCCTTCCGGCATGGCCAGCCGGCCGACCTATCGGAAAGTGAATCCTTCCGAAGCGCCGATCATGATCCTGACGCTCACATCGGATACCTACGATCAGGGGCAGCTGTATGACTACGCCTCGACCCAATTGGCGCAGAAAATCTCCCAGATGGCGGGCGTGGGCGACGTTTCCGTCGGCGGAGGCTCGCTGCCCGCCGTGCGCGTGGCGCTAAATCCGCAGGCGCTGTTCAATCAGGGCGTGTCGCTGGATGAGGTCCGCCAGGCGATTAGCCAGGCCAATATCCGCCGCCCGGTGGGCAACGTTGAAAATCATCAGCGGCGCTGGCAGATAAAAACCAACGACGAGTTGAAAAGCGCCGACGCCTATCGGCCGCTGATTGTCCGCTATAACAACGGCGCCGCCGTGCGGCTGAGCGACGTCGCCACGGTGAAGGATTCGGTGCAGGACGCGCGCAACGCCGGGATGGCCGACGCCGGGCCGGCCGTTCTGATCGTTATCCGCCGCGCGCCCGACGCCAATATCATTACCACCGTGGACAGCATCCGCGCGGCGTTGCCCGAACTGCGCGCCGGCCTGCCCGCCGAGATCCGGCTCGGCGTCGCCCAGGATCGCTCGCCGACCATCCGCGCCTCGCTGAAAGAGGTGGAACAATCGCTGGCGATCGCCGTGGGGCTAGTCATTCTGGTGGTGTTTCTGTTTCTGCGTTCGGGACGCGCGACGCTGATCCCGGCGGCGGCGGTGCCGGTTTCGCTGATCGGCACCTTCGCCGCCATGTATCTGTGCGGCTTCAGTCTGAATAACCTCTCCCTAATGGCGCTGACCATCGCCACCGGTTTTGTGGTGGATGACGCCATCGTGGTGCTGGAAAATATTTCACGCCATATTGAAGCCGGAATGAAACCGTTGCCGGCGTCGCTGCAGGGGGTGCGCGAAGTGGGCTTCACCGTCCTGTCGATGAGCGTCTCGCTGATAGCGGTGTTTATTCCGCTGCTGCTGATGGAGGGATTGCCGGGCAGGCTATTGCGCGAATTCGCCGTTACGCTGTCGGTGGCGATCGCCATCTCGCTGCTGATTTCGCTGACCCTGACGCCCATGATGTGCGCCAGACTGCTGCGCCCGGCGCCCAGGCGCGGCCTGCGGCGCAAACGGGGCTTCGGCCGCGTCCTGGTCGCGTTGCAGCAATCCTACGGCCGCTCGCTTAACTGGGCGCTCGACCACGCCCGCTGGGTGCTGGCGCTGCTATTGGCGGCCATCGTCCTCAACGTCTGGCTGTATATCACTATTCCCAAAACCTTCTTTCCCGAGCAGGATACCGGCAGGCTGATGGGGTTTATTCAGGCCGATCAAAGCATCTCTTTTCAGGCGATGACGCAGAAATTGCAGAACTTTATGGCCATCGTGCGCAGCGATCCGGCGGTGAATAACGTCACCGGCTTTACCGGCGGCTGGCGCACCAACAGCGGATCGATGTTTATCGCGCTCAAGCCGCTCTCCGAGCGCGATGTCAGCGCCCAGCAGGTGATTAGCCGTTTACGCGGCAAACTGGCGCAGGAGCCCGGCGCGAATCTGTTTTTAATGGCGGTGCAGGATATCCGCATCGGCGGACGGGAGGCCAATGCCGGCTATCAATACACGCTGCTGGCCGACGACCTTGACGAGCTGCGCGTCTGGGAACCCAGAATCCGCGCCGCGCTGGGGAAATTACCCGAACTGGCCGACGTTAACTCCGATCAGCAGGATAAAGGCGCGGAGATGGCGCTCACGTACGATCGCGATGCGATGGCCCGTCTCGGGATCAGCGTGGCGGACGCCAACGCCCTGCTGAACAACGCGTTCGGCCAGCGCCAGATATCCACGATTTATCAGCCGTTGAACCAGTACAAAGTGGTGATGGAGGTGGATGAAGCCTATACGCAGGATGTCGGCGCGCTGCAAAAAATGTTTGTGATCAACGGCGAAGGCAAACCGATTCCGCTCGCCTATTTCGCCAGTTGGCGGCCGATCAACGCGCCGCTGTCGGTCAACCATGAGGGGCTGTCCGCCGCCTCGACCCTCTCTTTTAACCTGCCGGAGGGCGCAACGCTTTCCGCGGCCACCGCGGCGATTGAGAAAACCATGATCGCCCTGGGGGTGCCGCCGTCGGTGCGCGGTCAGTTCTCCGGCACGGCGCAGGCTTTCCAGCAGTCGCAGTCGTCGCAGGCGCTGCTGATTCTAGCCGCCATTATTACGGTGTATATCGTGCTGGGGATGCTGTACGAAAGCTATATCCACCCATTGACCATTCTCTCCACCCTGCCCTCCGCCGGGGTGGGCGCCTTACTGGCGCTGGAGTGGTTCGGCGCGCCCTTTAGCCTGGTTGCCCTCATCGGCATTATGCTATTAATCGGCATCGTCAAAAAGAACGCCATCATGATGGTGGACTTCGCGCTGACGGCGCAGCGCGCCGGCGGAATCAGCGCCAGAGACGCCATATTCCAGGCCTGTCTGCTGCGTTTCCGCCCGATCATGATGACCACGCTGGCCGCCCTGTTCGGCGCCCTGCCGCTGGTGCTCGACAGCGGCGACGGCGCGGAGCTGCGCCAGCCGCTGGGGATCACCATCGTCGGCGGGCTGGCGATGAGCCAGGTGCTGACGCTGTATACCACTCCCGTGGTCTATCTGTTTTTCGATAAACTGCGGGGTTGGCGGCGCGGCGGCGCATGAGCCGCCCTGTGTCGGGCGCGCGCTACGTCGTAGCATAGAGGCGGCGGTCTTCGGGCGCACGAAACTTCTCCGCGCATACATATGAATAAATTTCACACACCGGCCCCAAAAGTAAAAGGTAACATCAAATATGCTTTATCAATTTTTGCCATCGGGAGCATCCTGATACATGCTGACTCAGCCCGCTTCCGTTCGCTGGCAATTGTGGATCGTCGCCTTCGGCTTCTTTATGCAGACGCTGGACACCACCATTGTGAATACCGCCCTGCCCTCAATGGCCGCCAGCCTGAACGAAAACCCGCTGCATATGCACTCGGTGATCGTCGCCTATGTGCTGACGGTCGCCATTATGCTGCCCGCCAGCGGCTGGCTGGCGGACCGTCTCGGCGTCAAAAACGTCTTCTTTTCCGCCATCCTGCTGTTCACGCTGGGCTCCCTGCTGTGCGCCCGGGCGGAAACGCTGAACGAACTCCTTACCTTCCGGGTGGTGCAGGGCGTCGGCGGCGCCATGATGGTGCCGGTCGGCCGCCTAACGGTAATGAAGATCGTGCCGCGCGATCAGTATATGGCCGCCATGACGTTCGTCACGCTGCCCGGCCAGATCGGCCCGATGATGGGGCCGGCGCTGGGCGGCTTTCTGGTCGAATACGCCAGTTGGCACTGGATTTTCCTTATCAACCTGCCGGTGGGCATCGCCGGCGCGGCGGCCACCTGGCTGCTGATGCCCAACTACACCATGCAAACCCAGCGTTTCGATATGCGCGGCTTTTTATGGCTCGCCGTCGCCATGGCGACCCTGACGCTGGCGCTGGACGGGCGCAACAATCTCGGTATTCCGCCGCAGGCGATTTACGCGGCGATCGCCGTCGGGCTGATTTGCCTGCTGAGCTATTGGCTGCATGCCCGCGAAAACCCGCGCGCGCTGTTCAATCTGCGCCTGTTCAACACCCAAACGTTCGCCATCGGGCTGGGCGGCGGTTTTCTGGCGCGCATCGGCAGCGGCATGCTGCCTTTTATGACGCCGTTATTCCTGCAGTTAGGGATGGGGTTTTCGCCTTTTCATGCCGGGCTGATGATGATCCCCATGGTGCTGGGCAATATGGGAATCAAACGGATAGTGGTGAACATCGTCAACCGCTTCGGCTACCGCCGGGTGCTGGTCGCCTCGACGCTGCTGCTGGCGTTGGTTATTCTGCTCTTCGCGCTGGCGGCGATGATGAATTGGGTTTGGCTGCTGCCGGTGGTGCTGTTTTTCCTCGGTTCGGTGAACGCCATGCGTTTTTCCGCCATGAATACGCTGACGCTGAAGGATCTGCCCGATACCCTCGCCAGCGGCGGCAACGGCCTGCTGTCCATGAGCATGCAGCTATCCATGAGCCTGGGCGTCAGCATCGCGGGGATGCTGCTGGGCATGTTTTCCCGGCATCATCCGATGGCCGAGATCGCGCAAACCCATAGCGTGTTCCTTTATACCTATCTCGCCATGGCGGTCATTATTGCTTTCCCGGCGTTAATTTTTAACCGCGTGCCGCCGGACGACGTCAAGCTGTCAACCCTTTCCCGCCGGCTGTGAGGTCATGATGAGATTCGGCATCACCGCTAAATTATTCCTGGCGATTTTCGCCACCTGCATGCTGGTGCTGATCACCATGCACTGGGGAGTACGCATCAGCTTCGAACGCGGATTTATCGACTATATCAAGCGCGGCAACGAACAGCGGGTGACGCAGCTGCGCGATACGCTGGCGGAGCAATACCAGCACTACGGCGACTGGTCATTTTTACGCAACAATGAACGTTTGGTCGCCAAGATACTGCACTCCATGGAGCAGAATAGCGAGGACGGCGCCGGCAATGCCTTACACGGCTGGCGCGTTCGCCTCTGGGTGCTGGACGCCGACAACCATATCCTGTTCGGCCCCCCGCGGACGCCGCCGGCGGAAGGCATACGGCAGGCGATTACGGTGCGTAACCAGACGGTCGGCTGGGTCGTCGCCCCGCCCGCCGAGCGCCTGACGCGCAATGCCGATATCAATTTCGACCGACAGCAGCAGCGAATCAGCTGGCTTATCGTGGCGCTGTCCACCCTGCTGGCGATATTCGCCACCTGGCTGACCGCGCGCGGCCTGCTGGCACCGGTTAAACGGCTGGTCAACGGCATACACCATCTGGCGGCGGGCGATTTCAGCGCCCGCGTCACCGCCGCCACGCACGATGAGTTGGGCCGGCTGGCGCAGGATTTTAACCAGCTCGCCGACGCCTTGGAAAGAAACGAGCAGTCGCGCCGCGCGTTTATGGCGGACATATCCCACGAGTTGCGCACGCCGCTGGCGGTACTGCGCGGCGAGCTGGAAGCGCTGCAGGACGGCGTCCGCCAGCCCAATGCCGACTCGCTGCATTCGCTACAGACGGAGGTGACCACCCTGACCAAGCTGGTGGACGACCTTCATCAGCTGTCGCTGTCCGATCGGGGCGCGCTCACCTACCGCAAGCGCACGGTGGATATCGTACAACTGCTGCATATCGCCATCGCCGCCTTTAATCAACGCTACCGGAAAAAAAATATTACGCTAAAGGCGGCACTGCCGACCCGCATCGATACGTTCGGCGATCCGGATCGTTTAATCCAGTTGTTCAACAATCTGCTGGAAAACAGCCTGCGCTACACCGACGAAGACGGAAAGCTGGAAATCTGCGCCGCCCCGCGCCAGGGCCGGCTGGTCATCGCCTGGCAGGACAGCGCCCCCGGCGTGACCGACGAGCAACTGACGCGAATATTCGAACGTTTTTACCGGGCGGAAAGCTCGCGCAACCGCGCCAGCGGCGGATCCGGTCTGGGGCTGGCTATTTGCAACAATATCGTTGAGGCCCATGGCGGACGGCTGTATGCTGAGCACTCGCCGTTAGGCGGTCTGCTGATTATCATCGAGCTGCCTTTGCCTGCGCCAAACAGAAACCCTCCATGACCGAACCTAAAATGATGACAACCGACCCCATTTCCTCCGCGCCTCTCCCGGTGCTGATCGTTGAAGATGAACCCAAACTGGGGCAACTGTTGCTTGATTACCTTCGGGCCGCCGATTATCGGGCCCACTGGATCGGCAACGGCGACGACGTGCTCGAGTGGGTCAAGCAGAATCGGCCGGCGCTGATCCTGCTGGATTTGATGCTGCCGGGCACCGACGGCCTGACGCTGTGCCGCACCATCCGCCAGTTTTCCAACGTGCCCATCATTATGGTCACCGCCCGCAGCGAAGAGATCGACCGCCTGCTGGGGCTGGAAATCGGCGCGGACGACTATATCTGCAAGCCCTTCAGCCCGCGGGAAGTGGTGGTGCGGGTACGTACCCTGCTACGCCGCTGCGGCTGGCTGTCCGACGCCCGGAAACCGGCGGATAAATCCGCTTTACTGATTGATAAAAGCAGTTTTCAGGCCAGCTATCTGGGGCAAACTCTCGATCTGACGCCCGCCGAGCTCCGGCTGCTCAAAACGCTCTCCACCGAGCCGGGCAAAGTTTTTTCGCGCGAAGCGCTGCTGGATAAACTCTATGACGACTACCGGGTCGTCACCGATCGCACCATCGACAGCCATATCAAAAATCTGCGGCGCAAGCTGGAACAGCTTGATGGGGAAACCTCATTTATCCGTACGGTTTACGGTATGGGGTATCGCTGGGAGGCCGACCCCGGCGAGCTGGTGTAGAGCAGGCCACGAACCATTGTCAAGAGATGCAGGAAGGTCATATGGTCCCCGCAGTAAACATCCGATGGCAGAATAAAACCTACCAACGAAGATCTGAAGCAGGGAGAAATGTCACTGCCCTGACGTGATCTGACGTGTCATAGCTTATCTGCATCATAGTAGGTATTGGTCGCTTTTTGGCTTCATAAAGATCAGTCCAGCCAAAAGCCCGCCGCATAACCACCTTTGGAGGACTGCTTCTTAATGGCGCTCCTATATTGTCATGCACCCATTCTCTCGACATGCTTCTCTTCAATGGATCTGGCAATTCGTTCGGGAATATCCAGTTTTTTACCTTATCATTCTGGATTTTTACGACGATAGCCTGCAATGTCCGGCCATCTCGTTTGAAAGATAAGAAAAGACCTTCTTTTGCCATATCAAGACTTAGGTCAGGATCTCCAGATGATCCTGTCGGGGGGCTTTTGTAGGTGATCAATTCATTATCAATAAGTTCCTGATACGTTTTGCCTAAACAGCTTATTAAAACATCAATATTCACTGTCATTTATACAACCCCATTTCACTGTTTAGCTTATGCATTTTCGACCTTGCAGATTCTATCTGGCTTTCTGTTGCCCCATGTTCTTTTAAAGCTGGTTTAATTGCATCAAGATTGCGATCAAGGGCAGCCCTGAGATTTTTTGAGTCCAGTTCAATTTGCGCAGATGTGTTGCGCCCGCCGTAGGTTTCACTGATCTGCCGGTGTACCTTTTTAGGTATCACTATTGCAGCGACATCTTGAGATGCAAACTCAATATCTTCAGGTGTCATTTCTGGATAATGGGTTTTCAGATATGCCTTAACTGCTGCTTTCGATGGCATATGATCTGCCTCATATTTTCCCTGACGTGAGCGCCTAACAAAATCGCTATAAAGCTCAACCTCCAAAAACTCAACAGGTGGCTTGCTCAAATAAACATAAATCGGCGGAATGTTCGCCACCGGCAAGATCAAAATATAATCCGCAAACGTCTTCTCTTCCGCCGCCGGGCTGGTCGTTGCCTCAATATTGGTGTTATCCGGTAAAGGATCGACAACAACCGGATTAGGTATCCTTACCGGGTTCTGATTGCCGGTATTCGAAGGAACATTGACACCTGAACTGTCCGGCGTCCAGATAATGGTGATACGCGGCTCTTCCTCTGTGGTGAAGGTATACGCCTGCCGGCTATTGTCCCATGCCATTTTGCGCACCCGCACCCTGTCTTTACCCGGCGGCGTATGCCAGCCATGCGGAACAGGATTGCCTTGGCCGTCGGTTTCCCATGTATAACGCACTCGGCTTGGGGCTTCGCGCATCTGCTCCAGCCTCATGCGATCAATAAAATCCTGCTCGCCGTCATTGAGCTTGCCGGGATACATGCCTACCAGTAATGCGGCTAATGGCGCGCCGGGGCCTGCGGCGGCGATTTCTCCCAGACCGGCGGCAGCACGTACCGCCCACGTTCCTGATGTAATGGCTCTCCCGCCAACCAACCCAAGAACGCTGGCTCCTTCTACCGCCGTCCGGGCGTTAGCCGCACCGGCAGCCGTAGCTTTTGCCGCCTGATAATCCGTTTCCTCATGATTACCGAACCACCATTTATACGGGGCGCTTCGCTTCTTCGGTTCTGGAATCTCTTCGACCGGTTTCTTTTTCTTGGCGCTCTGGGCATGTTGGGGAACGTCATTATCTGTGGCCGGATCGTCAGCAGGAACAGCCTGATAAAAGGCCATCTCGGCAAAATTGGTATGCGGCTCGCGCGCTTTCCCGGCGTCATTGCATCCCTACCCGCGCAGACAGGATTTGGCGAATACGCGAGTGTGTATTGGCGTTATCGGGCTGGAAAGCGAAGCGTAAGGCGGGGCAGAAACAGCCGGCGATGGTGAGGGCGTTGAACTGGAGAATGACTGAACGTACTGGCTCGTCGAGCCAAAGACGACATGCCCGGGACAACCGCATGCCACTCTGTCGCCCGTCGCGACGAAAAGCTGCGTTTCACCCCACCCTTCCGCCGTGCCGACGATCGGGAACGTCCCCTTGCATTTACCGCACCAGGCTTTATCCCCGGACAGCGCAATGGCTTTACTGCCTTCGAACCATGACGAGGAGGCGGAAACGATACGGCCGTAGGTGGTTTTATCCCCAAGGCAGGCCAATGCGCGACTCATAAAAAATCCTTTCTCTATGATAGACCGTTCCAAAGAATTAATGCCGATCGTTTAAGCATCGAGATACACGGGGCGACCACAGGGGTGAGGCGTCCCTACGGGAACCTCCCCCTGTGTTTCCCCTAAAAACCGGCTTAAGTGAACAGCATTAGTTCCAGAGAATATCTTTTTCATCAAGGTGTTTCTACCCATAATGTCGCGATTGCGCCGGAACGCCGAGATTGTTGCTCCCATCAAGTGGCGCCAGTCGGCAATCAGCCTGACGGCAACGATGCGATCCTGTATCTCAGCCGCGAATATTGCGAACGTCCGTTGAATAACCAGGAGCCGTCGGCGCTCGCGCTCACCGTGTCACGGCTGCGCCGGCTGTGCCCAAACACATAGAGAAAATGCCGACAACGGCCACCATTCCCTGCGCCGCGACAGACCGACCCGGTCAAAAAATCTGTCCGAGTTAGTGAAATATTTATCATTTTCTCTTTGTCTCAAGCTGATAGGCTTATCCCCAACGGCAATTATCATCAAATTATAGCGAGGCATGATGGCAGGTTTAGTGGATGGCAAATGGGTTAACGGCGACGTCGCCGCCGAAGAGATTAAGAACGGCGCATTCCACCGGCAGGAGACGCTATTCCGCCAGACCGAGGTGGCCGCGGAGCCCGGCCGCTATCAGCTTTTTGTCTCTTACTTTTGTCCCTGGGCCTCCCGCACGTTAATTTTTCGCAAGCTGAAAGGATTGGAAAATATCATCCGGATCGCCATCGCCGAGCCCCATATCGGAGACAACGGCTGGGAATTCAGCGCGCCGCAGGACGCCGGCGGAAAAGTCGGTCCTATCCGCTTTCTGCACCAGCTGTATACCGCCAGCGATAAAAACTATACGGGAAAAGTGTCGGTGCCGATCCTATGGGACCGCCAGGAGGGGAACATCGTCAATAACGAATCGGCGGATATCATCCGTATCCTCAACGATAGCTTTGACCCGCTGACCGACAACCGGCTCGATTTCTATCCGCCCGCGCTGCGCGACGATATCGACCGCTGGAATGACCTTATCTACCACGGCATCAACAACGGCGTCTATAAAACCGGCTTCGCCAAAACGCAGGAGAGCTATAACCAGGCGGTCGCGACCCTGTTTGCCACGCTGGACGTGGTTGAGGCGCACCTGGCGGCGAACCGTTATCTTGCCGGCGGCACGCTGACCGAGGCCGACTGGCGCCTGTTCGTCACCCTGACCCGTTTCGACGTCGCCTATCACGGCGCGTTCAAATGCAATCTGCGCCGTATCGAGGATTACCCCAACCTGTCGAACTATCTGCGCGAGCTGTACCAATGGCCGGGCGTGAAAGAGACCGTCAATATCGCGCAGATTAAGGCCGGTTATTACGGTATTAAGTGGCTAAACCCCACCGGCATCGTGCCGGCGGGCCCGCGGATCGACTTCTCCCGCCCCCATGACCGGGAAAGACTGGGCGCCTCGCGGACGGCGCTCAAGGGCTGATTGCCTTGCCGATCGTATCATAGCCGAACCGATCGCGCCGCCGACGGCGCTAAATATGACGCGCCCGCGGGCCGCCGCCAGCGCGATCTTTACGCCTACTTTTTGTGGGCCATCTGCTGCTTTTTTCATTGATAAGCGCTAGAATCCCCGCCTTTACTGCCCCCTGCGGGGAGCAGCCTGACTTGTGATCAGAATCGAGAGACATCATGTTTAAACCGGAACTGCTTTCTCCGGCCGGGACGCTGAAAAATATGCGTTACGCCTTCGCCTACGGCGCGGACGCGATTTACGCCGGCCAGCCTCGCTACAGCCTGCGGGTGCGTAATAACGAATTCAACCACCAGACGCTGGCGCAGGCCATCAATGAAACCCACGCGCTGGGAAAGAAATTCTATGTGGTGGTTAATATCGCGCCGCATAACGCCAAACTGAAAACCTTCCTGCGCGACCTGCAGCCGGTGATTGATATGGGGCCGGACGCGCTGATCATGTCCGATCCGGGACTGATTATGCTGGTGCGGGAAAACTTCCCGCAGATGCCGATTCACCTGTCCGTTCAGGCCAACGCGGTCAACTGGGCGACGGTGAAATTCTGGCAGCAGATGGGGCTGAGCCGCGTGATTCTCTCCCGCGAGCTGTCGCTGGAAGAGATCGCCGAAATCCGCGGCAAAGTACCGGAGATGGAGCTGGAGATCTTCGTCCACGGCGCGCTGTGCATGGCCTACTCCGGCCGCTGCCTGCTGTCCGGCTACATCAATAAGCGCGATCCCAATCAGGGCACCTGCACCAACGCCTGCCGCTGGGAATACAAGGTCCAGGAAGGCAAAGAGGATGAGGTCGGTAATATCGTCCACCGACACCCGCCTATCGCGGTGAAAAACGTCGAGCCGACGCTGGGCATCGGCGAACCGACCGATAAAGTCTTTATGCTGGAAGAGAGCCAGCGCCCCGGCGAATATATGAGCGCCTTTGAAGACGAACACGGCACCTACATCATGAACTCGCGCGATCTGCGCGCCATCCAGCACGTGGAACGGTTGACGCAGATGCAAGTCCATTCGCTGAAAATCGAGGGGCGCACCAAGTCGTTTTACTACTGCGCCCGCACCGCCCAGGTCTACCGCCGCGCCATTGACGACGCCGCGGCCGGCAAACCCTTCGACCCGACCCTGCTGGCGACGCTGGAAGGCCTGGCACACCGCGGCTATACCGAAGGTTTCCTGCGCCGCCACGTGCATGAGGATTACCAGAACTACGACTACGGCTATTCCGTTTCCGACCGCCAGCAGTTTGTCGGCGAGTTCACCGGCGTTCGGCGCGACGGGCTGGCGGAAGTCGCGGTGAAAAACAAATTCTCCTGCGGCGACAGCGTGGAGATGATGACCCCTAAAGGCAACGTTCAATTCACCGTCGAAGCCATGCAAAACGCCAAAGGACAGGCGACCGACGTCGCGCCGGGCAACGGACATATCGTCTATCTGCCGGTGCCGGAGGAGATTGAGCTGGAATACGCGCTGCTGCTGCGTAATTTGCCGGAAGCCACCACCACGCGCAATCCAAACGCCAAATAGCGCGGCCCGGCCGCCGGCTTCACGCCGGCGTCCCCGCGGCGGCAAGCCCACGGACGGGGCGAGTAATAAAGCCAACGCATATGCGGCTTGAAGTATGACGGGTATAGATAAATATTAGAATCAGATCACATCAATTATTCGCCCTAATAGTTACTATTGTGTCGCTGAGAAAATATAGAACGAAAAATAAGCGTAGTGATACTACTAGGAACCACCTCCTTGGCCAGCTCAATCTCCCTTGAGCTGGCTTTTTCTTTTTCAGGCACCCATCGTGCCGCATCATGCGCCGGCCGCAGGCATTCAGCGTATCTTCCGGTTTCAGCCTTCGTTTTTGCTGACTAACTGTATTTACTGGCTATTATTAGAGGGCGAGTCCCGACGGCAGACGGCGGTGCGCCCGGTGTTTTTTGCGCGCGAGCGCGATTTCTCGCCTGCCGCAGCGGATTCGCCATAAGATTGACTTATTTTGCGATACCGAATTGGAGAACGTCATGGCTCAATCCTCCGCCACTCTGCTCATTCTAAACGGGAAAAACAGCGATAACGATCTGCTGCGCCAGGCCATTGGCGAGCAGCGTAAGGAGGGAAACACCCTGCATGTCAGAGTGACCTGGGAATCAGGCGATGCGCGCCGCTACGTGGAAGAAGCCGTCCGGCTGAAAGCCGATAATGTCATCGCCGCGGGAGGAGACGGCACGGTTAATGAGGTCGCCGGCGCGCTGGCGGAACAGGCGGAAGCGGTACGCCCCAGCATGGGCATCATTCCGCTGGGAACCGCCAATGATTTCGCCACCGGTTGCCAGATCCCTGTCGATGTGCATAACGCGCTGACGCTGGCGATCAAGGGGCGAGCGACCGCCATCGATGTCGCCAAAGTGAATAACGAGCACTATTTCATCAATATGGCGACCGGCGGTTTCGCCACCCGCATAACCACGGAAACGCCAGCGAAAATGAAAGCCGCGCTGGGCGGCGCATCCTATGTGCTGAACGCGCTGCTGCGCATGGATATGCTGCAGTCCGAACGCTGCGAAATCCGCGGACCGGATTTTAACTGGTCGGGGGATACCTGGGTCGTCGCCATCGGCAACGGCCGCCAGGCCGGCGGCGGTCAGCAGCTTTGTCCGAATGCGCTGGTGAACGACGGTCAATTGGCGCTGAGCATCCTGTCGGCGCAAGCGCCGCTGCCCAATATGCTACAGGCCTGGTTCACCGGCGCGGAAAACCCCAATATGATTTCGGCCTCCCAGCCCTGGCTGGAGATTACCGCGCCGAACGAGATGACCTTTAATCTGGACGGCGAGCCGTTTAAAGCCAACCGCCTGCGCATCGAGGTGATGCCGGGGGCTATTCGCTGCCGCCTGCCGCCGCAGTGCCCATTGCTCGGCTAGCCGCGCAAAACGGCCGCGTCCGCCGTCAGGACGCGGCCGCCGAGTCACTCGCGCTTGAGGCGGTTGCTGTTCGCTAGATAGAGCGTAATCACCAGCAGCAAAATGGCGGCGGCGTAAATCAGCGTATCGATCGGATTTTTGTGGTCGACGATAATCAGCCGGATAATCGCCGTGATGCCGATATACACGAAATAGCGCAGCGGAAAATGGTATCCCGACTGGAAATACTTCACGATCAGCGCGATAAATTCAAAATACAAAAAGTAGATCACAATACTTTCAATTAACTGATAGGAAGAATCTTTCTCATTGGCAATCAATAATACCTGCGCCAGATGGTAGGTCTCTTTCCCCAAAAAAATCACCAGAATAATAGCCAATATCAGCAGACCGATATTGAGTATCGTCTGCAATCCCTTGGAAACCATTATCCCGCGTTTTGAAGCCGTCATGCTTACTCCTTACATCAATCATTGCGCCGCTTCCTCTCATCAGGTTAACACCCTTATCTTTCATCAGGGAAACAAGATGCTTATTTATAAGCAAAATTACCGCTAAAAAAGCGGTTCGCTTAATGCCGATCGTTTAAGCATTGAGATGCACGGGGCGACCACCGGGGTGAGGCGTCCCTACGGGAACCTCCCCCGGTTTTTCCCCTAAAAACCGGCTTAAGTGACCCGCACTCGCGGCTCGCCCCGTTTTTTCCGCTGTTGACGAAGGTTGTATTTCCCCTGCGCCGCCAGCAGGGGAAACGCCGCGCGAAATTTGCCGCGTATCATGGCAATTATCGGCGATCGCAACTATGGTTTCTGTTAAAAGTCAGGATGTACCGTTCCTGCTTTTACCAGACGTCAACCGTCGCTTTTCATTACGCCGTAACCGTTTTGCACCAGTCATCCTGGGACAAGATGTAGGACTTATAACTAACGGGTCTTTTACCCAGCATAACAAGCGCAATCACCTGAGACGGCGATAAAGAAAAGCCAAACCAGGAGTTAACCATGACTGATATTGCACAGTTATTAGGTAAGGAAGCGGAAGATCTGCTGCAACACCGCTGTACCACCATCCCTGCGGAAAACCTCTACCTGCCGGGCGCCGACTTCGTCGATCGGGTTATGCTCGATAATAACCGCCCCAACGGCGTGCTGCGTTCGATGCAGACCTTGTTCAACCACGGCCGCCTGGCCGGCACCGGATACCTCTCCATCCTGCCGGTCGATCAGGGCGTGGAACACTCCGCCGGCGCCTCCTTCGCCGCCAACCCGCTCTACTTCGACCCGAAAAATATCGTTGAGCTGGCGATAGAAGCGGGCTGCAATTGCGTGGCCTCCACCTACGGCGTGCTGGCCGCGGTTTCGCGCCGCTATGCGCATAAGATCCCGTTCCTGGTCAAACTCAATCACAATGAAACCCTGAGCTACCCGACCCAGTACGACCAGACGCTGTACGCCAGCGTCGAGCAGGCGTTTAATCTGGGGGCGGTCGCCGTGGGCGCCACCATCTACTTTGGCTCGGAGCAGTCGCGCCGCCAGATTGAAGAGATCTCAAGCGCCTTCGAACGCGCGCACGAACTGGGCCTGGTCACC
The DNA here is from genome assembly GCF_036016195.1 of Brenneria populi. NCBI lineage: Bacteria > Pseudomonadati > Pseudomonadota > Gammaproteobacteria > Enterobacterales > Pectobacteriaceae > Brenneria > Brenneria populi. The sequence goes on along the minus strand of NZ_JAYWTM010000007.1, from coordinate 302,058 downwards.
GTACTCTGGGCCTATCTGCGCAATCCGGCCTTCAAAAAAGACGGGGTCGATTACCACGCCAGCGCCGATCTTACCGGCCAGGCCAACCATATCGCCGCCACCATCGGCGCCGATATCGTGAAGCAGAAAATGGCGGAAAACAACGGCGGCTACCGCGCCATTAAATTCGGCTATACCGACGATCGCGTCTACGACCGACTCACCACCGAACACCCGATCGATCTGGTGCGCTATCAGTTGGCCAACTGCTACATGGGACGGGCCGGGCTGATCAACTCCGGCGGCGCCGCCGGCGATAACGATCTGCAGGAGTCCGTGCGGACCGCGGTGATCAACAAACGCGCGGGCGGCATGGGACTGATCCTCGGCCGCAAGGCGTTCAAAAAATCCATGAAAGAGGGCGTGGCGCTGATCAACGCCGTACAGGATACCTATCTCGATAAGAGCGTAACCATCGCGTAACCCGCCGGAAATTGTCCGGCCGCGCCGCGATGCGCGCGCCGGACAGCCGCATAGCGCCGCGCGCATTTCATCTCCCCTGACGTAGAATCACCACCAGGCATGAAAATGATGCACCGGGCCTATCCCCTGCCCCACTTCCAGCGAATCGGCCTGCTCAAGCGCCTGTTGCAGATAATGTTTCGCCGCCGCGACCGTCGACGCCCAGTCGGCATGGCGCGGACGCAGCGCCGCCAGCGCGGCGGACAGGGTACACCCGGTGCCGTGAGTATGCCGGGTGTCGACGCGTGGCGCGGTGAAACGCAGCGGCCGAGCGTTCTTGCTGAACAGCCAGTCGGGGCTCTCATCCTCGCTTAAATGCCCGCCTTTCATCAACACCGCCCGGCATCCCAAAGCCAGCAGCGCCTCTCCCTGCTCGCGCATCTCTGGTTCGTTTTCGGCCGGCGGACAACCAAGCAAGGCGGCCGCTTCCGGTAAATTAGGGGTAATCAGCGAGACATGCGGCAGCAGTAAATGGCGAATCGACGCCACGGCATCGCTCGACAGCAACGGATCGCCGCTTTTCGCCAGCATAACCGTATCCAGCACCACGTAAGGGATAGCATAGTGACGCAAACGCTCGGCCACCGTCTCGACGATTTCGGCCTGCGCCAACATGCCGATTTTGGCGCTGTCGATACGCACGTCGCTCAGCACGGAATCAAGCTGGGCCGCCACAAACGCCGGCTCAATTCGGTAGACGGACTGAACGCCGCGGGTATTTTGCGCCACCAGCGCGGTAATCACCGAGGCGCCGTAAGCCCCCAGCGCGGAAAACGTTTTCAAATCTGCCTGGATCCCGGCCCCGCCGCTGGGGTCGGTGCCGGCGATGGTTAACGCATTAATACGCTGTTTCATGCCAGATCCTCAATACGCTGTTTCATGCCAGATCCTCCGCCCGCAGGCCATAAAGACGGTCAAGAAAGGCGGGAATAAAACTGCCCGGCCCCTGCGACTGTGCGGCGGCCTGCTTTCCCGCCAGCGCCATCACATAGCAGGCCGTCGCCACGTGCTGCAAACGATCGCCCTCCAGCGCACAGAAAGCGGCGACTACGGCGGATAGCGCGCAGCCGGTTCCCACTACGCGGGTCATAATTTTATCCCCGCCGCTTACCGCCCAGTCATGAGCGCCGTCCGTCACATAATCCACCGCGCCCGTCACCGCCACCACCGTGCAGAAGCGCAGGGCCAGCTCGCGGGCGGCGGGCAGCGCGCTCAATGAGTCGTTGGCGCTATCCACCCCGCGCCCCTGCGCGTTCATCCCGGCCAGCGCCATGATCTCCGACGCATTTCCCCGGATGGCGGCCGGCTTTAATTGCAGCAGTTCGCGGGCGAATCCGCTACGGAACGTCAGCCCGCCGACCGCCACCGGGTCAAGCGTCCAGGGCGTGCCCGCCTGGTTGGCGGCGCGCACGGCCGCCAGCATGGCGTCGGCGCGGTGGCGCTCCAGTGTGCCGACATTGATCAACAGCGCGTCGGCCAGTGCGCTGAACTGCGCGGCCTCCTCTGGATCCACCACCATCGCCGGCGATGCGTTGAGCGCCAGCAACACGTTGGCGGTGAACGATTGCACCACGTCGTTGGTCAGACAGTGAACTAAAGGAGACAACGCATGAAACTGCGTTAGAGACGCCGCCGCGCGGGCAGCCGGTAAATCGACAGGTCGAGTGTTCATCATTCCCCCAACCGGCGTGCAAGAAGGCGGTAACCGGTTGGTTGGCATACCGAGACTTCCCTACGCTGGCATTATCCAGTTCAAATAGAAAGCTAGTGTCTCAGAACATCTAACAAAGTTAAATAGTAGCAATAAAACAATGAGATAATAGTTCACTATGTCTCATAAGATTTCTATTCATCTCGGTGCATTTTAGGTACATACTAGGGACGTGAAAAAATCGGATAATGCCAATGCTCAAAACTAAAACTGACATCCAGCGTTTCACCATCCCCGATGGTAAGACAATGAAGAAAGAAATCGTCTTCAACAACGGATTAACAGGATTGTACTTTGCTGCCCGAAGAAATCCATCAGGCGTGATAACAAAAAGCTGGCGTTATATTGTAGGTAGCAATGATGTTACTTTAGGCACCTATCCAGCCTACAGTCTGGAAGATGCCAGAAAATGGCATTTGCAACAGGTACAAAAAACCAGACAAGGCTTCGCACCCAGCAAAACACTCACCGGAAAACCCACCACTATGGATGGTCTGGTTCAGGAGTGGCTGGAAGTAAAATGCGCTAAACCGTCAAAACCGGGAAGACGGGCGATCTGGAACAAACATGGTAAAGCCCTGCATAACGTAGACCCTGAACAGCTTACTTACCACCATGTCTATTCTCATATTTTGGCGATGGGGGTCAGCAACGCTTCTCATCGTATGTGCCAGATTATCAAAATGGTGATGTTATATGCCTTTCAGGTGCATGGCATACAAGGGCAACAACCGGGACAACCTGTATACGTTCCGCAAAAATTGTCAGAGATCCATGACAGAAAAAAAGTTGCTGCTGTAATAGGTAAAATACGTGATAACCATCTACAGGCAGAACAATACCGCATACTCTGGCATTCCTTGGGTAACACCCCTTCTCATGCAGCGATGCGCTTTATTATGGTCTTTGGTACTCGCAAGTCGGAATCAGCAAAGCTGGTATGGCCTGAAATAGATTTAAAGGCTAAAACATGGACCTTACCCGCAGAACGCACCAAAACAAAACAGGAGCGTGTATACCCTCTTCCTGACTACCTGATCAGTCTGTTAGAAGAATGGTCTTGGACAAAGCATAACCTTAGCAAACAGATATGGACACATATCGGACATACCACGATGTCTCATTCCGCTGTCAGGCTACGAGAAACGGTAGGAAATGATTTTACGACTCACGATCTGAGACGCAGTACGGCATCAATGATGAGCAACGAGGCGGGAATTGATCCCATTATTGTAGACCTGATGTTAGGTCATAGCCTCAGTATGGTAATGTCAAAGATTCTGGCAACTTACCAACCAAAAGCCTTTCAGAAAAAGGTCGATAAGGCTTGGCCTGTTTGGTTTCAGTGGTTTGAGAAAAATATCATCAACAAGAAGCCAAAGGAATGGCAAGAGGGACTGCCTAAACTTGCGGATACAAGTAAATGAGTGAGAACACCATCAACAAGGCGCTACGAAAGATAGGCTATGACACCAAAACCGATCTGTGCGGTCATGGTTTCCGCACACTGGCATGCAGCGCGTTGATTGAATCGGGTATCTGGCCGGAAGACGTAGTTGAACTCCAAATGTGCCACATGGAAAATAACAACGTTCGTGCACCCTATACCCACAAAGCTAAACATCTTGAGCAAAGTCGCCTAATGTTGCAATGGTGGGCTGATTTTCTGGATGCTAACAGCAGCGATATGGTCAGGCCGTTTGAGTTTGGGCAGAAGGGATAAATTGATCAAGGCCACGGACGGCCTGTTATCCTGCTAAAAAATTTATTCCTTCTGGCTTTTTCATTCTTCTCAGAACATAATCTGACACTATAAATTTCGGCCTGCCCTTGCTGACAAATCCGTATAGCAAAGTGCCAGCAAACAAAAAATTTCGTAAAACAGAAAAAACTAATGTGATAAAAAGGAATTTTAAATTATGAAAAAATTTGTTACTCGATGGTTTTACGCTGGTATTGGTAAATATGAAGATCAAGTTACAGAAGGATATTTCTGGTGGAAAAAAACAAAATCTATTGAGTTACCAACCTCAAGACTCGCAGATTATGATCAATTTTCCAAAGCACTTGAAGATACTTATAACAAACTCGATGAAGAGGGGTATGAGGTTGTGAACATTCTTCCTCTGAATCTCGGTACGTCAGAACAGAATCATGCAATTCTCAGTAACGGTAACAAAAAATATCTCGGTGATACGGGCTTTTCTGTTACTCGTGGCGCAATTGTTGTCGGGAAATTAAAGAACTCATGATGATGGACCATCAAGATAAGATGAACGTCTTATCTTGATGTCTTTATCTGCATCTTCTGAGCTTCCAGACATTAATCCTGTTATTATAACCGAACAAATCACCACAAAAATCATAAAGCCATAAGAAACCATAATCACCCCACCTTTTATTAAGAAATTTAGAAAACACAGTCATCAATTAATATATTTATTTACGCCTGTCAAATTGTCACTGTTTTAATTTTAAAATATTTATTTATTTTCAAAATAGCCCCTTGCAAGTAAATAGCAATAATTTAAAATAAAAAATCATGAGTAAAAAATAGTCAGCGGAGTCGATCCCCCTGCTATCTCATTAGATTAAAAATAAAGATTGAAGAACTAAAAAGACAAGTTAGTTCAAGACCTCGTATGTAATAAAAGGCATTACGTTATATATCCTATGATGCTCTTGAATCACCGGGGCATCAAAATAAGCATACACATTGCTACCATCAGGAAAAACATAAAAACAAGACCCATAGGATTTATGTCCCCATTCTGCACGGACGAATCCTTTTCGAATATTGACACCTTTAGGCCAATCAGTGATTTTTTCTATCAAAAAAGAGCTATCGTCCTTATTTGTTAACGAGAATAAAGAAAACTCATCAACATCAACGATAAAAGGCATCTTCACATATCTCTGATAAACCCTTCCATCTTCATGTAAAAAGAACAGTTCTTTACCACACCAAGGGATTTCATTTTGATCATATTTAGCTGAATTGAGATCTTTTACATTATCAGGCCAGTTTTTTTGTACGTTAATTAATATTTTCATTTAAACACCTATGTTATTTATGATTTATTATCAATAATAAATAACAAGGTTTTTGTCAAAAAAATGGTGTTGATTTTTTAATTAAAATTTATTTTGAGCTTTACCTCTTTGACTTACTCCTCATTCGTTTAAATTTCTGCCAAGTCAATGCGTTGAGCCAATCCCCCAAACTCATCTCAGCATTAACAACAGCTTATCCTGCTGTTCACACATATCTAGAACTAGATGTATTTTAAGGGAATGGAGTTTTGCCCAGCACAGCCTTGTATCGCGTTAATTAATTGAATTGACTAGCACCATTCCTAGCCTTACATTGCAGCCAATCAGGTACGTATTTAACAAAAAGACCGTTTCGCCCCTGAAAGGTACTTGCGATACCAGACAAGGGCTAACCTCAACGTTAGAAGGATAACGCTATGGCTGTGTGTCAGTTTACCTATTCCCTTCCTGAAAATCTGCATCTGGCTACTGCTTTTTTTGCCACATATCAGTATCCAGTAGCGGAGGCTTATCATGTTCGATAACACGCCGCTAGAACTGGAAGAAATCATCGATCAATGTCGGGCATTAATTTACGCTGTTGTTGAGATTGAAAACCCCCAAGCCAAAGAGATCCTGTCTCTTGTGTTGTGGGAAAGGCTCGATATTCTACATCAGACCTATCAAAAAGCAGAAATGAGTTAAAACTGGAAGAAGTTACTGCTATTTATCTCAAAAATAGCTTGTATTCTAAATAGACCATGCACGGAAACAAGCTATTTCTTTAGACCTATTTAATTAACACAAGCATATATATTTTGATATGAATAATAACTCGCCCCCGAACCATTACCGCCTCCCCCTTGTTCATGTTGTTCACTGGTTGATGATATTTGAACACTTTTTAAACCGGGAGAGCATGAACAATCACCTGTTGCAGAATTCGGTAAAACACACTCCTTACGTCCTCCTCTGTTAACAATATCAACTCGGTATAAACCTATCAAAACCTTTGATGCTGGTTGCTGCCATATTAGATCTTCACAGGAATAAATCGCCCCTTTATCATCTTTACTAATTGCACCGGGTATTGAACACGCTGCACCACTACTGATTGTCGATGTTGGCTGTAAATATTGCCCTGAAACAGTTCCTCCAGATAAGATATTGCCAGACGCAGTTATCTTTCCTGCTGCTGCTCCCGATGCAGCAATATTAAGATCCCCTCGATTGGATTGGCTGCCCCAAACCTGAAAACGTGTTTCTGTCGCAGAACCTGATGTCGTGCCATCATGACGCCATAGCGTCAGTGGTCGATTATCCGATAATCTTATTTCATAATCCTCACCTGCCGCATCACCGCCTAATATCATCGTATCACCATAGCCATTTTTCACCGTAAGCTGACGTCCATTCAAATTACCTGTAGCCGTAATATTTTTACTGGCAAGAATGTTTCCATTGGCCTCAATATTTCCATACGTTTTTAAAATAGTGCTGTCGGTGGAGTTTTCTGTATCATGAATAATTAACGGTAATCCTTTAGTGTGGAGGATCATTTCATAATCACGGTTTACCTTGTCACCCCCGAGTGAAATAAGATCGCCAAAACCTGTGGTCGCGGTGATGTTGCCACCGGATTTTATATAACCACCAAAATTACCGGTTCCTGAAGCAGTAATATTTCTGGCATTGTTAATATCATTACCTCCCATATTCAGATCGCCCGTCATTGGCAAGGTTCCATCACGACGCAAATAAACCGAATACATGGAACTATCATAGCCGACGCGGTAGACCAGTAATCCTTCTGATGTGATATTGCTATAATCCGCTGCTTTTTCTGACCACTGCCCCTGATACCCTGAAACGACCGTTGCCGTTCTCGTGATTCCGCTATCGATACCCGCTGTCCACATTGCACGGCCTAACAGGTCATAGCGGATTTTAGCGCCTTCTTTCCATGCTAAAGTTGTGGTAATCAGGCCATTGATAACATAATTGGGTGCGGTGCCATCACGCTTTAAAATAATCTTATAGGAAGACGCCTGAGCATTTTTACCTGTATAACTAACAGGCAATAGCCCTTCATTAATCAATGTCTGATAAGTGATTTCACACTCTGCCGCTGAACAGATTCTTGGTCCCGGATCGCTGGTTTGGCTGCTACTGGAAGACAGGGTTGAAAGTTTATCATAGCGGATACTAATATAGCGGTTGACCGCTTCCCCCATTTGTTTCATTTGAGAACCAACGGCATTCGCCATTACTGTTTCTTGTTCATTCTTCATATCCTGAAACTTCAGGAAAGCCATTGCAGTGCCAATACCTAACACCAGAATAATTTCCAGTAAGGAAAACCCTTTTTTATGTTTAATCATTTTCATCGTCCTTTTTTATTTCACGTACTATTTAATTAGCAAAAATAAAAAAGTGGTCAATATGATTGTTATAAATTATATTTAAATATACTTTCACTCATCATTAATGTGAAATATTAAAGTGATAGACTACACTAACACTTCATCATAAGAGGAATGACAATGAGAACGCCTGATTATCCATCTGAAGGCCATAAACAATGGGCCGCTGTTGATGAATATTTTTCTAATCTTTTGGTAGCACAAGATGAATCGTTAACTAATGCATTAATAAACAACAAAGAGAACTCTCTTCCTGAACATGATGTTTCCCCTACACAGGGTAAATTGCTTTATCTTTACGCCAAAATGATAAAAGCTTCACGTATATTGGAGATTGGCACTCTCGGTGGATATAGTACCATTTGGATGGCGAAAGCACTTCCCAATACAGGGAAAATCGTCACAATAGAAGCGAATAAAAAACACGCCACCATTGCTAAACAAAATATAGTAAACGCAGGAATAGATGACAAGGTAGAACTTCATGTAGGGCCTGCAATTGATATATTGCCTGCACTTAAAGAATCTTTTGATTTAATTTTTATTGATGCAGATAAAGTCAATAATCCAGAGTATCTTAAATGGGCTCTAAATTTATCACGTTCGGGAACAGTTATCATTGGTGATAACGTGGTTCGTGGTGGTGCAGTAGCAGATGAGAGATCTGAAGATAAAAATGTCATAGGTGTAAGAACGTTTCTTCAAATGATGTCAGAAGAACCTCGCTTGACCAGTACGGCTATTCAAACCGTTGGTGAAAAAGGTTGGGATGGTTTTGCAATAGCAATTGTAAAATAATAATATTTTTACTAATTGATAAAAGGGCGAACGCCCTTTTATTCATAATGAGGTGAAGGTAATGGTATTACTGTTTCCACCAGACTGACACGTTGATGCCACTGTCGCCATATTCATATCGCTGCTGGCTTTTCTGATATTGCCTGTTGTTAACGCCGAACTACCTGTTCCAATCGCTACGCTGTAAAAGTTTGCGCCAACGCCGGAAACAATCTTGGTGCATTCTAATGCAGGAACATCAACATATGTGATAGTAAATGCCGAGTTAGCCACGCCGGAAGGACTATCGGTTGAGGTGCCTAATAAGACGTTGCCTTTAAAGGCATTAACAGGCTTCGCTGCGGAGCCTGAACCACTCAACATATTATCAGGGAAAATCTTTGCCTGAACTGCAACAGTTTCATTTAACCCTGAATAACTGGATGCTGCCGTGTAAAGCGCTTTTACCCCAGCCTGAATTGTCGCTATGTTATTACTTTCCGCTGTGGCTCTTTGCGAGGACTGAACCTTTGGATAAACAATAAATGCCGCAACCACTAACGCTGCGATAATCCCAAGAACTAAAAGTAGTTCAAGCAGGGAAAACCCTTTTTTACTTTTTCTTTTCTTCAACAAGATCATTTTTATCTCCTTTGTCATTTAAATGATAAAAAAGAGATAATCAATTAATTTTGATTGAACAAGAGCAAAAAACGGATACTTGGCTTTTTTACCGATGAACGGTCAATCTGTTATAGATGTAAAAAAGAAAAACGTCTCTTTTAATGATCGAATAGTCATCTATGATAGATTAATAATTACATTAACAGCCAAGACAATAAAAAACACAGTCACATAAACAAAACCATATCGACCTTTTGTTATTTTCTTCATGATTTTTCTCTCAGAAATATTTTTTGAGCATTCTTTAAAAAACGCCATAAACTGTCAGTGATCATAAGTACAATACCTAATAGCATGAGAAACACACCAAGCCCCGCACCCCCTAAAGAATACAAAATAAGATGGCTTAAAACATCATGGCTGATATGGCAAAGCGCCCATCCCAAACCATATGGCACGATTAAAACGGCTAAAAATACCATTGTATAAATAAATCCAGAGTAGACGCTTAATTTTTCTCTCTTCATTGTTTCCTCCTTAGTTATATTGATATATAATTTAGCGTTGTCGATTGTCAAATTTTTAACTCACTAACTCACGATAACCTATTTCTCTTTATCAGGATGACAGACTATGAGTGAAGCCCTTAAAGTATTAAACAATATTCGTACCCTTCGTGCTCAGGCGCGTGAAATCGATCTGGAAACATTGGAAGAAATGCTGGAAAAATTGACCGCGATTGTTGAAGACCGCCGCGAAGAAGAAGCCAGCGCACAACAACAAAATGCAGAGCGTCAGGCCAAACTTGAAGCCTTCCGCGCTCAATTACTGGCTGATGGAATTGATCCGGCTGAACTGCTTGGCTCTGTGTCTACCGGAAAATCAGCAAAATCTAAACGTACTCCTCGTCCAGCTAAATATAAATACGTTGATGAGAATGGCAATGAAAAGTTATGGACGGGTCAGGGTCGTACACCTAAAGCGATTGCTGCCGCTCTTGGAAGTGGTAAGAGCTTGGAGGATTTCGAAATCAGGTAACTCGGAACACCAGCGCTACAAAAACAGCATAACGAATGACTATAAAGTGTATTAACTCATCATCAAGCTAATACACTTAGGTGCAGGCTATTTGTAATGGAATCGACACTGAACAACGTCCAGTTGCTGAGTATTGTCTTTTCCCGACACACGGTAGACAAAACGATGCTCACCGGATATTCGTCGTGACCAGAAACCAGATAGGTCACCTTTGAGGGGTTCTGGTTTCCCCAATCCCTTGAAGGGCGACCGTTTGGTATCCTTAATCAGCTCGTTGATTTTTGTGACCATACTGGGGTCGTTTTCCTGCCAGTATAGATAATCCTGCCAAGCATTCTCTGTCCATAGAAGTTTCATATCAGAGAGTCAGATCCTTCTCTACCACCTTTCCGTCACTGAGCTGTTTAATGCTTTCGCGCAACCGCTCAGAGTTTGCCGGAGTTGAAAGCAAGTGCAGGGTTTCCAGAATGGATTCGTATTCCCCTTCAGCCAGCATGACCATAGCCTCTGACCCTTGGCGTGTAACAAGCAAAGGCGCTCTTGATGAGATGACCTCATCAAAATGTGCGGCGATGTTCTGACGGAATTCGGTCAAACGGACGTGCGCCATAGCAATGTCTCCTCTATACAACAAACGTACGTATTTATGTACAGATTAATTGGAGCGCTTGAAAAAGTCAAGGTAGGACAGGGATATCAACATAAAAGTAAAAATCAGGTCAATACAAATCATGGACTTCATCACCTCATTCCCACCAAGTGGGTTTTCAGGCATACTGGTTTTGCATAAAATGCGTTTTCAAATACTGTTTACATCATCGATTTAAATCAAGGAGTTCATATGTCTGGTTGGTTCGAATTGAGTAAGAGCAGTGATGGTCAGTTCCGATTTGTTCTTAAAGCAGGTAATGGCGAAATTATTCTTACCAGCGAGCTTTATACGACAAAAGGAGCAGCAGAGAATGGCATTGCCTCTGTTCAGGTAAATAGTCCTTTAGATGAAAGGTATGAAAAGAAAGATTCCGCCAATGGAAAATTCTATTTCAATTTAAAAGCGGCCAATCATCAGGTTATTGGGACAAGCCAACTGTATGCCACCACGCAATCTCGTGAAACAGGCATTGCATCGGTAAAAAATAACGGAAGCACCAAGACCGTGAGAGATAATACCTGATCGTATTATCTCTGAGCCAAATCCTACCTTTTGGATTTGGCTTTACAGCAAATATTTAACTTAAATAATAATTAGCACTATGACTGAATATATCTATCGAGTTGACACTGAAGTTGATATCAAGAAAATTCAGGATGGACGCCACCAATCACAATATAATAATTATCAATTGATGCAATTGGTTAAAAATGATTTATTCATATTCACTTAGCAGCTCACCGACCTAAAAACAAGTTTTAGGTCGGCTCACCGTACGGACGTGAAAAAAGGAAAATTTACTGCTTGGATTTATTTAAAACACTTTCAATATAGGCTTGACCTTGTGCTCTGTAGGCATCAACATCACTTTCATTAAGATTCGGGATATCAAGCAGAATCCCAAAAACCAATTCCTTATCTACATAACCAATATCACATCCTAAAACTTTGGCAACCTCTGCGCCGAAAATAATTTTCTGACGCGTGTTTTCTTTTTTCGTTTGCTGTTTCTTTTTAGCTTCCAAGAAAAATAGGCGTTCCTGTGCTGAAGCAATTTGTTGTTTGATTGTTTTTCTTGTCATGATTTTTCTCCTTTATATTTTTATAGTTTTATTTGTCGTCAGCATCCCAATCCAAAAATGAATCTGAATAGTTGTTTTTTACTATCGGCTTTTTAGGCCTGTATGGAATATTTGCGTATTCGTATCCTGATGCTATTCTTTTCTTTATGGACTTAATACGAAAACGAAAATAATCCTTCTCCTGTTTTTCTCTCATCTCCTCTCTTTTACGGCTAATGATATCTGTTGCCTTAGCATAGGCTTGTTCAATGTTAGTGTAGATACCATCCTCAATTAATCGTCTTGCTACCCAATCAATGGCCTCATCATGATTTTTATGCATACTCTCTCCTTGTAATATTCAGTGCAATTCAATTAACACATTTTTAATATTTTTCAATAGGATAGAACATTATATTTTTATCTGATGATCCACATACTCATCAGCCAAATATTTATTCCCAAAGCCACAGAATTTATTGTCATTAAATTAATGGCCTACCAAGCCTCATGTTGTTCTCCTTTTATTTCACGCCTGTTATTCTCTACTTTATTTTTATTGAAATGGCAAATTAATATAATAAGGCAGCATTTCGTGATTGTTGACGACAATCACTTGCTGTGAGGGATTGTCCCGATGATGAGGGTTCGAACTCAATACAAATTTTCATTTTTTCTCCATGCTCAGGTATGACCAGTTTAAGAAAATGTATGAAACTGAAAAGTGAAATCAAATTTAACAACACTATGCGATAGTAATCACTAACTATTTTATCTAATACTCACCACGTTACTTAATTTTGATCATTAGTGTTTTTGTTTTTACCTGTTGCATTTTATCCTGAAAATTTTCTATTAACCTGTGAATTGTGCAACAGGGAAAACTATCGGCTATAACAACTATTTTCTTGTTTTAGGTCTTTCCCGCCTTACGGCGGGATAAATTAATACTTCCCTTGTCCTTCGGACGCTATCTAAAACCCATCCGTGTAATATCGCGGAATACTTCGCCCTTTCATCCAGATAGCGCCGCTTAATTCGGCGTTTTGTTTTACAGTCGTTAATATATTTCGTATTAATTAAGTAGAGGCTTTTACATTGTTAGAAAAAACAATGCCCACTTATACACTCACTTCGTGAGCGTGTGGGGTCTACCGACGGTTGCCTGCCGCAGGCTAAAAGCAAAACCAAGGTCAACACATAGAGTTTTTCTTACGAAAAACTAACAGCAGCATGGTCATATTTGAGGTTAATTAGTATATGGCGATATTTCATCTGGAGTTTAAAATTGTGAAACGTTCTGAGGGCATGTCTTCCTGTAGGAAGGCTGCCTACCATGCGCGTTGCAAAATAACAGATGATCGCACTGGCAACACATATGATTTCAGCCACCGAACAGATTTATTCCATCATCAGATATTAGCGCCAGCTTCCTCGCCTGCTCATATTATTGAAAGCTCAACAGCCTTGTGGAATGAAGTAGAAAGAGTTGAGCGTCAAAAAGACGGTCAAACAGCTCGTTATTTTGATGTAGCTATTCCCTGTGAACTTAGCAATGAAGACAAGATAAAATTGGTTGTTGAATACTGCCAGACAAATTTCGTTGATAAGGGCATGATTGCCGATATCGCATTTCACGATCTTGATGGTAATAATCCCCATGCTCATGTGATGTTGACTTTGAAACCAATCACTGCTGATGGCTTTGGTAAAAAAGAAAGAAGCTGGAACGACAAGAAAAACGTAATCCTTTGGCGTGAATCATGGTCAGTGATTGCCAATCGCTATCTGGCTGCTGCTGGTAGCAATGAGCGTATTGATCATCGTTCTATTGATGCTCAATACAATGAAGCACTCGAAAACGCCACTATTACCTTAGATGTAGAAGCAAAAGCATTATGGCTCGCCAAGGCAACAGCAACCAGCCGTCCACCTATGCAACGTGTCCATCGTGCCAAGTGGAACAATAAGAGCGTTCAGGAAAAACGTGCTGCTGAACAGGCTGTTCGTGATGAGATGAAACAGGAAGCACAGGCCACATACAACACCTTCAAAGATTTAGATCTGCAGATCGTTGTTGACCTTAGAAGTTTCACCGTATCCGAAATGCCTGAGCCTGTTGAAATCGTATTGCCTGAAATACAACCTCGAACAGAGTTCTCTGAAACAGGTTCACAGTCAGCATCTGAAGGCCAAAAACCTGTTCTCGTTGCCCCTACGCCTCATACACGCACTAAACTGAAAACCTCATCCTTCCCAACTGCCAGTACGGTTAAACGCGCTCCTGTTAAATCTAAGAGAAAGCAGGCTAAACCTCGTCAAGATGGTATATTTAAACGTTTCACGCGGTTGGTAGTAGAATACATAAAAGAGAAATTTGTCTGGGCTAAGAAGAAACCTGCACCTGTTTCCGTTGATGCTGAACATGATAAGCGTATTGCTGAAAACTATGTCTTTGATGAGGTTCAAGGCATCTATGTGCCACGTACTGAGTATGAAAGACGCGCCAGATTCAACAGTGACACTTATAGTCCAACACCTGATGCGATTAGACGCTTTCCACGTCGTCCAGTTAAACCAGCACAGCCTGATAGCGCTCTTAACTACAGACCAACACTAGCGGCTGATGGGAAACCGCCAATACCCAAACTAAGGCCACATAATGGCTATAAAGATAGATAACAACTATATTGTTAAAGATAATCTTTCGTCAATAAACGCTCACGATAAATTGTAGAGCGTTTATCATATCTTAAATATTAGCAGATCATCTATAACTTAGGATCATCTAAAAATTGTTGCATAAGCATGACCTTAGTTTCAACTCCTAAAAAAGCATATATTGCTTGAGCTTTTTTTACTAACTTACTATCGTTAGATACAAATATATCAGAGTATCTCCCATATATTATATGAGAAACGTCATGAAGCCTTGATCTATACTTTGTCTCTTTTTCTCTATAGTAGCCAAGTTTTTCAAGCCAGTTAGCGATTAAATTTATAGAATGTTCTAAAACGCAGAACCTGTCTCTAATTATTTTCGGTGGTGATTGGTCGAAATGCCACGAATTGAAGTATTTAATAGAATCCTCTTGACTTATATATTTATTAATCACCAATGAACAAAGTAACCTCTCTTTATAGTGGGCGTGTTCAAGAACATCTTCAGGAAGTATATTATTCATCTCTTGAGGAGAGCCTGCGGGATTATCATTAGCATCGACAATAACCTCTCGATCAATCATCTCGGCTTCATCATTTCTGTCATAATATCTTATAACTCGTTGGAAGCATTCAATCGGGTATTCCGTACCAACGGCCACGCTTTCTCTTGTATTTGGTCTTAAGGAATTATTTCCACAAAGGTCTGTCAAAAATGAAATATCTCTATCAATAATTTTTTTATTTACATTATATCTCTTGTATGACACGGCAATTTCTTCTAAATGCGCAGGGCTAAATAAAAAAATATTTCCATTTGATTTCAAATCATCTATCTTCCTACTAAGCTCATCTGCATTTCCATTACGCAAATAAATAATAATGTTATGGTCCAAATATATTTTCATCAACTCACCCTGTTAAACAATAAAACATAACATTTTATATCAATAGCATATAAATTTAAGGAAATCATCACATTTTTATCACGTTATTTATGATCATAATTTACTGTCGAAATGAAGAATGGCCGCAAGTTTTTCTTCATCCGTTCCCCATACTTGGCCGAGTTCATACTCGTTGTCATCGATGCTCTGCAGGTGGCATAGGGAGCCATCCTCATGAATTTCCATATAGAGAAACCAATGACCCTGTAGCGCTCTACAATTCGGACAGGTGTTGGCCCAATACTTCGCTCCCGCTGTCTTGGAATACCGGTATTGAACTGTATGTGGCTTTCTTCCGTTATGCCTTTCAAAATCAAAGATAGGGATTACTTCACCGCATCGGTAGCATTTCATGATGTCGGCAATACTCTTGCCATGATCGACAGGAACATTGATAGGCGTGTAGAGTTCACGGGGAATTTGCCACCGGCTGCAGGCCGCAATCACTTTCCTAAAGTGCGTCAGGCAAGACTGGCAGATAGAAAGGGAGTGTTCAGAATTCTGTGTCACGGTAAATGTCCTACAGCGTAATCACGTTATTCAGTCGCCCGTCAAAATAAATGGCTAACTGCGACAAGGTCAGGTTCCAGTTCTGGATTGGCATTGTCCATTTCTCCTGCGCATTCATTCGCCCCAGATAAAGCAGCTTCAACAGGCTGTTTTCGTTCGGGAATGCGCCTTTGGTTTTCGTCAGCTTACGGAACTGCCGATGCACCGATTCGATGGCGTTGGTGGTGTAAATCACCTTGCGGATATCCGCCGGATAGCGGAAGTACGCTGACAGGTTTTCCCATTTCCGACGCCACGACTGGATAACCATCGGATACTGCTGGCCCCATTTGGCATCCAACTCATCCAGCGCTGTCTCCGCCGCCTTGCTCACATAGCGCCCATCCCCACGGATTTTATAGTGGATGGCATCCAGCCAGACGAAAGGATACACCGGTTCCAGCGGGCGCTGCTGCCAGTATTTGAGTTCGGGGATGACCTTGTCGGTAACGGCACTGATGGTGGCCGTGGAAACGCTGAACGCGTACAGGTCTTCGATTTCCCGGCTGATGTCGGCGTAGCTCATGCCGAGGGCGAACAGGCGGATAATCTTGTGCTCAATCTCGTCGGACAGGGTAGTCTGGTGCTTCTTCACCAGTTGCGGCTCGAAAGTGCCATTGCGGTCGCGCGGCGTGGCCAGTCCGAAGCTGCCGGTTGTCGCTTTGATGGTCTTTTTGTCGGAGCCGTTTTTACGATTGGCGTCCACATCCTGAGCCAGATGAGAATCGAGCTCGGCGAACAGGGCAGATTCAGTTAACTGTTTGATTAACGGCGTTAAGATGCCATCTTTGCCGGTCAGGGACTGGCCGGACTGGAGCGCTTTCAGCGCTTTGTCGAAATCGAAGGGTTGGGACATGTGTCATTCCTTTTTTGGGATATGTTACTGGAATGAAACGGAATTTCTAACGCTCTTGTGCAATCCCTACAAACCGCCGAGGTTCATGGTTTGTCTACATGTAACTTCATCCATGCCGTGTCAATTACTAGCATGAATAGGATTTTACATAGTGACTTACAAACGTTGCTCTCAAATTTATACGCTTAACTGTATGATATCACATACTTAACCACACGCTTTTGTTTTGGCGGTGCCCCTTCTACACAACTGAACAAATATATGATAGAACAATGAAAAGTCTTGTAACTTGGCGTGTGAAAATGACAGATACTGAACAGGCTCGATGGAACACTGAAAGTGCTGCATTATTGGCTCTTTCATCTATACGTGGCGTCAGCTACTGGTCTTTATATAAAGTAGCTCAAAACGGTATAAGGTTTCGGGATATCATAACAGCAAATACATTTCAGAAGTTCGAGGATCTTTTAGGGGTAAGGCTTAATAAAACTTTTTTTAATATTTCTGAGACCACTTGGCCCGAATTCAGAAACAGCATGATTGACGCCGCAAAATCATTATTAATTAATTATCATGCGCAGGGATTTTCAATAATTCATCATGGTTCACCATCCTATCCGGAAAAACTAAAAGAACTTACCAACCCACCGTATTGGCTTTTTACACAAGGGGATATGTCCCTATTGGCTAAAAAATGTGTGGGTGTCGTAGGAACTAGAGAACCAAGTAAATTAGCAACGTTTCTTACTCAGTCTGTAATATCAAACTTCATAAATTTGGACTATTCGATAGTAAGTGGGTTAGCGTTTGGAATTGATCAGATTGCACATGAATCCGCTTTGATGTTTAAGGTGCCAACTATTGCTGTTCTAGGTACCGGCATTTACTCAAATTACCCTAAAAACAGTGAAGCTATCAGAAATGATATTGTCAGCAAAGGTGGCCTGATTGTGACTGAGTACTTACCAGACCAAAAACCCAGCAAAGAAAATTTCGTTCGTCGCAACAGAATTCAGGCTGCAATCAGTGATATCTTAATCCCTGTTGAGTGGAATATTAAAAGCGGAACTGCACACACTGTTAAAAGTGCTTCTGAACTCAAAAGAAAAATATTATGTCCAGTATTTGGAGACATGGCTGAAAATGAAGAAATTAAATTTGCGCAAAGTAACTACGGTGCAGTGTTACTTAAAACACCACTAACCAATGATAAAGAATTTGAAAAAATTCTAAACTCCCCCTCACTCAATACACTACAGCAACTGACATTTTTTTAATGGGAGTCATTATGCTTCTCAAAGCTGTCATATTCTCTGTAAGCGATGTTGTATTACCGACAAGATCGAACCCTCATTCAACTGAAAAAAAGAAATCCATAAACAAAGAATTCAGAAAATTATTAAACTTCCTATCATCTAAGAATATTCAAACAATATTTCTTACAAATAACAACAGGATGGTTTTCAGCGATAACAAACAGATACCGTTAAATGAGTTTTTTGCTAAATACTATCCAAATTCAAAACACTACTGCCGTGCATTAAATTCAGACATCCCAGCCAAACAAAGTGGTCGGGCGATTAGTTTTATAATGAAAGATCTAAATCTCGAAAGAAATGAAATTATATATGTAGGCCGTTCTGATGAGGACTTGCAGGCCGCAACTAATGGAAAAGTTTTATTTCTTAATGCAACGTGGTTTGAACCAGTTAATGAATATGGATTTCTTTTTTCATCACCTAAAGAAATTGCCCGTTTTATAGATATTTTTTGTCTGCGCGAAACCACTTGGGGATGGCAAGGCAATTTAAAGAATGCACATTACTACGCATTAGCCCCTTTTAGCACTTATCTTGCAGATTTTAGTCTTTACTCAGAAAATGCCCGGTCGTTAGCAAAATTATCAATAGGGACTCCAGATTTCTGGATCAGATACTTAGCGGCGAGTATATTTTTCTCTGGATTAAGTAATGGCGCAAAATACATAACGACATATGTGGGCCACAGCTCTGACAATCCTTACAAACTTGGTGGGATAATGGAGCATGATCTAAAAGGCCTCGCAGTAGCATTTAAGGGAAAATACTTAAAAGACCTATTTATCAGGCATACTTCGGCGGATAAATCACAAAATGTCCGCAGACAAGGTGGCGATGTATCAATAACCTCTCAAATTAATACAGTCCACCTGAATCCGGCCCCTATAAAAAATTCAAATACTGGTGAGCGTTATGTTAACCCACCAAAATTAAGAGGAGCCAAAGTCTTAATTATTGATGATTTTTGTACGGAGGGAAATGCTCATGAAACCGCAAGGATGTATCTCAATGCTGCTGGTGCTGAAGTCGTAAGTATTTCGTGGTTAAAAACTATAAACAGAGACGTTAAAGTTTTTGAACCTAATAAACGCCTGACGCCTTGGAAACCTAATACCCTCAGTGTTGAGCAAGTAATACCAATAGGTTCAATTAGTTATCGTGAAAATCTTACAGGCAGCGAAGCACCACAGGAACTTACGACAAAAATTCAAAGATATGATAACTGGGACTGGCCTGACTTGGTGAATATTTGAATGATTATGGTTATGACTCACATGAAGGTGTGATGTCATTAATAACAAATCGCATGAATGTCCGCTTCAGGCACGGATCAGTCAGTCTACAGTCTGTAGTGAGTTGGTGTATTAGTTTCGCCTTTTCACATACAAAAAAACCATACCCTGATAAATCAAAAGTATGGTTTTCTGTATTGAGGCTGATTACAGCCTTCGTCTGAAAACCACATTATCAGAGAAAATCAGCTTACCCGCTACAAAACCCACAATAGCGATTATCGGTAAACTGATAGTAGCCCCGGCTATTCCTGTAGACATCCCTATCAGGATCGACAGGCCGAAAGACAGTAAGATAATCACAACAGCATACCACTGCGGAAAGGCCCCATATAAAACAGAAGCCTGACACCCCGTACAGACATGAACGCCGCGCTGGCTTTCTTTGAAGCAAAAAGGACACTGCATTTTATTTAGTGAGAACGTCTTTAGTTAGCTTTCCAACCGTTATTGGTTTTCACCAGAACAATTTTGGCTTCTTCTGGTTCAGCCATACCTTTCACACCAGAGAAGACATCTTTATCAACCCATCCCGGCACATCGGCCAATTTCCATGTATATGAAACCTGCGTCACTTTTAGGCCATCAGCTTCACTGGGTTCTGTCCAGTTCGTTATCTCAGCTACAACACGATGACCAACACAGGCACCGTCTTTTTTGTCCCAAAACTCAACCTGTTGGCCTTGATCCGTCACTTCCAGAACATCAACGCTACTAAAGCCGTTAGACTGCCTCGAAACAGCAAGCAACCCTTGATCAGATAACCCCCTTAAAATTTCATCGCTGGCGCTGTATCCGGCAGAACGATAGCCACTGTTAACCCGGATAGGAAAACCTTTATTAAATACAATGTTATTGTCCTGCAATGAGTAGCACAGCTTGGACTTTGAAATTTTCGCATTAATCGCTTTCTCAAAGTCTCCTTTCTCACCACATCCCGCCAAAACCAGAGCTGTGCCAGCAACGAGTAAAATCTTCTTCATCTTTCCATCCCTTTCTGAATGATTACCAATGCGTGTTCTTAGGTGTTTTGCCTGCGCCAGTAGAGACGTCATCAAGCTTTGATAGGCATAGCCCAACAAAATAACCTGTTTAACCAATTGATATAATTTAATTATTTTCACGACTCGTCATATCGTTTATAACGATCAAAAACAAAATAACGATAGTAATTAACTATCATAATTAGTTATTCGATCGATTAAACTAATTAAAACACCGATCGATAAACGATTTTTAATCGTTACTATCTATCAATATGTAATTATCGATCTGTTATACCGATCATTTTGCTTGAGATTGGCTTTTAGAATGGTATGCTTGCCACGCAGGGATAGATGCTTTGGCAGAGAAAAACCAAGCCAGAAGCGTCTTTTAATGATTAGCGGATGTAGTTAAGGCATTGGCGGGGAGACAAGCAAAGTGGAAGCTGTTCTTATCATATTTTTAGTGGTGGCTTTTATCATTATCATTACCACCATAGACATACAAAAAAAGAAGCATTACAACTCTTTTTCAGAAGTATTGGACGGTGATATTTTATCGTATGAATGCCAGAACACAGGGATTGTCATTGATACCAAGCAGCGCACCGTTCGCATCTTTAATAAAGAACAAGATAAAACCTACTCTTATGACAACATCAGGGAAATTAACTACACCATATCAGAAGCCGGTAAATTTTATGGTAATGGGACGTTGCGAGGAATGAATAATGCCGCTATCGCTAATGGAAAAGAAAAGCTTTTAGCGAATCAACGTTCAGGGATAACGATCTTAACCGATGATATTCATAATCCGGCTTGGAAAGTAAATATCCCAGCCGTAAATAAATCATCTGCAGGCAATCAAGGTCTTTGCGAGCGTTGGATATTGGTATTCCATAAATATATATTATAACAATACTTGGCTAGTTAATATTATTAATATTTTTTACTGAATGATTACTTATTAAAAACATTAATTAATAAAATTATTTGCTTTTTAATTGATTAATGTTTAATTATATAACTATGTAATAAATATTTGACAAGGGGATATATAATATGGCGGGTGGATATTGGGGTAAAGGTAATAATCCATATTGGAACTATGATTATGAAGCAGCTAACAATCGTTCAAGATTGAATCAAGCAGATGCCAATGCAAATCAGGCACAATTAGATGCTCAGGCAGCGCAGTTTGAAGCATCCGCAGCAAACGATAAAACTCATAATCTTCAAATGCGCCTTAACCAGACAATCAATAGTCACAAGAAGGTTATTGATGGGTATGAGCAACGCTTGGAACAACAAAGGATGATTTCATTTAAATTGATAATGAAAGTAAATATATTTGAGCGAACATTAAATCGTCTTCAAGAACAATGGCCTGATAATAAGGAAAATATATTGGATGAAATCCAGCTTCAGAAAGACCATTGTTCAGTCGAAGAATACAGAGAAAAATGGTGGAAATGGATAAATGATGGTGGTCTTACATTGGAGGCAAATTGTTTAAAATTCCCGTTCCCTGATAGAGAGCTAAAAAATAAACCATAAGGAGAGATATGCCTATCTCTTCATAAATCTCTATTGCATTTACTAAAGCGCCGTTAATCATGCTTCCCATTCACTCGCCTATAATTCCTCTTCATGGATATTTTGATGAAAAAATCATACGACGATCCTAAAACAAAAGAACCAATCAATCCCAACCTATTTAACGAAGAAGAAAGTGTCAAGCGAAAAGGAAATAAAAAACAGCCAATTAAAATGAGTAGCCAAAATAGTATCTGCAATATACCAACATGGATTATCCTCATGATTATACTGCTGATTATTTTTGTAATTACTTTTTCCCTTAAACAAAAACACCTAACTGTTTCTTTGGCTATTCCTGTAGCTTTTATTCTAACTTTTGTTAAAGCGAATTGGTTATTTGGCCTCATCGAAAAGATCCCAGAAGATAGTAAAATAATTTCAAATATTAAAGCAACAAGCATAGTTAAACAATTTAAGATATTATCCAGAAACACAATCAATCAAAAGCAGTGGATAAAGAATACTATTTTCTTTGTAGGACTAGCCATCATTGTAGCGATCCTTAAGATTGAATAAATTGCCTTGCGTAATGCCTCAGCATCTGTTGAGGCTCTATCCCCGTTTTCTACGTAAATTCTCCAAATCTCATCCATACTGAACATCACAGTATTCGCGTAGCAATGCTGAAACCATTCAAAAACGAACTAACCTTGCCGAAAAGAACCGCTCTACTGCACTAATAGAACTTTTCAACACGGACAGGTTATGGCAGATTAGTGGCATTATAATCAACGACGGGGACAGAGAAAAACAATGGCAATTGGACTATCATCGATAGCATTGATTGGAGCTTCAGCTGCGTTGGCTGCTGTTATCTTCAAAAATAAAGAACCGCGCGTGAAAGAGGTTATTGACTTAGCACAATTCACTCCTGAAGAGATTGATGCATCTCCACAACTAAAGATCGTTAAAAACGATCTAAACGCTTATTTAACTGGTATTCAAGATGTACAGTTTCATGAAATACTGGTAGATATCATAGATAAATATAATAAACCTGTTGGATATTTTTCAAGATTAGAAGGTCGTCTAACATTAGATTTACCTTATTATATAGAAATCAAGAAAAATAAAAAATGGTATGGGGATTTTGTGGGTAAAGAAAACCTTTTATCGTATTTTGTCCATTTTATGGTTTTTATCTCTCTGATATTTTTAGCCATAAATTATGAAAATCACCGAAACAACTGGGTAAAATCCGCATCACTTGGATTCTCAGCCACCGCAGGAGTCGTTCTCTACTATTGGTTTTCCAGTATTGAATTTAAGCACAAACGTTATACTTCTCCTAAAGAATTAAAAGAGTATGAAGATATTTTTAGGGATTATGCTAAGAAAAAACAATCAGATAATATAATAGTAAAAGATAATACTTTAGATAAATAATGCCACCATTATTATTTTCTATATCTGGAGTTAATATATAATTCATTGATTATAAAACATAGCTTTATTCATCGAGATTTTATAAAACCCACAACCAACACTATCATTACTCCATAGGAAATAATTAATGATACTATCTTTATCAATATTTTATTTTTCTCGAAACGCTTATAAAGCCACTCTGAAAAAACATCACAAACAAAAAACAAAGGGACACCAACAAGATAATCGTGTTTATTTCTAATGCACGAATCAAACAGGACGAGGATCAAAACCAAAAATAAAATATTACCTCTTAGTTTTCCCATTATGCTTTCAAACTGCTCATATACCTTAATCATCAATATCTCCATAATTTTTTATCTTTAATTAACTGATCGCTTTAGAAAAAGCAAATTTAGTAAATTGAAAAAAATATTCATTACCTCATGTATTAATAACCATGTAATAAAAAGAGAGCCGAAACTCTCTATATACCCTCATTTATTACAATGAAAATTAATTGGATGAAGCCTGAGTTGATTTTGACGCATTAGTTTTCAGATTATTCAATATTTGCTTATCAATGGGTTGTAGCTGTTGGCCTATCAGAGCTGCAAGCAAAATATTTGTGTCTTCTGTTCTTTCGATTTGAAGCATTTGTAATCTTAAATCAAGCGCCTGCATTCTTGCTTGCTCATGCGCAGTTTCCTTTTCATCAGCACTACTGATCTTAACCTGCCAAGCATCAGCACCTGTTGTATCCGCATAACGGGAATAGATCTCATATCTCAACATTTCCCATTCCGATGGATTATCAGGGAATGTCGCGCCGGGGAAAAGGGTTGCATACTTACTTTTCACGGTCGTATCAGTCCACGCAAGATTAGCGCCCTGTGTAGAACCTAATGAAGATCCTATGTTGGCTCCTCTGGAGTTAACCGATACATTACTTGCTTTTTTTATTGCCAGTATGGAATCAATAGCGTTTGTTCCAGCTGTGCTTCTGGCGACAAAGCTTGAAAAAGCTGAAAGATATTCACGCCCTTCAGACGTATCTTCCAGACCTTTGTTCTTTAATGGTTCAACAGGTAAGTTTCCTATAAGATTTCTTTTTGCAGCCTCGGCAACTTTTATCTGACTAATATTATAAGATTGATTTGAAACCTTATTAGCTACAATATCGGATTTAGATAATGGTGGCGTAATTAAGCTGGATGCAGACTTGTCCTTATCAGGATACTGGCCTATAGTGCTACATCCACCTCTGTTATATTTTACGTCCTCTTCGGAACAAACACCTATCGACACCCTGCCAATAACATTACTTATTGCTTCGCTTTTACCATCTTTCGCTTCTGTAAAAATCTTAACACTGTTTTCAGACAGAGCTTCTTTAGCTGAGCTTGTATTCGATCCTGCTGAACCACGACCACCCGCTGATGTAATTTCTTCACAAGCATTGGCATCAGGTATTCTTTTTAAAATATTTTGCATTCTCTGTTCTTGGATGGCTTGATTGGCATTACTTACAACCTGATTTTTCTGATTTTCATTTGCTGTTATCGTTGCCTGTGCCAATTTATCATTCATCGATACCAGTGTTTCAATCAAACCATTTCCTAATGACGTAGGAGATTGTCCCATCAAATAAGGATCAAGAACATAGTTCGTTACTGGATAAGCGGCCGCTGCATAGTTTGTATATAAAATGGCGAAGCATATTGCACATGTTGTTCTTAATGCTTTTATTTTAAATTGATTATTATTCATTGCCCTACTCCTTTTATTCATTACACTCCTTGTTAATTAATCAATTTAATACGCACTGTCAAATAACAACAAGAATTTAAATAGAATACAGTGCTAAAAATTCTCCACTTTATTTATTATCGACCACTATTGATATTTTATATGGATAAATCCATCATTTCAGAGACAAGCTCATCACAGCGATGTGATGTTGACAACAATCACCAAGCGCTGCTTTATTTAATCACATTTATATAAATGACAAATAACCATTTAATAAATATCTTGAAATATTTTCAGATAAATAAATTTGTATTTATCACTTAAAATTAAAGAGGGTCGTAGCCCTCTGTTAATACTTTATTCATCACTGACTCGGTTCTTCACTTCCACCAGAAGATCCATTACTCCCCCCTTTATCAGGAGCCTTAAAATTTTCTATTGGAGTTCCTTTACTTTGAAGATTTTGTGGCAACAACGGTCTGTTATGCTCACCAAAAGATACCGCTCTGTTAGCCGCTTTTTGAGCGACATCCATATAGCCTGCTGCTCCTGCTGTATCTCCTACTTCTTCCGCAGCCTCAGCCGCATTATAAGCAGAGTTAGCTGTTTCAAGAGACTGATACTCATTTTGTTGATCTAAGGGGCCAGCATTGCTCATATGCGTTCTAAATGAAGATCCTGTTTCCCTTGCTCTATTAGAAGCTTGCTTTTGCCCATCCTGCTGCTTTTGCTGCCTCATAAGTTCTTGTTGCTGTTTCTGCTGATCATTACTCTTTTTCTGATTACCAAGGTTATTTATGCCATTAAGAGCATGAGACATCTGATTTAGTGAAGCCTGAGTAAATTGTGCCGCTTCAACACCTTTCGTTGCTGACTGAGCATATCCTCCCATGTTTTGCCCACTATGAGCGCCCATCCACTTCATCACTTCGTCAGGTAAGACGTGGATTAATGACATTGATTTTCTGACTACCATGATCATGGTATATGCATATAGCCCTATTACAGCCAGACCTTCAATCAACCCAATAAAACTGTCTCCTGCCATCATCGAAAATGCGCCGCCGAACGTCTCATTAACGATCCCACCTAAAATTGGCATTATCGTTAATGCAGCAATGAATCCGATGACCATTAATGCTGGACGTAGCGTCAATGAAAGGACAAGGCTATAACCCGCACCACCACGACCGACAACACCATCGCCATCTGGGTTCAAATGGACAACTACCCATAGTGGAGCAGCAACCATCGCTTCAACACATAACACGATCCAGCCAAAGCAAACACCGAACCACATCAGGTAAGGCATCATAGGAATAATCACCGACAAAGTATCTCCGGCCATCCACAAAGGAACCGCCAGTACCATCGCTGTTTGTATTCCTCCCCATACGCTGCCAGACGCTAAACCCGCTATAGCGCCACCACCCACTAATCCCCATCCAGCCCATGTAATCGTATCACCAAGGCTTTTTACTCCTAAAATTGGGTTGACTGCTTGTAGATTTGAACGGGTAGTATCAGTAGAGAAGGAAACAATATCTCCCTGTTTCATGCCATTTATGACGCTTCTATTGAGAAATCCTGTAATTGCTCCTGACAAACTTTTATCGGCTTCCGTTTTCAAACTGTTAACGATTATACCTGCATCTTTTGCACCTTTTTCGTTTCGATCTTTCAGAATATCCTCTTCTGTATTTTTGCTCTTAATTTGCTTATCCAATCCGTTAGCATACTTTGATGCAGATGTTGTTCTTGCCATATCCTGACCCACTTTATCCATAATGGCTTTTAACTGGCTATCGAAAATATCTTCATATTTTAGCGTTCCTATGCCAGCTTTTGGTAATTTATGGGCCGCACCATTTATCGCATCTTGGATCCTGATAAGCTTCATCGACCAAGCTCCGGCCATAAACCAGCCATCTTGCTGAATATTCTCTTTAAAACCATCCCATTTTGATCCATCAGAGAACAATGCCTTTACCTTAACGTCAATGTTATTAACGTAATTATCAACAGCACTATTAATATATGTTTGAAGATCAAGATTGTTATCAGCTACATAGGCATGTGCTAACGTTTCCATTTTTTCATCAAGGCGTTTGAACTCAGAATATTGAGTTGTTATGACTTCATTAACTTCACCTTGCAGATCTTTTGGCACGTATCCGCTATACCTCATAGCAATGCCAGAGGCTTGTTCTTTAACACCGTCAGGATCGGTTAAAGTAATCACACCACAGGCAGATCGTGAATAAAGCAGACTTTTATTCATTTCGTTGCCTTCATTATTGGCACCATAGTAATAGGCAATCACTGACGCTGTTTTGTCTTCAGTTATACCAAACTTAGGTTGTCCTGAGCGTGGCATATTTTTAAATGATTTGGTCCACAATTCATCGGCTTTAATCATACATACATGATTAATAAAAGCCGTCTTAGCAACACTATCGAGTTCCTGATAAGACGCTGAGGTCGTTATAACTGCGCCATCGGAAGGATTTGCAGCATAGGTATTCCATATTGTATCCGCAAGACCAACACCCTGATTGATCATCCACAACACCGCGACTTGTGCCGCACAGAAACCACCTGCTGCAGGAAGTATCATTGCCGTACCTAATGCGGTTCTTACTGGCAACCACATAGAAGACCATTTCTTACCCAGCATTTCCCCGTCATGTGCCGTTGACATGGTTCCTGCAATAAGGGTATACGCTGCCAAAATACCACCAACCAATAAAACTGCACTATTTAAAATAGTGAACATACTCGATAGTGGGCTTTTTGATAGATCCTCCGGGAACAATATATCTAATACCCATAGCTTTGATTTGTCAGTTTCTGGTACAGTAAAAAGATCAGCGGCATGAGCTGATTGAATTAAGAGCAAGCAAACTAATATTGCTAATAATATCGCAGATAGTTCTTTTTTCTTTATGTTTTTCATTTTTCATTCCCTGTTTTTTATGCAACTCACAACGTGAGTTACATGCTAAAAACGAAATATTTATATTTCGGCAAAGCCAAATAGTTATATTTCTCTTTATTTTTACTTCATTGAATTACTGATGCTGCTCCAGACATCAGTTGAACTGCCATTCACATTGACTGAACTACTTGATGAAGATCCGGTTCCTGTTGAAATGCTTCCGCTTGCCACATTCCCAATCACAGGCATATCAATTGAAATACTTTCTGAGATATTTCCCATCAATGAACTTATCTTTTCTCTCGCAAGAGAACAGGCTTTACTTATCGCCGCATCTTTGGCTTTTTTAATGATAGAATCAAAACTTGGTAAGTTTATACCAATGTTTCCCGTAGGCCACGCATCGGTACATCCAATAGTCTCTAATGAGTTATTAATATTTGACATAAAATCTTCGGCTACTGTCTCTAATTGAGCTGCATCGTTTTTCATCGCATTATATTGAGCTTGTTTCATACTCGATTCTACGGTAGGACTACACACAGCGGCGCTGGCATTTGTTGCTGCAAGAGACATGAATATAGCGAAAGGTAAAATATATTTTATTTTAATTATAGAACTTTGTTCGTTTTTCTTTATGTTGTTCTTTTTCATTTCATACTCCATTGTTAAATTTATTTTTAAGACCTCACTTGTTTAAGAATTTAAATAAACAGGATCAATTAATATATATTAAATATTTTTAAATTAATCAAGTAAACGTCTATTTTAAATTTGACAATGATTTTGTTTTAAGTATTATTAAGTAGTAAATAAATAACTACTCCAAATGTTAATTTTATTACATACCTTAAAGAATCCAGAGTTTTTCCTTGCTCTGGATTTTTTTGCACAAAAAATAATTTATTATTTAGTTTTATATGGAAACGTTTCATATTTTTTGAACAGTTTACATACTGTCTGTAAAAACGTTATCAATTATATATAGAATTTTTTATTTTAAAAAATAGGTTGAAATAGTGTTTAAAAGAAGTTATAAAGGATAGAGTAAGGTTTTTTAATATGTAAGCATAATACTTTCGATTAAATTGTTATTATTATATACACAAAGGAAAAGCATATGCCAGAAAATGGAATACGGAGTACATACTCTCAGAGTCCCTTTCAAATATTGATGTACGATGATCAGGGTCTTATTTCAACTGGTACGGCATTTTTCTATTCTCTGGCTGAAACATGGTTCCTGATTACAAATTGGCACAATATTTCCGGGAAAAATTTTCTAAGTAAAGAACCTCTATCTGGAAATAGATTTCCAACATACATAAAAGCGAAAATTTCAGTATATTACAAAGATGGAAAATCATCCAATAATGATTTCCTACCTGTTGGACATAAAATTAATATATATGAAAACTACACACCAGTGTGGTATGAACATCCTGTTTTAGGATCAGATTGCGATGTTATTGCAATACCTATGGTAAGGCCCCAAAATTGTCCTGATTTCATGCATAATGCTGTAAACCTAATTAACACCAAAAGGATTCCAGTAAAACCGGGGAATAGCTCATTTATCATTGGCTTTCCCAGTTCTTTAAGTATTGGATTTGGTCTCCCTTTATGGAAATCAGGATATATAGCATCAGAGCCTTACTATCCTGTTAAAATCGGGGGTGAGGTTTCTGAAGTTGGGGGGCTAAAAAATGGCAAAGAACTACCTGCATTCTATGTAGACACCTTAACTCGCGCAGGAATGTCAGGATCACCAGTTTTCGCATCCTATACAGGAAACTGGGACATGACTAATCCATATAATCCAATTAATCCAGATGACCCCTTATTCTGGCAGCGTGATGACATAGCATTGGGTGAGAATAGAATGGAATTTGTTGGTTGCTACAGTGGCCGGATAGGTTTAAAAGAAGAAGGAGCTGCACTCGGTCTTTGCTGGACAGTAAAAACTATAAATGAAATATGCGAGGCAAAGACTATCGGAAAGCATCCTCATGTGTCACAAGAAGAGTAACGATGCAGACTGTAGGTAATACTGTTGCCGGATAGAATTCTGCACCGTTATAAATTTGACACAAAATGATGTGTCTATGCCCATTTCTCGCTGTGAGTTCAACTGTTCACTGCCGATTATTAGGTTTAATCGTGTTTTAACACAGAGCGCTGCCAGATAAAACCTGAGTATTATACATAAGAAATCAACCTATGCAGATATCTCCTAATCATTTTCGGCATCCTTTTGAATTCTTATTGCCAATTCACCAACTTCTTTTAGGTATAGTTGGTGAACCACAAACACGAGCAACTAATGACGGCCAAGAGATGTGGTCCTATTCCAGCATGTCAGGTGAGAGCCAGATATCTAACTACATTCCCGGTCTGGCTCTACTGAAGAACAGCAGCACGGCCCATATGAAATCCTTAGAGATCTGGTTCAAAGGGGATGTTGTTGACCGATATAATTTCAGTCAAACGGCGAGTAAGATATCTCGTGGATTATTGGATTAATCTACTTATTTTAGCCATAAAAACTTATCTAAAAGATAGATAGTTACAATTATAAATAATTCGCGGCGGTATATTAACGATAATCAATCAAAAGCAGTTTAATGAAAAAAAGAATTGAAAAATGATATTTATTATGAAACCATAAGAAATGGTGCGCAGGCAGATTTTTAGGTTGTGTTTCGCAACCTTTTATTTTCAATGTTACAAGTTCTCGCCTGCTATGATTCTCATAGCGTATCTTGCGGTCAACGGTTAAATGCATAGGAGTGCCCGCGCACCGCTATTCAAGGAGCGACGATGACAACTCAGCTTTCACGTTTGAAGCTTTGCTTTAGCAAACCAGATTTTGCTCGGCTATTAGAATTAAATCCGGTATTTTTAACTAGAGTTGTCTATATGAGAGATACCGAGAAACTCTATACTGATTTTACTATCTTAAAAAAAAATAAAACAAAAAGAGTTATTTCAGCTCCAGACACAGAGTTGAAAGAGATACAAAGAAAAATTTCTGACTTGCTTTTGGATTGTCTTGCCACTATACGCCATGAGAATAAATCTGAAAATAAATTATCTCATGGTTTTGAACTGGGTAAAAATATAATAACCAATGCTGAAAGGCATAAGTCAAGAAAATGGGTTCTAAATATTGATCTCTCAAACTTCTTCGACCAATTTAATTATGGAAGAGTAAGCGGTTATTTTATTAAAAATAAGTTCTTTGAACTACAAAATAATATAGCCAATCTAATAGCCAAGATAGCTTGTTATCAAAATAGGCTCCCTCAGGGGAGTCCTTGCTCGCCAGTGATTACAAATTTAATTATGCAATCACTTGATCAGAGACTTAATAATATTTGTAAAAGAAATGGCTGTACTTATAGCCGTTATGCTGATGATATAACCATATCTACAAATAAAAATATATTCCCTAAAGCTATTATATCAAGCCATAGTGATACAGATGTTAATCTAAATGGTGGATTTATTAAGGAGATACTACGGGCTGGGTTTAGTATAAATAATGACAAGGTTCGCCTTCGTGATAACACGCTAAGACAGGAGGTTACGGGGTTAACAGTAAACTCTAAAGTTGCAGTTGATAATAAATACTCTCGTAAAGTTAGAGCTATGGTTCATAACCTATTTTTAACCGGAGAATATACTCTTGTAGACAAAAAAACAAGAGAAACTCGCGCTGGTACAATAAATGAAATTCAAGGCATGCTTGGATTTATTGACTCAATCGATAAATATAATAATGGCCTTCCCTATAATATAAAGAGCAATCTAAACAAGCGAGAAAGGTTGCTTGCTGATTTTATTTATTTTATAAGATTTCACGTTAATGCAAAGCCAACAATCATCACAGAAGGGAAGACTGACATAACCTACTTAAGAGTGGCATTAAACTCACTGCACAAAAAATACCCATCACTTATTGAAAAAAAGAAATCATATAAAGGGGAGATAAATAATTATAAGATTTCTTTTTTTATTAAAAATGCAAAAACAAAATTTTTGTTAAAGTTAGAAGACGGTAGCTCACATATAAAAAATTTCATCAAAGACTATGATAAAAATATAGAAAGATATAAGGCGAAAGGTGGTATTAATCCCGTTATCATTATCTTGGATAATGACAGCGGTTCTACTGGAAACAATGGTATATTGTCATTGCTTTCATCAAATACTTTTCCAAGCATAAAATTAAGCCGTGAAGATATAAGAAAGAAGAATTGGTTATGGGTTACAAAGAATCTTTATATTATATTCACGCCTCTAAAAGATGATAAGGATTCGTCGCTTGAAGATTTATTCGATGCTAAAACATTAGCCACCACTCTTAATGGTAAAGTATTTAACAAGACCAATAAAACCTGTAAGTCCAATGAGTATGGGAAGGAATATTTTGCCAAACACGTGGTTTTAAAAAACAAAGAAAAAATTGATTTCACAAGTTTTGTTCGAATTTTTGACTCTATTGAAGAAATAAATAAGCATCACTCTAAAAAATAGCATCCGGTTATTGTTGTCATCAGTAATGATATAATTTAATAACATTATTCAATATAAAACCATCATTTAAATAAATACGACCACGCATCAAGGATGATATCACCGTCCTACCGATGGAGAAAATATTTTAGCTAAGGATGACTAAGTCTATAACAAAAGAAAAATTATTATCAAAAAATATCATCTTATACGTATTAGTTCAGTCCTAACCTAATACACTATGTACCTGTGTTTATCATCCAGCTTTGAACATGACAACAGCGATCTTAAGCCTATCAACAGCATGAGATAACGCTTCATAGAGATCGCCCTCAATCTCATGCTCGTACTCACCATTCCTGAACATCACCACATAGCCATTGGTCAGATCTCGCTGACGTATGGAGTTTACAGGTTCTATACCAATGCTGATGCCAGAATGTAAATACTCAGCCACTGGATAGCCCATGTTGTCATGGATAACGATATCACCATCGGCTTCCAGCACTGACAAGAAGCTGTCTTGGTGTAGGGATTCACGCAGATCCTGCAAGCCAAGAACGTTCATCAGTTTGGGTTCATCCGAGTGATTAGCTTTCATTCTGCCACAGTAATAATAATCATCCAGTTTGCTAACGGGCGTGTTGGGATGCTGACAGTTATAGGTTTCAGTTTCTGACATCAGCGATCTTATTGTATCTTCGCTGACTTGGCTGAGTTCAGAAATTAATCTCCCATAAACATTTACCATTCGCTCACTATCACAGGCGTTTGCAGATTCTGATAAGAAGTAAGAATCGTAATCTTTCACATAAATGTTATTACCGTTTTCAAGGATAAGATTTATTCCTTGTTCATTTTCTTCCATGTCTTTTACTATGCAGGTCAGGAATGGAATTTTTTCATGGGCGTGAAAGAGTGTAATGACTTTAATATTATTCATTCTTTGATTTTCCTTTTTGCTTTATTTTTTAATACCATATTTTCTTTAGGGAAATCAAATTTAACTCAGCTCATATCAATAACATTTTACCCAGCACTTCCATATGAGATACTCTCGCGTATCTTATTTACTCAATCACTGAATATCATCTTTGTAAATAAACCCTCACCCTGAATATTATCCCAATCTAACGGATCTTCTGGTGGTAAAAGAGTTGTTCCCTCAGCAGAGATACATTTATCCATGCTTTTACTCATCATTTCCCCTTGGGATTTTTTAGCCTGCAATCTTGCGATTAACAAATCTATGTCTTCTTGGTTATTAACTTCTTGTATAACTGCCTCAATGGACCTGTCTTTATCTTTTCTATTGCTACCGCCATTACCAATAATATTTTCGTTTTTTTCATATTCTATTATTTCTTTCTTTTTTATAATCTCTGAAACAAAGCGAGCACGATCACCATTGAAGACAATTGCAGGGTTTATGAAATACCAGTTTTTCTCATTGGTTTTAGCAATAATACGTTTTTCGATGAGTTCTTTTATCCCTCTGTAAAAGATAGATTCAGATAAGACAAAGTGATCTATCTTTTCCGCAAGCGACATTGCTTTTTTACAACTCAGGTAAAAGTGATCTTTTCCTATCGCATCCTGATAAATACGTAAAAAGATGAAAAATACTTTGTATGCTGTTTTCGTGAGATCAAAGTACGCTTTTATCTGAGATGTATAGAGTTTAATGAACTCTTCTTTATCGACCTCTTGTGTATGAACAATATTGGCGAAATAACTTTTACTGGTATCTTTCTTTTCAATAAGTTCTGTTCCTCTTGAAACGGTCAGATTTTTCTTTCGTGTTTCAATCTTTATTTCTGTTTCAAAGCAAAAGGGATTTAGGCCTAAATCCAAGTCAACATCCATTTCATTCATCATGTTATTACCTCTTGTTATTTTATATATAATAAATTAAATACCATGCACAAAATAGATATCAAGTTTTTTTGCATATTTTTTTGCGAAAATATTTTAAATATCGCAAATATTCCAGTGACGATAATTTAAAGCACTGTCGTTTTTAAGCTAAAAAATGACATAAAAACTGACTGCAAAGTCAGGAAAGCTCACCGTGCAGTCAGGAATACTGACTATAGAGTCAGGAACACTGACCGTACAGTCAGTCGTATATTTTCGTCCTAAGCCTTATACCATAAGGGCTACAGGCCGGTTTTTTCTTAATTTAATTTTGCAAGAAGTAAGAGATAATACTTAAGAGGATTAATAGAAACCGGGCGATTTTCATGATCGCCATATGGGGTTTCAAAATGTATAAAATTATCAATTGAGGATTACAGCTTATATTATTTATTGCACAGTTTTCCTTTTCATTTCACTAAGACCTTTTTTTGAAAATCACCACCATCTATGAGCTAACGCTCATGTGCTGACGAAAACGATGAACCTGTTTTCATGAGCACGGCTACGCCCTAACTCTGACATTAATATATTTTTATCTTGATAAGGTAGTTTCAATGTTTGATAGTAAAGACAAAAAGGATCGGTTTTAGATCATTTTATCATCAAGTTATAAAATTGATCCTATGTTCGAACATAGTAGTTATCTTTGACATATAGCATTTGCTCTTAAACGTATAGGAAAACTATATTCCCACTAGCAGCACTTAGTGATTGTCCAAAACAATCACATTGCTGAAACAGGGTTCATCCCTGTTAATGATGGATTTATCCATAAAGAATTGCGGCAGTAGCCGCCAGTAAATAGAAGTAAAACAATAACAATACTTCCGTGTCATCGGCAGCGCTTCGTGATTGTATAAAACAATCACTCGCTGTTCATAACCTAGAGTAAAAATAAAACCTAAATCAGATGGTGCATTTTAGTCGGCACACTTCACGTTAAGGTTATTAAACATATTATAGTATTAAGGAGTCGTAACTCATTATATTCAAAAGAGATTTGACGATAAAAGTTTCCTGTACGGAAATTTAAGTTTCCTCTGAGGAAACCGAAGTTTCCTGTACGGAAACTAAAGTTTCTTCTGTGGAAACTTTTCACTAATCTGACATATCCAGAAAAGTGAACGCAATTTCGCAAAAGTGTATTATTTTTCCTTTTTTCACATTTATTTTTGACAAGATAACGCCCTGCATTATATATAACAAACATTATAATAATAAAAGGAATACTTATGAGCATTGATTACAACACAATAATGAACTCAAGCAGTGAAGAAGTAGAAAACTATATCAACAGAAATCACTTCACAGATAAACAAAAGCTAGAGATTTACAGTTTTTATAACAGAAATAGAAAAGAAAAAATAACTGTTAATGTAAGGAAAGAGCATAGTTCTGATATACAACCGGGAATAGCCTATGTTCATGCTTTTTTAGATAATCTGGAAAAGCTCGGAAAGAATATGTCTGGCGCAGAATATACAATAATGATCCGATTATGTAAGCTCATGCAACATGGTAATCTTATAGCCAGTATATCTCAATCAGCACTCGCTGAAGAACTGAACATGAGTAAATCAAATGTATGCAAATGCTGGAAAAAACTTATCAATAAAGGCATACTTATCCTAGATGGTAAACATACACTAATAAATGCCAATCTCTTTCTGAAAGGCCAATACAGGACTCTTAATGGAACACGCAAGGAATATGTAAAAAAATCACTCAGAACTACTTGTGAAGGCGTAGAGAATGTTTTTTCTACCGTATATAAAGAGTCCATATTTATAAATAATAAGGACGCCGAAGAAAAAACAACAAAGGAAGATGAAACACCATTACTTTCTGCACCTGATGATGATATTGATTGGGACTCAGTTTCAGAAAATAACATGTTCAATGATTATCATGAATACATCAATGACAATGAAACAATATAATCTTATCATCCGTATATTGTATTAGTGTCATTTCTCTATATTTGACACTTTCTCTCCACCCCTTAATATATATTATAACGTATATAATTAAAGGAGATATTATGAGAAAAATAAAACTAGATAACAGTGATTTATTAACCTATTTTGAGACTGTAGAAAAACTAAAACAACAACCATCAATGGATGATTATCTGGAAGGTTATCGTAAAGTTCGTGAGGCTACGCCTTTTGGCACCGAAGTTGATAAATATAGGTCTGCTCATAGTGAACTGCGCAGACTGGATAAGAAGAGACAATCACTCATAGATAACTTTATTGTTGAACTCAATCCTATAAGCAGCTCTACAGCAAGAACAGCCGCTAAATCATCCGGTAATCTTGATGTTATGCATGAGCGCATGATCTACCAGAGAGCTATTTCAGAAAAAACAGACGCTGAGATTGTTGCTCTGGTGGTAAAGCAACGCACAGAATCAGCTTTTGAGTTTCAGCGTTCTGTTGAGCTGAGTCTGGAACAGCTTTCTCATATCTCATCAGGTTTTGGAACATCGAATACAAAACGCAGGAAAATGGCTGTTTAAATTATATTACGTATGCAACTTGAACAATTTTTTAAACGCCCGTTTTCCACTGGAAGTAATGATTACTTCCCTAAATCCCGGAATTCTGGTTAACCATTCTTTTTGCTCACAATACGTAAAAAATGCAGCCCCCGCTTCGCCACCAAGATGAAACCGCCGCTCACTCCAGTCAAGGCAAGCACAGCACGCTTTACGCCGTGTTTTGGGGTTGAGCATAATACCTAACTCCCGGAACTTTTTTTGTCCCGATAGCGTCAGTGAAACACCATCTGGCGTTATCCACCCTTCAACAACCATATAATCATAGATCTGAACAGCGATTTCACCTGCAAGATGGTCATAACACGTCCGGGCAACCCGTAACGAGGAAGGTGTGCTGATTTTAGCTGATGATGCCGAACGCCATGACACGCCCATCATGTTTTCAATCAGCCCGGCAATGTCTGTTCCTGCCAGACGGTAATAACGATGACGCCCCTGAGAAAGACAGGTAATCAATCCCTCACTGACAAGTCGGGACAGGTGTGCACTCGCAGTTGATGCCGCTATATCAGCGACCGCACTTAACTCTGTAGCTGTCCACGCACGCCCATCCATTAATGCACAGAGCATTTTTATGCGGGAAGGATCAGACATGGCAGCAGCTAAGGCTGCCATTGCATGTTCCAGTTCATCACCGCTATCAGTTGAATTAGCGTGTTTTAACATTTTACTTAGGTACGACAGCCCATTTCTCCGTTACTTTACTGGCAAGCCTATCATTATCGGTCACGAGGATCAGTTGGTTTGCATGGTCACTGTATTGGCACAGGATATTAATCCCTTTCTCAGCCAGCGCTGCCGCTATCTCTCCTAACTCGCCGGGCCGCTCTTGCTTAAGCTTGCGGATCAATGGTTCACACACGCTTTCAACCTGAAAACCTGCTTTTTCAAGCACCGTTTTGGCTGCATCTCCCTTTTCAATAAGAAAATGCGCATGTGCTTTATCAGAGACGGAAAATACGCCACCACCCTCAAGGCCAATACCGTTTTGACCTAATACCATCCCCAGTGCAGCCAGTTCGCCCGGCGTGTTCTTTAAAACAACATGGATGTCATACATCGGTCTGACCTCTGGTTTCTGATGAATAGTCTCTGAGTACATGAGCAATACGGATGCGATAAAACGAGAAGATAGATTGACGTCCCTCTGATTGAGCCGCCTTATGCAAAACATTTTGTTTCCATAGCAATACGGTCTCTTCATCCCGCCACCAAGACAATGACAGTATCTTTCCTGCCGTTGTCAGACTCTGGAAACGCTCGATAGAAATAAAACCATCGATATCTGCTAATAACGGTTTCAATTCAGCAGCAAGCTGGAGATAACGCTCTTGCTGTGTGGCAACAACATCTGCTTCAAAAAGTACTGCGATCACATTCTTACCCTCTATGTATTAGACATGGGTATGACTGTACCGTTTTCAGCACTGAACACTTCGATGGAGGGTGAAATATGGATGTCATCGATAGCACCTACGGTGATGTCAGTGACAAAACTCTTCTGTTGATATCCTATCTTTTTCAAAACTATTTTTTTAGTTTTGATATTAACTTATCCCAAAAAGAATATTTTTTAACAACAGGTGCCGGATTCGCCCATGATGGATTTAGAAGATCACTTGGTAGGGCATATTTATGATCATCTTCATCAATAACTGTTGCATTTAATTTCTTAGCTATTTGCAACATCTTACAATAGAGGGCCTCGTCGGGATGTTTGGTTGAGATTCTTCCATCATCCCATTCTAGCCAAGGTTCGTCATATTCACTATGACCGCTCCAAATAGCGAAAAACTCACCATTTTTATTATCGATGGACAGCTCTTCATCATCATGAACAAGCTGGAGCCATTCCGCACTGGTTATAGGGTTATCGCTGCTATCAAAGCAATGCTCAGTTCTTGTTATATGAAGCTCCCAGCCCATAACCACCTCCATTTTTTGATGAATATGCATTAGTATGTCTGACTATAGCCGATCAATGAGATCCTCTGGTGATACCCTATCCTCCGCCATCAACTTGAGGAGCCTCTTCATCCTCAGCTTACGCGCCTTCTTCTCGCCAATCTCCTGATAATACTCCTCACGACGCTCCGCAACAACTTGGCGGAACTTCTTCAAAAACTGTTCCAGTGTCTTTATATCAGTAGTAGCGGCTTCAGCTTGGATTTTTCTATACATATACATTACGTGGAATTCATCAATCATATTATAACCCTTAGTTTATCATTCATGTTATTTCCCTCTTTCGAGGGAATACTCATTACATCTAAAGATCAAACAACTGTCATTTTCAGTTTCCAATAAACAGGATCTTGATTTTCATCCTGATTTATATTTTTCGATACAAGTTCAACGATATGCTCCTGATGCCAATACAAGATTGTGGCTTTTAAATCTCTTCTATTGATATCAGATGCATCATTTTTTATAGAGTATTTCTTCATCTCACGAGTTATCAAAACATCATATGTGATGCTTGAAAGGAACCCATCATTCAAAATATCGATTGCTGTTTCAGGATGTTTTTCATAAATGGCATATATTTCATCACAGTATCCTTGTAAGATGTTGGCAATAAGTTCGTTTTGTTCTTCTTCACTTTTATTTAATATAATCTCTTTCATCTTTAATCCTCTTATTATGTTAATAGTTAGTAAAAGTAATTAGTTGTTATAAACGATATTGATGATAACAGAGCCATATTCCAGATCTAACTCATCAACTAAATCGTTATTGATATGTCGATTTAAGGCATCAATCAAACCCTTATTCTCTATCATTTCTTCTACTGAATACCCACTAAGGGCAACAAACACATCAAAGCTTTCTTGAATAGCATTCATCACTTTCGGGGTTCCTTCGCACAACATACTTACTACTACAGATATTTTATTTGTCATAGAACTTTGTTCGTTGTTGTTTACCATTTATATTTTCCTCTTATATTTTTGGTTAGCCCCTTGCGGGGCAAGATTAGTTCTTATTTCCTAAAGCTGTCTGAATACTCGACTAACATGGCAGCAACCTGTTCAAAGTTAACTTGATTAATATCACCGTTATTTCCCTCTTGGGCAGTGAATCTTTCAAAGTTGTTCTGAATATGGTCAATCACATGGATAATAAATGGACTCATAAAATCTGGGTCATCTAAATAGTTATTAGCATCCCCATCGCCATTAACGTCCATGAACATATTCCAGCTTGCAGTAAACGACCTACAAGCAAGGTCATAGAACAGTTCGGTTGATTTATTACTAGCTATACTTTTTTTAGACATATTTATATCCTCATAGTTAAATGCTTATTTAATTCATTGTGTTTTTTATTACCCCCTTTCGAGGCTGAATACGCTGTTATTAACTCATACTAAAAAGTAATGCTTGAGTATGTATATATCTCATTTCAGACATGACTTTATCCATATTAACATAGATAAGTCTTTCTCTTTTACCCGCTTCTTCCATATGTGCATCAAAGCATTTTGCCAGATACTCTTTTACATGCGAAAGATATGATTCCGTTCTATTACTATCCAACATAATGGCTTCCAATACCTCATACTCTTCTTGTTCTTTATATATACGTATTCCTGTGATATAAAGATTCTTCGCCATAGCAGTAAAAATATTGGTAGATGACTCTTTGATATTTTTCATTTCTTGATTATTCATTTTATTTCCTCTTGTTGTTATTAAAATATTATTAGTGAGATTCATTACGGGCAGCAATAACACTATCCATCCACGCTTCTATCTCACTTTCGATAAAGGCAACCGATCTCAGACCAATCCTGACCTGTTTAGGAAAGCGACCAGCATTGATCAGTCCATACATTCTTGCCCTACTTAACCCTACCCTTTTTAGCACTTCCGGGAGGCGGATAAGCCTTCTTGGTGTGACTTCGTTTTGCTCATAGAGCGCTGTTTGTTGTTGATTTTTATTGTTATTTTTCATTGTCTTCTCCTGTTTGTTTCGACAGGAGTAATTCTAGGGAAAGTGGCAATGACAAGATGCAGACGTTGGTAAACAACATCTTTCGAGACAATGAAGGGATATGATTTTGGGGAAAATGAA
Source organism: Brenneria populi (assembly GCF_036016195.1). Lineage (NCBI taxonomy): Bacteria > Pseudomonadati > Pseudomonadota > Gammaproteobacteria > Enterobacterales > Pectobacteriaceae > Brenneria > Brenneria populi. The sequence continues at coordinate 260,896 of NZ_JAYWTM010000007.1, read as the reverse complement.
AATGTGCGAATGTCGCTGGTTTTGCATAAGGGAACCTGTCTTGATGGCAGGCTCCCGGAGATAGTGGGAAAGGTTAGTTTTCTTCTTCTTTTTCGTTCATCTTCATGGCATCAGCCACTCTGACATCCATCATGTAGCTGTCTTTGCTCAGATAGAGGTTAAACAAACGCGCAAACTCACGGGTCCGTGCTTTTTCCGCAAAAGGTTTATCGGTATCCTTAATTTGCGCCCCTCCTCTAATCACCTCTGAATCATTCGGATAGAGTAAACGTGACATTTGCTCATTAGAGATTTTTACCCCTCGATGATTAGCCCATAACATCAGATCCAGCATAGGGATAGTTCTCAGGGAGATCACTTTCTTAATCGTGCTCAGACCAAAGCGAAATAAACCGATCTCTGGTTCCGTTATGCCATACTCCTTACGCCATTGTGGGAGCATGATTTTGATATGTTCGATAACTTCATCATCAGTCAGACGTTTGATGTTTAGCCACAGATACAAGGGGTGATCATCATTCAGACGATCGATGTCCGTTAATCGCTGTTTACCCTGTTCTCTTGATACTGGTACTGATGGTGCATCAGACGAAGCATCGCTACGTTGGAGTAAATTGAGTTTCCGTAAGTCTGCCTCATAGCGGCTAATATCCCCAACGGTGATATGCTGAACATGTAATGTGGCATCAGCCAGAGGGTTTTTCTTTTTGGATGATGGGGGGATAGTTTTGGTTGAGCTGATTAATAGCGGAGTGCCAGCCAGTATCTTGGCTTCTTCTTCTAGATAGCGCTGATAGCGTGGACTTTGTTCATTGGTGGAATCATAACGGAACAAAACTGCCCGGCGACTCAGCTCGTCACTAAGGTCGTTTAACGTGATTTCCTGTAAAACATCATAGTTGCTCAGCCTGAACCATTGCTTCGCAGCTTTGATAACCTCACCTGACTTCATTCTTATTATCCTGTTCTGATACCGAACGATTTTTTATGCCCGATTTATCTGAGCGTTATCTTATGCCAAGCAATAGCAACAACGCTATCTCACAGATGGAAGACAGGAAACGAAAAGCACAGTTTCTGGTGTTTTGTTGCAGAGTATTTCAGGGGATTGAGCGAGATAGGTACCACCTCACTTCCCTAAGATTGGGAATGGCTAGGGAAGTGAATAGGGAAAACAATTCATAACACCATGATAAATAATATAATTATATTATCCAGATCAGGTAATACGGGTATTTCTCAGCCTTCACCTAGAAGGGCACCCCGAGTCATTTAAATCAAAATCAATAGGTTACAATTAATGTTCAACATTAATCCCTGCTCAGGATAGTAATGCCGGCAGGGAGCATTGTAAACGGATCTTTTAACCTCGTGCGACAGGTTGTGTGATAAAGACGTCATACGCTCAGCGCCGAAAATCATCAGATTTTACGACAGGCGCGCGTCTTGTCAGGGGCGCTGATGTCCCCCCGGGCGCAAAGCCGCCAGCAAAAGCTGAAAACAGGATTCGATCAGGGGCGGCAAGGGCTGAGGATTGCGCATCAGCGCCACGGTGCGCGTCAACGCCGGCTGCTGTAGCTGCACCACCGTCAATTCCGCGTCCTGTAAATGCGTGGTGTAAAGTTGCGGCAGGATAGCCACCGCCAGCTTCGAGCGAACCAGACCATACAGGGTTTCGATGTAATCCACCTGATAGCGGGTGCGCAGCGTCAAGCGGTTGCTCTCCGCCATCGCCGCCACAAGCCGCTGGATATTGCCTTTGGAAAACGCGGCGATATCGCGCCCCGCAAGGAGTTTCCACGGCAAATGCGCGGATTGCGCCAGTACGTCGTCACGGTGCAGAACGGCAACGAAGGGGTCTTCCTGTAGGGCGAACACCTTCAGCTCCGGCGCCACCGAGCTATCCAACGCGCCGAGGCCAAAATCGATTTGTCCCGTCAGCAATTGCGCGGTTAGCGAATCGTTGGTTTGATCGTGAAACTCCACCTTCAGGCGCGGAAACTGCCGCGCCAGTTGCTGCGGTATCGTCGGAAACAGCAGAGAGCCGACGGACGGCACCAAACCGATACGCACGGTGCCGTCGCCGCCGGCTTCCACAATCTGCCGCATATCGTGAAATGACCGCTGGGCGACGCTGAGCACCCGCTCGGCATGCGGTAGAATAGCCGCCCCCAGCTCCGTCAGGGTCACGGACGAAGCGGTGCGATTAACCAGTTTTCCCCCCAGCACCCGCTCTATCTGCCGCAACGCGCTGCTTAACGCCGGCTGGCTGATGGCGAGGCGGCTGGCGGTATCGGTGAAGTGACGCAGCTGCGCCAGCGTCACAAAATATTGCAACTGTTTTAAAGAGAGCGCGGGCAGGCGTTGCCAGGGGTCGGTCATGGTCTTATCTGTTCTGATTCGCTATGGGTTAACGCTGCAGAATAACCCTTTCTTATCGAGTGATAAATTTATTCAGCTAGGCAAACGTTTGCCGCCTCCCTAGAGTAGGACATTAATAATGTTTGCCGGATAGTTGATTATGAGCGTTGCTGCACAAAATCGCCGCCGCGCGGTACAGGCCGCCAGAGGCGAAACCGCCTTCGATCTGCTGCTGACCCAGGCTCGGGTGGTGGATATGGCGACCGGAGAGATCCGCGATGCGGACGTCGGGATCGTCGGAGAGCTGATCGCCAGCGTGCACCCGCGTAGCAGCCGCGCCGACGCCGCGGAAATCCACGATCTTGCCGGCGCCTATCTTGCTCCGGGCTTGATGGACACCCACGTACACCTGGAAAGTTCACACCTTCCGCCGGCGCGCTACGCGGAAATCGTCCTGGCGCAGGGCACCACCGCGGTGTTTTGGGATCCGCATGAACTAGCCAACGTCCTGGGCGTCGAAGGGGTGCGTTACGCCATTGACGCCAGCCGTAACCTGCCGTTGCAGGTAATGGTCGCCGCGCCGTCGAGCGTGCCCTCGACGCCCGGGCTGGAAATGTCCGGCGCCGACTTCTCCGGCGATGAGATGACGACCATGCTCGGCTGGACGGAAATTTCCGGGGTGGCGGAGGTGATGGATATGCATGGCGTGTTGCACGGCGACGAGCGCATGACGGCGATCCTCGAGGCCGGCCTGGCCAGCGGCAAACCGATCGAGGGCCACGCGCGCGGCCTGCAAGGCGCCGATTTGCAGGCGTATCTGGCGGCGGGCGTTACCTCCGATCATGAGCTCACCTCCGCCGACGACGCGCTGGAAAAACTGCGCGCCGGGTTGACGCTTGAAATACGCGGCTCCCATCCCTACCTGTTGCCCGACATCGTCGCGGCGCTTAAAACGTTGCCGCATCTGTCGTCGCAGATTACCGTCTGTACCGATGATGTTCCCCCGGATGTGCTGCTGGAAAAGGGCGGCATTATCGCTCTGCTCAACCTGCTGATTGAACACGGGTTACCGGCGACGGATACGCTGCGCTTCGCCACGCTGAATGCCGCAATTCGCCTACGGCGCAACGACATCGGTCTGATCGCCGCCGGGCGGCGCGCGGATCTGGTGGCGTTCGATTCGCTGGAAAAACTTCAGGCGCGGCGGGTTTACGTCGCCGGAAAGCTTATCGCCGACAACGGCGTGATGTTAACTCGCGTCCTCGATCCGCAGAATGTGCTGCCGCCGCGCGACACGCTGCGTCTGGCGCCGGTAGCGGATACCGATTTTATGATGCGCATCGGCGCGGTGCGCCGCGGCGTTGCCCGCCTGCGGCACATCCGCGGAGCGCGCTTTACGCAATGGGGCGAGAAAGAAGTAGAAATACGCGATGGCAAGGTGCTGTTGCCCGACGGTTTCAATCTGATCTGGGTCCGGCATCGCCACGGCCGCCACGACGCTCCGCCGCAGATGGCCTTGCTCGAGGGGTGGGGCGAACTGCGCGGCGCCATTGCCACCAGTTACTCGCACGATTCACATAATCTGGTGGTGCTGGGACGCGATCCTCATGAGATGGCGCTGGCGGCCAATTGTCTGATTGACGGCGGCGGCGGCATGGCGCTGGCGCAGTATGGCGCGATCATCGCGCATGTGGCGATGCCGATAGCCGGCATGTTGTCCGAACTGCCGGCGAAGGAGCTGGCGGCCCAGTTTCGTCAACTGCGCGAGCGCAGCGGCGCTATCGCCGACTGGGAGCCGCCCTACCGCGTGTTTAAGGCCATCGAGGGAACTTGCCTGGCTTGCAACGCGGGGCCGCATCTGACCGATCTTGGGCTGACGGACGGCGCTACGCGCCAGATTGTCGACCCGCTTATTGACTGGCGGGAAATTCCCGACCATTCGCAACCCCCAATACCCAATATACTCTAAATAATTCGAGTTGCAGAAAGGCGGCATTGCTGCGGCGAATTCGACCAGCCAAAGGCTGGCCGGCGGTGGGAGACAGGATGTCTCTCATTCATCCCCATGGGCTTACCGAAGTAAGCGACCGGGGTGAGCGACAAATCTGCCGGAAGCAGATTTGAACGCCGCTGGCGGCGGCCCCAACGGGGCGAGGCCTATGAATGGGCCGAGTAACAAAGCCAACGCACATGCAGCTTGAAGTATGACCAGTATAATATAGCGACAGGAGAGCCGGATAATGGCCGAAAATACCGTTCACACGCCAGCATCAGGGAACTGGTTGGAAAGACGTTTCGCATTGTACTCAAGGGGCGGCACGGCCAAAACGGAATGTCTGGCCGGCGTCACGGGGTTTCTCGCCGCCGCCTATTTACTGGTGGTGATTCCGGGGCTGCTGGCCGTCGGCGGCATGGATAAAGGCGCGGCCACCACCGGCACTATTCTGGTCTTCGTCGCCGGCACGCTGCTGATGGCGTTTTACGCCAACCTGCCATTTATCGTGGGACCGGGAATCGGCGGTTCGGTGCTGGTGGGCGTAACGCTGGCGGGCAGTGAAGGCATCGGCTGGCAAATTGGCCTCGGCATTGCCTGCTGGTCCGGAATTCTATTCTTCCTGCTGACGAAATTCGGCCTGCGTGAAGTGGTCACGCGCTCCGTGCCGCAAGCCATTAAGCTGGGCTTAACCGCTTCCATCGGCCTGTTTGTCGCCGTCCTCGGCTTTCGCAACGCCGATTTGGTGCTGGCCAACGCCAAAACCAACGCGCTGATGCTGGGCGACTTTCTTTCACCGGGCGCGCTGGTGGCGTTATGCGGACTGTTTCTGGCGATAGCGCTCCAGGCACGGCGGATACCGGGCGCCATCCTGTGGGCCATTCTGTTCGCCACGCTGGTGGGCATACCGGCGGGCGTCACCAGGCTGCCGGCAAGTTTTATCGCCCTGCCCCACTCGTTGACGCCGGTTCTCGGCCATATCGACATGCTGGGCGCGCTGAACATAGCTTTCCTGCCTTTTCTGTTCGTCTTTTTCGCCTCGGAGTTTTTTTCCACCATGGGCACCACGCTGGCGGTGGGCGGCGAAGCCGGTCTGCTGGACGAAGAGGGCAATATGCCGCTGATCAACCGGCCATTTATGGTGGATTCCATCGCCGCCGCGCTGGGTCCTTGGGTCGGCATTCCCGCCGCGACGGCGCTGATTGAGTCCTCCGCCGCCGCCGAGGCCGGCGGCAAGACCGGCATGACCGCGCTGGCCGCCGCCGTCATGTTTCTGCTGATGCTGTTGTTCACCCCGATAGCGCTGATGATCCCCAAAGAGGCCACGGCGCCGGCGCTGATTCTGATTGGTCTGAATATGTTCAGCGGCTTGCGGAAAGTCGACCTGGGGAATTTTACCGATGGATTACCGGTGCTGATGATGGTGATGATTACCCTGATCGCCAACAGCTTCGGAACCGGGATCGCGGGCGGCCTGCTGTTCTATATTCTGATCAAGGCCATCGCCGGCAAATGGCGGGAAATCCCTATCGGGCTGTGGATCATGGCCGTGCCGCTGATTTACTACTTCGCGACATTGGTTAAGCATTAATAATCGTACTGCAGGCCCGGTTTCGTTATTCACACCGGGCCTTTTGACGGCGCGACTCTTTTACCCCGTCATGCCAGCGCCCCATAACCAGGGTATTGTAGTAATTGCCGTCGGCAAGCATTTTATCGTTCTTCAGCACGCCCTCGACGGCGACCAAAAACAAGTTTCTTGCACGGCTCGCCAGCATCGGCGCCCGTATGTATGAGCAGGGGCATCGGCCGCCGAAACGCTATTGCGGCGCATCGCGCGAGAAAGCGCGGAGCCGTACCGTTTTCCCGCCGTTATGACGATTCGCGTCCGCAGTCAGCGCCGAGCGCGCGGGTTCATCCGTCACCTGCGGTTTTTGGCCGCCAGCGAACGCAGTAACACCCCCAGCGTGGTGCCGTTGTGCAGCAGCGCGCTGGCCGTCGGCTTCAGCCAGCCCATGGCGGCCGCCAGCATAATCGAGCTGTTGACCCACTCCGTCAGCTTGATGTTGCTGTTAACCAGACGCATGGCCTCCTGAGCCAGTTCACAGGCGGTCGCCGCGCCGTCGAGGTTATCCTGCAACAGTACGGCATCGGCGGCCTGCTGCGCCAGTTCGGTACTTTGATTCATCGCCATACCGACATCGGCCTGAGTCAGCACCGGCGCATCATTGATGCCGTCGCCGATAAACAACACGCGCCGCCCTTGCCGTTGCAGATCGCGCACCACATCAACCTTGCTTTCCGGCGTCGCCTGGGCGAAGAAGCCGTCGATGGACAATTCCTGCGCCAGCTGCCGCGCCTTTTCGGTCTTATCCCCGGTCAGCAGAACGACGTTTCTCACGCCGAGTTCGCGCAGCCGCCGGATCACCCCGGCCGCCTCCGCCCGCACATTATCCTGCAGGCCGATCATGCCGACCAGCCGCTCGTTCAAACCGATGAACAACAGATGACGCCCCAGCGATTCCAACCGGTTGATTTCATCTTCAAACTCTGAAAAATCAATATCATAATGACAACTCAGAAAATGACGGCTCCCCACCACCATCCGGTGTTCGTCCAGCTCGGACAGCAGACCGTGGGCGATGACATACTCCACTTCGCCATGATTAATATGCGGCAACTCATGGTGCGCCGCCGCCGCGACCACCGCTTTCGCCAGCGGGTGGTTGCTGTGCTCCTCAACCGAGGCGGCAATGGCCAGCAAGCGCTCGGCCCAAGCCCTTTGCGGATCGAAACTGACGACATCGGTCACCAGCATATCGCCATACGTCAGCGTGCCGGTTTTATCAAACACCACGGTATCGACCGCGGCCAACTGCTCGATCGCCCGGCCGCCCTTCAGCAACAGCCCCTGACGGGCCGCGCGGCTCATGATCGATTTAAAGGCAATCGGCGTGCTCAGCTTCAGCGCGCAGGAGTAGTCCACCAGGAATACGGCGGCCAGGCGCTGCCAGTCGCGGGTCAGGGCGAAAACCGCCGCGCCCACGCCCATGGTGATGGCGACGCGCCGGTCGGCCATTTGCTGCGTCACCCGCTGGGTTTCGCTGCGCTGGCTCAACGACTCGCTGATAAAGCGCCGGATATTGGCCGTGGAAGACTCATCGCCGACCCGTTCGGCCCGGACGACGATATTGCCGTCCTGCACCTGCGTGCCGGCGTAGACCCAGGCGCCGCGCTCCCGGCGTACCGGCACGCCCTCGCCGGTCATCGAGGACTGGTTGATCAGCCCCACGCCGCGGACAACCGCGCCGTCGGCGGGAATATTGTCGCCCGGCCCCAGCAGCATCAGATCGCCGTTGACCAGCTCGCCGCTTTGGATTTCCTCACGCCGGCCTTGCCGTTCGACCCAGACCGGGTGTTCCCGGGGCTGCATCAGGTCGGCCAAAAGCGCGTCGGAATGACGGCTGGTTTCCTGTTCCAGATACTCGCCCAGCGTCAACAGCGACTGCGTGATCATCGCCGTGCGGTGATCGCCCCGCGCCATCGATAGCCCCAGCGCCATAGCGTCCAGCACTTCCACCTTCAGCTGACCGTGGGCCACGCTTTTCGCGCCTTCGGCCAGCGTGGGGGCGGTGAGCAACAGGGCCGGCAGCGCGGCCCAGCGCCGCGGCAGCAGCTGCGTCAGGGCGATGCCCCCCAGATTGAGCAGATTGTCGCTGCCGCTGTATTCCGCCTCATAGTCGCCCGAAGCGCTCTCCCGCCAGTCCAGCGCCAGCGCCTTTTGCCACAGCGTTTCGCCGTTGGTCTGCCCGCAGTCGTAGGTAATGACCGCGGAACAGGCTTCAGGACGCAGACGCACTCCGTTCACCCCGCTGAAGGAGAGCAGCCGCCGTTTCAGCCAGGCCAGACTTTCCGGGTAGCGGCGCATCTGCGGAATACGCAGCCGCACCCGTCCCGGCAATTGATGCACCCGCGTAACGGCATCAGGCAAATTAGCGATCACTCGGCATCCTGTTCACGGTTGCGGTAGTACTCAAGTTCAGCCTGTAAGTCGGCCAACCGTTCCTTCAACTCTTCCACTTCGCCGCGCACCGTGCCCCATGCTTTGCTGGCCGTCGTCGTGATGCCCCGCTGCACTTCGCGGTTGCTCAACAGATAGGCTAGCGCGGCGCCGGCGACCACGCCGGTAATCAGGTGCGCGCTGCCGTTCGCCTGACGATAAGGCGTCTGCGGCTGCGGTTGGGCGGGAGGATAAGGCGTGTAGTACGGATAGTACGCATAAGGATAATCAGGCTGTTTCATTATCTACGTCCTTTTTACTGATGGCGTCCATCAGGTAGATGCCGGCGGCGCCGGCGCTCAGCAACGTCAGCAACGTCAAGACCGGCCGGCCGGCGGTGGCGTCCGCGACGGCCATCACCGCGCCCCCCACGAGCCCCCCTTTCGCCGCATCGCGCACTACGGCGGCCGCGGTCTGATGCAGGGTTTTCTCGCCGTCCTGGTAGCGCCGCCACTGTTCAACGCAGGACGCCGTGGTGCCGACCAGCGCCCCGGCGATGACGGCCCGGCTTACCGGGCTGAGGCGATCACGATTGTTGCTCATTCCGCGGCTCCTCGCTGGCTGGCTCGGCGGCGGGCTGCGCCTGCTGGCGATGACGCTCCACCGACTCGTTGAAGCCCTCTTTCCCTGCTTTCAGCGTATCGCGAAAAATCGTTGAGCCGGTCGCGGCGGTCTCTTTCAGCGTTTCCGCGCCGCTTTTCACCCCGTCTTTCACCTTCGCGCCGCCGGTTTTGAGTAAATCGCCGGTGCTGGCGACGGTTTGCAGCAGCATATTGCGCACGCTTTCATTGGTGAGCAGCAGCGTGGCCGCGGCGCCGATCATCGCCCCTTTCCAGAACTCTTTATCGTCCATACCGATGGTGCCGATAATGCTTTTCAGGATCCCGGCCTGTTCGCCCATCATATTTTCCACCATATTCTGCGCCTGATTGTTCCAGTCAAACGCCGGCTGGGCATGGTGTTGATGATGGTGCGAGTGTTGCGGCGGCGTCATGGCCTGCGGCGGCATGCCCGGTTGAGGCGGCAGCGGATATCCCATCGGCGGGAATCCCGGCATCATATGCGGCGGGTACCACACGGGCGGCTGCGGCCAATACATCGGCGGCTGTTGAGGCGGCGCGGCGGCCTCCGCGGCGGGAGCGACGGGCGGATAATAAGGATAGCCGAACGGCGGGTAATAGGCCCCCCCTTGATTGGCAGGATTGCTATTATCATTGCTCATATGTAATTCCTTAATGATTAGGATGACGGCGCGAGCGACTGAATCAGCTGTTCCAGCGCTTGCCGGGCCGCTGCATCATCCGCGCTGAAAAGCCGCGTCAATACCGCCGGATCGATTTGTCCGGCGTCATATTCCAGCAGCAAACTTCCGGTCTGGGTATTGAGGCGATAGCTGCGCAGTACGCCGTCCGGGCGGCATAACGCCGCTAGTTTTTCCAGCTTTCCCTTGCCAAGAGTGGGGATCAGCCGATTGGTGAAGCGTAAACGCATACGTCCCGGTATATGGTGTTCCACCGTCACGAAACGGCGTAACATCATCAGCCCGCTTAACTCTTCTGACTCCATACTGCTTCCTACATCTGCAAACGTGGCGGACATCAAAACCTGCCCGGAATCAAGCGGACAAGCGTAAAAAAACAACTGCTATCATTATCAGCCGATGGAGGGGGGATTCTTTGCGGTTTATCAAGTGGCTCCGGTTTTTGTTGACCGAAACATAAAAAAACGCCGGGAGCGTTTTTTAACGTCGCTTGCGACGGCCCGAAGGGGGCGGGCAGGACGCCCGCCATAAAAAACTTCCGCAAGAAAAAAACCACGCGTTTTTGCAAGGGAATGTGGAAATTTATGCCGGCTGGCGCGCCCACCGCGCTGACAGAAATTCTTCCCCCGAATGTGTAGGGATCCCTCAGCCCGTAGGGACGCCTTATGCCCGAGGATGCCGAAAACCCACGGGGCGCCGCACGGACGAGGGAGCGTCTTTCGGCAACAGCGGGAAAACAGCGCAAATGCCGAAGCTCCATAATTCGCCCATGTTTAAAGCCGCGCGATCAGGAAGGCCGGACGCCGCATTTGCCAGCGCATCCAGACGATCCCCAGGCACACGGCAAGGGCGCCGACCCATGCCGTACTGGTCAATCCTATCGTCTCCAAACCGGCTCCGCCCAGCAGCGAACCCAGCGCGATGCCGCCATTAAATCCGGCGATGTTCAGGCCGGCCGCCACCTCCGGCGCCTGCGGCGCATGAACATGCGACAGCCCAATGACCCGCGCCTGCAAAGCCGGCACCACCGCATAGGTCAGCGCGCCCAGCAGACCGGTCAGCAACGCCATCAGCGGCAGGGATCGCGCCGACGGCCAGATCGCCAGCAGCACGGCCGCCAGGCCGACCAGCGCGATCATTACGGCCGCATCCGCCCCCTTGCGATCGGTCAATCGTCCGCCCCACGCATTGCCGATGGCCGCCATCGCGCCATAGCCCAGCATCAGCAGGCTGGCCGTGCTCTCGCTGACGCTCGTCACCCGCAGCAGAATGGGCGAAATATAAGTGTAGAGCGCGAACGATCCCGCATAGGCCAGCACGGTAATGCCCGCCGCGGCCAGCAAAGACGAATTGCACAGGGCTTTCAGGCCGTCCATCGCCCTGGCCTGCGCCGAGGCATCGTTGCGATCCCTCGGCATCATGACCAGCAACCCCAGAAAACCGCCGGCCCCGCACGCCGCCACCGCCAGGAAGATGACCTGCCAGCGCAAAACGCCGCCCAGGTAGGTGCCGAGCGGCACGCCCAGCGCCAGCGCCAGCGTGAGCCCGCCGAATACCACGGCCACCGCCGCGCCGGACCGATGCCGCCCCGCCAGCTGCGCGGCAACGCTGGACGATACGGCCAGGAACACGCCGTGCCCCAGCCCCGAGACAAAGCGGGCCGCTAGCATCGACATCAGCGCATCGGATAGGCTGACCGCCGTATTGCCCAACGTGAACAGCCCCATCGCCAGCAGCAGCAAGCGCTTGCGCGGCCAGCGCGCGGCCAGCGCCGTCAGACCCGGCGCGCCGATCGCCGCGCCCAGCGCATAGGCCGTCACCGCCGTTCCCACCTGGCTGACGCTGGCATGCAGGCCGGCGGAAATCGTGGACACCAGACCGATGGTGACGAACTCGGTGAAACCCAGCGCGAAGGCGCAGAACGCGAAGACATAGATAACCGAAGGCATGCGCTCATTCATAGCTCACCCCTTCTTCTCCGCCGTCAGCAGCGGCAGCATCGCTTCAGCCACGCCCTTGGCCGATGCCGGGTTCTGGCCCGTCAGCAGACGTTCGCTCACCACCACCCGCGCCTGGAAGTTCGGCGCGGCAAGGTGCCGGGCGCCGCGCTTTCGCAATGCGTCCGCCAGCAGGAACGGTACGGTGTCGTACAGGCCGACCGCGCGCTCCTCATCGTTGGTGAAGGCCGACACGTCTTTGCCGTCGACCAGATAGCGGCCATCGGACAGCCTGAGGTTCACCAGCCCGGCCGGACCGTGACAGACTGCCGCGACCACGCCGCCGCGCTCGTAGATGCGTACCGCGATGGCCGCCAGCTCGGCACTGTGCGGGAAGTCCCACATCGCCGCATGGCCGCCGGCGTAGAACATTGCGGCATAGGCGCCGGCATCAACCTGGGACGGCGCTAGCGTGGCTTCGGTCGCGGCGCGCAGCGTTGTATCGTTCCAGAATGCGGCATTGACCGGATCGTCCAGGTCAAGGCCGTCGACATGCGTCTTGCCGCCCTTGGGACTGACGAAATCGACGGCGTAGCCGGCATCGCTCAAGACTTTGTGCGGGTGAGCGACCTCGGAGAGATAAAAACCGCTCGGCGCGGCGTCAGCGCCGGCCGGCCCTTGGCGGTCATGGCTGGTGAGGACGAAAAGAATACGTTGCATCATCGCAAACTCCTAAGAATGAGACGCGCCGCCGAGAAAATCATCCAGATGGATCGACGGCGGCGACAGGCGGAATAGAGAGCGTTTCATTCTGACGGGCTTGATATATCCTTTAAATGACCTAAATAGACAAACACTTTCTACGGAATAACCCAAATGACCCTGCGTAATCTGGATGACCTGACGGTCTTCGTGCATGTGGCGAAGCGCCAGAGCTTCTCCGCCGCCGCGCGCGATCTGCACCTGGCGCCCAAGACCGTGAGCAAGCAGATAGCCCGGCTGGAACAGGCGCTGGGCGCTACGCTGTTCGAGCGTAACACCCGCAATCTGCGTATCACCGATGAGGGCCGCGCCATCGCCGAACGGGCGCGAGTCGCGCTGGCGGCGCTGGAAGAGCTGCAGGAACTGGCGGCCGGCGGCAGCCGGGAACTGAGCGGCGCCATTCGCCTGACGGCGCCCGCGCCGTTTGGCCGCAAGTTCGTGGCTCCGGCGATTAATGATTTTTGCCGCCGACACCCCCAGATCGGCTTCGACCTGCGTCTGTCCGATCGGGTACAGGATCTGTATAGCGGCGATCTGGACTTGGCGATTCGTATGGGCGAGTTGGCCGACTCGCGACTGGTGGCGCGACGGGTCGCCGACAACCGGCGCATTCTGGCGGCCTCGCCCGCCTACCTGAAAGCGCAGGGGAATCCCGAACAGCCGGAGGATCTGGCGCGGCACAACTGCCTGGTGTTCGCCTATCCCGGCCTACGGCAAAACGCCTGGCCGCTGCGCAGGGGGCGCCGGGAGCAATCCGTTACGGTCAGCGGCACGTTATGCAGCGATAGCGGCGACGTGCTGCACGCATGGTGCCTGGCCGGGCTGGGTATATCGCTGCGCGAAACCTGGGACATCTACGAGGAACTGCGCGACGGGCGGCTGGTGCGCGTGTTGCCGGAGTGGGAGGGCGCGCCTTCGAAGATCAGCATCGTGCGGGCGCGGCGCGAACCCGTGCCGCGCCGGCTGACGGCGTTCAGCGATTTCCTGCTGGAGCGCTGGCGGCAAGCGCCGTGGGATGCGATTTGACGCGCCCGCCTTGACGGGGGCGGCGAATGAGGCGCGGAACGCGATTATGGAACAGCGGCCGGCAAGGATGCCGCGCAACGCCGCGCGATAAGATATGGCGGCTAATCAGGCGTATTTCTTCGCCCCCGCGACGCACGCGACCGCGGCTACCGTCACCGCCAGCATCGTCCAGCTCACCTTTTCGTGCAGCAGCAGCGCGGCCAGAGCAAGTCCCATGAAAGGCTGGAATAACTGAAGCTGCCCGACTGCCGCAATGCCGCCCTGCGCCAGACCGCGATACCAGAACACGAAGCCGAGCAACATGCTGAACAATGAGACGTAGGCGAGGCCAATCCACGCCGGCGCGCCCACATGGTCGAACGAAGCGGGCAGAGTCAACGGCGCGATCGGCAGCATGATGGGCAGCGACAGCACCAGCGACCAGCTAATGACCTGCCAGCCTCCCAGCCTGCGAGAGAGGCGCGCGCCTTCCGCATAGCCCAGGCCGCATACGACAACGGCCGCCAGCATCAGCAGCTCGCCTTTCAGCGAAGCCTCGCCGTTTCCCATCAGCGCATAGCCGACAACAAAGACGGCGCCGACGATAGAGAACAGCCAAAAGAGCGGGCGCGGGCGCTCGCCGCCGCGAATCACCGCGAAGATCGCCGTACACAGCGGCAGCAGCCCGAGGAAAACGATCGAATGGGCGGACGTAACGTGTTGCAGCGCCAGGGCGGTCAGCAGCGGGAAGCCGACCACGCAGCCCAGCGCGCTCAACGCCAGAGATGGCGCGTCGGCGGCCTTCGGCCGGGGCTGCCGCAGCAGCAGAAGCAGCGCCAGGCCCAGCACGGCGGCTATGGCTGCGCGGGCGCTGGTCAGAAACGTCGGGGCGAGATCGGCGACGGCCACGCGGGTTGCCGGCAGCGATCCCGCAAAAATCGCTACGCCGATAAACCCGTTAATCCAGCCGCTTGTTGTTTTTTCCATCGGTAACTCCTTGGTTGATTGGTTTCAGTAGAGCACCGACGCGTCTGGTCAAGCCAGGCACAATCCAATACAATTAAAAAGAACTGTTATGCATATAAATCCAGTACGGTTGAGGAAAAAATGGCGCGAAGCGGCACGCGGATAGAAGCGGTAATGACGGAAATTCAATCGAAGATTGCCTCGCGCACCTATCTACCGGGGACGCGGCTGCCCTCCGTGCGCGCGCAGGCGCAGGCCATGCGGCTTTCGGTTTCGACCGTGGTGGAGGCCTATGAACGGCTGACGGCCGAGGGCGTTATTGCTGCGCGTCCAGGATCGGGGTTCTATGTGGCCGGCCCGGTCGCGCCGCTCGCGCTCACTCAGTTCGGCCCCCGGCTCGACCGAGAGGTCGATCCGCTGTGGGTGTCGCGTCAGTCGCTGGAAACCGACGCCGCCGTCCTCAAGCCGGGATGCGGCTGGCTACCCGCCGCGTGGCTGTATGAAACCGGGGTGCGCCGCGCCCTGCGCGCGCTGGCGCGGGCCGATACCACGGCGCTGACCGAATACGCCACGCCGCTAGGCCACCCGGCGCTGCGCCAGTTTCTTGCGCGGCGGCTGGCCGGCGCGGGCGTCGAGGCCTTCCCCGAACAGATCATGCTCACCGAATCGGGAACCCAGGCGATCGATCTGATTTGCCGCTTCCTGCTGGAGCCGGGCGACACCGTGCTGGTGGACGATCCTTGCTATTTCAATTTCCACGCCTTGCTCAAGGCGCATCGCGTACAGGCCGTGGGGGTGCCCTATACGCCGAACGGGCCGGATGTCGAGCGCTTCGCGGCGGCGTTGCAGCAGTACGCTCCCCGGCTCTACATCACCAATTCAGGCATCCACAACCCAACGGGCGCGACGCTTTCTCCCGTGACGGCGCACCGGCTTCTGAAGCTGGCCGACGGCTCCGATCTGGTGATTGTCGAGGATGATATTTGGGCGGACTTCGAGGTGAGTCCGGCGCCGAGGCTGGCGGCCTTCGACGGCCTGTCGCGGGTGATCCAGATTGGCAGCTTTTCCAAGACCATCTCCGCGTCGCTGCGCTGCGGCTATATCGCGGCGCGAAAGGATTGGATCGAAAACCTTGCCGATCTGAAAATCGCCACCGCCTTCGGGGGCGGACGCTTGGCCGCCGATGTCGCGCTGATGGCACTGACCGACAGCGGCTACCGCAAGCATATGGAGACGGTGCGGCTGCGGCTGGCTGCGGAAATGGCGCAGACCATCGCCCGGCTTGAAGCGCTCGGCATTAAACCTTGGCTGGTGCCCCAGGCGGGCATATACCTTTGGTGCCGGCTGCCGGAAGGCGTAGATGCCGCCGCCGTTGCGCGCGCCTGCCTGAAAGACGGCGTGGTGCTGGCGCCGGGCAACGCGTTCAGCCAGTCATTAAGCGCCGGCGACTTCTTGCGCTTCAACGTCGCGCAATCCACTGACGCTCGGATTTTCGACGTGCTGGCGCGCGCGCTTTCCGCGTAACCGGTCGCGCCGCCGGGCGCAATTCCCCATCGAGACTTCTTTGAATATGCTCGGCCCGCGGCGGGACGGCCCGGAGGGTGACGGCGGGTAGGAAACCCGTGATAAAAACGCCGGATTAAGCGTCAGCGGGTGGACAAGCCAATAGTGGTAACGTAAATTATTCGCATTGCTTTTTGCATATAAATCGCTATACCCTAAATAATTCGAGTTGCAGGACAAAAATGCCAAAGCGTTTTTGAACAGCGCTTGCGCTGACCCCGAAGGGGTGAGGCCATCAGGCCGAATAACGCGGCGACGCAGTGACAAATTCGTCAGGAGCGAATTTGACCAGCCAAAGGCTGGCCTGCGGTGAGAGGCAGGATGTCTCTCATTAATCCCCAAGAGCTTACAGCAGTAGGCGACTGGGGTGAGCGACAAATCTGCCAAGAGCAGATTTGAACGCCGCTTACGGCGGCCCCAACGGGGCGAGCTCCATGGATGGAGCGAGTAACAAAGCCAACACGCATGCAACTTAAAGTATGACGGGTATATTCGCATATCAGAGGTCGCCATGAAACCCTACCTACACCAGACCCGGAATCGTATTCGCGTTCGCTCCGACTACATACAGCGCAATCCCAAACAGGTGGAGCGGGTGGTTAAGGAGCTGAGCCGGCAGGATGGCGTGCAAGAGGTCACCCATCGCATCTACGCCGGCTCCGTCGCCATCTGTTTCGACAGTCGGAAAGTCGCCGTCGCGGAGCTGCTGGAAAAATTTGAACGGCTCGGCTGGCTGAACGCGTCCACAGACCGGGATTACATCGACAGCACTATCCGCCGGGGCGCGAAAACGCTGCTGAAGGGGCTGGCCATCGGCGCGCTAAAACGCACCGTCGGCGGCCCGATTATTACCGCGATGAGCGCGCTGGCCCGCTGATAAATCAAGCCGGGAAGATTTCCGCGCGGCCAAGGGGTATCGCCGTTCGCGCATAGCCCCTAAATAATTCGAGCTGCGGGAGGTCGCGCGAGCCGCCGTATCAATAAGCGATAAACGCGGCCAGCTCCGGCGCGTCGTTCTGTTTGCGCCATGCGAAAGCCACCTCATACGCCAGCGGCGCGCCCTGTCCCGTCAGCGGACGGAAGGCGACATTATCCCAGCCGCAGCCTTGCATAAATTCAGGCACCAGCGCGACGCCCAGTCCCGCCGCCACCAATCCTACGATGGTTTCCATCTGCACCGCCTGCTGCGCTATCCGCGGGGCAAATCCCGCGCGTTCGCAGGCGGTATGGATGGTTCGATATAGCCCCGGTCCTTCGCTCTGGGGAAACATAACCCAGGGTTCGTTCGCCAGCGCGCCAATAGTCAGCGCGGCCGCCTCGGCCAGCGCATGATCTCGCGGCAGGGCGGCGACCAGCCGGCTGGAGAGCAGCGTCCGCAGAGCCAGATGCGAAGCCGCATACTCCGGCACGGGCAAGGCGACGATAGCGATATCGAGCCGATCTTCCAGCAGGGCTTTAACCTGCCGCGCGCTGGTCGCTTCGTGCAGGTCCAGCGCGATATCCGGGCGATCCCGGCTGAAGCGGGCGACCATATCGGGCAGACGGTGGCGCACGGCGCTGGCGACGAAGCCAATGCGCAGCGAACCGGTCAGCCCCTGCCCCGCGCGCCGCGTCAGCGCCTCGGCGCGGGCCATCTGCGCCAGTGTCCGCTGAGCCTCTTTTTGCAGCACTTCCCCGGCGGCGGTTAACCCGGTAATACGATTGGCGCGCTCAAACAGGCGCACGCCCAGCGCCTCCTCCATATTACGGATGGCGGCCGTTAGCGGCGGCTGAGCCATATTCAGCCGTTCGGCCGCCCGGCGGTAGTTCATCGTTTCCGCAACGGCCAAAAACTGCCGCAGCTGGCGTAGGCTTAACATAAATCGATACCTTTAATGTATTAACCGACGATATAGATAGTATTAGACATATCATTGTCGCGTGCCGATGATAAATCTTATTTCACTCGGAGAATACGACGATGACGCATTCAGACGCTTCACGCTTCAGCGCGGGCTGGAATGGAAAGATACTGGCCGGCCTGCTGCTGGCCGCGGCGCCGCTGGCGTCCGCCGAGGGAACCGGGCAAAAGACGGCGCCCGGCGGCGGCGTTGAAACCTTGGCCGAAACCGCGATCGTCAGACAGGATCGATACGTTTCCGTGCAGCCGGGCGTAACGCTGTTCATCAGAGAAATCAGACCGGCGGCGCCCTCCGCCGGCCGCGCGGCGCCGGTGCTGCTGCTGCATGGCGCCCGCGTGCCGGGCGTCGCCTCCTTCGATCTGTCGGTGCCGGGCGGGTCGCTCGCCGGCGATCTGGCGGCGGCGGGCCATCGCGTTTACCTCCTGGACCTGCGCGGCTACGGTTTTTCCAGCCGGCCGGCGGCCATGAGCGAACCGCCGGAACGCAGCGCGCCGCTGATGCGTACGGCCGACGCCGTCGACGACATCGGCGCGGCGGTCAGCGCCATTATGCAGTGGAGCCAAAGCGACAAGGTCAGCATCCTTGGCTGGGCGACCGGCGGACACTGGGCCGGCGCCTACGCCGCGCAATATCCGCAACACGTCGAGCGGCTGGTGCTCTACAACACCCTTTACGGCAGCAGCAGCCGCCACGACACCCTCGGTCTGGGATCGCCGCTCGACACACCCGGAAAACCGGGCGTCTTTAACGCATCCCGCTTCGGCGGCTATCGGGTCAATACGCGCGCCAGTCTATTCCCCGCCTGGGACGACGGCATTCCGTCGCAGGACAAGACGCGCTGGCGAGATGAACGGGTCGCGCAGGCTTATGCCGATGCGGCGCTGGCTTCGGACTACACCGCTTACCGCAGGGATCCCCCCGGTTTCCGAGCGCCTTCCGGCGCCATGGCCGACAGTTTTGAACTGGCGATAGGGAAAAAACAGTGGCAGGCGTCGCGGCTTGCCATGCCGGTGCTGGTCATTCGCTCAGAGAGAGATTTCTGGAGCCGCGCGCAAGATGCCGCCGCGCTGGCGCAGGAGGCGCCCGACGCGCGGGCGCTGACCATCCCTGGGGCCACGCACTTCGTCCATCTCGACCGGAACGAGGCCGGAAGAGAGCGGTTTTTCTCAGCCGTAAACCGCTTTCTGGCGGCCCCGGCGGCATACAAGCGGTAGCGCCGGCGCCCGTCGCCGTTTCCAGATATCATGGGCGAACAGCCCTCGGCGATTATGCTACGCGATGGCAGACCGCTTCCAGATTGTAGCCATCGGGATCGCGAACAAACGCGGCATAATAATCGGGATGGTAGTTCGGACGCAGGCCGGGCCGACCGTTATCCTCGCCGCCCGCGGCGATAGCCGCGATAAAAAACGCATCGACGTGCGCCCGCGATTCGGCGCTGAATGCGAAATGGGTCGCGGGACGCGATGAAACATCCCCTTGAAAGATCCAGAAGTCTCCGCCGGGATCGGTCGATTGACCGTATCCGTCGGCGATACCGAAGCTAATCGCGGAGGGCCGCGTTTTTATCCGACAGTAACCCAGAGGGGCCAGCGCCTGTTCATAAAATCGCCGACTGCGTTCGATATCCGAAACCGGAATGCAAAAATGATCCAGCATGTGTTTTTCCTTCTTTATCTCGCGGCGTTAGGATTTGGGCTTAATCACTTAACGCCGGCCTGATTACGAAAAAATGAACCCGGCGAAGAGGCGGCCGGCCCGCGCTTATTCTAGCCTGCCGATATCCTCCGTCAGCAGCGCGCCCAGCAGGGCAAAACCGATCAACGCGGCGAAAGCGTAGTGAAAACCGGCCATGCCGGTATGGGCGTTGAGAATAATCACCATCAGGGCGAGGGCTATCGCCCCGCTGGCGTACTGCGCCGTAATCATCACTCCGCTGGCTATCCCCTGACGATCGTCCGGCACCTCGCTCATGCCGACCACAAATTTGGCGGTGTAGATCATACCGTGCCCTACGCCGCTCAGCAGCAGGCCGGGGATAAACAGCGGCCAGTCGAGGCGGTCGAGGGAGAAAACGATAAGCAGCAATCCCGCGGCCCCCAGCAGAAACCCCCAGCGCAGCACCCTGAGCGCCGGGATGCGCGTAAACAGTTTACCGGCGATGGCGTTGCCGACAATAATCATCAGCGTCAACGGAATAAACAGCAGAGCGGTCTGCAACGCGCTGTAGCCGTAGCGTTCCTGCATCAGTAGGGTGAGCAGAAACAGCTCGGTTCCCACGCTGGCCATATATAACGCGCTGGAAATGCTGCCGCGCCGCAGCGAGGCCAGTCCGCGGACGCCACGGTCGACCAACGGCCGCCTGCCGTATTTCTCGCCGAGTAGAAACAGCGATAGAGAGATCGCGCCCGCTCCCAGCCAGCGGTGAGTGTTGCCGTGGTTAAGGCCATGATCGGCCAACGATGTCATCGCCAGCGCGATACTCAGCACGCTGACGGTTCCCAATAACGACGACAGCAGCGGCAGCGTTTTACGCCGCGCCGGGCGAACGCTGGCGGAAAAATAGCGGCGCGCGGACCAGATGCATAGCAACCCGATCGGCACATTGACCAAAAACACCAGCCGCCAGCTGATTTGGGTGAAAATGCCGCCCAGCGCCACGCCGGCGACGAGCCCCGCGGCGCCCACGGCGCTCCACAGGGTTAACGCCTTCTCCCGTTCGCGTCCCGAACTGAAGTGGTGTGAAATCAAGGCGATAATGGATGGTTGCAGAAGCGCCGCCCCCAGTCCCTGAATGCCGCGAGCGACGATCAGCGCGGCGGCGGAGGTGGTTATCCCGCCCAGCAGCGATGCCAGACTAAACAGCGCCACGGCAAAAATGAAGATATTTTTGGCGCCGGCCGCATCGCACAGCCGCCCGCCGGCCAGCAAGAAACCCGCGAATATCACGCCATAGGCGGAAACGATCCATTGCGCGTGCGCGTTGGCCAATTGCAGGCTGCCGGCGATGCCGGGCAGCGCGACATAGATAATCGAATAGTCCAGCGCGATAACGAATTGCGCCAGCGATAGCGTGATCAACGCGCACGTTAAGCGCGACCGGAGATCGCCATCCTCAGAAATAGAGCTCGCCATCACCTTCCCCCTCATAAAAACATGTTTAAATAATGAATTGAATTCATCATCAAAGCGGCGTTTAATCAGCTTACTTCCGATAATAACGGCAACTCAAAGTCATTGATTTCATCCATGGATGAGATAAATTCATCATGATAAAAAAACGTTTACCGCCATTGGGCGCGCTCCGGGCCTTCAACGCCGTCGCCGTTCACCGCAGTTTTAAACTGGCCGCCGATGAGATCGGCGTCACCGCCACCGCAATCAGCCACCAAATACGCCTATTGGAAGAGCGGCTGGCAACGAAGGTGTTCGAACGCAGCGCTAAAGGCGTCGCCTTGACCGCCGCCGGCGAGATACTTTTTCACACCACGCTGCACGTCTTTAACGCGCTACAGGAGAGCGTAGAAAAAATTCACGCCGTTACCCCACCGCCGGTGTTAACCATTACCACCACGTCGAATTTTCTTACCCACTGGCTGGTTCCGCGCCTGGCCGGGCTGAAGACAACGCTGCCGGATATCGATTTACGTCTGCATACCAGCGTGGAGCGCATTGACTTAACAAGGAAAACGGTGGATGCGGCGATCCGCTACCGCGAGGAGAAAGAGGAAGCGCTGACTTCGACGCTGCTTTATCAGGATCGTTTTGTACTTATCGCCAGCCCGATGCTGGCCGTCAGACGGCCGGAAGATTTGCTCTCGGCAACGCTGCTGCACGTCGACGGCCGCCACGTGCCCGCGCTTGCGCCAAGCTGGGAGAACTGGCGCAGCCGCTTCGGCCCCGCCGCGCTGAATAGCGACGCCGGCTTACGCTTTACCGACGAAACCCATGCCATTCAGGCGGTGGTCGCCGGCCAGGGAGTGGCTATCGTCAGCGACCTGCTGGCGCACGATTTCATTCGGCAGGGCGTTCTCTGCGCGCCGTTTGCAGATTATCTTCCCGGCGCGAACTACTACCTTGTGACGCTGCCCGAGTATGCCGAACGGCAAGATATCGCCCGGTTGAGAAGCTGGCTGCTGAGCAAGATGCGGGATTAACCTCGCGGCGGCAATATCTCACGCCTCATTTTTCCCGGCCGTCGTTCAGGAAAATCGTGTTAGCATCGCCAAGGGCTTCCGGGCGGAAAACAATAAGGAGCAGGAGTGAATAAGCTTGATAATCTCACCGGGATGATCGTGTTCGCCAATGTGGTCGAAACGTTGAGCTACACCGACGCCGCCAATCAATTAAATATGGCCAAGTCGTCGGTGAGTAAAGAGATCTCCCAACTTGAAATCAGGCTCGGGGCCAAACTTTTACAAAGAACCACCCGAAAAATTCAGGTGACCGAACTGGGATTGGCCTATTACCAATATTGCCATCGCATTCTGCAAGAGATGAAAGGAGCCGAGCTATTCATCAGGCAAACGCATGAAGATCCCAGCGGCAGTTTGCGTATTGCGGCCCCGGTCACTTTCGGCACGCAGTGCGTTATGCCGGTTATCAACAAGTTTATTAAAAAAAATATTCACATTACCGTCGATCTTGATTTAACCGACCGGCCGATTAATATCGACGATGAATATTACGATGTCGCCATCGCTATTGCGCGGGAATTACCGAAAAACGCGTCATTTAAACCGCTGATCGATATCGAATGGGGATTATATGCCAACGAGAAATACGTTAAATCGCACCCTGTTATTACCCATCCCAGCGAATTGCCGCGCCACGATTATCTGCTTTTTCGCGGCAATGCGCACACCATCTCCTTACCTTTTCATAAAGATAAGCAGAAGCTGAATATCGAGGTCCACTGCCGGCTGCGCGCGAATAACAGCGGCGCGTTATTAAATGCGGCGCTGGATAATCTCGGCATTGCCTATCTTCCGGCCTATATCACCGACGACTACGTCAAAAAAGGCGATATCGTGCGTCTGCTGCCGCAGTGGCAGATGGATACCTACAACTCTTACGCGCTGTTTAAAAACGAACAATTCAACGCGCCGCGGATCGGATCTTTTATCGCAAGCCTGCAAAACGCGCTGTCCGCCGGTTAAAAGAGCGGCCGGCGCGAAGAATCGCCGCGCCGCATCAGTAATAGTTGCCGTGGCGATAGTCCCAGCTAGGGAAAATATCGCTGAGGATCGCCATAATCCGCTCCACCTGCAGCCCTTTGCGGATCAGCGTCGGGCAAGGCGCGACGCCGCGCCGGCCGTGCTGCTCCGGCACCAGTTTTCCCGACTCATCGACCAGCGAGACCATCACGCCCTGCTCGTAGCGGGTTTCATCCGATTCGTTGGGCTGGATGGATTTAACGTAATCGTCGGCCTCAATAATCAAATCCGCGCGCTGCGCGATGCGCTCGCCGATGCCCTCCACCTGCCCCCGGTTCCCTTTCCCCGAAGGGTTGGCGGAGCTGGCGAACGCGAAGCGCCCCTGTTCCCACAGCGTACGGGCGATATTCTCTCCCGGCGTGCCGAACTTGATCACGAAACAGCTGGTCTCGCGGCCGTCCATCATCAGCGCCCGGCTGCCGTCATTGGGGATTAACGCCTTTCCTTCCGGCTTCCAGGGCAGAATACAGCCCAGTAAAATATCCTGCCGCCAATGGCGCTCATACAGCCGCTCGATTTCCGGCGTCATCTGGGCCAGCGCCTTTACCTGCTCCAGCGAACCGCACAGCACCACGCCCGGCTTATTACGCTTGCGCTGTTTGGCTTCGAATTTACGCTCCAGCCCTTCGGCATCCGAAGTCATAATGATATAGCCCACTTTGGTGGGGCTGACGATCATCCCGCCCTGGCCGGATAAAATAGCCAGCGCTTCCGGCTGCACGCCGCCATTCCACTTAATCATTTTCTCTTTCATTTATATTTCCCCATTATCTTTATGCTTATTTAAAACGGCATTCGGCGTATCGATAGATATAAAAAATAAATTATCGGCGCAGCCTGTTGTTACCGACGATTAATTTATCCAGATAAACGTTCCCTAACTCATTCAATTCGCCGGACAATAACGCCGCTGGCGACGCCCCCAACGGGGCGAATAACAAAGCCAACGCACAGGCAACTTGAAGTATGACGAGTATATTTGAAGTCGGGATTATCATAACGCGCCATAGCGGATTAACAATGAATATCATTGTTAATCCGCCATTGTTTCCGCCTGGAAACAATCGTTCATTTTATTAATAAATTGTATTGCGACAATAAAAAATAACGGCGCTTGTATATACCCTAAATAATTCGAGTCGCTTTTCAAAAACTCCAAAGCGTTTTTGAACAGCGCTTGCGCTGGCCCCACGGATGGGGCGAATAATAAATCCAACGCACAGGCGACTCGAAGTATGACGGGTATATCGCAGCCGGCGAATATGGGCGGCGTCAGCCTAATGCCGATCGTTTACGCATCGAGATACGCGGGGCGACCGCCGGGGTGAGGCATCCCTACGGGAGCCTCCCCCGGTGTTTCCCCTAAAAATCGGCCTAAGTGACCCGTATTCGACGTCAGTCTTCCTCTTTTTTCACCTCGGCATAACCGAGCCGGCCGATAAAGGGTAAACGCAGCGCCGGAGAGGTAAAGTCCACGCCCAGATTGAGCCCCAGCACATTGATCTCGACGCCCTCTTCCGCGCCCAGCGTCAGCCCCAGCACGCCGAGCAGCGATAGCTGCACGCCCTTGCCGGAAGGGGGCAAACCGATCGGACGCGTCAGCGGACGATAATCCTTACCGACGGCGTTGGCCGGCATATCCAGTTTCAGCGCCGGCACTTCCCGGCCGATATGCGCAATAAAGGTATTACTGTTCGGTCCGGGCCAGGCGCGGTAGGTATGGGGATAGGGATAGCTTTCGATCGCCGCTTCAATCCGCGGGATCATGGCGGCGGCCGCGGCGCCCCGATGATCCGCCAGCAGCGCCGGACGGGCGCCGTACCAGTATCCGTCGGGCAGCGATCGGTTACGGCGAATCACATTATCGTCGCCCCAACGGGTGACCTCATAGCGGCTGTATCGCGTTTCGCCGGCCTTTTTGAAGACGATCCAGGGGTGAACCGCCACCAGCCCGCGCCAGCCGTAGGTGGGCGCCGCGTAGACCTGCACGATCGCCGTCTGACGGAATTTCAGCGGATCGGGCGCGATGCCGGCGGAATCGCGCCGGGCGCCCCAAAAGCTCTGCCCGCCGAACGTCTCCCCGCGCTGCGGCGCCTGCGCGTAACTCTGCCAAAATGAGAGCAGCAGCACGCCGATAAACCCGATGCTCAGCGCCTTGAGGCAGCCCATAAAGCGGTCAATCAGCCTTTTTTCACGGTGATGCTCCACTGCGCGTCGCCCACCTGCCGATAGTCGGAAACGGTGTGCCCCTCTTCCGCGGCCCAGAGCGGAATGCTCTCCGTCGCCTGGGTGCAGTCGAAATCGATGACCAGCTCATCGCCGGCTTGCAATTGCGCCATCGCCGCCTGCGCTTCGATCAGCGGAAACGGACAGACCTGGTTTACGACATCAAGTTTTTTAATCATAACAACCTCAAATTAGCTTATCAGACGGAAACGGATTGCAGACGCGCCTGACGTTGCGGACGAACAAACAGGTACCAGGAAGCCGTCCATACCCCGAGAATCATGAAAATCAGCCCAATCCAGCCCTGCCAGGTGATCATGGCGGTCATCACCAGGCCATTGCCGATGGAGCATCCGCCGGCGACGCTCGCGCCGAATCCCATCAGGATCCCCCCGGCGAAGCTGCGCACCGAGGTCGCGGCATCGGCGGGCCGAATGCGGAACTCACGGCTGCCCTTGGCGGCGATAAACGATCCCAGGAAAATGCCCAGCACCAGAAAAACGCCCCAGTTAAGAAATTTGTCATTTCCAATCACCAAATATTGCAGAATATTGGCGCTGGGCGCGGTAATCCCTAAGCCGAAAACGCGTCCGGTAGCGGCGCTGAGCGGCCAGGCAAGCAACGCGATCAGGCCGATCAATACGGCGGTGGCGAACGGATGCCAGCGTTTTTCAAATAACAAATGGGCGAGACCCGATCTCTTCGCCGGCAGAGAGGCGATGTTAAGCCTGGGCTTTTTCAGCTCTTTCACCGCCAGCCACAGGGCCACCAGAACCAGCAGCGCGATAAACGGCCACGGCGACAGGCCGAAGGTATCGGCGATAGAGTTGTGTTCCGTACTCAGCGACTTGATCTGACGATTAAACGCGGCCAGATGATCGGATCGCATCACGGCGCTGGCGAGCATATAGGCGAACAGCGCAATCCAGCTGCCGATAAGCCCCTCTCCGGCCCGGTACCAGGTGCCGGTCGCGCAACCACCGGACATCACAATGCCGATGCCGAAGACATAGCCGCCGAGAATGGTGCCGAACCAGGGGAAAGCGCCGGCATCATAGTTCAACCGCCCGGCGGCGATCAGGGCAAAAACCCCGACGCTCTGAATCGCAATAGCAATCAACAAGGCGTAAAAAATACGGTTGTTTTTGGCGATGTACATATCGCGAAAGCCGCCGGTAAGGCAGAACCGCCCCCGTTGCATCACAAAGCCGAGCAGCGCGCCGCACAACAGCCCGGTGAAAATCATTTGCAGCATAGTAAATCGATCGCATTCAAATTATAAGGTAATCAAAGTATTCGCTTCTCGGTCCCGTCCAGCAAATAACCAAAAAAGATAATATATAGAGAAATGAAATTAGCCCGCGCCGGCGTGGTTAAACCGCTCGGCGCGGGCGTCGGGCGGCAGGGCAAGCGCCGGCGGCGCGTCCGTCGGAAAGAACCGCCTGTCGCGGCGGGCGGAACGGCTAAAGACCGGGGCGTCAGTACGCCGGCAGCGAAGAGAGGAAGCTGGGCGTCACGCCGGTCCAGCGGCGAAACGTGCGGCGAAAGTTATTGATATCGCTGATATTCAGATGCTGCGCCACCTCTTCATTATTTAACCCGTTGAACCAATAGAGAAATAGCGCGGTGTGCTTGCGCACCCGATCCCACTGCTGCTGGAAGCTGCTATCGTGCTTGCGCAGCTTACGTTTCAGCGTGGCGGGACTCATGCCGAGCGTCGCGGCGATGCGTTCAAGGTTGAGGGGTTCGCGCAGATTGCGGCGCAGATGGTCGTAAAAATAATCTATAAAGCCGCGGTGCGGCCCCAGCGTCGCCAGCTGCTGCTGACACTGCTGGCGTACGGCGGCGCAAACGGTGCTGTTGGCGTGGGGCGACGCCAGCCGGGCGTATTCTACCGGCAGCAGCATCATATTCAGCGGCTGGTCGAAGCTTAAGCCGTCCCCCAGATGCACCCAATATTGTTCGATATGACGCGGCTGGCGGTAGTTAAACAAAAAGCGCCAGGGTAAAGGGCGCTGCGGACAGAGCGAGCGGCCGAGGGCCACGATGGAGGTCATGGCGGCCTCCAGCAGAAAACGCTGCCGCCCCGCATCCGCCCCGCTTTGCGGCCAATAGAGGCAAAGATAGCGATCGTCCAGATGCATGCGCGGCGCCAGCAGCGGGCTGAACAGGCTGCAAAAACGCGTAACGTCGTCCAGCGCCTGCTGCAGGTTATCCGCCTGCTGCAGTACATGGCTGAAGTTGCCGTAACAGCCGGGCAGCGAACGCTGGCCGAACAGAAAGCTGCTATCGTCGGCATCGAGCAGGCGTATGCTGTTGTCGATAAACTGGCCGAACTGGCGCTGGCTAAAGCGCGCCGTGCCGGCGGCGATATCCTCAAGAAAGACGCCGGTGCCGCGCAGCAGGCGGTGCCCGCCGATATCCCGCGACAGCGCCAGATCGATCAGAATTCCCGGCTGATGGTGCCCGACGATAAAACGCTCATCGCACTCATACCAGCGTTCGCTTCCCGTCATCCGGCTACCCTGCCCGGCGCGGCTTTGACCTGACTCAGGGTATAATTCAGACGCTGCAGCAGCCGCTCCTGATCCTCGTCTAGCGCCATAACCGCGGCGACGCTGGCCTGTAGCCTGACGCGCTCGCCATGCCGCTGAGTGTGATGCGCCAGAGCGGCGATCGCCGCGCTCAGGTCCTGCGCCATCATGTCCGCCTGCTGTTCGCCGGTATTGGGCAATAAGGCGACGAAGCGGTCGCCGGCCAGCCGACACAGCAGATCCTGCCGGCGCAGATTGAGCAGCAGCAGTTGACACAGCGCCTGCAGCACATAATCGCCCTCCGCCGTGCCGAAGCGCCGGTTGATCGCGTCAAAATCATTTAAATCGACCACCACCAGCGACAGCGGCTGCCGTTCGGCGGCCGCCTGCTTCAGCGATAACGCCAGCTGCTTGCGCAGATAATCGGCGCCGCCCAGCGGAGTCAGTTTGTCAAACAGCAGATGTTCGCGAAACAACCGCTCGCGCTTATTTAACTGCGCGCTAATCGCCAGCTGCTCCTGATGCCAGTGGTAAATCCCCAGCGTAATCAGAATCAGGCCGAACGGCATGGGAACGTTTTCCAGCCATTCTCCCGCATTCGCCCCCGGCGGCAGCTTGATGAATTCATCCAGGCTGTCCATCCACCAGGAGAAGAAAATGCAGGCCAGCCCCAGCCCCAGCAGCGTGGTTACGCGCCCGGCGGGCCGGCTGACCAGCAGCATAACCAACCAGCTCAGCGCCAGCAGCGCCGAACCGCCTTCGGCCAACACGTCCATCCAGTCGATTATCGGCCAGGGTTTGACCTCGCCGATAATCAGTTCGATCAGCAGGCCGAGGTTGGCGAAAAAAGCCAGCAGCAACAGCTTGCTGCCGTGTTGTCGGAAGAGGCGATACATCGGTAAGACTCTTATGGGTCATCGTCGGATGACCTAAGCATACAGGCGCAGATGACGACAGAATGACAGCGCGGGGGTCAATTCAGCTCACCTCAGATGACTCTTTTTTTCGCCTGACGCCGTCAACCGCCGTCCGCCGGGAACGCTGTTGCGCTTTTTCCTTTATGCCCCGCCGGTTTGCTACAGTCATTTAAGCTCAACACGCGGGTTAAACGCCGCGATCCGCCGTCGATCCGCCCGCAACCGCCTTTACGTGTCATATAACTGACATCGGCGATTTCTAGCATCCCTTCCCCAATAAGCCGGTCAGCCAACGGCAATTCGTCGCCACTCTGGGGGAAAACACGTGAAATCACAGCGAAACAATAGGGCTTCAAGGACCATATTCAGACTTAGCGCTCTGGCGATCGCCATCGGCGGCCTGACCGTCTCCGCGCTGGCGGAAGAGACCACCGAACATGTGGAGGTCATCGGCCAGGCGGCCAGCATCGCCCAGGCGCTGAATGAACAGCGCGCTTCCGATTCCGTACGCAACGTGGTGCACGCCGACGGCGTGGCGCAGCTGCCGGACGACAACGCGGCAGAGGCGTTGCAGCGCCTGCCGGGGGTCTCGGTCGAACGCGACCAGGGCGAAGGCCGCTACGTCAGCGTGCGCGGGCTGGGGCCGGACCTGAACAGCGTGCAGATCAACGGCACCACCATGCCGTCGCCGGAGAGCGACCGCCGGGCCGTGGCGCTGGATGTGCTACCGTCGGAACTGGTGCAATCGCTGTCGGTGGTCAAAACGCTGACGCCGGATATGGACGCCAACTCGCTGGGCGGCACCGTCGAAGTCAACAGTCTGTCGGCTTTCGATCACGACGGGCTGTTTTACACCCTGGGCGCGGAGGGCGGCTATGATACCAACAGCGACAAGAGCAGCCCGAAGTTCTCCGGCGCGGTCAGCGATATTTTCAGCATCGGCGGCGGGGAAAACAATTTCGGGGTGGCGGCGGCGCTCAGCTGGCAGAAGCGCAGTTTCGCTTCGGATAACGTGGAAACCGGCGGCGACTGGGATTTCAGCGACGGCGCGCGGCTGAACGGTTTTGAACAACGGCGCTATGAAATCGAACGCGAACGCACCGGCTTCGGCCTCAATTTCGACTATAAGCCGAGCGACCTTTCCAGCTACTACCTGCGCACGCTGTACAGCCGTTTCAAAGATAGCGAAACCCGTCAGTCATCGGCCGTCGAATTCAGCGATCCGCTGGCCGAGGGGGAACAGGGCGACGCCGAGGCCAAGCGTAAGCTGAAAAGCCGCGAAGAGACCCAGGATGTCAAAAGCGTCGTCCTGGGCGGCGAACACCTGCTCGGCCCGTGGACGATCGGCGGCCAGATGGCCTACAGCCGCTCCAGCGAAAATCTGCCGGGCAGCACCTACGCCACCTTCTCCGGGCTGGATTCGTTCGCCGACAGCGGCTTTTCCGACACGGTTAAACCGTCCAGCCAAATCGGCGGCGGCTATGCCGACGCCGGCAATTACCGGCTCGACAGTATGGAGTGGGAAACGCAGAAAAGCAGCGACACCGAGAAAAATATCCGCCTCGATCTGGCGCGCGACTACAGTTGGCTTGATACCGACAACCAGGTCAAATTCGGCGGCAAACTCAGCCGGCGCGACAAGAAAAATGATATGAACGTCTGGAAATACAAAAAGCTGGGCAATTACGGCCTGTCCGACGAACAGCTCAATCTGAGCCGGTTTTCCTCCGGCAACGCTGGCTACGCCTTTGGCCAGGACGGTCCGGCGATCGATACCGCCGGCATCAACAGCCTGATCGACACGCTGGGCAAAGACGGCTTCTACGATCGGGAAGAGTCGACCATCAACGACTACCGGATGAGCGAAGACATCAACGCCGCTTACTTGATGAACACGCTGGATATCGATAACTGGCGCTTTATCGGCGGGCTGCGCTATGAAGGCACGCGCTTCACCGCCGACGGCACCGGGCTGCGCGACGGCGAGTATCAGGACTCCAACCACCGCTCCAGCTACCACGACTGGCTGCCGGGCCTGCACGCCCGCTACCGTCTGGATAAGAATACCCAGATCCGCGCGGCCTGGACCAATTCGGTGGTGCGCCCGGCGTTCGGCCAGCTGACCCCCGGCTACACCATCGATGGCGACGAGGCCGAGTTCGGCAATCCCGATCTCTCCCCGCTGAAGTCGAAAAACTTCGATTTGGGGATCGAACACTACATGGGACGCGCCGGGACGCTCTCCGGCTACCTGTTCTATAAGGATATCCGCGACTTCGCCTATCAAACCGACCTGGCCGGCAGCGGCGCCTGGGCCGATTTCAGCGAGGCCAAGACCTGGGCCAACGGCGGGAAAGCGCATCTGTACGGCGCCGAACTGGCCTACTCGCAAAAATTCGACTGGCTGCCGTCGCCGTGGAACGGCCTGCTGGCCGGCGCCAACCTGACGCTGAGCAAATCCAGCGCCCGTATCGAAGGCAGCGGCGCGTCGCGCAAAATTTCGCTGCCGGACCAGTCCGATGTGGTGGGCAACCTGATGGCGGGTTGGGAAAACGATCGGGTGAGCGTGCGTCTGTCGGCCAACTATAAGTCGGACTACCTGAGCGAAGTGGCCAACGTCAACGATAGCGCCTACGACAGCTACGTCGACGATCAGGTGTTCGTCGATCTCAGCGTACGTTACTTCCTCAGCAAACAGCTGCAGCTCTCGTTCGAGGCGCAAAACCTGACCAACGAACGCTACTACACCTATACCGGCAATTACGGCTTCAACTCGCAGTACGAACAATATGGCCCGACCTTCAAGCTGGGCGTGACTTACACCAATTTCTAAAGGGATTCGCGCATGTTTTTCAGATTTCCACTCCGGCCGGCGGCGCTGGCGCTACTGGCGATCGGCGGCGCGCTGAACGCCGGCGGCGTCTGCCGGGCCGCAACGCCCGGACCGGAAGCGCCGCTGCTGACTCAGGTCGCAGGCAGCGCCAATAACGACGAACTCAAACTGCTGGCCGACGACCGCTTCTGGCCGGGCGCGGATCGGCTGCTGCTCAGCGATAAGCAGGGATTGCGCCTGCAGGATAGCCAGGGCGCGACGCTGGCCGAAATGCCCGGCAGCTACCAATCCCTCGACGTACGCACCGACGCCGACGGCATGCTGGCGGCGGCGCTGGACAAGACGCGCCGGCAGCCGATGCTGGCGCGGCTGGACGGCGCCAAACGCCGCTGGGAGGAGGTGCGTTATCTGCCGGCCCCCGCTTTCAGCGTTGAAGGCAGCTGCCTGTTCCGCGATGAAGCGGGCAACGGTTTCGTCTTTCTGATCGGCGACAGAGGCGTGGCGGAGCAATGGCTGGTCGCCCGGGGCGTCCGGCTGCTGGACACGCCGCGCAAGGTGCGCGATCTGAGCATGCCGCCGGAAAGCGAATATTGTCAGGCCGATGACCGGCGGGCGCTGCTGTACGTCAATGAAGGCTCGGTCGGTCTCTGGGCCTATGACGCCGAGAGCGAGGCGCCGTTACGCCGCCGGCCGGTCGACCTGCGCCAGCCGTTCGGCGCCATCGAGGGCGAAGTAGCGGGGATGGCGGCGCTCCCCGACGCGGTGCTGGCGCTGGATGCCAAAAACCGACGGCTGCACCGCTACCGCTACGAGGAAGGGCGCTGGCTCGCCGAGCCAGCGCTGCCGCTGCCGGGATTGAAAAAACCGCAGACGCTGACGGCGCGCCCGGCGGCGCGGGGGACGGAGATCGCCGTCGCCGATAAGCAGGGGCTGCATCGCGGCCGCCTCGACTGGACGCCGCCGGATAGCGCGCCGCTGCCGGCAATACCGGTGTTGCCCGCCCTGGTGGAAACCGATCCGGTAGCCAGCCTAGGCGACGCCGCCGACGATCCGGCCATTTGGGTTAACCCGGCCGACGGCGCGGCCAGCCGCGTTCTGGCCACCGATAAGCAGCGCGGGCTGCTGGTATACGACCTGCAGGGCCGTAAGCTGCAGGAGCTGCCGGTCGGACGCCTGAACAATGTCGATCTGCGCACCGGGTTGCAACTCGACGGCAAAACCATCGATCTGGCGGTCGCCAGCAACCGCGACAATAACTCGCTGCAGCTGTTCTCCATCGCGCCGCACAGCGGAGAGGTGGCCGTGCTGGGCGAGATCGCCACCCCGCTGTCCGAGATCTACGGCCTGTGCATGTTTAAGGATGCGCAGGGCGCCATCTACGCCATCGCCAACGACAAGAGCGGCCGCTTCCTTCAGTACCGGCTGTGGGGCGAGCGCGGCGGCGTGCGCGGCGACATGGTGCGCGAATTCAGCATCGCCAGCCAGCCGGAAGGCTGCGTAGCGGATGACCGCCGGCAGCGGTTGTTCGTGGGCGAAGAGGATGTCGCCGTCCATGCGTTGGACGCCCGCCCCTCGCAGCCCGCGCGGCTACAGCAGGTTATCGCCGCCGGCGGCGCGCTGCAGGCGGATATCGAAGGCATGGCGCTGTACCAGGGCAGCCGGCACGGCTATCTGGTGGTCTCCAGCCAGGGAAACAACAGCTATCTGGTGCTCGACGCCCAGCCCCCCTATACCCTGCGCGGCGCCTTCCGCATCGGTCTGAACGCCGATGCGGGCATTGACGGCGCGTCCGAAACCGACGGTCTGGACGTCACCGCCGCCGATCTGGGCGGCCCGTGGCGGCAAGGCATGCTGGTGGTTCAGGACGGCCGCAACCGCCTGCCGGAGCAGGCGCAAAATTACAAATATCTTCCCTGGTCGGCGATCGCCCAAGCGCTGCGACTGGATGACTAATGACTAACTCATTCGCCGGCCGTCGCGCCGGCGGACAACCGTAAGGAATAGAGCATGACCCCCGATAATAGCGTAATTTCCGATCACGCCATGACGCTCGGCGGCCTGATCGGCAACGCCAGCCTGCTGGTGCAGTGCGTCATGGCGATCCTGCTGCTGGGATCGCTGACCTCCTGGTATCTGATTGTGGCGCACGGC
Source organism: Brenneria populi (assembly GCF_036016195.1). Taxonomy (NCBI): domain Bacteria; kingdom Pseudomonadati; phylum Pseudomonadota; class Gammaproteobacteria; order Enterobacterales; family Pectobacteriaceae; genus Brenneria; species Brenneria populi. Next base: position 227,210 of record NZ_JAYWTM010000007.1, on the reverse strand, counting down.
CGCGTGCTGCGCGGCAGCGAGAAAGATATCATCGCCTTCCGCCGCCGTTTTCGTCAGGACGGCGATCTGCCGTCGCTGCAGCGCGCCATTCAGGGCAATATCGCCCGCGATGCCGGCGCCGGACACATTTTTTCCGCCGCCTGGCATGAATACCAGCAATTAAGCCAGGTGCAGGGCGTCTCGCCCGACGCCGTGACCTCCGGCGTGGAACACAGCCTGCACGTCGCCATCGCCGAGCAGGAGGAGCGCCTGACCAACGGCCTGACAATGCTGGCCACCATCGGCTCGGTCAGCCCCTATATCGGCCTGTTCGGCACGGTGTGGGGCATTATGAACGCTTTTATCGGCCTGGCGCACGTCCAGCAGGCGACGCTGAACACGGTGGCGCCGGGCATCGCGGAAGCGCTGATCGCCACCGCCATCGGGCTGTTCGCCGCCATCCCGGCGGTGATTTTCTATAACCGCTTTACCGCCCGCACGCAGACGCTGGTGAACCGCTATTACAGTTTCGCCAATGAGCTGCAGGGCTATTTGCACCGCCAGCTGCACACCGCGGCCCATCAGACCGCTTCCCGTTCCCAAACCGCCTGACAGGAGTCGTTTATGCGCAGACCACCGTTACGCCATAGCCCGAAGGCCGAAATGAACGTCGTTCCCTATATCGACGTCATGCTGGTGCTGCTGGTGATTTTTATGGTTACCGCGCCGATGCTGTTGCAGGGCGTCAAGCTGGAACTCCCCAAGGTCGCCAGCGAAACCCTCCCCGCCGACAGCGAGAGGCAAATTCTTACGCTGTCGGTCAAAGCTGACGCCACCTATTACTGGAATCTGGCCGGCGACGTGCGGCCCGAGCAGCGTGACGACTCGGCGCTGGCGGTCACGCTGGAGGAGATGAGCGCCAGGGTCGCGGCCGTCATCGCCGCCAAAGGCGATACCCAGGTCTATGTCCGCGCCGACCAGGCCGCCAACTACGGCAGCGTGGTCGCCTGCATGGCCGCGCTGCAAAAAAGCGGCGTCGAAAATATCGGCCTGATCACCGAGGCGCCGCAATGAGTGCAATGAGCGCCTGCTACCCTGCCGATAATCAGATAACGGCCGAGGATGCGATGAAGCGACAAACTCTCTGGCCCCGGCGTATCGCCGCCGCGACGATTGCGCTAACGGCCCACCTGCTGCTGGGGGCGTTTCTACTGCAGCACTGGCAGATGGAAACGCCTCCGGCGCCGGTTGTCCGCCATCTCACCACCACGCTGATCGCCCTGCCCGCCGCGCCGGTGGAAACGCCGGCCGCCGCGCCGCAGCCGGAACCCGCGCCGGAGCCGGCCCCGATCCAGACGCCGCCGCCCACGGCGGCCGAACCGCCGATCGCGACGCCTCCCAAGCCGGACAGAACGCAGTTGGCGCGTCAACGGCAGGAGCGCGACGCGCAACAAACCCGGCGCCGGCAGCGGGAGGAGCAGCGTCGGCAACAGCAGGCGCTGGCGCAGCGGCAGGCCGAAGACGAACAACGCCGTCAGGCGGCGCTGCAAAGCCAGGCCGCCGCGCGGGCGGCGGAAAGCGCGCGCCAAACGGAGGATATGGCCGGACGCCAGTATCAGCCCATCAGCAAGCAGGCGCCGGACTATCCGGATAAGGCGTTAAGCCGCAAAATTGAGGGCGATTGCACCGTGGTTTACCGGGTAAACCGCCGGGGCGAGGTGGAAGATCCGCAGGCGCAAAGCGACTGTAATCCGCTGTTCGTACGCCCGTCCGTCAACGCCGCCAAAACTTTCCGCTACCAGCCGCGCATTATCAACGGCCAGCCGGTGGACGTGCCGCAGGTGAAAAATACGTTCCATTATCGGATTGAGTAAGCGCGGCCCGCCGTTCGGGGCGCTCGGCCGCGGCCTGTGCCCATTTCGCCCGGACTGGAGCGCAAAGAGGCCGGTTGCCGCCGCGCGGGCGGCGCCAATCGGTTTGCGCCGCTCACACCGCGGCGGTAATAAACTCCCGCAGCCAGCGGTGAGCCGGATCGCGGTGAACCCGCTCATGCCACAGCATCGCCATTTCAAAACCGGGCACCGCGACCGGCGGCTCGGTCACCTGTAGCCCGGGCTGATTGCGCGCCAGACGCTCGGGCAGCATCGCCACCAGATCGGTCCTCTCCAGTACCGATATCACAAACAGGAAGTGCGGCACCGAAAGCGCCACGTGGCGCGTCAGCCCCGCCGCCGCCAGGATGCTATCGGTAATCCCCTGAAAACCGCCGCCGTCCGGCGAGACGATAACATGCGCCAGCGCGCTGAATTGTTCGACCGTCGGCCGCGTTTGCAACTGCGGGTGGCCGCAACGGCCGGCCAGCACGTAGCGCTCGGAAAACAACAGCCGGTGGCGCAGCCCCTCGGGCGCCCCGTCGAGGGTGTGAAAGGCCAAATCAATGACCCCCTGTTGCGCAAGTTCGGCGATGCGCGCCGGCTCCCTGCCGAAAATGGCCAGCCGGCTATGGGGCGCGGCCGCGCGCAGACCGGCCAGCGCCGGCAGCAAAATGGTCAATTCACTGTAGTCCGACGCGGCGACGCGCCACGTTTGGCGGGACGCCGCCGGTTCGAAGGGACGCGACGGCGCGATGGCGTGTTCAAGGGAGGCTAGCGCCTGACGCAGCGGCGCGCGCAGCTCTTCCGCCCGGGCGGTTGGCCGCATGCCGCGCGGCCCCGGCAACAGCAGCGGATCGTCAAAGAATTCGCGCAGCTTCGCCAACTGCACGCTAACCGAAGGCTGGGAGAGGTTTAAACGCCGCGCCGCGCGGGTGACATTGTGTTCGGCCAGCAGCGCGTCCAGCGTCAACAGCAGATTAAGATCCAGGGTAGAGAAATTACTCATCGCAATACCTGTTATTGCCCTAATTCATTTCAACTATACCCCAGCGCCCTCTACTCTGCCCCTATCACTTAACCTGTCTCTGATACACAAGTACAGGGATTCATGATGGGGTTTGTCGTTACCCGGCGTAAAAAATTATGCTGAGGAGATAGCAGGCTTAGGATGAGCCGCATGGATGCGGCGAAAGCTTGCGCCACGTCGGGCGCGTGCTGCAAGGCCGCATGAAAACGGCGGCATTGCGGCGCACGAAACCCTCTCTGCGCCTGCATAAAAATGTGACTAAGAGAGAGGTCACTTAACGGAGTCTACTGATGAAAGTATTAATTGTTTACGCCCATCCCGAACCGACATCGCTGAACGGTTCGCTTAACGAGTTCGCCGTTCGCCGCCTTGTCGCCGCCGGGCACCAGGTGCAGGTATCGGATCTCTACGCCATGGGCTGGAAAGCGGTGCTCGACGGCGACGACGACACGGCGAAACCGGCCGGCGACCCGGTTGATCCGGCGCTCGATTCTCAACGCGCCTATAAGCTGGGGACGCAAAGCCCGGATATCAGCGCCGAGCAGGAGAAACTGCGCCAGGCGGATGCGCTGATCCTACAGTTCCCGCTGTGGTGGTTTTCGATGCCGGCGATCCTCAAAGGCTGGGTGGACCGCGTTTACGCCAACGGGTTTGCCTATGGCGTGGGCGAACACTCCGACAGCCACTGGGGCGATCGCTACGGCGAAGGTTCGATGAAGGGAAAACGGGCGATGCTGCTGGTGACCGTCGGCGGCTGGGAAAGCCACTACGGCCCGCGCGGGGTTAACGGACCGATCGACGATCTGCTGTTCCCGATCCAGCACGGCACGCTGTTCTACCCCGGTTTCGATGTGCTGCCGCCGCTTGTGGTTTACCGCACCGGCCGCATGGACAAGGAGCGCTTTGCGCAGGTGAGCGCTGAGCTCGGGCGGCGGCTCGATAGCCTGTGGAGCGCCCCGCCGCTGCCATTCCGGCCGCAAAACGCCGGGGCGTATACCATCCCGGAGCTGACGCTCAAAGAGGAGATAGCGCCAGGAGAGAGCGGCCTGCGAATCCATCTTGCCGAATCGGCCGGCGTCGCCATCGCTCACCCGCGCGGCGGGAAATAGCGCTCAATATCGCTAAAGCCCAGCGCGCCTTCCAGGGCGGTAAAGTCGCCCGTCTCTCCCATCGCCTCGGCGGCGCGGATAAACGCGCCCAACGCCAGCCGGGATAACGATGAGCCGACGCTGATGCGTTTCACCCCCGCCTGCGCCAATTGCGCCATGTTGAAGGCGGCGCCCGGAATGCCGGCGATAACATTAACCGGTTTCGACAGGGCGCCGCATACGGCGCGAATAGCGTCCAGATCCCGCAGGCCGGGCGCATAAAGCACATCCGCGCCCGCTTTTTCAAAGGCCTGCAGCCGTGCGATGGTATCGTCGAGATGCGGTTTGCCCCACAGGTAGTTCTCGCAGCGGGCGGTCAGCACAAAATCCCGCGCCAGCCGATCGCGCGCCTCCGCCGCCGCCTGAATGCGCTCAACCGCCAGGTGGAAATCATAAATCGGCCGTTCGGCACGGCCGGTGTAATCCTCGATCGAACCGCCGGCCAGGCCGACGGCGGCCGCGGCGCGGATAGTATCCGCCACGCACTCCGGGCTGTCGCCGAAACCGTTCTCCAGATCGGCCGACACCGGCAGCGGCGTCGCCTCGACCAGCGCGCGGCAGTGCGCCAATGCGCTTTCCCGATTAACGCAGCCCTCCCTCACCCCCATGGTAAAAGACATGCCGGCGCTGGTGGTCGCCAGCGCTTTAAAGCCCAGCGCCGCCAGAATCCTGGCCGTACCGGCATCCCACGGGTTGGGAATGATGAATGCGCCGGGCGCCTGATGTAACTTTCTGAACTCGCTATTCGTATTCGCCATATCGTTTCCTCCGTAGCCGGCAAGCACGCGCCGCCCGGCCGTGCGCCTATCATACGTCAAGTAGCCGCTACGTTAGCTTCGCCGCCCGCCGACGGTCATAAAAAAATAATGCACATAGGTGCAAAACGATCACCGAAGCGTCATAAAGCGCCGATATAGTCCCTCCCTGTTTACAACCAGAAAAGGGATAAGCCAGTGACATCCGAAGCCGTTAACCCAGCAGAACCTTCATGGTGGTACAAGCTACGACATCTGTTCGCCATCGCCCGCCATGAGCCGGCGAACGTCATCGGTGTGACGCTGATAGCGCTATTCGCCTGGATTATTCTGGCGCCGGTATTGTCTATTCTGCTCGACGCCGTCGTGGTGCAAAACGGCGATAGCCAGCGCGTACAGGCCGCCGAAGGCGCCTTTACCCGCTATTATCTGCTGCGCACCCTGGCGTCGCGCATGTCCGACCTGCTGCTGTGGACGCCGTTAATCAACACCCTCGCCGTCGCGGTAAGCAGCGTACTGGGGGCGCTGGTTATCGGCGTAACCCTGGCCTGGCTGATCAATCGTACCGATATAGCCGGGCGGAAATGGTTCGCCACCGCGCTGATCGTACCCTTTATGCTGCCATCCTGGACCTTTGCCCTGGCCTGGACCACGATCTTTAAGAACCACACCGTCGGCGGCCAGCCCGGCTGGCTGGCGACGCTCGGCTTCCATACGCCGGACTGGCTGGCTTACGGCTATTTTCCGATAGTGGCGATTATGGTGCTCCACTACGCGCCGCTGGTTATCCTGATCGTGGGCAACGCCCTGAAACGTCTGGACACCCAGTTAGAGGAGTGCGCGCGGGTGCTCGGCGCATCGCGCAAGGTCATCGCGCTGCGTATCGTCGTGCCCCTGGTTCGCCCCGCCCTGCTCTCGGCCGCGCTGCTGATTTTCGCCGACTGCATCGGCGAGTTCGCCATTCCCTATATTCTCGGCCTGCCCGTACACTTTGACACGCTCTCCACCGGCCTGTACCGCGCGCTGGGATCGCGCCAGACCGGCGTCGCCGCGGTGATCGCCGCGGTGATTATGCTGATGGGCATGATCACGCTGCTGTTGGATATGCGCATGCTGCGCGAAGCCAAACGCTTTGTGACCGTAAGCGGCAAAGGCGGCATGGATCGCCGCCGCCGGCTCGGCCGCTGGCGTTTCGCCGCCGCCGGCATCCCGTTGATGTTTGTGCTGCTGGGCGTCGCCATCCCGCTGCTCACCCTGTTCTTCTCCACCATCATGAAGCTGCCCGGCCGCTTTAGCGCCGACAACTTTACCTTCGATTTCTGGATCGGCCACAATCTGGATACGGTGGCTCTGCATGACGGCATTCTGCTTACGCCCGACTTCTGGCGCGCGGTGTGGAATACCGTCGTTATCGTCGGCTCCGCCTCGCTCGCCTCCGGCATCCTCGGCCTGCTGGTGGGCTATGCGGTGATCCGCTGCTCCTTCCGCTGGATCGGGGGATTTTTGCGTCAGGTCACCTTCCTGCCCTATCTGGTTCCCGGCATCGCCTTCGCCGCCGCCTTCCTGTCGCTGTTCGCCGTGGCGCGCGGCCCGGTGCCGGCCCTGTACGGCACGCCCCTGATACTGGTGATCGCGCTGATCGCGGAAAAGATGCCGTACGCCAGCCGCTCCGGGATCGCCGCCATGACCCAGTTGGGCAAAGAGCCGGAAGAAGCCGCGCGCGTCGCCGGCGCCGGCTGGTTTACCCGCATCGGCCGGATTGTGATCCCTATTCAGGCCGCGCCGCTGACTACCGGCATTCTGCTGCCGTTCATTTCGGGCATCAAAGGCGTCAGTCTGTTCATCATTCTGGCTATTCCCGCCACCGATGTCCTCACCACTTATTCCCTGCGTTTGATCGATTACAACTACCAGCAGGCGGCCAACGCCGTGGTGTTGATGATCGCGCTGATTTCATGGGCCGGCACGGTACTGATCCAAAAGATCTCCGGTACCGGTTTGGCCGAAGGTCTGGAGAGCTGATATGCCTGCGATTACCTTGACTAACCTTAGCAAAACCTACCCCGGCAGCCCGAAGCCCGCCGTGGACGCCATCAACCTGACCGTCAAAGACGGCGAATTCATGTGTCTGCTGGGGCCGTCCGGCTGCGGCAAAACCACCATTCTGCGCATGATCGCCGGCATTGAACACGCCAGCGGCGGCGAAATCGCCATCGGCGATACGGTGATGGATTCCGTCGCCCGCGCGACCTTTATTCCGCCGGAACGGCGCCGCATCGGTCTGGTTTTCCAGAGCTACGCCCTGTGGCCGCATATGACGGTCGGGCAGAATGTCGACTTCGGCCTGCGGCTGCAAAAGGTCCCGGCCAAAGAGCGCATCGCCCGCTGTCAGGATGTGATGGAAAAACTGCGCATCGCCGAATATGCCGATCGCTACCCGGCCCAGCTATCGGGCGGCCAGCAGCAGCGCGTCGCGCTGGCGCGCATGCTGGCGGTCAATCCCGGCGTATTGCTGCTCGACGAGCCCCTATCCAACCTCGACGCCACCCTGCGCCTGGAGATGCGCGCCGAGCTGCGCCGTCTGCATGAAACCTTCGGCACCACCATCGTCTTCGTCAGCCACGATCAGTGGGAGGCGATGACCCTCGCCACCACCATCGCGGTAATGAGCGCCGGGCACTTACAGCAGGTGGGAACGCCGGACGAGATTTACGCCAGACCCGCCAACCGTTTCGTGGCGGAGTTCATCGGTACGCCCAAACTGAACATGATCCCGCTGAATCAACCGTCCAGCGCGCTGGCGGCCTATATCCAGCGGCGTTTTTCCCTGCAAAACACCACGCATATCTGCGGCATCCGTCCCGAAGAGATCGCGCTGTGCGCGCAGCCGCAAAGCGATAGCGTACCGATGATCGTCGATAACATCATGCCCACCGGCGGCAGCTGGGTGATTGAGCTGGTCGGAGACGGCGACCGCCTGTTTCACTCCACGCAATTACGCCCGCGCTGGCAGGCGAATCAGCAGGTGCATTGCCAACTGCCCGCCGACTCGCTGCATTTTTTCAACCGGCAGGGGCAGCGTCAGGAGCTCTCCGTCAGCTAACGACGGCGCGGTAAACACCGATTCACGCAACACCACCCCAAACTTGCAACCCAAGGAAATGTTATGAAACGCAAATTGTTAACCAGCCTGGCGATACTCGCTACCTGCGCGACCGGCGCCCGCGCGGCGGACTCCTCCGATCTGCAGGCGCTGATCGCCGCCGCCCAAAAAGAGGCGCCGATCACCGTCTACGCGTCAACCGGCAAGATCGTTCATCAGGCTAAAGCATTCAGTCAGCAATACGGCGTTAACGCGGTGGGCATTAAGGCGGATGCGCCGCAGATTATCGAAATCATCAGCCGCGAAGCGCAGGCGGGCAATGTCAAGGCCGACGTGGCGATCGTCGAAGACGCTCCCGCCGGTATCGAGCAGCTGCTGAACAAAGGCTATGTGAAAAGCTGGGTGCCGGAAGAGATGAAGGCCGATATTCCCGCGCACTATCAACAGCCGTTGACGGTGGTGCTGGCGCCGAATGTGCTGGCCTATAACACCGCCCATTACAGCAGTTGCCCGATCACCAATATCTGGCAGCTGACGGAGCCGAAGTGGCGCGGCAAAGTCGCCATGCAGGATCCGGCCGGCAAACCGGCCTACACCGACTGGTTCAGCCAGATGTCCACCAACTACGATCAATTGGTGCGCGATGCCTATCAACAGGCATTCGGCAAGCCGCTGAAAACCGACGAAAGCTCGGCGATGGCCGCATTCGTCAAGGCGCTAGCGGCGAACAGCCCGCTGTTGACCCATTCCGACACCGACGCCGCCGAAGTCATCGGCGCGCCGGACGGCAAAGGCGACTTCGTCGGCATGGTGTCCACGGCGAAATTTCGCGAAAACAAGAACGGCATGAAGCTGGGCCTCTGCCATGGCATGAAGCCGTTTATCGGCTGGAACTATCCCAGCCTAGGCGTGGTCGCCGCCGGCAGCCATAGCCCGAACGCCGCGAAGCTGTTTATGCATTATCTGCTGACCGATGAAGGCATCGCGCCGCAGGGCGTCGACGGTAAGATGTCCACCAATCAAAAAATAAAACTGCCGGCGAATGAAGCCTCCGGGATTGAAAAGTATCGCGATGAGCTGATGGTGTACAAAACCTCGACGGCGAAAACCGACTGGCAGAGCCGCCAGGACTGGCAGGATCTGTGGAATCTGAACTACCGGAAATAGCAGCGCGATTGCCTAATGCCGATCGTTTAAGTATCGAGATGCGCGGGGCGACCGCCGGGGTGAGGCGTCCCTACGGGAACCTTCCCCGGTGTTTCCCCTAAAAACCGGCTTAAGTGACCCGCATTCGCGCCATTGCCACCTTGTTTATTATTTTCGTATCAGGAGTACGTCTTGACGCAAATTAACCTGGAGCAGCGTGAAGTTGCTTTACAACGTATTATTCTCGACGCCGGCGACGCCGCGCTGCGCCATTTTCGTTCCCGCCGGCCGGGCGAATTCTCGCTTAAAGGCCATCAGGACTTCCTCACCGAGGCGGATACCCTGGTGGAACGACAGATTCGCCGGGCCATCGCCGATCTCTTTCCCGACGACGCCCTGCTGGGCGAAGAGACCGGCGGCCAGGTCTGCGATACCGCCTGCCTGTGGGTGGTCGACCCTATCGACGGCACCGCCAATTTCGCGCGCGGCATCGAACATTTTTGCGTGGCTATCGCCTTCCTCCACCAGGGCATCACCGAGCTGGGCGCCATTTATAATCCGGCCAGCCAGGAGCTGTATATGGCGCGGCGCGGCCGCTACGCGCGGAAAAACGGCCAGGCGTTGCATACCGCGCGCACCGATGACGCGCGTAACGCCACCTTCGAACTTGGCTGGTCCACCCGCATTACCCAGCGCCGCTATCTGGATGTCATGAGCGCGATACTAAACCAGGGCGCGAACGTGCGCCGCGGGTCATCCGGCGCGCTGGCGCTGGCCTGGGTGGCGGAAGGCCGCACCGACGGCTACGCCGAACTGCATATGAACGCCTGGGACTGTCTGGCCGGATTGCTGCTGGTGCGGGAAGCCGGCGGGCGCACCGGAGACATTCCCACCAGCATCGAAGGCATATTTAACGGCCTGCCGGTTTTAGCCGCCGCGCCGGGCGTGGCGCACGCGCTGGCGCGCGCCAGCGGGATCCCGCTGGCCGACGCGGATACTCCGCCGGCCATTAATCAACGGCCGGCGGATGGGCGGATCGACGGCAAGTCGGCTACGCCGCATTACCCGCGCCCCGCCGTCAGCCTGATCGCATCCGACTTCCCCGGCTGGGGGATGGACATTTATATCGGCGGCTCCGCCGGGGTCAGCGATCTGGCGCTGCTGGAGCGGTACGGCATCAGAACGGTCATCAACTGCGCCGTTAACCTCGATATCGACTGGGTCTCCTCGCCGGAAGCGCATATCGACGCCCATCTGCTTAATCACGGCGCCGGCCCCATCCGCTACTACAAACTCGGATTGGTCGACGGTTCCGGCAACGCGCCGGCCATGCTGCACGCGGGCTATCACCTGATGCGCTCCGCCCTACTGCAGCAGATTCCCGATAAACCCTCTTATCGCAATCGCGAACGGGGCAATGTCCTGGTCAACTGTCGCGGCGGGCGCAGCCGTTCCGTGGCGTTAGTCGCCGTGTTTATGCATCTGGAATGCCCGGAGAGCTACCCGACGCTGGAGTCGGCCGTCGCCCATATCCGGGATAAACGCCGGCTGCACCCGGACGAGTGGAGCGAAACGCCGAAGCCGGCACTGATTGCGCTGGCGCAGCAGGCTATCGGAATGGAGCGGGCGTTACGCGCCGCGGGGCTGGGCGCCGCCCAATAAAAAAGCGGCTAATCAGCGGGCGGGATGAGCGGCCCGTTTGTCGGCAAGAAAATAACAGGAGTGCGAATGAGCGGAGTTTCGAGCAATAAAGGGTTGCCGGGGAAAAATATGTCCAGCGCGGCGGAAGTGGCGCGTTTGGCCGGCGTTTCCCGTTCGGCGGTGTCGCGCACCTTTACCCCCGGCGGCAGCGTATCGGCCGAAACGCGCCGTAAAGTGCTGGCCGCCGCCGCAACGCTTAACTATCACGTTAACCATCTGGCGCGCGGCCTCTCCAAAGAAGCCTGCCGTCCGGTATGTATTCTCGGCGGCAATCTCAACGCCCCCTATCAGGCGAGCCTGCTCGATCAGCTAACCCGGCGTCTGCATCAGGCGCAGCGCGCGGTGATGGTGATCAATACCGACGGCGGGGAAGAGAGCTCAAACGCGGCGCTGCGCCAGACGCTGAATTACCGCGCCGCCGCGACGATCGTTCTGTCGGGGCGCCCTCAGACCTCGCTGATCGACATCTGTCTGCAGAGCGGTCAGCAGGTGATATTGATTAACCGCATGGGGCAGTTCGCCGGCGCCGATAACATTGAAATCGACTACACCTCGACCATGGCGGAGGCTTACCGCATGCTCAGCCAGGCCGGCTGCCGGCGCATCGCCATTGTCTCCTCCGTCGCCCGCTCGCCCAGCATGGTCGTCCGCGAAACCAAGTTTCTCGCCGCCGCCGAGGAGGCCGGCGGCGAGTGCCGGTTAGCGCGTCCAGGGCCGACCTGCTACCAAACCGGCGCCGCCGCCGCGCGCCAGCTGCTGGCCGACAACAACCGGCCGGACGGCGTATTTTGCGTCACCGATCTGATCGCCTGCGGCTTTATCGATGTGGCGCGCCACGAGTTCGGCTTACGTATTCCGGAAGACATTTGCATCATCGGGTTCGACGACATCGAACAGGCCGGCTGGGTCGGCTATCGGCTCACCACCTTCGCCCAGCCGCTGGCGGAGATGGCGGACGCCATCATCGCGTTGCTGCATCCCTCATCAACGCCCCGCGTGCCGGGCAGGCGCCTGTTTAAGGCGCCTCCGGTATGGCGCGATACGCTGCGTCAGGGATGAAATCCCGGGGTTATTCTTGATGGCGGGCGGTCGTCATAGGCCTTTTTTCTCCAGCAGGAGAGCCAGATCGATCAGGCGGTTGGAAAAAGCCCATTCGTTGTCATACCACGCGAGGATTTTGACCATATTGCCGCCAATAACCAGCGTGGAAAGCCCATCGATAATGGACGAACGGGGATCGCCCCGGTAATCGCTGGACACCAGCGGCTCCTCGCTATAGCCGAGAATGCCTTTTAACGCGCCTGACTCCGCCGCATGACGAAAAGCGGCGTTGACCTCATCCACCGTCACCGCGCGCTTCAACGTCACCGATAAATCGACGATGGAAACCACCGGCACCGGAACGCGTAAAGAGTAGCCGGTCAAACGCCCATCCAGCTCGGGAATCACTTTGCCAATCGCTTTAGCCGCGCCGCTGGAGTATGGCACGATTGAGAGCGCCGCCGCTCTGGCGCCGCGCAGATTTTTTTCCGGCCGATCGTGCAGCGCCTGGCTGCTGGTATAGGCGTGCGTGGTGTTCATCAAGCCGTGTTCAATGCCGAAGGATTGATGCAGAACGAACGCCGCCGGCGCCAGGCCATTGGTGGTGCAGCTGCCGTTGCTGATAACTTTGTGACGGGCCGGATCGTATTTGTCATGATTTACGCCCATCACCACGGTGATATCGTCGTCCTTGCCCGGCGCGGAGATGATAACGCGCTTGGCTCCGCCTTTGGTGATATGCGCCTCGGCCTGAGCCCTGTCGGTGAAAAATCCCGTCGCTTCAATGACAATATCGACGCCGACGCTGCGCCACGGGATCGCGCCGGGATCCCGCTCGGAGAAAATACGCACCGGCTCGCCATCGACAATCAATTGCCCCTCGCCGGCCTCGACGCTGGCCGGCAGGACGCCGGAAAGCGAATCGTACTTCAACAGATGGGCCAGGGTCTTGCTATCCGTTAGGTCGTTGATCGCCACAACGCGAAAATCGCGGTTCCCTAACGCGGCGCGCAAAACATTGCGCCCGATTCTTCCGAATCCATTGATACCTACGTTGACCATAATAGACCTCCTTCGTTAACCGATGGAGGTAATTTAGGTTAAGGCGATGATGTCGTAAATGACATAAAAAGATCAATTTACGCCAAAGTGGCGCGCGTGGAATCGCTCACGGTATTCCGTCGGCGTAAGCTGCAGGTTGCGTTCAAAAACGCGGCGCAGATTGAGGCCGTTGCCAAATCCGGCGGCCGCCGCGACCTGCTCAATCCCCTCCATCGTCTGCTCCAGAAGCTGCCGGGCCGCATCCAGGCGTATCTCTTCCACATATTTGGCGGGCGACGTTCCCACTTCACGCGTAAACACCCGCGTGAAGTTACGCGGACTCATGGAAAGCTGCTCGGCCAGCCTGTCGACGGAGAGTTCGCCTGCAAGGTTTTCCAGTATCCAGGATTGCAGATCGCGAATAGGGCCGGCCCTCTTGGACTGGTTCAGAAGATAACGGCTGAACTGGGACTGCCCGCCGGGCCTGCGCAGAAACATAACGAGATCCTGCGCCACATCGCGCGCCAGGGTGAAACCGTAGTCGTTCTCCACCAGCGCCAGGGTAAGATCGAAGCCGGAACTGACCCCCGCGGAGGTCCATATCGATCCATCCTGAACGTAAATCGGCCCCCTTTCGACTTTTACCCTGGGGAAGCGCTCCTGCAGCGTGTCCAGCAGCCGCCAGTGCGTGGTGGCCCGGCGGCCGTCAAGCAGCCCCGTCTGCGCCAGCAGCAGCGCCCCGCCGCAGATGGAAACGACACGTTCGGCGTAAGGCGCGGCCCGGCGCACCCAGTCAGCGACACCGGCGCCCTCTTCCTCGCTCACGCCTCTGCCGGTGATCATGATGGTGTCGCGCTTAACTTCGGGGTCGAGAGCCGACAGGCGAAGGTCGGCCAGCAGATTCAGCCCCGACATGCCGTGCACCACATTGTGCGGCTGCGTGGTGGCGATCGTCAGCCGGTAGCGCGACGGATCGGCATCCGCCGGCTGCAGGCGGTTGGCCTGCATCAGAATGTCGGCGATGCCCACGGCTTCGAACAGCATGCCCCCGTCGGGGACGATAATTAAAAATGAGCGCATGTCTTAAAAAGAAAGTTAAGCATAGTTTAGGTCAATACTACCCATTTATATCGCGGAGATGCAATTATGCTTTTTGCCGACGTATATGATGGGAGTGGCGGCGCGATACCCACATTAACGGGAGCTGCGCCAGCAAAGCCAGCGCAAATCCCGCCCAGGGCGTTTGCGCCATGTGCTTCTGCGCCACCAGTATGCTGCCGGAGGTTTCGCCAAGCGTAATCCCCAGATTGAAAGCCGAGATATTCAACGCCGAGGCGAAGTCCAGCGCGCGCGGCGCCCAGCGTTCGGCGGTATCCAGCATACCGGCCTGAAAACCCGGCGACATGCCGAAGGCCAGCATTCCCCAGACGAACAGCAACGGCGCCATCGCCAGTTTATAGGGCATCAATAACGCCAGCGCCGCGAGCACCGACAGCAATCCCGTCAGCATGAGCCGCAGCGCCTTCGACCAGCCCAGGCCGGCCGCCAGACGGCCGCCAGCCAGATTACCGACCAGCGTCGCCGCGCCGAAGATCGCCAGCAATAGGCTGGTGGTTTGAAGCGCAAAGCCGCTAATGTCCGCCAGAATCGGGGTAATAAAAGTGAAGACGGCGAAGCTGGCGCCGAAGCCCAACACGGTGACGCCCATCATCGCTAGGATCGCCGGCTGGCGTAATGCGGCCAGCTGCGCCCTGACCCGTCCGACGGTCGATAGCGCCAGCGGCGGCATCCATAGCAGGATCGCCAGCAGGGCGAGCCCGGCCAACAACGCCACCGCGAAGAACGGCAGCCGCCAGCCAAAACTGTTGCCGATAAAACTTCCCAGCGGCACGCCAATCACCATCGCCAGGTTCAATCCGGCGAACATCAGCGCAATGGCCCTGCCGGCCTGCCCTTTCGACGCCAGCCGGGCGGCTATCGTCGCGCCGATGGCGAAAAAGCTGCCGTGCGCCACAGCCGTGACGCTACGCCCAATCAGCAGCATCGCGTAACTGTGGGAAAAGGCCGACGCCAGGTTGCCGATAAGAAAGACCCCGACCAATACCAACAGCACCGGCTTACGCGGCAAATGCGCCAGCCCCAACACCACCAGCGGCGTGCCGATGGCTAATACCAACGCGTACCATCCGACCAGCCCGCCCGCGCGCGCCAGCGGTACGTCGAGCTCTGCGGCGATGGCCGGCAGTACGCCGACCACGATAAATTCCGCTACGCCGATGGCGAACGCCGTGACGGCCAGCGCCCAGACGCCGGAAGGCTGCGCCTTTTACGAACGCGGGGTGCGCATACTGGCCGATCTGAGCGAAGCGGAGCGCTGCGCCGGCGCGCATTCGGCGCCGCGCGGACGGCTGAGGGTGAATGCAAACGTGCCGTTCGGCCACCACTTTTTGCTGCCGCTCGTACCGGCGTTTCTGGCGCGTTATCCCGACGTAACGCTGGACATCGTGCTGACCGATGAGGTGATTGATATTCTGGAACAGCGTACCGATGTGGCGGTGCGCGCCGGCCCGCTCAAAAGCTCGAATCTGGTGGCGCGTAAACTCGGCGAGACGCGCATGGTTATCGTCGGCTCCCCCGACTATCTGACGCGCCGCGGCACGCCGGTCGCGCCGGGGGATTTGGCGCGGCATAATCTCCTGGGCGCCAACTACGTACGCGCCCAGCCCGGCTGGCCGCTGCGCGATACGCAGGGGGATATCGTCGTTCCGGTAAGCGGCAACGCTCAGGCCAGCGACGGCGACGCGCTGCGCCGTCTGGCGCTCGCCGGATTGGGGCTGGGGCGACTGGCAGCCTTTCAGGTGCGGGAAGATATCGCCGCCGGCCGCCTGCTGCCGGTGCTGGAAGCGTTCAACCCCGGCGATATTGAGGAGATCCACGCCATCTTCGTCGGCCAAGGCGGCTACCTGCCACTACGGGTGCGCGCCTTGCTCGATTTCCTCGTCGAGCGCGTCAGCATCGGCGGATGATCGCCGATGCGCGGACGTTGGCTGTTTCGCGCCTAAAAAACGCGGCGGCGCTTTCCGGTTATTCAACCTGCGCCAGAATGCCTTGCGCCAACAGGCTGTCGATCACCAGACGGTCGGCGAAGCCGCCTTTCAGCGCCGCCAGCAGCGCCGGCAGCTTATCCATCCCCGATGCGACCAGCAGCCCGCTCATCCGGCGCAGGATATCCAGCTCTACCCCCATCAGCCGTTCATCGACCTCGCCCAGCAGCGGCCGGCCGTCGCCATCGATAAAACGGCCGGCGATAATGCCCGCGGCGCCCTGGGCGACATAACGCTCAACCTCTTTTTCCGTCACGATTTTGAACTGCGTGACGTGGCCGTCCGGCGTACAGGGGCTAACGGTAAAGATCGCCTTGTTGCAGTTTGCCAACCAGCGCAGCTGATCGGCGATAATCGGCTCGGCGCGCAGCAGGGCGGCCAGCGCCGCGTTGCTGCACACCGCCGGCGCATTAAGATTGACGCACAGCGCGCCGAGCCGGTGCGCGATCTCCGTGGAGCAGCGCTCGGCGGTAGGCAGCAGCGGGTTTGACATCGCCCCGATAAGCTGGCGCACGGTGAGGTTCTCGATCGGCCAGTAGGGAACCTTGTCGGAGATCAGGCTCAGCGTGGAGCCCCAGCTCACGCCCAGCTGATCGCCGGGCTGGAGAAAATCGAGCAGAACATGCGCGGCGGCTTCGCACACTTCGTTAAATCGGCTCTCGTCGGATAGACCGTCGGCCGGAATAACATAGGCCCCCTCCAGCGCAAAGCGTTCGGCGAGGCGCTCGGCAAGGTCGTTAAGGCGAAAATGTTCGCCGCTCAAACGCACCGAGACAATCTCGCGGGTTTTCGCCAGGCGCAGATAGTTGATCACCGTCGGGCGCGATAGCTTCATGCGCGCGGCGATCTCATTCTGCGTCAGGTTTTTGACATAATAGAGCCACGCCGCCTCGGCGATAATGCGATCCGAAGGCGCCGTGTTTTTGTTTGGCGTATTGATTATCCTGCTCCCGGTTATTGTGCGTCCGCCCGCAGCACATCTTCCGTTATCTGACTATCGGTTTCAAGATGGCGATCGGGCCGCAGGCCGAGACGCTGCAGATCGCCGTGGTAGCCGCGCACCGCCTCCTGCGCGGCGACTTCCCGATCGACCACCCGGCGCATCCAGCTAACCATCGAAGGCTGGTGCTCGGCGGCGTTGATCTTGCGGCCGAACAGCGCCAGCCTGCCGCCGCGCCGCTCCGTTTGCGCCAGCAGCTCGAAGGTATCGCGGTGCGTGCCCTGCCCGCCGCCCAGCACGCCCACCACCACGGAGGGGTCGTGCGTCACCAGTTCCTCAAGCGCGTCAGGACCGTTATAAGCCACCTTGAGAAACGCCGGGCGCTCGGCCTGGGTAAGGGAAGCCAGCGTGCGGATAATGCAATCATTGACGAACGCGGGCGTGTCGGCGGCGGAAAGCCCGGTATCGATATTGGGATTGAACACCTCAAGGAAGTGCATCAGCCCGTGCCGCCGCGCCTCGGCGCGAAAGCGCGCGTAGGCTTCCAGCGACGCGGCATCCCGCGCGGCGTCGTTGACATAGGTCAGCGAATAGAGGCAGATCGGCGCCAGCGCCAGGTCCAGCGCCGCGCCTCGATAAGGCTGCGGCGCATATTCCCGATAGCGCCCGCCGCGGATGCCCACCCAGGCGTCGGTGGCTTCATTGCCGCGAAACGCCGCCAGTACGCGCGTGCCGTCAAAGGCGCGCTCCTGCGCCAGCGTTTCAATGGTGGCGCTTGACGCCAGCATAATATCCAGGACATCTTGCTCGATCAGCGCGCGGATCTGATCGTGAAACTCGGGGCGGGTGCGGTAGCCCGCCGCCCTGCCGTCGGCGTCGCGGCGTCTCCCCATGGCGCCGACGCCGCCCGCCAGATCCGCATCTTTGGCGTCGGCGATCATAAAGTCGCCCAGACGATACCGTCCGGCGCGGATGCGGGCGATTTTTTCCGCGAAACGCGTATGTTGATGTTCAAGTCGAACCACGGTGTTTTCCCTCTTATTTGAGCTATTCATCAGATTCAAGCAGCGCTTTGATTCCGCGATCGAGGCGGGTGAATTCGGCATAGCGCTCCTGCAGTACCGCCACATTCGCGGCGATCGGCTCGTGGCGGCGCACAATGCGGCTCATGGCGGCGACGGCCTCATCCAGCGTGCGGTAGAGCCCGCCGGCCACCGCGGCGCAGATGGCGGCGCCGAGCGCCCCCACTTCGACGGCATCGACGACTTCCACCGGACGGTTGCAGGTATCGGCGAAAATTTGCGCCCAGAACGGCGAACGGGCGGCGCCGCCGGCCAAACGGATGGTTTCCGGCCAGCGCCCGCCGGTATGCACGATCAGCGACTCGGCGTGGCGCCGGTGTTCAAAGGCGACGCCTTCGCAGATGGCGCGAATAATCGAGGCTTCATTGTCCGAGGCGCCCATGCGCATAAAACTGCCCTGATAGGGCTGCGGGCCGTGGATATAAGGCATGAAATAGCAGCGTTTGCTCTCGACCGGACAGGTTTCCGCCAGAGCGATGGCTTCGGACACGGTCAGGCGATCGCCCAGCGCGTTTTTTAAATACCAGCCAAGGTTGGCGGCGGATGAGGGGCTGCCCTCGGCGACCAGCCGGGCGGCGCCGTCGCGGTAAAGCATGTTCAGCAGGGGGTAATTGTCGGTCACCGGCTGGGGAACCTCCAACGCGTTGATCGCCCAGGTGCCGGCGATAAACACCATGCACCCCGGCGAAGTCACGCCGGCGCCCAACGCGCAGGAGGCGACGTCCATCATGCTGCCGGCCACCGGCGTGCCCTCCGGCAGGCCGGTTTCCCGCGCGATGCGCGCGCTCAGTCGGCCGCCGATGGCCGAGCTGTTGACGATCGGCGGCAGCTTGTCGGCCAGCCCCTGATGGCCAAGCAGCGCTAACGCTTCATGGGAATAGTCCTGCCGATCCAGATTCATCAACCCGCCGCCGCTGGCGTCTGAGGGATCGGTCAGCGCACTCTGCGTCAGGCAAAAACGAATAAAATCCTTGCAGGCCAGGCCCCAACGCGTTTTCGCCATCACCTCCGGCTCATTCTCCGCCAAACCGGCCAGTTGGATCAGGGTTTGTCCGCCCCAGGGGCGATGACCGTTCTCGGTGCTTAACGCCCGCTCCCGGCCGCTGCCGATCACCCGATCGGCGATCGGCTGCGCGCGGTGATCGACGGAGACAATGCCGGGCCGCGTCGGCTGGCCGTCTTCATCGACCAGGAAAATGCCGTTGCCGAAACCGGTGCAGCCGATGCCGACCACGCGCTCCGCGGCGCCATCCTGCAGCACATCGCAAACCGCGGTTAGGGTGGCCAACCAGAAGGCTTCGCCGTCGCGCTCGACGCGCCCGTCGGGATAGTGATCGGTGGTCACCTGCGCGTTACGGTGGCTGACGATGCGCCCGGAGGCGTCGAACAGGGCGACTTTTACTGCGGTTCCGCCCGCATCGATGGCAAGGACGAGCGGCGTGTAGGGTTGCGTCATCATTATTATCTTCCATTCCAAAGTATACGAGGATCGGCGGCGCAGCTCCGAGATTGAGCGGCGGCCCAGGCGTTATCATGACCGAGCGCGTCGGCCATGACGGAGGCGATGTGGTCGAGCGCGGCTGTCGACAGACGACCGGTCATCACCAGGTTGGTGCGCCGCAGGACCATATCTTCCAGCGACAGCGCCATTCGGTTACGGGTCAGCCAGAGAATTTCACGCTGCGAGTAGTCCGGCGCGTCGTTAATCGCCGCATCGTCGCCCTGCGCGCAGAACAGCGCTATCGGCTCGGCCAGGGTGCCGTAGCGGGCATAGAGCTGCTCGATGCGCGCGGAGGAAAGACCGCTGCGCCGCGCCAGCTGCGCCGCGTCTATCGCGCCCGCGCCGGGATAGGGCCGGTCCAGCGTCGAGGCGGTTCGGGTTTTCCCCAGGTGGCCGAGCGCCTTATCGGCGGCCGACTCCGCAAAGGAGCGAAAGGTCGTCCATTTGCCGCCCACCAGAGAGATCAGCGGCAGAGCGTCGACGCTATCCTCGATCAGCGCGTGATCGCGCGCGGCCTGCGTGGCGCTGCCGCCGCCCGCCTGCAGCGGGCGAATACCGCTGGTCACCGCCACCATATGGTCCGAGGTGACGCGAATATCGTCAAACAGCTTATTCAGCGCGCTTAGTAGGTAGGCGATCTCATCGTCCGCCACATCGTGATCGTGCGGATCGCGGGTTTCCACCTCCGTGGTGCCGATCAGCACCACATCTTCAACCGGCAGGGAGATCACCATGCGTCCGCGCCCGTCGTCAAAATAGAACGCCCGCCCGGCCATACGCCGATGCAGCTCAGGATGACGTAAAACCAGGTGGGCGCCTTTTACCCCGCGCACCAGCTGCGAAGGGCGTCCCAGCAGGCCGTTGACCCGGTCGATGGCCGCGCCGGCCGCGTTGATAATCACGCGCGGCCGCAGCGTCGCCGTTTCGCGGCTGACGGGATCGGTTATCACAAACTGCCCCGGCGCGCGGTAACGCCACTCCAGGTGATTGACCGCGGTTACGCCTTCTACCTTAATCGCGGCTTCCAGCATCTCGAGAATCAGCGCTTCAGGGCCGGTAAGCTGTCCGTCGTAGTAGCTGATGACGGCGCGCACCGCCCGCGGCGTGCCGGGCGGAAACGTCGAGCGGCGGACGGCCACCTTATGGTGAGGCAGCGCGCGCCGGATGGCGCCGAACCGTTCATAGACCAGCAAACCGCTTTTCAGCGCGACAAAACTGAGCGGCCCCGGCTGGCGGGAGAGACCGAAAAAACGCAGCGCGGTTTTCGGCAGCCCTTTCATCCAGTGCATCACCGGCACCACCATTTCCAGCGGCTTGACCAGATGCCCGGCGTCGTGCAGCAGCATATTGCGCTCGCGCGCCGATTCGCGCACCAGATCGAACTCCCGCCCCTCCAGATAGCGCAGCCCGCCGTGCGCCATGCGGCTAGAGGCGCTGCTGGCGCCGTTGCAGAAATCTCCGCTGTCGATCAGCGTCGCCGCTACGCCGTTCAGGGAGAGATCGCGCAATAGCCCGACGCCGTTGACGCCGCCGCCGATGATCAGGACATCAGGGGCGGGGTTGGCTTTCAGCGCTTCCCAGGCATGCCGCCTTACCGGTTGTGACTGACTGTTTTCTACATTGCTGAACATGCGATCTACCTCACGAATCCATCATTATTTAACGTTATGCATGCATTACATATGTCAACAACCATAGACTAATGTCAATATCAATGTAACAGTAATGTGAACAGGCATCATAAATTCACTGCGCTGATTAGCCAGGGATTTAGGCTAAATAAGATGTTACTAATTGAAAATTATAATTTTTCTGTACCCATCGCCAGAGCGGCGCCGGCCTGCGGGTCGCGGCGGGCGCCCCCGGTAGAACATCACCCTGATAACAAACGATATCGATATCGTTCGGAGCGAGTTATATGGAATCGGTCAAAAAAAACGCTTTGCTGTTGGTCGGAAGCATTATCGCCTTTGTGCTTATGGGCGCGGGCCAGTCCCTGATGGGGCCGGCGCTGCCTGAATTTCGCCAAATTTTCAGCCTATCGGTCGCCTCCGCCAGTATGGCGGTGACGGCGCAGTGGGTCGGCGCGCTGCTCGGCGTTATCGCGCTATTTTTCGGCGGCCGGCGCGACTGGACCCGTCTGGCGTTCGGTCTATTGGTGACGGGCGCGGC
The DNA here is from genome assembly GCF_036016195.1 of Brenneria populi. NCBI lineage: Bacteria > Pseudomonadati > Pseudomonadota > Gammaproteobacteria > Enterobacterales > Pectobacteriaceae > Brenneria > Brenneria populi. Next base: position 205,596 of record NZ_JAYWTM010000007.1, on the reverse strand, counting down.
GCTGATGGCGTCGCAGATTAACTGGCCGCTTACGCTGCTGGGATCGCTGATCTTCGGCGCCGGCTATGGCGCCAGTCTGGCGCTGGTCAACTCCCGTTTGCTGCAGGCGTTTGAAAAAGCCGGGCCCTCGATGGTCAGCCTGGTGAACGCGCTATTCGGCGGTGGCGCCATCGTCGCGCCGCTGGTGTTCGTCGCGCTGGCCCGCAGCCCGGAATTAAGTTTCGGCATTCTCGCCGCAGGGCTGATCTTGCCGTTTCTGCTGTCGTTCTTTTTCCCGCGCCAGCGGACGGAAGAACCGGCCGCCGACGAAAAACGGACGCGCAAGATCTCCATCCCGACGCTGCTGGTCGGCGCGTCGGGCACGGCGGTGGAAGCCTGTCTGATCGGCCTGGGGCCGGTGATCCTGCTGGGCGCCAGCTTTTCCGACAGCGCCGCCGCCGGCGCGCTATCGCTATTTTTCGCCTTCTTTCTGGGCGGGCGCATTACTCTTAGCATTATCGGCCACCGCCTGCCGGCGGCGCCGATGCTGATCGGCGGTTTTGTGGGCGGCGCGGCGCTGCTGGCCTGCGCGGGAAGCGGCATTTACCCGACGCTGACCTACCCGGTGGCCGGATTCTTTATCGGCAGCATTTTCCCCAACTTCTTTGTATTTGGCTCGAACCGGATGGGGAAAGACGCCAGAACCGGCTCGATAATCGTTACCGCGGCGTTGGCCGGCGGCGTCCTCGGGCCGCTGATCGTCGGCCAGGTGGTGGCGGACATGCCGCCGCTAACGCCGTTCTGGCTGCTGGCGGGCTATAGCGCCTTCGTGGCGCTCTGCGGACTGCGCGTGCTGAGAAACCCGCGCGGGGAGCAGGCCGCGGCGCGACGCTCAGCCTAAGGCGTCGCTTGCGCCGGCTACGGCAGCTTGCGCAATGGCGCCTTGGCATCCGGGCGGTGAGGATCGTCGCGGTCGCGATCCGGCTCAATGCGCTTGGTATCAGCCGCCAGATCGCGGCGAAGGCCGCCGGCGGCATCCGGATCGCCGTACCCGGCCGACGCCGGCGCGGCGAAGCGCATCGACGGCAGCCGCCGCTGCCAGACCAGCGCCAATAGCGCCAGCAGCGCCGCGCTCAGCCCCACCCAGGCCAGACTGGTCAGCCCCCAGCTTTCCAGACTGGCCGCTCCCAGCATCGACCCGGCCACCACGCCCGTATTGAAGGCCGCGATATTCAGCCCGGAGGCCACATCCGCCGCCTGCGGCCGATGGCGGCGCGCCAGCCCCAGAATACGCGCTTGCAGCGGCGGAATGGTGCCGTAGGTCGTCAGACCCAGCCCCAGAACCAACGCCGCCATCAACGGAAAACTGCCCTGCGCCAACCCGATGAGCGCCAGTACGGCGGCAATGCCCGCCAGCAGCCAGAGCGCGGCGCGGTCCATGCCGATACGGTCGGTCATCCGCCCGCCCGCGACGTTGCCGATCGCCGCGCCGATGCCGTACGCCAGCAGGATCGCGCTCACGCCGCGGATATCGGCGTGCGTCACCTGCAACAGCAGCGGCGCGATGAATGTATAAACAACGAAGGAGCCGGTATAAGACAACAGCGGTAAACTGGCCCCCGCCAGCAAACGCCGGTCAAACAGAACCGATAGCTGACGCCAGCCGCCGCCGGCGCTATCGCCCGCCCCCGCGGGCATCCATCGGGCCACCCCCAGCGCGCCCGCCAAGCCGCAGAGCGCGATCAGCGCAAAGATCCATTGCCAGGGCAGCACGCTGCCCAGCCAGGCGCCCGCCGGCACGCCCAGCGCCATCGCCACGGTCACGCCGCCGAACACCAGCGACAGCGCGGCGCCGGCGCGCTCCGGCGCCACCAGACGCGTCGCCACGCCGGAGGCCGTCGCGAAGAAGACGCCGTGAGCCAGTCCCGACAGCAGGCGCGCCGCCAATAGCAGCGGCAGCTGGGTGGACAGCGCCGCCAGCACGTTGCCGGCGGTGAAGACGAGCATAGCGGCCAACAGCAGACGCTTGCGCCCCCACCCGGACGCCAAGGCGGTCAGAACCGGCGCGCCGATCGCCACGCCGGCGGCGTAGAGCGTGACCGCCAGCCCGACTTGCGCCGCGCTGGATTGCAGGCTGTCGGCCAGCGACGCCGCCAGCCCGATGCTGATGAACTCGGTGAAGCCGATGGCGAAGGCGCAGAAGGCGAAAATAGAGATAACGGCAGGCATAGGGCAGCTCCAGAGTAAGGCGCGTCGCGATCGATCGCGACCAACGCAGCGATTCAGCCGTTATTCTGGAAATTTCATCTACTGCCGAAAAGGAGTAAATTGGCGAAATACTTGTGATGGATTGGAATAAATGACGATACGCAACCTGGATGATTTGGCGGTGTTTTTGAAGGTCGCGGACTGCAACGGCTTCTCCGCCGCCGCCCGCGCGCTGGACCTGGCGCCGGCCACGGTGAGCAAGCAGATCGCGCGTCTGGAGCAGTCGCTGGGGGCGCGGCTGTTCGAACGCAGCACGCGCCAGTTGCGCATTACCGACGAAGGGCGGGCCGTCGCCGAACGCGCCCGGCCCGCGTTGGCCCTCTTGGATGAAGCCGCCGATGTCGCCCGTCAAGGCGTGGGGAGCCTGACGGGCGCGCTGCGCGTGACGGCGCCGACGCCATTGGGCGCGCGCTACCTGGCGCCGGCGATCGCCGCGTTCCGCGAACGTCATCCCCAGTTGGGGTTCGATCTGCAATTAAGCGATCACGTCGTCAACCTCTACGACAGCGACCTCGATCTGGCCGTGCGCGTCGGCCGACTGGCCGATTCGCGCCTTATCAGCCGCCGGCTGGCCGAAAGCCGGCGCATTCTGGTGGCCGCCCCCGCCTACCTGCGGCGCACGGGCGCGCCCGCGCACCCGCGCGAACTTCCCCGGCATCAATGCTTGCTGTTCGCCTATCCGGGCCTGCGCCAAAACCGCTGGACGCTCAAACATGCGGGCCGCGGCGGCAAAACCGAGAGCGTGGAAGTCGCGGGCGATCTGCGCAGCGACAACGGCGACGCGCTGCGAGCCTGGAGCCGGGCCGGGTTGGGGATTTCGCTGCGCGAAACCTGGGACGTGGCCGAGGAACTGCGCAGCGGCGACCTGATGCGCGTACTGCCCGACTGGGCCGAACCCGCGGTGCCGATCCAGGCGGTGCGCGTACAGCGGGCTCCCGTTCCGCGCCGGGTCGGCGCGTTTATCGAGTTCCTTGCCGAACGCTGGCGGCAGCCGCCCTGGGGAAGTTAGCATGCCATTTATCCGCGCCGGCGTCGGCGAAATGGCATGCCGGTAGCCCATCCTTAATTTTCAGGCGCGGCGTTTGCGCGCCGGAGTTGGCGTACTAGCCCGGAGCAGAGCGCCGCGATCGCGGCCGCACTCAGGCAGAGCGCGCCGCTTCCCCAACTCTCCAGGACGCCGGCGCCGGCAAGCGCTCCCGCGCCGAGGGCGCTATTGAAGATGGCGGCGGAGATAGCCGATGCCGGCAGCGCCGCGTCGCCCGCCAGACGGATCGCGCCGGCCTGAATGCCGACGAACAGCACCGACACCGCCATCCCCCACCCTAGCGCCAGCAACGTCGCGGCCGCCGCGCCCTGCGCGATGCCGGAACCGATGGCCAGCAGGCACAGCGCCGTCGTCAGCAGCGCCGCGGCCAGCATGCCTTTAAGGCAGTGGTCGATCAGCACGCCGCACAGCAGATTGCCCGCGATGCCGGCCGCGCCGAAGGCGAACAGGCAGATCGCGACCCATTCGGCGGAGACGCGCATGCGCGACGATAGCAGCACTTCGACATAGGTAAAAACCGCGAAATGGGCAACGATAGCCCCGGCGGCGATCGCGTAAAGCCACCGTAGTTCCCCATTGCCCAGGACCGACAGCAGCTGGGTCGGACGTAAACATATGCCGCCGGCCATGCGCGGCAGCGAAATCGCCAACGCCAGGCCGGCCGCCAGCGCAAGCAGGCTCAGGCAGGCGAAGGCCGCGCGCCAGCCGGCATGGTTGCTGATAACGTTGACCAGAGGCACGCCTAGCACGCTGGCGACCGAAACGCCGCCGAAGATAATCGCGGTGGCGCGTCCGATCAGGCGCGCGGGCACCAGTTGAGCCCCCAGGGTGGCCGCCATGGCCCAGAAGGCGCCGTGAGCCAGCGCGCCCAGCAGACGGGCCGCCAGCAGGGCGTTGAAGGAGCCGCTGGCCGCGGCGGCCCCGTTGGACAGGGCCAGCAGCAGCATCATCCCCAGCAACAGCGGCCGGCGCGGCCAGCCGCTGACGGTCAGCACGGCCGCCAGGGCCGCCAGCGCGCCGATCCACGCATAGGCGGTCACCACCAGTCCGGTGCGGCCCGGACTTTGCGCCAGATCGCCGGCGATGCCGGATAGCATGCCGATCGGCGCCAGCTCGGTGGCGACGACGACGAACGCCCCCACGCCCAGCATGGCCACGGCCAGCCAGTTTCGCCATCCACAATCCAGTCCCTGCGTACCCACGCCGCTCATACATTTCCTCCTTTAATGTCTTCGGCGCCGTTACGCGGGCCGTAAAATTCGCCTATCGCCATGCGGCCGAAGCCGCTGGCCGGAGCGTGAAGATCTTTTTCGCGTGCGCGCTGTTGCATCTCTGTGTTCCTTGTCCGGTTGAAAGGTTGTTAGTATGATTTCCGAATAAGGAGTAATAAATGGACAAATATGCGAATCAGTTTTCCGAAATCGGAAACCAGGCGCACCAGGAACTTCATTGGGACGACGCCCGGGTGTTCCTGGCCGTGTCCCGCACGGGCACGCTCAGCGGCGCGGCCAAGACGCTGGGTTTGGGCCTGGCCACGGCGTCGCGCCGCCTGGAACGGCTGGAGGCGGCGCTGGGCGTCTCGCTGTTTACCCGCGACCAGGGCGGACACCGACTGACCGACGATGGCACGGCGCTCGTCGCGCGCGCAGAGGCGCTCGAACAGGCGGGGCACGCTTTCGGCGCCGCCGCCCAGGGACGCACGGATCGGGTGGCGGGCCACGTGCGCCTAGCGACGACGCAGATGCTGGCCGACCACTTTATCGTGCCGGCGCTGCCCGGCCTGCTGGCGCCGCATCCTAATCTGAGCGTGGAAGTCGTAACCGGCGTCGCGGCGGTCAATCTGCACCGGCGCGACGCCGATCTGGCGATACGCATGATCAAGCCCGAACGCGGCAATCTGAGCATTCGCCGCCTGGGAATGATGGGATTCGGCCTGTACGCCGCGCCGGACTACCTGCGCCGGCGCGAGGCGGCGCAGGAGGCGGATGCATTCATCGGCTGGACGGAGACCCAGCAGCACCTCCCCGCCGCGCAATGGCTGGAGAGCGCGCTGCGCGGACGGCCTTGCCGCATGCTGACCTCCGCAATCTCCACGCAGATGGCCGCCGCCCGCGCCGGTCTCGGCCTGGCGGTGCTGCCGCACTGGCTGGCGCGGGAACAAGGGCTGGTATGCGTGCGCGACGATATCGACTGCGATCGGCCCATCTGGCTGGCGATCCACGCCGATCTGGCGCATTCGCGGCGCGTACGGCTGGTGGCGGATTTTCTCAGCGATCTGGTGCTGGAGAACGCCGCGCTTCTGCAATACGGCGCAAACGCATAGCGCAACGGATGCCGTCCGACAGGCGATACGCACGCGATATTTCCATTTGCCGGCGCAGCCCTCGGCGGCTAACGCGCCGCGCCCGTTGTCCCCGGCGCGCATTTCCCCTCCAGAAACCCCCGCAAACGGCGCTGCTGCTTCTCGCCGTCATCAGCGCGGCGGCGTTTATGTCCTATATTGTCGCCAGCCGTCTGCTCTCATTCGGTCTGTTTAGCCTGCTGGGATACGTCGAACCCGTACTGATGGTTTGCGTTTCTCTGCTGCTGGGCGAGCAGATCCAGACGCAAGAATGGCTGACCTATATCCCTATCTGAACGGCGGTCGGTTTTCTGGCAATCGACGGCTATTACATATCCGGCGAGATAAAACCGGCCATAAGCCGCATAAACGCACGCCGCGCTGACCCCGCGGCAAAAATGGTGGGAAACGGCATCAGCTGGCTATATACCACTCTTTGCGATGATTCCAGGCCACCAAAAAATTGAGCGCGATGGCGCCTGTCAGCGAGTAAAACACGATTTCGGAACGCAAAAAGAAGGCAGCCTGTCTGAGCGCCGCCTATCGTCCCGGAATCAACCACCCAACGCTATCATCTGTTCCAGAGTCATGGTTGCGCCGCCGCAGACGATAACCAGCGGATTGCTAAAAGGCTCCAATACCGCTTTTCTCTCATAGAGACAGGCCAGACTGGCGCCGCACGCCGGCTCGGTGACAACCCGGTGATCGTCGGTAAATTTCCGGCAGGCATTGACGGCTTCCGCATCGCTAACCAGCTCGCTTATGACGGCGTGCGAACCGGCATATTCCACCGCCCGATCGCAAACCCGTTTTGCCCCGAGGGAGGTGGCGACGGTATTGATGCGTTCAATCTCAACGGCATGGCCGGCGTTGACGGCGGCATGAAACGACGCCGCCCCTTCGGTTTCCACCGCGATCACCGGAACCTCTGAGAAGCCGTTGCGCCGTAGCCCTTCGATAACGCCGCAAAGCAGACCGCCGCCGCCGACGGATAAAATAACCGCATCGGGACGCAGGCCGCAGGAGACGACCTCATCGATCATGGTGGCGTGCCCCTGCCAGAGCAAAGGATTATCGAACGGATGCAGAAAGGCATCCGTCTCTTTCACCAGCGAGAGCGCAAACTCATTGGCCTCTTGCCATGAACCGCCATAAACAATCACCTCCGCCTGCTCAAGCCGCAGCAGCTCCTGCGCCCGCGCCGAGGTGGTTTCCGGCACCACCACAATCACCGGTACGTCCAGCAGGCGCCCCGCGTATGCCACCGCCAACCCCGCGTTGCCGCCCGATGAAGAGATAAAGCGCCTGGCCCCGTTTTCATAATATGTCTGACAGGCCAGGCCGATGCCGCGGATCTTGAACGATCCGCAGGGCTGCAGCGCATCCATTTTCAGCCAGACATTTCTCCCCGCGATCTGACCCAGAGCTCTTGAGTTAAGCAGCGGCGTATTGATATGTAGTTGCATGCTATATCACCAAACCTATTGTGTACGAACCGTCATCAGGCGTCGGATTTCCCCGCCAAAGCCTGCGCCTCGATTTCAACGTCCAGATTAAAAGCCAGTTTGCTGCTCACGACCGTACGCGTCGGATAACCACCGGCAAACCATTTTGCATACTCTTGATTAAATTCAGAAAAGTATTTCATGTCGGACAGCCAAACCGTGACCTTAAAAATATTGTCAAAGCCCGAGCCCGCCTCCTTAAGGGTCTTGGCGATATTGCCGAGAATATTCGCCGTCTGCGTGGCGACATTCCCATAAACGGGCTCGGCGGTCTCCGTCATCGACACCTGGCCCGAGAGGTAAAGCACGCCGTTCACTTCCGTCGCGGTGGCAAAGGGAAAGGGAAGCTGGCTCTCGACTCGTTTTATCGTTTTGTTCATGATTTCCTCTAATAAACCAGGCCGGTAAGTTCGATAATGGCATCAAACTAGCAACAATAAGTTGAATTATCAACTTATTGTTGAATTAAAAGAATAACGATAAGCCCAGCCGGGCTGCGGCTTGTCGGCATCGCCTTCCCGGAGATTGCCGCGACCGCACAAATACTTTGTTGATTTTCAACAATCTGTTTAAATGCATAATCAGAAATTGTTTGAGCAAACGGGGCCAATCTGGATGAAAAACGATAGCGCAAAGGCGCATCTTATCGAGGGACTTAGCGCCGCTATGGAAGCCCTCGCTTCCGTCGTCGGCCAGAATATTGAGGTCGTCCTGCACGATCTTCAGCAACCGGACTCTTCCGTTCTGAAAATCATTAATGGCCATCTTTCGGGCCGGGTGCCGGGGAGCTCGCTGCTTGACGGACCGGAAAATGATATGGGCTTTATGGGGATCCTTAACCACAAGCCATCGGCGCAAGACACCAGGCCCGCTATTTTTACCGACTATAAAACCGTCAGCCTGCAGGGCAAACCGCTGCGCAGCGCTACCGTGCTGTTTAAGGATGAGTCAGGAAAGGCGTCGTTATCGCTCTGCTTCAATGCCGACGACGGCGCAATCAACGCGGCCCGGGATGCGCTGGCGCTGCTGCTTCCGCCTGGCGTTGAAGCCAAAGAGAGCGGCGAAACGGGGCTGGAAGAAAAGATGAATGAGATTATTCACGACTGCCTTCCCCCGACGGGACAGTTGAGAATCGGGACGACGAAAAAGGAGAAGGTCGAGATAGTCCGCAAAATGCAGGAAAAAGGCATGTTCATTGTGCGGGGAGGCGTGGAGAAAGCCGCAAAAGTACTCGGCGTTACCCGCTACACCGTTTACAACTATCTCGATGAAATTAAAAAAGAGGGTAAAGCCGGATAAGGATTATCGCCGCCCCGCTGCGCGGAGAAGTTGATTGCAATCGCGGGTATCAAACGGCTAGTTTCGTGGTTTTACTCTCTTCTACTTTAACAATGGTCCCTGTGCGCATACCCAGGGACGAAAACAAGTCAACCGTCGCTTTTTCCTTCACGATTACTTTTCCTGTTTACGCGTTAAATAGAATCGGCGCGGCGCTTGGCTGGAGCGAAAGGGCGCATGCCGGCCGGAACGCTAATCACGACAAGGCAGGCAACAATCAGCCCAACCCCTGCCCATCCGGATGCCGGTAGTCTTTCACCGACCAGTATTACGGCCAGCAGGGCGGCAACCACCGGTTCCAGCAGGGTAATAGTGGTTGCCATGCTGGCAGGAATGCGCGCCAGCCCGTAGCCATAACAGACGTAGCCCACAAACATCGGAACCAGCGCCATATAAATACCGACGGCGGTATTGTTCCAGGCGGCCAGAAGCGGCGCCCCCGTCATCAAAAGCACAGGCATAAGCAGAATACCGCCGGCGCCAAAGGTGGCGCCCATCGCGGCGCGGGAAGCCACGCCAGCCTGCATTAACCGCCGCGCGGACCACGAGTAGCAGGCATAGGTGAAGCCGGCCAGCAGGCCCAGCAAGATCCCCGTCGTGGCGTGATCGTTGCAGGTACCGCGCCCGCCGCTTTCCGCCAGGCAGAGCAGTATCATACCGGCGATGCCCACGGCCGCTCCGCACATCCACTGCTTTGTCAGGCGGAGTCCGTCAAGGCGATATTCAATCAGCGCGGACAGAAGCGGCGCTGAGCCGATGGAAATCACAGTGCCGACCGTGACGCCGGCATAGCGCATGGAGGCGTAAAAGGCGAGAGGGTAAACCGCCACCGCGACGGCCCCGGTCAGCAGAAAATGCCGGTGCCGGGAAATCAGCCGGCGCTGACGGATAATGGCGGCGATGGCAATAAGCCCCTGCAGTAACCCGCCGATCCCCATGGCGACCGCCCCTACGGCCAGAGGACTCAGGTCGGGGGCATAAGTCGCGGCCGTACCGGTGGTGCCCCAGAGAGCGGCCGCGATGAACACGCCCGCCATACCGCTCAGGCGTTGTCTTGATGACGGCATCAGTACGCCTCCATCATTCGTTCGGCAATCACGCCGGCCTGCGTCACGCAGTCGCTGTTACCTTCCAGACCTGCGCGTGAAATACTGCCTTCCAGCAAAAAAGCGAAGTGTTTTGCCATGCTGCGCGCGCCTGCAACGTTTCCGCTCATCAGGTCAGTCAGGTGCGCAGCCAGAATAGCTTCCACCTCCTCCTTGTGCGCGCGCACGACCTGCCGCCCCGCGGCCCCCGCCGGCAGCTCTGCCGCCGCGTTCAGCAAGCCGCAACCGCGAAAACCGTTTTCATAGGCATATTCGGCATGATCCCTATAGGCATCAAATACGGCCAGCACCCGCTCCCGCGGCGTTATGGCGGCTTCTAACCGTCTTTGATACAGCGAAAGCCACTCTTCATGGCGCACCCTGAGGTAGGTCGCAACAAGCGCGTTTTTGGAGGCAAAATTATTGTACAGGCTTTTCTTGGCGACACCGGCGCGCTTCACGATGGCATCAATGCCGGTGCCGTTGATACCGTGATTATAAAACAGCACGCACGCGGCGCTGAGTAGCTTTTCATAGGCGGTCTCTGAACCGGCGGATACGGGCGCCATAATCGGCCTCCTGACGAAATAAGTAGGTAGACCAGTCTACCTACAAATGAAGCTGAAGCAAGCGCAGTCCGCATTTATCCGAGATGAGTGATGTCGGGCCGCCAGTATTAAATAGAAAGGAGGATGACTGATTCCGGCGCGCTGCCAGCAGGCTCCCGAGCAGCGGCGCCCCAGAAATATTCGCTGCTCGGGCTGATGTTTAATCGGGCCAGTCAAAAGAGAATAAGAATGTGAACACGCATTAGCGCGTAGCGCCATTGACCTACAACAATGTCGGCAGGGCAAATGCCAGTCTGTGCGCAGAAAAAAATCTCAAAAAAACCCTTTTTAATTCGATACGCATCTCAATTATTTCATCGACAGCAATTTTTCATAATCAGGATAAATATGCGGTATCTCTTCACTGCTGCCATCCGGGTAAATTGCCGTCAGATTGCCCGGATTATCAGGGGGATTCAACATAACAACTTTCGTAAGATGAACGGAAGGTTCAATAAAGATATTTTGTGTATCACTAAGCAGAAAGCGTCTGCGCCACTTTTCAAGCCCGGTATCACCCCCAAAAAACTTCAAACTCACTGTATTGTCGATGTGATTAGTCACCATCGGGAAAAAATCCGTCTTTAAGTCCAGATCGCCACTGACCTCTTTTGCCCTTCCCGTCCCATAACCGTCGCTGAGGCCATAATCTCCGAAATCAAAGATATAACTGGTCTCAATCACCTTTTTACCCTTCACCAGAGGATGATTATCGGCAATCTTAAAACTCACCCGCAGCGAGTTCAACTGCCACTGACACGAGCCTCCACCGTCTATCGCAATAGACGTCTGCCAGATATTACCGTGCCCTTGCCGGACAAAGGGTTGTGTAAAGCCGTTATAGCCCCGTACCGGATAAGATTCAAAACTGGAGTTATAGCTTTTATCCATACATTTTTCAGAACGGTACAGCACCTGCATCGGCATCAGCGTTGTGCCGTCGGGAACCCGGAATAACACCCTGACATAATGGGCATTATCAGGCGGAGAAAGCGTCTGGTCCGTTTTGTCGCCACACCCGCAAATCAGCGTGGCGCCAAGCACGATGACAAGAATTTTAGTTAGGCAGTTCAATTTCTTCCTCCGTTACCGCCGCAAAGCGGATCAGGGCATTTTTCCCGGTATCTTCCGCCTGCATCCGTTGCAGCGTCACCGGCAACATATCCTGGAGCGCCAGAAACTCACGGTTGCGCTGGACCTCATCCGGATTACCGCTGCATAAATTCCCCTTCTCAATCTCCTCGAGGAACAGTTCGCGCATAGCCTTTCTTTTCATTGGCCGCTCTGGGCTCGCCAGTTCCAGCACCTGATTATGGATATAAGGCAGATAGCGATGCGCCATCGAATGGTTGCGTGGATTGCTGGCAAGGCCTTTCTGCACGGGATTGGTATTCTGCGGAAAGGTTTTTTTCAGGCTCCCCGGACTCAGACACTGGATAAACGCTTCCTGATGCTCGCCGGTGGATTTCAAACACTCATCATTCAGGGATGGCACCAGAAAGAGTTTCACCGCCTGTTGATTTACATAAGACATTGTCACCGGAAAAGGATCGCTCGGATTATATGTCGACTTTTTGCTTATCACGCACTGCTGCGCCCGGAGAAAAGCCACCGTATTGCCGTGATGCCAGTACGGGTCTTTTTTCTCCGCAAATCCCGCCGACTGAAACGTCAAATCCCTCACGGCCACCCCGAGCCCGGCTGCAGTGGTAAGCGACCAGTCAAATCCCAGCTTATCGCCTAGCGTCCCCCATTTTTCATAGAACACATTATCGAGATCGGCATCCGGAGGGATCTGCGTGATCGAGTCGTTATCATTGACGTGTCGGTAGTGAGTGATCCCGTCCAGCAAGGGCATCGCCGCGCGGGTAAACGTGCGCGGCATGCCGTAGGTATACAGTACCGGCTGGCTGGATTTCATCTCGGCGGCATACAGCAGCGCAAGCGCCCCGCCCAGGCTGTGCCCGCAGATAAACAGCTTTTTTCGCTTCCCCAAGGCAGTCTTCACCGCATCCAGTTCATCCCCGAACTTCCGTTTAGCCAGCTCATAGGCTTCCAGAAAACCACCATGAATATTTCCCTCCCCGCCCAACTCCGGCAGGTATCGCTTCGGCCCAAAGGATAAATCGGTCAGGACGTTCAACAGACTGTCAGTACCGCACCAGGCAACCAGCACATGCGTTCCGCATTCCACCGTAAACAGTCGAGTATCGCCCTGCGGTTGCTCGCTATCCTTCGTGCTCAGGTACACCGGCGCAAGATAACGATCTCGGAACGGCACATCCACTGCCAGCGTGTGAAAGTAGGACGGGAACTCAGCAAACTGAGGAATGGAAGACAAATCCTGGCATTTCTCCCGGAAAAAATAGTCGATGTTTTTATTCTCTTTTTCAGCAGAGTAAACCAGATCGGCCATAATACCAAGGTTCAGCCCGTTGGCGAGGTCGTACGTTTTCGTGTCGTGTAGCGCCAGCACCCATGCCCGGAACGGGCAAATTTCGATGACGTGCCGTCGCTTCAACTCTCCCGGGGCTATCGCCATGCCCTTCAACGAACGCCCCGGAGGAAAATGAAATTCCGGCGGCTCCTGCTCATATCAGCCCTCTATCTGAGGCAATCGGTCACAGAGTTCCCCGATAGTCACATAGTGATGTACGTGTCCGGCTGCTTCGGTTTTTTCCTGTACGTCCGATCGCCAGCTTTTGTCCCGCATTTCCCGCCGGAAGGCGTTTTTATTCACTGGTTGGCTATTCGGATTGCGCCGGACGCCCAGCGGCCACTGCGTCATCTCATCGGCTATCTGCTGGCCGTCCGTTTTCACGTCCACGCTCAGCCAGTACAGGTCATCAAACCGGATCAGCCCCTGGCTGTCGGTGACACCCGCAGGGGGATTGGGTGGCGGAGTGGGATTACAAGCGTGACCGCCGAATTTACGCCACATCGCCACCTGCTCCGCGGATGCAAGCGGATGATACTCCAACTGCACTTTCAGCCCGGAAACGGGCGTGTTATTCTCATCCACAAACTGCAGTTCCAACCAATACTTATGCGGTTCACCACTACACAAAACGACTTTACCGCTCGATCTGACATTGGTTACGCAGGTGTTATCACCGATGATCTCCATGCTAAATCCTTTTAGTTCATGTGGTTATAAAACACACATCAAAGAAAGCACCGTCTGCCAACTTATAAAAAATAATCCTCGGATCAACCTGCGTCATTTCGTTAAAACGATAACGCAGAACTCCCCTCTTTCGCCTCCGCCCGTTACATGGACTGAGGCTTTTTATTTCATACGCCAGCTGATTTGTCTGCCAAACGGCAAACCTGCGACCAGAATATGCAGCTGCATAAACAGATCCAGCGCCTGCCGGAAGAGACAGACCACAAGCGATCTCTCCGCGTCCCGCCCTTCGCCGTATCGCCGCGGTTGCATGATAGATACTAATCTGGTTATCAAACCATTATCAGGCGCTTAAACAGCAGCTGCTGGACGTCCTGCCGATGTGACAAGATCGCATGTGCTGTCGCTAACGTTCCATCTACAGAATACAACACCCGGTAACCTTCAGCGTGGTTAAATTCCCGGTACTTTGCACAACCAATTTTCAGTAGTTCGGGACAAATCTGGCATCCCAGCGGGAACTGGCCAACGGTACTCTCAAACTGTGTAAGTATATCTGCAATAACCGGGCGCGGTTCGACATCAACGCGTCGGAGGAAGCCCGCAATTGTGTCGATGCAGTGCTTTACCGTAAGCGTGTACTCAAAGGTAACCTGCTGTTCCATGGAAGTCCCTTAACGTTGGATGCTCTGTGCTTAATCCGCAAGTCCATCCAGCAAATGGTCTTTTGAGAACACGCGCCCTTCAGCTTTATCTTTCTCTGACAGGGTTAGCAGCTTCAGCAAAGCGATGGCGTTTTCCCGTTCCTGCTGTTGGTCATAGGATTCTATAACATAAGCCGGAACGCCATTTTGCGTGACCAGGATCGGTTCTGACAGATCAAGCGTTGCCGCGTTTTTCTTAACGTAGCTGATTGTCTCTACTTTCATGATGCGTCCACCTGATAGTCATTGTTTATGTATCGGTTTTAATATAGACCATATTTAGACCACCAACAAGATGCACGAGTGCTGATATCTGCCTGGCGAACGCCTGAGCCTATTGGGGGCTAATCTTAGCATCTTCCTGTTCGGCTAAACCCACACGGTAAAAACACCTATAGATCAGAAGCGGAAACTCCACGGGGCGCTCGCCAGTTGCGACACCGAGTATGAGCCGTCCCTTTGATAGCACGTCAGCCGATGCGGCAGCTTTTGCCACCAGTAGTGGATGACGCAATGGAAGAACCACCGCGGCGGTGCCCAAAGCAACATGACGAGTGATACCGGCCAGGAATCCCAGATTAACAAAAGGGTCATAGACAGAACCCGCGTCACCAAATCCGTGCGGGTCGAAAACCGGCACATCACGCATCCAGATGGCGGCAAAGCCAGAGGCGTCGACCTGGCGTACCAACCCTTCCTGCCGGCTTAAGTCAGGCATACCGTGCGGACGATAGCGTTCTTCACTACGCTGTTCCGCGCCAACAGACCAGTCATTGTCCAGAGGAAGTTCAATCCCTAGCGTTAATTGGCCGGGAACTCGTATCAGGTCTAAGGCCGAGGGGATGCTCGTTTTAATCTGCATCATGTTTCCACCCGTTATTTTCTGCCAAAGCCTTGCGGTCCAGGAAACCACTCCATACCGTGAGCAGTAATGCCACAACGACCAGCAACGCACTGACCCAGGGCGTCGCCTGTAAGCCCAGAGGCGAGGCAACCACACGCGAGCCGATAAAAGATGCCAATGCGATCCCCAAATTGGCGGCAGCAATGTTCAATGCCGACGCAACATCGACACCTTTCGGTCGATGCTTTTGCGCCAGTTGAACAACATACAAATGCAGCCCCGGTACATTGGCGAAGCAAAGTCCCCCCAGGAACGCTAAGGTAATAAGCGTGCCTACTTGGGAATAGGCGGTAAAACTAAATATCAGCAGCCCCAAAGCCTGTAGCGTGAAAAACACCACGAGTACGGGTATCGGTTTAAGGTTGGCGATACGCCCGCCGATAACGTTCCCCGCTATCACCGATAGCCCATAGAGAAACAAGATCTTACCGATACTGCTCGACTGGAATCCGCTTATCTGTTCCAGCAATGGCGCTAAGTAGGTGAACGCAACGAACGTTCCGCCATAACCGAACAGATTCATGGAAAACGCGATTAACAGCCGTCCGCTGCTCAATACTTTGGCCTGGTCTCGCAAACTTCCCGGACGGTCAACGTTAATCGTACGCGGCAACAACAAGGCGATACCGATGAATGAAATCAACCCCAGGCCGGCGACCATCCAGAAAGTTATCCGCCATCCCCATTGTTGACCCACAAGGGTACCAATAGGCGCCCCCGTGGCGATGGCGATAGTCAACCCGGAGAACACCATGGCAATAGCTGAAGCTCGGCGGTCATGAGGAACTAAACTCGCAGAGATAGTGGCGCCGATGGCAAAAAAAACGCCATGTGAGAATGCAGTAACCACTCTGGCCCCAAGCAGAGCGCCGTAATTGACGCTGGTCGCCGCGACCATATTACCGATAGTGAACAATGCCATCAGCGCCAGCAGTAACGTCTTGCGCGGCACCCGCCCCGTCAACGCAGTCAAAACAGGCGCGCCAACGGTAGCGCCCAGCGCATATAGACTTACGACGAGGCCGGCGACAGGAATATCAATGCCCATATCAAGCGCGATATTGGGCAAAATGCCTACCGCAACGAATTCCGTGGTTCCGATGCCATAAGCGCTGAGCATCAACGCCCACAATGCTGGATTATGCGAACGAACTTGCACGTTTATCTCCAAGCAGAAAAGTGTAGCGGTAACTTTAGAAGACTTCGTGCTTTTGAACTATAATTCAACGGTCAATGGATCTTGGAAATAAATTCACGAATCCATGCCCCCGTTCAACCGTTCCAATCACTTTACTGAAATGGCGACATTTGTTCAGGTCGTGGAGTCAGCGAGCATTTCTGCCGCTGCGCGGAAACTGGACATGACGCCTTCTGCGGTAAGCAAACTTCTTCACCGGCTTGAGACCAGGCTGGGAATTCGCCTGATCAATCGCACCACGCGCAAGCGTCAGCTCACTCCGGAAGGCTCCCTATTCTATGAGCGCTGCTTGCGCATCTTGGACGATATCTCTTCGGCGGAGATGGAGGCGACGCGAGGCGCAACGCCACGCGGTCATGTCCGCGTCAATTCGCACGTCGCGTTCGGCAAACACTATCTGATGCCACAGATCCCGGAATTCCTTAAACGGTATCCGGAAATAACGCTGGATATCGTTCTTTGTGATCAAGTAGTTGATCTATTGGACGATCGCACCGATGTCGCCATCCGAACCGGTCCGTTAACCGATTCGCGTCTGGTGATGCGCAGTCTGGGGAGTAGCCGCATGGTGGTGGTCGCTGCCCCCGCCTATCTTGAACGTGAAGGCATCTCGAAGACACCAGCCGATCTGGTGAGGCATCACCGGCTCGGCTTCGGTTTCACCCGCCATATCAAAGCGTGGCCATTCAATGGGCCTGATGAACCACACCTGCTTCCTCCATCCGGAAACTTATTGCTAGGCGACGGCGAAACCATGCTTAACGCCGCGATCGCCGGCCTTGGCCTGGCTCGGTTAGCGCATTTCCATGTAAAAAAAGACATAGAAACCGGGCGACTGGTGCCGCTGTTAGAGAGCGAAAATCCCGGCGATCGGGAAGAGATACATGCGCTCTTTATCGGACCGGGCAAGCAGCTCCCAACCCGTGTACGCGTGTTCCTCGACTTTATCGCCGAACGATGCCGCGTGCGCTGAAACGGGCGTAAAATCAGCGAATACGTTAAAAAGCCCCATTTTTCCGCTAATGGCTTTATCAATAAAACGGCAAGGCTTAAGATAAGCGTCGATAATGATAACGGGAATCATTTATTTTCGCATATCGATTTAGGTAGGGTATTACAATGAAAGAGAACTATTTCGAAGATAAAGTATCAAACACGCTATTAATTCCACTGGCCTGTAAAGCTGAAGAAAGCATGCGGCAACATCCCATCATCGTCGATGATGTCGCCTGCGATATCTTAAAAAAAACGCGTTTCGATATAAAAAAATATAAAAACAAAAAAACCAGTCGCGTGGGAACGGCTATCAGAGCAAAATATTTTGACAATGAAACCATTGAGTTTATTAATAAAAACGAAAATCCGGTGATAATTACCCTCGGTTGCGGATTGGATGCCCGCTACCAACGCATTGGCGATGCGGCCCAACAGGCAAGATTTTACTATATCGATTTAATGGATGTGATCGATGCGCGGAAAAAATTAATCCCTTGCCACGAAAACGAAAAATATATATCCGGTTCTATTTTGGATAACGACTGGATTTATGCGGTAAAAAAAGAATTACATCATGATGAACATCTGTTTTTTATTATAGAAGGGGTTTTGATGTATTTCACAGAAGAACAGGTGAAAAAAATATTTAATGCGCTTTGTCAGAACTTTAGTAACAGCGGAATGATTTTCGACATGCTTAATACCTGGCTAAGTAAAAACTCCGCGAAACATGATACCGTGAAAAATTCAGGCGTGCAGTTTTCCTTCGGCCTCGATGACGAAAAAGAGATCGAGCGCTGGAATAGCAAATTAACCCATGTAAAAACAAAGCTTTTTACCGAATTCAGTGAATATAAGCGGATGGGTAAAATTATCTCTTTTATGATGTCCCATGTTAATAAATATAAAACCGCATCAAAAATGGTGACCTATGAGATAAAATAATGGCTAACCGCGTCGCGAGTTCGCGCGCGTTTCGCTCTTAGCGAAAATCAATCCGACGAACGATTATTGCCGCTTGCCGGGGACGGGCCGAAACCTGACAAGCGGTGACATTTTTATATCCCCATCGGCGTCAAACGTCATAACCTCTTTTCGGGGATTCTGAGCAAATGCAGTATCGCTGTCTTACGTTTCCCCTAATCAAGTTTTATGCCGAGAAACCCAGGAAAAAAACCAACGGCCAAAAGTCGCGAACGGTATGCCTTGTTAAAACCGGCTTTTCAATAGGGAAACGACTTCGTTTTTATATTGATGCGACCACGCGCCAAAGTACCTGGGATGATAAAGCCGGAGCGAGGCCGCAGGAAGTTCAGCCGATGAAACCCACGCCCGTCGCCGGAGATTGGATTCATCGCCAGCTTGAGAAAATACCGCATCAGGAAAATGGAACCGGATATCGAGATCCCGATCCGGCCCTGTCAGAAACAGAACTATATCGGGCTTGAGTAACTTCATCTCCGCCTTAAAAACAGGAAAATACGCTCTCTCAAGAGTGCGAATCTCATCCGTAACACCGGTCTTTCCATCGTTGCGGCCAATCTTAGCTAAATTCTGCCAAATAAACTGGAGTTGCTGCCCGCCCAAAATCCGGACCAACTGCGATTCGAAAAACCTGAAAGCCTTCCAGAAAGCGCTGACGCCGTAACCGTCATAAAACGCACCATCGATAAAGAAGCGTCGATAACCCGCCATACAATCTTCAACCGTCGCACCGAATGCCCCCCACCCCCAAGTCTCTTGACCACAGATCAAAATGCGTTTATTCGCTTGTAAAAATTCCGCTTCATTAAAGCAAAGAAGCAAGGGATTGGTAGGCGCCGGGCCTGCAATCTGACGACCATTTTCAAGTAAAGCGGGCCAGTTGGCTTCATAGAGTGCTTTTAGATACGAGTTTATATGCATTTTTTCTCACACCGGGATGACATTAACGGTAAAAGACTGGCCCGGGCCTTGTCGCTCACCGTCCCTTCCACCGCCAGCCAGCCTTATGGTACATCGCCGCTCCCCCACTTCCTTAAATTCGCAATGATATCCGCCGGACGCCGGTCATGTTGTTCCCTGATACCGCCAAAAATGACGGCATCAGGGAGTGGATTACAATGATTTCCATGGTTCACAAAAGAAAAAATCGCCAGTAAATCCTATGATTTTACTGGCGATTTTAGACGTTAGCGGAACTCAGTGGATGCTAAATCCTCACTCCCACTCAATCGTCGCCGGCGGTTTACCCGATACGTCGTACACCACGCGGGAGATGCCGTCGACTTCGTTGATGATGCGGTTGGATACGCGGCCGAGAAAATCGTACGGCAGGTGCGCCCAGTGCGCGGTCATAAAGTCGATGGTTTCCACCGCGCGCAGCGCGACAACCCAGTCATATTTACGGCCGTCGCCCATTACGCCGACGGAGCGCACCGGCAGGAAGACGGTAAACGCCTGGCTGACCTTATCGTACAGTTCGGCTTTGTGCAGCTCTTCAATAAAGATAGCATCGGCGCGACGCAGCAGGTCGCAATACGCTTTTTTCACTTCGCCCAGCACGCGTACGCCCAGGCCCGGCCCCGGGAACGGATGGCGGTAAAGCATATTGTACGGCAAGCCCAGCTCCAGCCCGATTTTACGCACTTCGTCTTTAAACAGCTCTTTTAACGGTTCGACCAGACCCAGCTTCATCTCTTTCGGCAGGCCGCCGACGTTATGGTGAGATTTGATCACGTGGGCTTTACCGGTTGCGGAAGCGGCGGATTCGATAACGTCAGGATAAATAGTGCCCTGAGCCAGCCACTTAACTTCAGACTGTTTGCAGGCTTCTTCGTCAAAAACTTCGACAAAGACGCGGCCGATGGTTTTACGCTTCGCTTCCGGATCGTCAATACCGGCCAGCGCCGCCAGGAAGCGCTCTTCCGCCGGGACGTGCACGATATTCAAACCGAACTGGTCGCCGAACATTTCCAGCACCTGATCGGCTTCGTTCAGGCGCAGCAGGCCGTTATCCACGAATACGCAGGTCAGGCGTTTGCCAATGGCGCGGTGCAGCAGCATGGCGGTGACGGAGGAGTCAACCCCGCCGGACAGCCCCAGAATCACATGGTCGTCGCCGACCTGCTGGCGAATACGGGCGACCGCGTCGTCGATAATTTTGGCCGGCGTCCACAGCGCCTCACACCGGCAGATATCGCGCACAAAACGTTCGAGCAGGCGCTGCCCCTGGCGGGTGTGCGTCACTTCCGGGTGGAACTGTACGCCGTAAAAATGTTTTTCTTCGTTGGCCATAATGGCGAACGGGCAGGTGTCGGTACTGGCGACCGTGACAAAACCGGCGGGAATAGCCGTGACTTTATCGCCGTGGCTCATCCAAACATCCAGCAGCGGCGCGCCGGCGGCGCTCAACGCATCCTGAATGTCGCCCACCAGCTGACTGTCCGTTTTAATTTCAACCTGCGCATAGCCGAATTCGCGCTCGCTGGAACCTTCGACGCGTCCACCCAGCTGCATCGCCATCGTCTGCATGCCGTAGCAAATGCCCAATACCGGAACGCCGGCGTTAAAGACATACTCCGGCGCGCGCGGGCTGTTGAACTCGGTGGTGCTTTCCGGGCCGCCGGAAAGCACAATGCCGTTGGGGTTGAATTCGCGGATCTGCGCTTCTGTGACATCCCATGCCCAGAGTTCACAATAAACACCCAGTTCACGAATACGTCGTGCAACCAGCTGCGTGTATTGCGAGCCGAAATCCAAAATAAGAATGCGGTGTTGATGAATGTTTTCTGTCATGGGAAACGTATTCCAAATACGAATATATCCCGCGGATCTCACGTCGCCGCGGCGGTTACGCCGCCTTTGCCGTGAAATCTATTGGATATAAAAGCTAAAAGTAATTAAACCCGGTGAATATTACCGGGTTTAACGAATTAAATCAGCCTGTAATCACCTTATGAACCCATACGGTAATTCGGTGATTCCTTGGTAATGGTAACGTCGTGAACATGGCTTTCCTGAATTCCGGCGCCGCTGATGCGGACAAACTCGGCCTGGGTGCGCAGCGCATCAATGGTTCCGCAACCGGTCAGCCCCATACAGGAACGCAGGCCGCCCATCTGCTGATGGACGATCTCTTTCAGGCGCCCTTTGTACGCGACGCGGCCTTCAATACCTTCCGGCACCAGTTTGTCCGCCGCATTGTCGCTCTGGAAGTAGCGATCGGAAGAGCCTTTGGACATCGCGCCCAGCGAACCCATGCCGCGGTAGGATTTGAAAGAGCGGCCCTGGTAGAGTTCGATCTCGCCGGGGGATTCCTCGGTACCGGCCAGCATGGAGCCCACCATCACGCAGGCCGCGCCCGCGGCGATCGCTTTGGCGATATCGCCGGAGAAACGAATGCCGCCGTCGGCGATCACCGGAATACCGGTGCCTTCCAGCGCTTCAACCGCGTCGGAAATCGCGGTGATCTGCGGCACGCCCACGCCGGTCACGATGCGGGTGGTGCAAATAGAACCGGGGCCGATACCCACTTTAACCGCGCTGACGCCGGCTTCCGCCAACGCTTTCGCGCCGGCGCTGGTGGCCACGTTGCCACCGATGATCGGCAGATCGGGATATTTGGCGCGCGCTTCACGGATACGCTGCAGCACGCCTTCGGAATGACCGTGGGAAGAGTCGATCAGCAGTACGTCAACGCCGGCGGCGACCAGAGCATCGATACGCGCTTCGTTGCCTTCGCCGGCGCCGACGGCCGCCCCAACGCGCAGACGGCCCTGCGCGTCTTTACAAGCATTGGGTTTACGTTCCGCTTTCTGGAAATCTTTTACGGTGATCATGCCGAGCAGATGGAAGTCGTCATCCACCACCAGCGCTTTCTCAACGCGTTTTTCATGCATTCTTTGCAGAACCACGTCGCGGGCTTCGTCGGCTTTTACCGTAACCAGACGTTCTTTCGGCGTCATCACCGCGCTGACCGGTTTTTCCAGGTCGGTGACAAAACGCACGTCACGGCCGGTAATGATGCCGACCAGTTCATTGCCTCCGGCCACTACGGGATAGCCGGCGAAACCATTACGTTCGGTCAGCTCTTTTACCTGACGCAGCGTAGTGGTCGGCGTAACGGTCTGAGGATCGACCACCACGCCGCTTTCATGTCTTTTTACGCGGCTGACTTCTTCAGCCTGACGTTCGATAGACATATTTTTATGAATAAAGCCGATACCGCCTTCCTGCGCCAGCGCAATAGCCAGATTGGATTCCGTTACGGTATCCATCGCGGCGGACAGCATAGGAATATTCAGACGGATGGTTTTCGTCAGTTGGGTGGTTAAATCAGCCGTATTAGGCAGAACAGTCGAGTGGGCGGGAACCAGGAGGACGTCGTCAAACGTCAATGCTTCTTTAGCGATACGTAACATGGGCAATATCTCACCAAGGTGAATGTGAAGAACAGATAAAATATTGCCGTGGCATTATACAGAGCGTAACCGGTTGTCTCCAGTGTTTTTTTAAAAAATGCTTGATTACCTGTTGCAGGCAGGTAGTATCAATCAATTAAGTCACTGTTTTAAAATTTGATCTGGCTCACAATGTCTCAATTCCCCTCTGCCGCGATTTTCACCGTTAGCCGACTGAACCAGACGGTTCGGCAACTGCTGGAGATGGAAATGGGCCAGATATGGCTTTCCGGCGAAATTTCCAACCTCTCTCAACCTGCATCCGGCCACTGGTATTTCACGCTGAAAGATGAGCGCGCCCAGGTGCGCTGCGCCATGTTTCGCAACAGCAACCGGCGCGTGACTTTCCGTCCGCAAAACGGCCAGCAGGTGCTGATACGCGCATCGATTACGCTGTATGAACCGCGCGGCGACTACCAGTTGCTGGCGGAAAGCATGCAGCCCGCGGGCGACGGCCTGCTGCAGCAGCAGTTCGAACAGTTAAAGCAGCGCCTGGCCGCGGAAGGGCTTTTCGATCGGCAGTTCAAGCAGGCATTGCCAAGCCCCGCCAGACAGGTCGGGGTGATTACTTCAGCCAGCGGCGCCGCCCTGCACGATATTTTACAGGTTCTGCAACGCCGGGATCCGTCGCTGCCGGTGGTGGTCTACCCGACCGCGGTACAGGGCGCCGACGCGCCGCTGCAGATTGTGCGCGCCATTGAGCTGGCGAACCAACGCGACGAATGTGATGTTCTGATCGTAGGCCGCGGCGGCGGTTCGCTGGAAGACTTGTGGAGTTTCAACGATGAACGGGTCGCCCGGGCGATTTTCGCCAGCCGTATTCCCGTCGTCAGCGCCGTCGGTCATGAAACCGACGTTACCATCGCCGACTTCGTCGGCGATTTGCGCGCCCCGACGCCCTCCGCCGCCGCGGAGCTGGTTAGCCGTAATCAGCTTGAACTTATCCGCCAGATACAGTCGCAGCGCCAGCGGCTGGAAATGGCGATGGATTATTACCTTGCCCAGCGCGGCCGTGATTTTACCCGTCTGCAACACCGCTTACAGCAGCAGCACCCGCAGCTGCGTCTGGCCCGCCAGCAGACGCAGTTGGTCAAGCTGCGCCAGAGGATGGATGAGGGGATGCAATCGCAGCTCAAACAGCTGGCGCGCCGCAGCGAACGCCTGAGGCAGCGGCTGATACAGCAGCAGCCGCAGGCCAAAATTCATCGCGCCCAGCAGCGTTTACAGCAGTTGCAGTATCAGATGCGGCGCGCCGTCGAGCGTCGACTCAATCAGCATAAGCAGCGGCTGGGCGTCGCCTGTTCGCGTCTAGAGGGGGTCAGCCCGCTGGCGACGCTGGCGCGTGGCTATAACGTAACCACCGCGCAGGATGGAAGAGTGCTGAAGAGCGTCGCCCAGGTCGCGCCGGACGACCTTTTGCAAACCCGCCTGCAGGACGGCTGGGTTGAAAGCCGGGTCACCCGGCTTACGCCGGAAAAAGCGGCGCCATCTACGGCCAAACAACGCAAGCCCGCGCACGATTAGCGCCGCCGATTGTCCCCCGCATTTGAGAAAATGCCGAAAGCTTCCGCGCCGACGCAAACCGGCGGGCGCGCGGCTTGAAAGATGAGGGATAAATACTTACCCTTATAAATTATTAAGCATCGCTCCTTTCGATCGTCTGATTGCCATTAGCCACCTTTCTCGATGTCAAGAGAAAAGAGGAGACAGAGGTATGAAATCCAGGCCGATTCACAGCGTGATCCCCCCTTACATTCTGCATCGAATCATCGCCAACGGGTCTGAGGAGCAGCGCCGCTGCGCCCAACAAACCCTGATGCACGTCCAGTCGCTGATGGTCACTACGCATCCCGGTCCGGCACCCCACGCCCTGGCATCCGCGGGGCAGGCCTATCGCGAAATTTACGACGCGGAAAATCAGCAGCAGCTACCGGGGAAATTGGTGCGTAAAGAGGGGCAAAACGGCAACGGCGATATCGCTGCCGACGAAGCCTATGACTATCTTGGCGCCACCTACGATTTCTTTTGGCAAATTTTTCAGCGCAACTCTCTGGATAACCAGGGATTAACGCTGACCGGCACCGTTCACTACGGCCAAGACTATCAGAACGCGTTCTGGAATGGACAACAGATGGTGTTTGGCGACGGCGACGGCAAGATCTTCAACCGTTTCACCATCGCCATCGATATTGTGGCGCATGAATTGTCGCACGGCGTGACCGAAACCGAAGCGGGACTCATCTACTTAAGGCAGTCCGGCGCGCTGAACGAGTCGCTATCCGACGTCTTCGCCTCCATGGTGAAACAGTTCCACCGCAAACAAACGGCGGAGCAGGCGGACTGGATGATCGGCGAAGAGCTGCTGGCGGAAGGGATCCACGGTACCGGCCTGCGCTCGATGTCGCAGCCGGGCACCGCCTATGACGATCCGCTGTTGGGCCGAGACCCGCAGCCATCCCATATGGACGGCTACATCAACACCCGAGAGGATAACGGCGGCGTGCATCTCAACTCGGGGATCCCCAATCGGGCATTCTACCTGACGGCCACCGGCCTGGGCGGCTACTCTTGGGAAAAAGCGGGTAAAATATGGTACGACACGCTATGCGACAAGTCGCTGCCGCAAAACGCCGACTTCGACGTTTTCTCCCGCTTGACCATTCAGCATGCCGAACGGCTTTTCGACCCATCCGTCGCCGATATCGTCAGGCAATCCTGGGAAAAAGTGGGCGTGGCATCCGCGGTGGGGGAATGATGAAGAACCTGCCCGAACTCACCGACGACGCCGTCATAGAGCTGGCGCGCGAAGGCGGCATTGCCTGGATCCCCAAGCTGGCCGGGCTGCGGCGTTTCGCGCTGGCCGGCCTGCCGGCGCCGGCGCGCGAACATATTTGCGCCGCGATCCGCACCGCCCTGCCGCTGGCGCGCGAGCCGGGGAGACCGGACTCGCCGGGACGCGGCGATCAGTTCTATTACCGCATCCATATCTATTCTTCCTCCGCAGAGAAAACGCATCATATGGAACAAGAGTTTTTGATTCCGGAAGATCTGGCGCCACCGGAGCTCGCCGCCCTATGGCGCGAAGGCAAATAGCGCTGTTAAATCAACGCCGCCGCGCGCTCTCGCCGGACGCGGGCGGAATCGTCGACTCTCCCGGACGGGCCAATATCTGTTAGGGTTATCGCATGAATGTAGGCAGCAAACTGCTCGGAGCGCAAATGGCCGAACTTATCCGCCACGGAAGGGAAACCGAGGCGCTCATGGCCGGCAACGATCGAACGTTGCTTGCGCGCTCATTAGAGGCGCTCGAAAGTTATTTCGGCAAACCCGTCCTGGAAATTCCGCGACAAAACGCTTTCCCCGTCGCGCTGACGCTATTTCTCTTTTTATTATCCTTTACACTGAATCTATTATTTCTGCTGGATCTATTCGCGATTAATACGCCGCCGGCGCACGTCGCTCTGTTTTTCATTCCGAGTATTCTGTTTATTATTTATATATTTTCCGCGAGCTATCTGTTGTCGCGGGGATATAATCGCGGGCTCATGCTATATAACTATTTTTTCATCGTCATACTCGCCCTGGGACTATTCCAATTTTTTTATTCTTGCGCCAATGCCGTGAACGCGATCTCTTTTTCTCCCGTCGCGTTGACGACATCCATCGCCGTATTATCGTCCCTCTTCCTTGGCCGAGCGCTGATGAATAGCCGATCGTTTGCCGCATTCGTGCTGTATTGCCGTATACAAAGAATGGCAACGCAATTTAGAAAACTCTGGATGGAGACGAGGAGGCGCTAAGGTTCGCGCGCGGCGGCAACGGGCGCCGAGCGAACCGAAGAATCATGCGATATCAAATCGTTATGTTTATTAGCGTATCGGAGTAAAACGCTACCTGGATATCCCTTGCGGTTTACTCCTGCGGTACAAATTCAACCCGTTTTTTCGAAATCAGGCCGTGCCCGTTTTGACAAAAATAATCCACCGCGCCACAGGCTTTCAATACCTGTAAAAGCTGGCGACATTCAGGACAGCGGGCCGCGCGGGCGTAATCCGCGCCGCAATTTTCACAATGAAACCCCGAGTCGTTCATACTCAATTCATGTTCGCAACGACGACAACGATAATGCATGGCTCCCCTCCGCTAAATCACCCCTAGCGAGCGTAAAAAATAGACGCCCAGCGCGATCACAAAAAACGAACCGGCGGTGGTTAAGCCAATAATATTGGCCGCCAGCGTCGGGTTGCCGCCCATTGCCCGGGTCATCGCATAGCTGCCCGCGGCCGTCGGCGTGGCGGAAAACAAAAAAATCACCCCAAGCGTCACGCCGCGAAAACCGACCAGCCAGCCCCCCAGCGTCAAAATACCCGGCACCACCAGCAGCTTAGCCAATGAAGAGAGCGCCGCCACGTTGGATGAGCGAAAAATCATACGCCAGTCGAGGCTGACGCCGGCGCACAGCAGCGCCAACGGCAGCGACAGCGCGGAGATGAAGCTCCCGGTCTGCTGAATCACCGACGGTATGGGCCAACCGCTTTTCGCATAGCACAATCCCGCCAGCAGGCCGATAATCAGCGGATTGGTGACGATACTCTTCAGCAACGCGAGAGTGCCCACGCCCCGTCCGTCGGCGCTCCGCTTTAAACTGCGCGTCAGCGTAATGACAGAGAGCACGTTAAACATAATGACGGTTACCAGCAGATACATGGAGCCAACAGCGACCCCTTCCTTGCCATAGGCGCTCATGGCAAATGCCAGCCCCATGATGCCGGTATTGGAACGAAACCCGCCCTGTACAAAGATGCCGCGCTCGGACGGCTGCTTAACGAGGTAAACAGCGGCCACTTCCAACAATAAATAGGTCAGCAACGTACCGATGACGCCATAAACCACCAGCGGCAGTTGCTCAATAATCGGCTGATGATTGGCGGCGACGCTGAAAAACAGCAGGCAAGGCAGCGAGACATTAAAAACCAGTCGCATTGCCGAATCGCAAAAATCGTCATTCAATAGGTTCAGCTTACGTAGCGCAATCCCGAGCAACAGCATCAATAGGTTAGGCACCGTAACGTTAAACGCAAAACTCCAGTTTTCCCAAGACATAGATTCCCTTGTGACTCAGTCGCGCCAGGCCGCGCCGCATGCCCGCCCCAATGGCGTTATTTGCTCTTTTTAATATGCTTCATCAGACGTTTACGCTTACGCAGCTGATTGGGCGTCAGCGTATTACGCTTATCCGCGAAGGGGTTTTCCCCCTCTTTGAACTGAATACGGATCGGCGTTCCCATCACCTGAAGCGAACGGCGATAGTAGTTCATCAGATAGCGTTTGTAGGCGTCGGGCAAATCCTTCACCTGGTTACCGTGGATCACCACGATAGGCGGGTTATATCCCCCCGCATGGGCGTACTTCAGCTTCACCCGGCGGCCGCGCACCAGCGGAGGCTGATGGTCATCGACCGCCATCTGCATAATGCGCGTCAGCATGGAGGTGCCCACGCGGCGGGTCGCGCAGTTATAGGCTTCAAGCACCGACTCGAACAGATTGCCCACGCCGCTGCCGTGCAGGGCGGAGATGAAATGAATACGGGCGAAATCGATAAAACCGAGGCGGAAATCCAGCGTTTCCTTCACCTGCTCGCGGACATCCTGCGACAGGCCGTCCCATTTGTTGACCACAATCACCAGCGAACGCCCGCTATTGAGGATAAAGCCCAATAGCGAAAGATCCTGATCGGCAATGCCTTCGCGGGCATCAATAACCAGCATCACGACGTTGGCGTCTTCAATCGCCTGTAGCGTTTTAATCACCGAGAACTTTTCGACCGTATCGGTCACCTTGCCGCGCTTACGCACCCCGGCGGTATCGATCAGCACGTATTCCCGTTCGTCGCGCACCATCGGGATATAAATACTGTCGCGCGTGGTGCCCGGCATATCGTACACCACCACCCGTTCCTCCCCCAGAATGCGGTTGGTGAGCGTGGACTTGCCAACGTTGGGACGCCCAACAATCGCCAGCTTAATCGGCAGCGTTTCAGGATCGAAGTCGTCTTCTTCGGCCTGCGCCTCGGCGGCAGCCTGCTCATCCCCGAGCTGCTCCGCCCAGTAGGCGGCGTTTTCTTCTTCTTCCGTCAGCGCGACGGCTTCGGACGCGTCGTCCTGTACGAACGGCAGCAGGGCTTTTTCCAGCAAAGAGGTGACGCCGCGCCCGTGAGACGCCGCTATCGGATAAATGTCCCCCATTCCGAGGGCGTAAAAATCGCCGATGACGGCGTCGGGGTCGATACCGTCCGTTTTATTGGCGACCAGGAACGTGGCTTTCCGCCGGCTGCGCAGATGTTGGGCGATGCCCCGATCGGCGGGCATCAGCCCCGCCCGGGCATCCACCATAAACAGCACGATATCGGCCTCTTCAATCGCCATCAGCGACTGACCGGCCATGCGGGTTTCCACGCCGTCTTCGGTGCCATCGATACCGCCGGTATCGATGATAATAAATTCATTCCCTTCCACTTCCGCACGACCATACTTGCGGTCGCGAGTCAGCCCGGGGAAATCCGCCACCAAGGCATCACGCGTACGCGTCAGGCGGTTAAATAGCGTGGATTTCCCCACATTCGGACGTCCGACCAGCGCGACGACAGGTATCATTGTTACAACCTCATTACTTATGTTTCAGTACGTTACAGCAAGCATACTCGCTGACGATAAAAGACGAAACGGCTCCTGATGCCGTCAGGAGCCGTTGGGGGATCGCGGCCGCAGGCGGCGGGATCCGGATATTTCCGTTTTCAGCTAGCGGGTGAAGGCGTAAACCTCGCCGCTTTTCGCCTGGATAAGCAGCTTATCGCTGGCGACCACCGGTTTACCCAGGAAACCGGAGCTATCGACATTCTGCTGCGCGACAAAACGGCCGTCGGCCGTGTTCAGCCAGTGCAGGTAGCCTTCGGAGTCGCCCACCACCAGGTAGCCGTTATACAGCACGGGCGCCGTCAGGTTGCGGTGCAGCAGATCGCTCTGACGCCACAGGTTCACGCCGCCATTGGTGTTCAGCGCCACGATGCGATCGTTCTGATCGACCAGATAGATACGGTCGCCGTCGACGATGAAGTCATGTACCGAGCCCATCTCCCGTTTCCACAGGATCTGGCCGGAACGCAGATCCAGCGCGGTCATGTTGCCGTTATAGCCCAGCGCGTAGACCACTTCGCCAGCGATAACCGGCGTGGTATCGACGTCGTTCAGGCGGTCTATTTCCGTCGCCCCGCTCGGCTGTGAAATACGCTGTTGCCAGATTAACTGTCCCTGGTTAATCAGCACCGCATTCACCCGGCCGTTATCGCCGCCGACGATAGCCGCGCCGAAAGCCACGGCCGGCGCGGATTCGCCGCGCAGAGACAGCGTGGGCATATCCAGATTAACCGTCCACTTAATCGCGCCGTCGGCTTCATTCAACGCCTGCAGCATTCCGTTACTGGTATGAACCAGCACCACACCGTCGCTGACTACCGGACGCGAAACTACTTCGCCGGCGACCTTGGTTTGCCATACCGCCGCGCCATCCTCGGCGTTCAGGGCGAATATCTGGGCTTTTTCACTGCCGACATAGACATGATTGCCCGATACCGTTACCCCGCCGGATAATAACGCCGGCCTGTTCGCGGATAAGAAGCCGGTTTTTTCGGACAGGTCGACGCGCCAGATTTCGGCGCCGCTGTCGAGATCCAGCGCTTTTACCGTTCCTTTGCGATCGGCGGCGAATACGCGCTCGCCCTGCCAGCCGGGATGCAGATTAGAATAAAATTCGCCGATGCCGCCGCCGACAGAACGGCTCCAGACTTTCGTCGGCGTAAACTGATTGGTCACCGTCGGCAACGGAGACATAGTGACGACATCTTCCTCGCTGTTAAACAGCGAACATCCGCTCAGCAGGGCGGCGGAAACCAGTCCTACCAGAAGTGTTTTACGCAATTGCATGGAATTCCTCTTAGCTGGACAGGTTGTTCAGTTTCATACGCAGGAATGCTTGTAACGCCTGCGGCGGGTTAGCGGACAGACCTTTTTCATAGGCTTCGCGCGCGGCCTGGTTATCCCCTTTACTGACCAGGGCATCGCCGCGGATTTCCGCCGCCAAAGCGACCCAGCCATCCAGCTTGACGGCATCCAGCGTCTTCAGCGCCTCATCCGCCCTGTTCTCTTGCAGCTGAACGCGCGCCAAACGCAAGTTCACCAGAGAGAGCAGATCGGCGTCTTTGGTTTGGGACTGCGCCTGAATCAGGTGCTGCTCGGCTTTGGCAAAATCTTTTCGATCCGCATAGTGACGGGCCAGCTCCAGCGACGCCAGCACGCCATAGCTATTTTTATTCTCGGCGGAAAACTTCTCGGCCTGGGCGACGCCTTCGGCTTTACCTTCCGCCAGGCGCTCGCTGATTTGCTGATATGACGTAGATGATTCCATTGCGCTATTGCTTTGATGGTTCAGCCAGAAACGCCATCCCACCAGCGCGCCGACACCAAGCACAACACCGACGGCCAACGCCTTCCCATTTTCGGCGAAGAAACGACGTAACGCATCAACCTGCTCATTCTCTGTGGTATAGACTTCCACGGTGTCTCTCTCCTCAATCCAGCAACGTCGCCAGTCTTGCGGCGACGTCAGCCTGTGCCAATGTATCCTGCTCGCCGTTTTTCAGGTTTTTAACCACCACCTGACCCGCCGCGACTTCGTTCTCGCCGAGCACCAGCGCGATACGGGCGCCCCACTTGTCGGCGCGGGCAAATTGCTTTTTAAAATTGCCGCCGCCGTAGTTGGTCATCAGTTTTAGCTGCGGCAGTGCGTCGCGCAGCGTCTCCGCCAGTTTCATCGCCGCAATCTGCGTGCCTTCGCCTGAAGAGATCAGATAGACGTCGACGCCGGGAAGCGCTTTAAACTCAGGATTGACGGACTGCACCAGCAGAACCAGACGCTCCAGGCCCATCGCAAACCCTACGGACGGCGTAGCATGCCCCCCCAGCTGTTCGACCATGCCGTCATAACGGCCGCCGGCACAGACCGTGCCCTGCGCGCCCAGACTGCTCGTCACCCACTCGAACACGGTACGGTTGTAATAATCCAAACCGCGAACCAAACGCGGATTAACGGTATATGGGATGCCAGCCTGCGTTAAAAGTTCACACAATGATGCGAAGTGGGCGCGAGACTCATCGTCGAGATAGTCGGTAAGCACCGGCGCGTCATTCAGCAGCGTCTGAACCCGGGCGTTTTTGGAATCCAGCACGCGCAGCGGGTTGGTGTACATGCGGCGCAGGCAGTCTTCATCAAGCCGATCTTTATGCTGTTCGAGGAAAGCGATCAGCGCCTCACGGTAAACGGCGCGCGCTTCCAGAGAGCCGATCGAGTTCAATTCAAGATTGACGTGCTGCGAAATACCCAGCACCCGCCACCAGCGGGCCGTCAGCATAATCAGTTCGGCGTCGATATCCGGCCCCTGCAGGCCAAAGACTTCGCAACCGATCTGATGAAATTGGCGATAGCGTCCCTTCTGCGGACGCTCGTGGCGGAACATCGGCCCGCAATACCACAGGCGCTGTTCCTGATTGTAGAGGATGCCGTGCTCAATACCGGCGCGAACGCAACTCGCCGTATTCTCAGGGCGCAGCGTCAGGCTGTCGCCGTTGCGATCCTCGAAGGTATACATCTCTTTTTCGACCACATCGGTCACTTCCCCGATGGCGCGCTTAAACAACGCGGTCTGTTCAACGATCGGCGTGCGGATTTCACTGTAGCCGTAGCTGCCGAGCACCTGCTTCAGGCTGTTTTCAATACGCTGCCACAACGCCGTATCGGCCGGCAGGTAATCGTTCATGCCGCGGATGGCTTGAATATTTTTTGCCACGTCAGTTCTCTATCTATTTTTCAAAAAATAAACCCGATTATAGGGGGATCGGCACTGCATCTTCAACGCCAGAGCCTCCCCGTCGGGTTCAAGAATCATCTTTCCGCGCACGGCGGCATCAGACCGCGCCGGAGCGGTTATTTATCAACCAGATTTATCGTAATGCGCTGGCTTTCATCCATCATGGAAGCCTTGGCGCGAATTTTGGCCTCCAGCTGATCGATCATCCGCTCATTATCGAAACGTTCGCGCTGGCGAACGCCGTCTTCATAGAAACCGCTCTTATTGTGTCCGCCGGTCACGCCGATAGTGGAAACCAGCGCCTCGCCCGGCCCGTTAACCACGCAGCCGATAATCGATACGTCCATTGGCGTAATGATATCTTCCAGGCGTTGTTCCAGCGCATTGACGGTGCCGATGACATCGAACTCCTGGCGCGAACAGGTGGGACAGGCGATAAAATTGATGCCGCGCGAGCGGATGCGCAGCGACTTCAGAATATCGAAACCGACTTTTACTTCTTCCACCGGATCGGCGGCCAGAGAAATACGCAGCGTATCGCCGATGCCTTCCGACAGCAGCATTCCCAAACCGATCGCCGACTTGACCGCGCCGCTGCGCGCGCCGCCGGCTTCGGTGATCCCTAGATGCAGCGGCTGATCGATGCGCGCGGCCAATAACCGATAGGACTGCACGGCCAGAAAAACGTCGGACGCCTTTACGCTGACCTTGAAACGGTCGAAGTTGAGACGATCGAGGATATCGACGTGACGCATGGCGGACTCCAGCAGGGCTTCCGGCGTAGGCTCGCCGTACTTTTCCTGCAGATCCTTTTCCAGGGAGCCGCCGTTAACGCCGATGCGGATGGGAATATTTTTATCCCGCGCGCAATCGACGACGGCGCGAATGCGCTCTTCGTTGCCGATATTGCCCGGATTGATGCGCAGGCAGTCGACGCCGTACTCGGCGACTTTTAACGCGATGCGGTAGTCGAAATGGATATCGGCCACCAGCGGGACGTTCACCTGCTGTTTAATGAGCTTGAACGCTTCCGCCGCGTCCATGGTTGGAACGGAAACACGCACAATATCAACACCGACGCGTTCCAGTGATTTGATTTGATTAACCGTCGCTTCAACATCAGTGGTTCGGGTATTGGTCATAGACTGCACCGCAATCGGCGCGCCATCCCCAATAGGCACCTTGCCGACGTAAATCCGCTTTGATTTCCGACGGGTGATGGGTGCTGCGTTATGCATTACTTCTTCTCCAAAATTGCAACATCGCGGGTAGCGTCTGGCTTATTCCGCCGCCAGCGTCAGACGTGCAACCTGATTGCTTCTTACGAACCGGCTTAAATCGACCGGTTTACCTTGATATTGAATCTGTACCGCGGCGGGCGCGCCGATTTTCAGATGATAAGGCGCCTGACCGCTCAAATTCAGGGAGCCGCCGTTACGCTGCATCCCGCTGAACAGTTTTTTCCCGCTGGCGTCCGTCACTTCCAGCCAGCAATCGGCGCTGAAATTCATCACCAGCGCTTGCGCCGCGGCGACCGGCGAAGGCGCATCGCCTGCGGCCGGCGGCGGCGCGCTCGGGTTCGCATTCGCCGCCGATGGCTGCGGCGCGGAGGCCGTCGGCGCGGCCGGCGCGATCTCGGGCTGAGCCGGCGTCTGCGCCGCGCTGTCCGCGCTCAGCGGCGCATCCGTCGGGGCGGAAGGCGCGTCGGCGGAGACGGCCGGATCCTGCGCGTCGCTATTATCCATCAACGGCACATCCTGCCCCTCGCTCGCGGTCTGCATCGAGGCGGCATGATCGACCATACTGTTGATTTCCTGCTGCTGCGCCTGATGATTTTGCCACCACCAGGCGCCGGTCAGCCCCAGAACGATGATGACCACCAGCCAGGTGAAGGTCATTAGCCAGCCATCGCGTTTCTTGCGGCTTTTTCCCAAAGAAAAGCTCTGCATCGGCGCCACATTGGACGCCTTGGGAACCACATGCTTATCCAGCATGGGCAGCAATTCGCCTTCCGATACATGGACCAGCTTCGCATAAGAACGGATATAGCCGCGTAAAAACGTCGGCGCCAAATTAGCCGGCGCGTTGCCTTCTTCGATTTCACGCACGATGGAGAGCTTAAGACACAAACGTTCAGCAACGAGTTGCTGGGTCAATCCCAGACGTTCACGCGCCTGACGAAGACGTTCGCCGGGAATGGTTGGTGCTGTATTATCTTGAGTGGCTTCAGTATTCATTAGCTAAGAACTGCTGGTACTGTTTGGATTGTGGAAAACTTCGCGCCAGCGATTTGCCATAACGTTCGATGTCGTCATCATGACCCGCCAGCGCGGCGAAACGAATCTGTAACCATAAACTCTCGGCGCTGGCCGGGAGAGTATGCTGATAAACGTCCAGCAGCCATTGAGCCTGCTGGTACCGTCCGGCGGAAAACTGCTTATCCGCTTCTGTTAACAACATGAAGCCTTTTGCTGGATCATACCTCAGCGCCCGGTTCAATACGCTGCGCGCATTATCATTTTGACCGGCTTTGAAAAAGCAATAACCTGCATTCTCCAACGCATCGGCGACCTGATGGTAATCGGGGAGTCGGGCTGCCGCGCTGAACTGCCGCTGCGCCGCCACATACTGCCCTAAACTACACAGAAACGCACCGTAATTATTCATTACGTCGCCGTTTCCCGGCGCTAGCCGCAACGCGAGCCGATAACGCTGTTCCGCCGCCTGGTTTTCGCCCACCCGCTGCTCGTAAAGCGCCATGCCTAACTGCGTGCGGTAGTCTTGCGGCGCGGCCTCCAGCGCTTTGGCGAAATTTTGGCGAGCGGCGTCGAGGTTATTGCGCGCCAGATACTCCAACCCCAGCTGCAAGCGGGTCTGCGCTGCCGCCGCATCGGCCTTTTCACCGGACGAATGGCCGCAGCCGGCCAACAAAACGGCGGCGAAAACCAGCGGCCGTCCCCTTCCCTGTGTTACCTGTCGCATCACGCCTGACTTCCTTCCATTGTCGTCCCGGCCGAGCATATCGGCGGCTATGTTACCTTAATCCGCGTCTGGCCGCAGCCATCCCCTGCGGGTCTAGGCGATTAGCGCATCATCGCCGCCCGGCTATCGCGCGGACTATCAGGTATCAGACCGTTTTAACCGAGATAGGTTCACCCGCCATTTTTTTCTTTAGCGTACGTTTGGTTCTGTCCACCACTTCGCCGGCAAGCTGACCGCAGGCGGCGTCGATATCGTCGCCGCGCGTTTTACGCACAATGGTGGTAAAACCATATTCCATAAGCACTTTGGAGAAACGATTGACCCGGCTGTTCGAACTGCAGCCATAGGGCGCGCCGGGGAACGGATTCCAGGGAATCAGGTTAATCTTGCACGGCGTGTCTTTCAGACATTCGGCCAACTGGTGCGCATGCTCCGTTCCATCGTTGATATGGTCCAGCATCACGTATTCCACCGTCACCCGCCCCTGATTGGCGTTGGACTTCTCCAGATAACGCCGCACCGCGCTCAAAAAGGTTTCGATATTGTATTTCTTATTAAGCGGCATGATTTCGTTACGAATTTCATCGTTCGGCGCGTGCAGGGAGATCGCCAGAGCTACGTCGATCATATCGCCCAGCTTATCCAGCGCCGGCACCACGCCGGAGGTCGACAGCGTGACGCGACGCTTCGACAAACCGAAACCGAAATCATCCAGCATGATCTCCATCGCCGGCACCACGTTGGTCAGGTTAAGCAGCGGCTCCCCCATTCCCATCATCACTACGTTGGTGATCGGGCGCTGGCCGGTGACCTTAAACGCGCCGATGGTTTTCGCCGCGCGCCACACCTGGCCGATAATTTCGGAAACCCGCAGGTTGCGGTTAAAGCCCTGCTGGGCGGTTGAACAGAATTTGCACTCCAGCGCGCAGCCGACCTGGGAAGAGACGCACAGCGTCGCTCGGTCCTCTTCCGGAATATAGACGGTTTCCACACGCTGGCCGCCGACCAGAATCGCCCACTTGATGGTGCCGTCGGAGGAGCGCTGCTCCGCCACCACTTCCGGCGCGCGGATTTCGGCGACCTCTTGCAGTTTGGCGCGAAACGCTTTGTTGATATCCGTCATCTGGGAGAAATCATCACAGCAATAGTGATAGATCCACTTCATCACCTGATCGGCGCGGAAGGGTTTTTCCCCCAAAGAGGCAAAAAACTCCCGCATTTGCGGACGGTTCAGATCCAGCAGGTTGACTTTTTCCAGCGCAGGTTTGGCGGGCTCGATAGCGACGGCGGACGCCGGTGAAATTTCAGATACGGCGTTTTCAGACACGATGTGTTCGGACATAAAAGACTCTTGGCCTCGTTATTACACGTTATGGCTCGTAAGAAGGATGATAAAAAGCGCCCCGGACAAAGCGCAGACCCGCCGGGGCGCCGCATTGTACAAAGTTTAGTAGCGTCAGACCAGCGGCGCGCGGAATTAATTGCGCGGAAAAATCTCATCGGCGCTGAAGAAATAGGCGATTTCGCGCTGCGCGGATTCGATGGAGTCCGAACCGTGCACCGCGTTCTCCGTCAGGCTGTCGGCGTAATCGGCGCGCAGCGTGCCCGCCAGCGCGTTAGCCGGGTTAGTCGCGCCCATGATGTCGCGGTTACGCTGCACCGCATTTTCGCCTTCCAGCACCTGCACCATGATCGGGCCCGATATCATGAACGCAACCAGGCCGTCGAAAAACGGTTTGCCCCGGTGTTCGGCGTAAAAGCCTTCGGCCTGTTCGCGCGTCAAATGCAGCATTTTGGCCGCCACAATGTTAAATCCCGCGCTTTCAAAACGCGCGTAAATCGCGCCGATGGCGTTCTTTGCCACAGCATTCGGTTTTACGATGGAAAAGGTACGTTCTATCGTCATATTGACCTCGTTCAATAACTGTCGGTAACGCCGGATTGAAAGAATAATAATTCTGACCAACAACAAAAGCGGCGCAAATTATAGGGTGGGCATAACCGCTTGCCTACCGAAGAAATAACATTTTATTAAAAAAATATTATCTTCTCCCCTACCTTATTTTCCAGGTTTATTCCCTACGCGATGCAAACCGGCCGGCAAGCGCGGCGTCGGACGGCGGGCCCGTACTTGTCGTAACGGATAAAATCGCTGACAATGGCCGCATCATTCACATCGGGGCTGGCTCCTTCAGCCTCTGCCTGGGGGCTCTATGTCAGCATCTTCATCCGTACGGTTCGTTTCCGCCGACTGGCTTGCCGCACGCCTTGACGACAGCGATATCACGCTTATCGACGCCCGTATGCTGCCGCCGGGTGAAACCACCCGTGATATTCACGCCGAATACCGCGCCGGACATTTACCCGGCGCGGTTTTTTTTGATATTGAAACCTTATCCGACCAGCGTAGCGACCTGCCGCATATGCTGCCCGACGGCGATGACTTCGCGCGCGCGATGGGGCGGCTGGGCATCAGCGAGCGGCGACATATCGTCATTTACGACGAGGGAAATCTGTTTTCCGCGCCCCGCGCCTGGTGGATGCTGCGCACCTTCGGCGCGCAGCGGATATCGATTCTGAGCGGCGGACTGGCCGGTTGGAAAAGCCAAAATCTGCCGTTGGAACAGGGAGATGTTGAACGTTCGCCGCAGACATTCTCGCCACGCCTGGATGCCTCCGCGATTCGCCGGCGTAACGACGTATTGGCGATAGTTGAGCATGACTCGGCGCAAATTATCGATGCCCGCCCGGAGGCCCGTTTTAGAGGGGAAGTTGACGAACCGCGCCCAGGCCTGCATCGCGGCCGTATCCCCGGCAGCCTTAACGTTCCCTGGAACGATCTGGTGGTCGACGGCGCGCTGAAACCCAGCGACGAGCTGGCGATGATCCTGCGTAAGCAGGGCGTGGACCTAAACCGGCCGGCCGTCGTCAGCTGCGGTTCCGGCGTCACCGCCGCCGTTGTGGTGCTGGCGTTAACGCAGCTCAACGCTCAGGATGTCGCCCTGTACGACGGCTCGTGGAGCGAATGGGGCGGGCGGGACGATCTGCCGATCGCGCGGGATTAAGCCGACCGAAGCGTTAATGCCGCCCGCTTAATTCCGTCGAGGATACGCGGCGGCGAGGCCGACTGCGCCTCTCATCGCGCGCTGGGGATGCCTATCTTTTCAGGCTCTTCCCACGCCTTTAAACTCCCGCAGAAAGCTGCCCCACTTACGTTCATAGAAAGGCGTGGTATGTTTCGTCATATAGTGGCTGACGCCTGACTCGCCCTCTTTAACCAGGCATAAATCGACGGGCCGTTCGTCGGGCAGGGTGTCGCTGGCGACGCTGCCGGCGGCGCGAATAACCTCTTCCGCATCACCGCCATCGACATCCAGCCCGATCAGCAGATGCGGCTCCCGCTCGCCGGCCTCATGAATCTGCGCCAGAAACGCCCGGCGAACATGCCGGTATTTGGGCAATAACTGCGTTAATGAATCGATCATCTGCGCCGGCATTTCGGCGGGCTGACTGAGCAACACTTCGGTATCTTCCTCAACCACCCTCTGCCGCACGAAGCCATGGCCCTCGCCAGAGAGCATATGCTCCACTTCCTGCGGCAGGAACTCTTTGCCGTAAGGCAGATTCGGGTTGAGGAACAGCGTCGCGCCCAGCGTCAGCTCGAACAGCGAGCGCGCCGGCAAGGCTAAAAACGACGCCTCTTCCGTCACCGCCAGCTGCAGCGCGGCCAGCGAAGAGAAAAAAGGAATGGCTGACGCACCGTCGGCTTTTTCCCAGTGCTGAATCTCGACATTGCCGCCGGCCGCCAAGACCTGCTCCCCCTCTGCGGCCAGCTCGTCGCTGCGCCCCAGTATACATACCGTGGCGTCCATCAGTTCCTGGAAAAACGCCGGCCGGTGCGCCGGCTCGGCCGCCGCCAGAACCAGGAGCTCTTCCAGTTTGTTTTGCGGTGAAAAATCCATATCGGTCCTCAAATCATCGTTGGCAAACAGGAGAACCCATCTCCCGCTCGATACGCCTGGCGCGGCGGCATCGCCGAAGATGCCCGCCTGCGCGGGCATAACGGGAAACGGACGCCGGAATCTACTCGGCCTTGCTTAACAGCAAGTTCGCCAGCGTCCGCACGCCTAGCCCGGTCGCGCCGGTCGCCCACTGCTCTACCGCCCCTTTCCGGTAGGTGGCGGAACAGTCGATGTGCAGCCAGCCTTGTTGATAATTTTTCACAAAGTGGGACAGGAACGCGGCGGCCGTGCTGGCGCCGGCGCTGTGGGCCGCGCTGGCGATGTTGTTTAAATCCGCAAAGTTCGAGGGCAAGTGGCTGCGGTGAAACTCCTCCAGCGGCAAACGCCAGAACGGTTCGCCTTCCTGTTTGGCGCTGCGCTGCAACGCCGCGACCAGCTCATCGTCAAAGCTAAACAACGCGTGGTAGTCGTTGCCCAGCGCCGTCTTGGCCGCGCCGGTCAGGGTAGCGCAGTCGACGATCAGCTGCGGATTCTGTTCGCTGGCGTCAATCAGCCCGTCGGCCAGCACCAGACGCCCTTCCGCGTCGGTATTCATCACCTCAACGCTCTTGCCGTTGCGGTAGCGGATGATGTCGCCCAGCTTGAACGCATTGCCGCTCACCATATTGTCGGCGCAGCACAGATACATTTTGACGCGCCGTTTCAGCCCGCGGGCAATCGCCAGCGCCAGCGCGCCGGTTACCGTCGCCGCGCCGCCCATGTCCGACTTCATCGAGTCCATAAAGCTGCTGGGCTTCAGGCTGTAGCCGCCGGTATCAAAGGTGATGCCTTTGCCGACCAGACAGGCGAACACCGGCGCATCCGGGTTATCCGTCGGGTTGTAATCCAGCGCCAGCAGCACCGGAGCGCGCTCGGATCCCCGGCCCACGGTATGAATACCGGCGTAGTTTTGCTCGCGCAGATCGTCGCCTTTGGTGATCCGATAGCCGATCGCCTCGCCGCCGACATCGTGCAGCAGATCGATCGCCCGGGTCGCCAACTGTTCCGGCCCCAGATCTTCCGCCGGCAGGTTGATGGTATCGCGTACCCAGTCGACGATCTTGAGGCGATCGTCCAGCTCTTTCCTGTCGGCCTCGCTCAGCTCCGGCCATTCAACCGTCCGTTTGCCTTTCGGCGCCCGGAAACCCTGCCAAAACGCCCAACAGCTTTCCAGATCCCAGCCGTCGCCGGCCAGCTTCACATGCTTGATCCCCTGACCATCTATTTTGCGGGCCGCACGTTGCACGGCCGCCAGAGGAGACGCGCCGTTCAAATGGATAGTAAATCCCCGCTCGTTCACGCTTAACGGCGCTTTTTCACCCCAGCGCGCATCAGCGGGTTGATTGGAGAGTGATATCAGCATAGCTTCGCTTGTCATAATTCTGCTCCAGGATTATTCCTTATACCCTAAACAATTCGCGTTGCAGGGCAAAAACGCCACAGCGTTTTTGAATTTGCCAACAAACCCGTCTGTCAGATCGAGATACACGGGGCGACCAGCGTTCGGGTATAGATTACTTTTGCGCGATCGCAAAAAATAAACGGGCCACCGTCGGCAGCCCGTATCGTCAATTAATCCGCTTCATCTAACCAAACCAACAGGATCGCTTCCAGAATTTTTTCACTGGAAGCGTCGGGAAGATCGTCAAACTCTTCCAGATCGCAAATCCATTGGTGCATATCGGTAAAACGAACGGTTTGCGGATCGACATCAGGATAGCGATCATAAAGCGCTTCGCCAATTGCGCGGCTGTCCGTCCATTTCAATCCCATAGTCACTCCTGTCCGTTAGTGTTCACGAGCATGATTAATCGTGTAGCGAGGAATTTCAACCACCAAATCCTCGCCCGCTATACGCGCCTGACACCCTAACCGGCTTTCCGGCTCAAGTCCCCAGGCCTTATCCAGCATGTCATCTTCGTCTTCCGTACTTTCCGCTAAAGAGTCGAAACCTTCGCGCACAATACAGTGACAGGTGGTACAAGCG
Source organism: Brenneria populi (assembly GCF_036016195.1). Lineage (NCBI taxonomy): Bacteria > Pseudomonadati > Pseudomonadota > Gammaproteobacteria > Enterobacterales > Pectobacteriaceae > Brenneria > Brenneria populi. Next base: position 164,168 of record NZ_JAYWTM010000007.1, on the reverse strand, counting down.
CAGGATTTCTCGCAGGCATGCTCGATTTCAATTCCGTTGCGCAGGGCCGCATCCAAAATGGTTTCCCCGCGTTCCGCTTCCAAAACCGCCCCTTCAGGACAGAGATCCTGATGAGGCAGAAAAACAATCTTAGGCATGTTTAAACCTCGTCCACAGAGTGGCCGGCCAGCGCGCGGCGAATAGAGGAATCCATCCGACGGGCGGCAAAACCCTGGGTTTGTTGATCTAATTTTTTTATTGCGGCTTCAATCGCCGGCGCATCCGTTTCCGCCATCGCCTGCCGTACCTGTTCGGACGCCGCGTCGATGAGCGTTTTTTCATCAGCGGTCAGCAAATCGCCGTCTGCCGCCAGCGCATTCTGCAGGCTTTCCAGCACCCGCGCCGCCTCGACCCGCTGCTCGGCCAACATTCGCGCGCCGACGTCCTGCTGCGCATTCAGCATGGAGTCCTGAATCATGGTCGCGACCTCCGTATCGCTCAGCCCGTAAGAAGGCTTGACCTGAATCGAGGCCTCCACGCCGGTGGATTTTTCCATCGCCGTCACGCTCAACAGACCGTCAGCATCCACCTGAAATGTGACGCGAATATGTGCGCCGCCCGCGGGCAGCGGCGGTAAGCCGCGCAAAGAGAAACGCCCGAGCGAACGACAGTCCTGAACCAGCTCGCGCTCGCCCTGCAAAACATGGATCATCATCCCGCTTTGGCCGTCTTTGAAGGTGGTGAACTCCTGCGCTCTGGCCACCGGAATGGTGGTATTGCGCGGGATCACTTTCTCCACCAGGCCGCCCATCGTTTCCAGCCCCAGCGACAGCGGAATAACATCCAGCAGCAGCATTTCGCTGTCCGGCTTGTTGCCCACCAGAATATCGGCCTGAATGGCGGCGCCGATCGCCACCACTTTATCGGGATCGATAGAGGTCAGCGGCGTTCGGCCAAAGAACACGCCGACCTGTTCGCGGACCAGCGGCACGCGGGTAGAACCGCCCACCATCACCACTTCCCGCACTTCATCCGGCGCGACGCCCGCATCTTTCAGGGTGCGACGACAGGAGAGCAGCGTGCGCTTAACCAACGGCGCAATCAGCGCGTCCAACTGCGCGCGCGTGACGTCGCCTTGCCAGCCCGCCACCTCGACCCGCGCCGACGGCGCCGAGCTCAATGCGATCTTGGCCTGAATCGCGACCTCGCGCAGCCTATGCTGCAAACGACGATCGTCGCGGGAGTTGATACCGGCCTGCTCGCGCAGCCACTCCGCCAGGAGATTGTCGAAATCATCGCCCCCCAGCGCGGAGTCGCCTCCGGTCGCCAGCACTTCAAACACGCCGCGGCTTAAACGCAGCACCGAGATATCAAAGGTGCCGCCGCCCAGATCGTAAACGGCGATCACCCCTTCCTTAGCGCAATCCAGTCCATAGGCGATGGCCGCCGCCGTCGGCTCGTTGAGCAGGCGCAAAACATGCAGACCGGCCAGACGGGCGGCGTCTTTGGTGCCCTGACGCTGCGCGTCGTCAAAATAGGCGGGCACGGTAATCACCGCGCCATCCGGCGCGCCGCCCAGCGCTTGCTCTGCCCGCTGCGCCAGCGCGCAGAGAATATCCGCCGAAACCTGCACCGGATTCATATTTCCGGCCGGCGTTTGTATTAAAGGCAGGCCGTTTTCGCTGGCCTGATATCGATAGGGCAAATGCGGATAACGCTGCTGGATATCGGCCAGAGAGCGTCCCATCATTCGTTTTACCGAACTGACGGTATTGGCGGGATCGCGCGCCGCCTTTGCGCGGGCGCTCCAACCCACCTCATGCCCCGCGGCGTGATAATAGACGACCGACGGCAGGAGCTCGCGCCCTTCGTCGTCTTTCAGGGTTTGCGCCTCGCCGCTGCGTACGGTGGCGACCAGAGAATTCGTGGTGCCTAAATCGATGCCGACCGCCAAACGCCGCTGGTGCGGCGCCGCGCTGAGTCCCGGCTCGCTGATTTGTAATAGGGCCATATTGAGCTTCCATCAATTGGCTGGCGGGAAACGCGGCGCACGATGCCTGAACGGCGCCGCTTTCCCTGCCGGATTAAAAACTTACCTGTCCAGCAATTGTTCTTCGAGTTGTTCAACCTGCTGCTGGAGTTTGTCTAAAAAACGCAGTTTGCGCGCGGTATCCGCGGCATCCGCCCACGCCTCGCCGTCCAATTCAGCGCGCATTTGCCCGTCGCGCGCCGCCAGCATGGCGCGCAGCCGATCGGCGAACCGCGCCAGTTCCGCTTCGGCATCGTCATGCCGCGCGATGGCGTCCAGCTCCTCGCGCAATTCGAGCTGTTCCAGCAAAAACGCGGTGTCGCGCAACGTATGCTGTTCACTGCTTAAATCGAAACCGTGCAAAGATAGCATATACTCCGCGCGTTTCAGCGGATGTTTCAGCGTTTGATAGGCATTATTGATCGTCGCCGCCTGCTGTAACGCCAGCATGCGCTCCTTTTCCGGGCTGGCGGCGAAACGGTCGGGGTGAAACCGCCGTTGCAGATCCTGAAAACGGGAAACCAGCAGACCGCCATCCACATCGTAGCGAATAGGCAGTCCGAACAAAGTAAAGTAATCCATAGCGTGCTCTGAGGGATCCGGAGTCATCGCCTAATGCCGATCGTTTAAGCATCGATACACGGGGCGGCCAACAGAGTAAGGCGTCCCGACGGGAACCTCCCCCTGTGTTTCCCCTAAAAACCGGCTTAAGTGACCTGCATTCGACCATTGCCTCCGCTTCTCCCCGGTAGGAAGAAGCAGAGAATGCCCGGAGAAGTGGTCAAACGTTAAAACTTTCACCGCAGCCGCATTCGCCGGTGACGTTGGGATTATTGAACTTAAAGCCTTCGTTCAATCCTTCCTTGACGAAATCCAGCTCGGTGCCATCAAGATAGACCAGGCTTTTGCCGTCAATAATGACCTTAACGCCTTTATCTTCGAATATCACGTCATCCGCGTTTACGTCATCGACAAATTCCAGCACATACGCCATACCGGAACAGCCCGATGTCCGTACGCCAAGACGCAGGCCGATGCCCTTGCCCCGGTTAGTCAGAAACGCGTTTACCCGTTGCGCGGCGCTGTCGCTCAAAGAAATTGACATAACGACCTCGGCGATTTACTTGGCTTCACGTTTACTTTTATAGTCGGCGATCGCCGCCTTGATGGCGTCTTCCGCCAGAATGGAGCAGTGGATTTTCACCGGCGGCAGCTCAAGCTCTTCGGCGATCTGGGTGTTTTTAATCGCTTCGGCTTCGTTGAGCGATTTGCCTTTCACCCACTCGGTGACCAGCGAGCTGGATGCGATGGCGGAGCCGCAGCCATAGGTTTTAAAACGCGCATCTTCGATGATGCCCTCATTGTTGACCTTGATCTGCAGCTTCATGACGTCGCCGCAGGCCGGCGCGCCGACCATGCCGCTGCCAATGTTCGGATCCGCATTGTCGAACGATCCTACATTGCGTGGATTTTCATAGTGATCAATTACTTTTTCGCTGTAAGCCATAATCGTCGTCCCCTATCCTGCGAATTAATGATGCGCCCATTCGATGCTGCTGATATCCACGCCCTGTTTAAACATTTCCCACAGCGGAGAAAGCTCGCGCAGGCGGCCGATGGATTTACGTATCAGATCAATGGCGTAGTCGATCTCTTCCTCGGTGGTAAACCGTCCCAAAGAGAAACGGATCGAACTGTGCGCCAGCTCATCGTTCATACCCAGCGCGCGCAATACATAGGAGGGTTCCAGACTGGCTGACGTGCAGGCGGATCCGGACGACACCGCCAGATCCTTCAGCGCCATAATCAGCGATTCGCCCTCAACGTAGTTAAAGCTGACGTTAAGGATGTTGGGCGCCCCTTGTTCGAGATCGCCATTCAGATAGACTTCTTCGATATCCTTGATGCCGTTCCACAGGCGGTCGCGCAACGCGCGCTGATGAGCGATATCGGTATCCATCCGCTCTTTAGCGATACGGAATGCTTCACCCATGCCCACGATTTGATGTACGGGCAGCGTGCCGGAACGCATGCCGCGTTCATGACCGCCGCCGTGCATCTGCGCTTCAATGCGAATCCGGGGTTTACGGCGAACATACAGCGCGCCGATGCCTTTCGGCCCATAAATTTTATGGCCGGAGAAAGACATCAGATCCACTTTTAGCTGACTGAGGTCGATAGGCAGTTTGCCCACGCTTTGGGTCGCATCGACATGAAACACGATACCGCGGCTGCGGCACATTTCGCCGATAGTGGCGATATCCTGCACCACGCCGATCTCATTATTCACATGCATGATGGAAACCAGAATGGTGTCATCGCGCATCGCGGCCTCCAGCGTTTTCAGGTCGATAATGCCGTTACGCTGCGGGGCCAGATAGGTGACTTCAAATCCTTCACGCTCTAGCTGGCGGCAGGTATCCAGTACGGCTTTATGTTCCGTTTTGCTGGTGATGATGTGCTTGCCTTTCTTCTGGTAGAAGTTTGCCGCGCCTTTAATAGCCAGGTTATCCGATTCCGTCGCGCCAGAGGTAAAGACAATCTCGCGGGAATCCGCGCCCACTAATTCTGCAATTTGATTACGGGCGATATCGACGGCTTCTTCCGCCTGCCAGCCAAAGCGGTGAGAGCGGGAAGCCGGGTTGCCAAAAGTACCGTCCAGGGTCAAAAAATGCATCATTTTTTCAGCGACTTGCGGATCGACCGGCGTCGTTGCTGAATAGTCCAGATAAATCGGTAACTTCATTGCTCATAAACTCCGTACATCACTTCAAAACGTGCCAAGCGTCTTGTTTTATAACGGGCTATGCCTTAATACCGATCGTTTAAGCATTGAGATACTCGGGGTGAGGCGTCCCAACGGGCACCTCCCGGTGTTTCCCCCTGAAACAGGCTTAAGTGACCAGCATTCGGCTATGCCGCCCGTATCTTTTCTTGGATACTAACGCGACGCGCTGTTAAAAAATTCTTTTCGCCAAGCTTGACGGGCCTTTCCCACCCGTCCCCTTCAGTCCGCCGCAGAGCGGCGTCGCATCTCAGGCGCGCAGATTGACGTTGATCGTCTCCTGCAGGCGTCCGCCGGCGGCGCGGCGCGCGTCCGTTTCCTGACGATCCGCGACGTCCAGCACTTCTTTGTTATTGACCAGCTCGTCCAGCGTAATGTTATTCAGGAAGTCGGTGATGCGATCGCTCAGATCGCGCCATAGGGTGTGCGTCAGGCAACGTTCGCCGCCCTGACAGCTTTCACGCCCCTGGCAACGCGTGGCATCCACCGATTCGTCCACGGCGGAAATGACCGTGCCCACGGCGATTTCGCGGGCATGCTTACCCAGCAGATAGCCGCCGCCCGGGCCGCGAACGCTGGCGACCAGTCCGTTTTTACGCAGGCGTGAAAATAATTGTTCCAGATAGGAGAGCGAAATGCCCTGCCGCTCGGAGATATCCGCCAGCGGAACCGGGCCTTCTTTGGAATGCAGCGCCACATCAAGCATGGCGGTAACGGCATAGCGCCCTTTAGATGTCAGTCTCATGATAGTGGTACCTGTAGATGAAACATGTATTCTTAAAACATGTATTGGCAAACCAGGATTCGAGTCTGACATTCCCGAGTGTTTTAGTCAACTATTTAACCTAGCATTTCGCTCAAGTATTATTCAGCGTCACTCATTATGCTGTTTCTGAATCGAACTCAGAATGCCGCGCAAGATATTCAGTTCCTGACTCTCCGGCCGGGCTCGGGTGAACAGGCGACGCAGCTTGTTCATCACCTGCCCTTGATGCGCCTGCCGGATAAAGCCCGTTTGCCGCAGCGTCTGTTCAAGGTGCTGATAAAAACGCTCCAGATCGTCCACCAGCGGGTAAGGCGTTGCGCCATACTCCTCTTTGTCGGTCTGCTGGCGATCCAGATAGGCGACGCGCACCTCATACGCCAGGATCTGCACGGCCATGGCCAGATTCAGAGAGCTATACTCCGGATTGGCGGGGATCGCAACATGATAATGGCACTTCTGCAATTCATCGTTGGTCAAGCCGACGCGTTCCCGGCCGAACACCAGGGCGACGGGGGCGTGTTCCGCTTCCTGAGCGCTGCGCTCGCCGCATTCGCGCGGCTCCAGCATCGGCCAGGGCAAGGTACGCGAACGCGCGCTGGTTCCCACCACCAAACTGCACCCTTCAAGCGCCTGGTCGAGCGTGTCGACCATCACGGCGTTGCCGATCACGTCGCTGGCGCCGGCAGACAGCGCGATCGCCTGTGAATCGGGTTTTACCAATGGATTAACCAGATAGAGTTTACTTAACCCCATGGTTTTCATCGCTCTGGCAACCGATCCCATATTGCCCGTGTGGGACGTTTCAACCAGAACGATGCGAATATTGTGTAACATGCGGACTCTGTAATGCGAGAAGGAAATCGGGTTATTCTAACACAAACTTAGATATTTTCATTTTCTCCTGCTATAATGCCGCCCGCTTTCCGTTCTTTAACATTCTAGTGGACGATACCATGCATCCGATGCTCAATATCGCTATACGCGCTGCGCGTAAAGGCGGTAATTTAATTGCTAAAAATTACGAAACGCCCGACGCGGTCGAAGCCAGTCAAAAAGGCAGCAATGACTTTGTCACTAACGTCGACCGAGACGCCGAGCGTCTGATTGTTGACATCATCCGTAAGTCTTATCCGCAACACACCGTTATCGGTGAAGAATGCGGCGAACTGGTCGGCGAAGACCAGGATGTGCAATGGGTAATCGATCCGCTGGATGGCACCACCAATTTCATCAAACGTCTGCCGCACTTTGCGGTTTCCATTGCGGTTCGCATCAAAGGCCGCACCGAAGTCGCCGTTGTTTACGACCCCATGCGCAATGAGCTGTTTACCGCCACTCGCGGTCAGGGCGCGCAGCTGAATGGCTATCGTCTGCGCAGCAGTAATGCGCGCGACCTGGATGGCGCCATACTGGCTACCGGCTTCCCGTTTAAAGCTAAACAGCACGCCAAAAGCTACATCAAAATTATCGAATCGCTGTTTACCCAATGCGCCGATTTCCGCCGCACGGGTTCCGCCGCGCTGGATCTGGCCTATGTCGCCGCCGGCCGTGTCGACGGCTTTTTTGAGATCGGCCTGAAGCCCTGGGATTTCGCCGGCGGCGAGCTGCTGGTTCGTGAAGCCGGCGGTATCGTGACCGACTTTATCGGCGGCCACAACTACCTCGCCTCCGGCAATTTGGTCGCGGGTAATCCGCGCGTCGTCAAATCCATACTGTCGACCATGCGCGAAGATTTAAGCGACGCGCTAAAACGCTGATACACCTGGTTACCACGCAGTAACGCATGCCAGCTCCTTGAGTGGCATGCTTTTTTTACTTACTCCTGCTCGTCTTGCTCTTCCATCCGCGGAATAATTCTATGAGTATATGATAATACTTATTAAAATCATTTCTCTTCAAAGCAAGCAAGGATGACGAACATGTCCCCAAAAATAGCGCGTAGTCTTTTACTGTCCGCCGCATTGATGGCCCCAATTGCCGGCTATGCCACGCAATACCCGCTCGCCATTACCGATATCGACGGTCAATCCATTGAAATTAAAAAAGAACCTCAGCGAATCGTTCTACAGGACGGACGCGATATTATGGCTCTCGCCCTGCTCGACAGGGAAAATCCATTTCAACGCCTGGTTGCCTGGAATAACCTGCCGAAAAGGTCGGATGCGGCCACCTGGGCGCTGATGACGAAAAAATGGCCGCGGGCCGCGGCGATTCTCGATATGGGCTTTGGCGACAAGGGCGAAGTTGAACTGGAGAGCGTGCTGTCAAAACAGCCGGACCTGATCATCGCCCAGCTACGCGCTAAACAGTCATTGACCGACAATGGCGTTATCAGCAAGCTGAAGGCGCTTAACATCCCGCTGGTGTTTGTCGACTATGAGGTCAACCCCGTCAAGAACACCGCGTCCAGTATTGACCTGCTGGGTAAGGTGTTAAACAAGGAAGACAACGCCAAAGCCTACACCGACTTTTATCGCCGGCACCTTGCCGATATCCAAAAACAGACGGCGTCGCTGCCGACCAAGGCAAACGTGTTTGTCGAAGCATGGGCCGGGCGCTCGGACACCTGCTGCTTTAGCCACGCCCACAACGGCTGGGGCGGCCTGGTGGAAGCCGTCGGCGCGCGTAATATCGGATCCGAGCTACTGCCGGGTGCCAACGGTTACATCTCGTTGGAGAAGCTCATCAGCATGAAGCCGGACGCCTACATCATGACCGGCGCCATGCGCAGCAAAGCCAACGGCAGCGGCGTAAATCCGCTGCCGTTCGGGCTTGGCGCCGATGAGAAAAGCATCGATGCGCAGGCGGACATTCTGTTAAACCGCACCGGCGTCAGCCAAATTCCGGCTGTGCAGCAGAAAAAAGCCTACGGCATCTATCATCAATTCTATAACAATCCTTTCAATATCATCGGTATGGAATACCTGGCAAAAGCGATTTATCCGCAGCATTTTCCTCAGCTGAATCCAGATGAAAACTATCGCTATATTATTGATAATTTCACCGCATTGCCCGGCGACGATTTTATTTTTTTCTGGAAGCAGGCTAAATAAACATCTATGAGCGTAACAACAGACCCGAAGCTCGCCGATATCACGCAGGTCGCTGAAAAGCATGGCGCGGGAAACGCTATTCCCGGCGGCGACGTAATGTATCGCTATCGACATATCATCCGCCGCAGAATGACCGCGATCGCCCTGCTGGCTCTCGCGATTATCTGTTCTTTGCTGCTGGACTTCACGATGGGTCCCGCGGGGCTGACGCTGGATGCGTTATGGCAAACATTAACCCATCCCGCCGCCGCCGACGCGGGAACCCGGGTGATCGTCTGGGATATCCGCCTTCCCTATGCCCTGATGGCGATTGTTGTCGGCCTGGCGCTGGGTTTGGCCGGCGCGGAGATGCAGACCATCCTGAATAACCCGCTGGCCAGCCCGTTTACGCTCGGGGTATCTTCGGCGGCGGCGTTCGGCGCCGCGCTCGCCATCGTGCTGAATATCGGTATTCCGGGGATTCCGGCGCAGTGGTTCATTTCCGCGAACGCGTTTATATTCGCACTGTTGGCCGCCCTGTTGCTGGACGGCATTACGCGCTGGACTCAGGTGGCCACATCCGGCGTCGTTTTATTTGGCATCGCGCTGGTATTTACCTTCAACGCTTTGGTTTCCATGCTCCAGTTCATCGCTAACGAAGATACGCTGCAAGGGCTGGTGTTCTGGACCATGGGCAGTCTGGCGCGGGCCTCCTGGGAGAAGCTGGGGATTCTGCTGCTGATTCTGCTCGCCATCATGCCTCTGTCGCTGATGAGCTCATGGAAACTCACCGCATTGCGATTGGGTGAGGACCGCGCCGTCAGTTTCGGCATCAACGTCCGGCGCCTGCGTCTGGCGACCTTACTGCGCATCAGTATTCTGTCTGCGGTATCCGTGGCCTTTGTCGGCCCCATCGGTTTTATCGGACTGGTCGCCCCGCATATCGCCCGCATGATGTTTGGCGAAGACCACCGCTTTTATTTGCCCGCCAGCGCGTTAATCGGCGCGCTGGTGCTGTCGCTGGCTTCGGTGGCGTCGAAAAATCTGATCCCCGGAGTCATTATTCCTGTAGGGATCGTCACCTCGCTGATTGGCGTGCCTTTCTTCCTGAGCATTATCCTGCGCCATAGGGGAAATATATGAGCCATCAGCAACCATCAGGATTACGCATTGCGCACTTGCGCACCGGCTACCCCAAACGTCAGGTGATTGGCGATCTGTCGGCGCCCCTGCTGCCGAGCGGAAAGATCACCGTGCTGCTGGGGCCGAACGGCAGCGGCAAATCCACGCTGCTGAGGGCAATGGCGGGGCTTAATCATTGCGAAGGCGAACTGTGGCTGGACGACAGCAATCTGATGCAGCTGCCGTTCGCCAAACGCGCCGAGAAAGTGGTCTACCTGCCGCAATCCCTGCCGGCCGGCGTACATCTGCATGTGCTCGAATCCATCATTGTCGCGCAGCGCGCGTCCGGCGGCCTGCATAGCGCCGGCGGTCAGGCTGAAGTCATGGCGCTGCTGAAACAACTCGGCATCGCGCATCTGTCGTTAAGCTACCTCGATCAGCTCTCCGGCGGGCAAAAACAGCTGGTCGGGCTGGCGCAGTCGTTAATCCGCCGGCCTTCGCTATTGCTACTGGATGAACCGCTCAGCGCGCTGGATCTCAACTACCAGTTTCACGTTATGGATTTGGTGCGTCGGGAAACGCGCAGGAGAAATATCATCACGGTGGTGGTGGTGCACGACATCAACATCGCACTGCGCCATGGCGACCATGTGCTGATGCTGCAAAACGGCAATCTGATCGCCGACGGCGCGCCTGCCGACGTGATCAGTCCGGAAAGCCTGGCGGCGGTCTATGGCGTGAAAGGACGCATCGAGCGTTGCTCGCAGGGCATTCCGCAGGTGATTATCGATGGCCTGGTCAGCGAACCGGCCATCTAACCCGCGCCCGGCGCAGGCAAAAAAAGCACTGGGATAGGCTCAGTGCTTTTTTATACTCTGGATTAAGCGGAACGGCGCTATTTCTTCGCCGGCAGCGTCACCCAATAGCCCGGTTGATACGGCAGCGGCAGGAATTTTTCATGGAACGTGCGGAACGTCGCATCAGGATCGATATCCTTGAACAGTTCAGGATGCATCCATTTCGCTAATACCTGAATCGCCACAAACTGATACGGGCTGTCATAAAACTGATGCCAGATGGCATGAGCATTGCCATTGGTCGCAACCGGCAGCGTTTTGAATGCCGAACGTTCCATCAGCTTTTGCAGACGCTGTAGCGCCTCTTGCCGATCGGCTCCCGGCCCGACGCCTACCCAGCCGTTCGCGGTATTGTAGTTTTTCCAGTTGGCGCCGGTCACCACCACCACATCCGGACGCGCGCTGATAATCTGCTCAGGGTTCAGCGCGCCGAATGTACCGGGAATGATATTCTTGGCAATGTTGTCGCCGCCCGCCGCTTCAACCATGCGGCCAAAGTTCTCGTCGCCGAATGACATGCAGCACTCATCGTCATACCCACCCGCGCGGTCGATCATCACTTTCGGACGCGCACCCTGATAGTTTTTCAACCGATCGGTAACGAGTTCAATCTGCTCGCGGCGGAACTGAATCAATGCGTCGGCGCGCTGCGATTTACCCAGCAACTGTCCCATGATGTGAATGCTTTTTTCCGCATTCTCAAACGGCTTCTCGCGGAAATCGATGAACACGACTGGAATCCCCAGCGAGCTAAGCTTTTCAATCAGCTTGCCTTCATCCGTCGCCGCTTTTGATTCCAGATTCATCAGTACCAGATCGGGTTTCAGCGTCAACGCCTGCTCTACGTTGAAGGTACCATCCTTTGCCCCGCCAAATGTCGGCAGCTTTTTGATTTCCGGGTATTTCTTTTCATAAGCCAGATAGCCGTCGTAATCGGCCTTCGGCAGATCGTCACGCCAGCCAACCACGCGTTGGAATGGCGCTTCAGTATCGAAAGCCGCCAGCAAATAAATCTGCCGGCCTTCGCCTAAAATAATCCGTTTCACTTCGGATTTAATTTCCACCTTCCTGCCGCTGACGTCTTCAACGACAATCGGGTTCGCGCTGGCGACGACGCTCGCACTCAGCCCCAGCATCACAACGACTGAGAACAGCCATTTCTTCATTATTATTCCCTTCTCCGATTATGTTATATCCCCCAACGCATTCAAATGGCTGGCAACCAAAGGCTGAAACGCTAGGGAATAGATGATAATAATTATCATTTGCGGAATGATATACTGTCGTGATTATCGGAGGCAACGGTTTTTTAACAGTACGTTAATAAAGGGTAAAATCAGCCGGAGAACGGGCGGATACCGCCCATCATAGCGGGCTGTGCGCTGAGATAAAGCAGGATGCCGGAGCTCACCAAAATGAACCCGCCGGCCAATGCCAGAAGAGAAAAGACAACGCGCCGCCAAACCGGCGAGGCGCGATTCACCCCCAGCCTCTCAATCAGACGGCGGCAGTAAAACACCAACACGGCCAGCGCCGAGATCGTGAGCGCCGTTCCCGCCGCCATCACCAGCGCAGACGCGACTCCCCACGGATAAACGCCGATCACCTTGGAAAAAAGCAGCACTAGAATAGCGCCGGAGCAGGGGCGCATCCCCATCGCCAGAACAACCATCAGGCGCGTGCGCCAGTTGCCATCGCGCTCCAGCTCTTCCTGACTCGGCAAATGGCGGTGCCCGCAGCCGCAATCGGCCTCATGCTGATGCAGGGGAAGGCGCTGCGCCGGCGCAGGACGGAGCGCTGAACCTGCACGACCTGACGGTTCAAGCGGCGTCACGCGTAAGATAGCGGCAGGCTTCGGCGGCCGGACAATGGCCGCATACAGCTGTTTCAACGCACGAAAACAGAGCAGGATGCCAAGCCCCGCCACGAGTACAAAGCTCCCCTTCTCCATCCAGAAGCTGCTGTTATGCAGCGTTCTGCTCGACAGCTGTAATAGGCCCAGCACGACGGTAACCAGCGCGACGGCCATTCCCCCCTGAACCAGCGACGCGGCGAGCGTCAGCTTCAGGCTGCTTTTCAGTTTCGCAGGGTGCGTGGCCAGATAAGTCATGATGATCACCTTGCCGTGTCCCGGCCCGATAGCGTGGAGCACGCCATAAATCAGGCTGAACGCCATCAGGCTGAGGCCCGCCTGATGCGGCTGCTGCTCCACCATCTGCAACAGGTGCGACATCTGCCGATGCAGGGATTTCTGCCAGAGCGCGCTCTGCAACACGAGCTGCGGCCAATACTTCATGCCGTAATACGCCGCTGCGGCAAACAGCGTCAGTAACAGCCACAGCGGCCACAGGTCGCGCAGCCGGTGCGCCAACGGCCGCGTATGCGCCAGCGAATCTTGGTTCACTGACATTGCAACGTCACCCGCTGAGCAAACTGTTTTCCGAGCTCCATATCCTCGGCCGGCGCATCGGCTTTATCCAGGGAGAGCGCATAGGACTGTAAACTCGCGTCAGGCTGCGGCGTGACCAGCGTGATTTTACAGCGCGGGGTTAACGTCGGATCCAGCCTTACGGCCTTCTCATCCGAGTAAGACATATCGACGAAATAGGTCGGATCGTAAGTAGAAATCAGCAAGGGTTTTCCTGCCAGCGGCTGCGGATGGGCCAGGGGTAGGACGAACTCGAGAACGGCCTGATTACCCTTGCGCGACAGGCGATATTCCGTCGGCGTCGGCCGGTATTTCACCGGCTGGCCGTCCCGGTAGATATCAGTGAAGTAGTGCTGTCCCAACACGTTCGCCATGACCTCCGCGGCCAGTTTCTTCCATATTTCGGAATCCTTTACCGCGTTGCCGGCATCGTACAGCAGATCCGCGGAGGTAATGGGATCCATGGTCCATACCATGCGCAGGCCGGCGATCTTTTCATTCTGGCTTTCGATCGTCGTTTGCATATCAATAAAACTATGGGGATGGGCGAAAACAGACTGACAGCTCATAGCCAAACCAAGGCTTAGCAAGCAGAGCCGCCGCATCCCATCGGTTAAAATGTTATAGTATAACATAAATTCCTCATCGCGCCGGCGTGCGCCGCTCCGCAGCCGCCCGTTTACTCTTGCGCATCAGCGGCGGACCGCGCCCCGGCCGGCGGCAGCGAAAAGAGCGCGGGAACGGCCAACACCGCCATCACCCAGAACGTGCCGCGCTGCAAATGCTCGAACAGAAAACCGGAAACCACCGTCATCAGCGCAATACTGCCGCCCAGCGCCAATGCCGAATACATCGCCTGCAAACGCAGCACGTCGCCATCGGTACGCGCCGCGATAAAACGCATCGCCGCCAAATGACACACCGTAAAGGTGCCGCAGTGCAATATCTGTATCACAATCAGCCCGGGAAGCGCTATGGTGGAGCCCATCAGCGCCCAGCGCACGACGCCGCAGATCGCCGAAAGCAGCAACAGACTTCTGGCGCTCCAGCGCTGAAACAGACGCCGGCTAAACGTGAAAACGACAATTTCCGCCGCCACGCCGAGAGACCAAAGATAGCCGATGGCCGCCGCTGAATATCCCTCGCCCTTCCAGTAAATCACGCTAAAGCCATAATAGGCCGCATGCGCGCCCTGCAATAAAGAAACGCAAAGCAGAAAGCGCCATACCGCGGGTTCACGAAGCAGCCGTCTCCACGGCGTAACGGCCGCGGAGCGCGCGCAAGAAACGCTCGCGGTCGGCATCACGCTGGGACGAAGCAGCATGCCCAGCACCATGGCGGCCAACCCCGCGCTGAGGATCGCCAAAATCGCCGGATGCCCCCAGATGTCCACCAGTTCGCCGGTTACGGCGGAGCCGATGACGAAAGCGATCGATCCCCAGACCCGTACTTTGCCATAATCCATGGCGATCTGTCGTTGCCAGACGGCCGCCAGCGCATCGGTTAACGGCACTAGCGGAGCAAAAAACAGATTAAAGCCGACCATCACCAGCAATAGCCACAGCCAGGCATCGCCCAGCCAGAACCCCACGGAGAACGCCAGCGCCAACAGCCCCAACCCGCGTAAGGCAAAAATCAGCCGCGCCGAGTTCTTAACGCTGGGCGTGATGGTCAGGCTGCCGACGAAACGGGCGACCAAACCCGCGCCCAGCAGCAGGCCGATAGACTCCGCCGCAAGCCCCTCGCCTTTTAACCAATCGCTCCAGAACGGCAAAAAAACGCCATAGCAGAAAAAGTAGGTGAAATAGCTTAACGCCAGCCAATAGGTTGATTTCAGTATCATGGGTTCTCCTCTCCGGCGGCTACTCTGTCAGAGGGCAAACGCGGACGCAACGGTAAAAACCGCCGACGCGGCGTTCAATCGTGGTTCGACAACGGCGTGAAAGGGATGGGGCGGGTGATAAGCGCGCGGCGGCGTGTTTTGCCCTTTGGCGCCTCAACGCGCAAAAACGCCAGCGCGAGGCTGGCGTTACAGACTGTTGACAAAGTCAGATATTAGGGGAAACACGGGGGGAGGTTCCCGCAGGGACGCCTCACCCCCGTGGTCGCCCCGTGTATCTCGATCTGACAGACGGGTTTGTCAGCGACCTCAAACGCCAGCGCGAGGCTGCCGTTGTTAACTATCCCTGGACAACGGTTCTCAGGGGGATACCGGGGGAATTATGCGTAAACCGGGAATCGGGCGCAGATTTCCAGGACTTTCTGTTTGGTGCGTTCGATGGTCGCTTCATCGTTGATGTTATCCAGCACGTCGCAGATCCAGCCGGCCAGCTCGCGCACTTCCGCTTCTTTAAAGCCGCGGCGGGTCGCCGCCGGCGTCCCGATGCGCACGCCGGAAGTGACGAACGGGCTCTTAGGATCGTTCGGCACGCTGTTTTTGTTGACGGTAATATTGGCGCGGCCCAGCGCGGCATCGGCATCCTTACCGGTGATGTTTTTGCTGACCAGATCCAGCAAAAACAGATGGTTGCTTGTTCCGCCGGACACCACGTCGTAGCCGCGGGACAGGAACACCTCGACCATAGCCTTGGCGTTCTTGGCGACCTGCTGCTGATAGACCTTGAATTCCGGCTCCATCGCCTCTTTCAGCGCCACGGCTTTACCGGCGATGACGTGCATCAGCGGGCCGCCCTGACCGCCGGGGAAAACGGCGGAGTTCAGTTTCTTATACAGATCTTCGTCGCCGCCTTTCGCCAAAATCAGGCCGCCGCGCGGGCCGGCCAGCGTTTTGTGCGTGGTGGTGGTTACGATATGCGCGTGAGGCACCGGAGACGGATACACATCAGCCGCGATCAGACCGGCGACGTGCGCCATATCGACAAACAGATAGGCGCCGATGCTATCGGCGATTTCACGCATTTTCGCCCAATCGACGACGCCGGAATAAGCGGAGAAACCGCCGACGATCATTTTGGGTTTATGGGTGCGGGCCAGCTCCGCCATCTCGTCGTAATCGATCTTGCCGTTTTCATCGATACCGTAAGGGATGACGTTATACAGTTTACCGGACAGGTTTACCGGCGAGCCGTGAGTCAGGTGGCCGCCGTGCGCCAAGTTCATACCCAGAATGGTATCGCCCGGCTGCAGCAGCGCGGTATAGACGGCGAAGTTTGCCTGAGAGCCGGAGTGAGGCTGAACATTGGCGTAATCTGCGCCGAACAGCGCTTTGGCGCGGTCGATAGCCAGCTGCTCAACGACGTCGACGTATTCACAGCCGCCGTAATAACGTTTGCCCGGATAGCCTTCAGCGTATTTGTTCGTTAGCTGAGAACCCTGCGCCTGCATGACTCGTGGGCTGGTATAGTTTTCAGACGCAATCAGTTCAATGTGCTCTTCCTGACGCACCACTTCTTGCTGCATTGCTTGCCACAGGTCGGCATCATAATCGGCAATGTTCATTTCACGCTTTAACATCCGCATCTCCTGACTCAGCTAACTTTCTATACTGGAATACAATCACCCTTTTGGGTACTGGCCTATAGTGTAAACCGTTTCTCCCTAATGAAGATAGGTCTTGACAGAGGTTTTTACGCAAACGATTGGCTTCAGGCGGCGCAAGGCCTGGAAGGATTTACGCCGCTGAACGGGAAACGGAGTTTTCTTCATTTCCAACCTGTTTTTTCTTCATCTTGGCGCAGAGAAGTTTAAACATCCCCCCGGAGCGGATTGGACGCATAATAAAAATCCTAAACTTTTAACGAAGTTAAGCGCATAAGTCATTTGGCGGCGTGTAAAATTGCAAAAAGTGTTTCCGACTCCCGCAACAAAGGATATGTCTAATCATGTTTAAACGTTTTTCTGAAGGAATGGCCTGCGCGATACTGTTTTCCGCCCCCTGGCTGCCGGCGTATGCGGCGCCCGCCGGCGCGCATAATGCAAAACAACCAAGCGCTATCGAGGCGCTATCAGGCGCCAGGCTGGGAGAGGAAACAACCCTGACGGGCCACGTCACGCATCGCGAAATTCACCTGCCCGCCACCATCATCATCCGGGATCAGCAGGGCCAGCGCCGGCAGGCGCAAACCGACGAAAAGGGAAACTATCATATTGATATTTCTGGATTGTCATCGCCACTGCGCCTTTTAGCCATCGAATCCGGCGGCACCAACTGCCAGCTCAGCAACGTCCCGCGGGCCATCTGCCTGAACGCCCTCGCCCCGTCGCTGCAATCCGGCCGCGACAATATCGTTAATATCAACCCGCTGACCGACCGCATCATCTCCGACGTGGCGGTTGCCGCGGGCTATCCCGGTCCGCAACAGCTGGCTGATGATTCAGCCTCTCCGACGCTGAATAGCGCCGCATGGAAAAAAGCCTATGCCGCATTTCACGCGGGATTCAATTCAGCGCTCAAGCAGACCGGCATCGCCGCGCCGGCGCGTTTCGACCCGCTGACTTATCCCGCCGCCCAGCAAGAATCCGTCACCAAAATCATCGATGTCATTAATCACAACCGTAATTATGACCCTAATACCGGGTACGCCGGATACACCGTGCTGACCGACGGCGTTTTTCGCCCGATTGTGGGTCGCTATGGACAGGGCGACTATGAACCATTGGATTACCCGTTCGCCCGCCGGCATCTGGACGCCATTCAAAAAGCGCAAATTCGTATCTTCCTGATCGGCGACGCCACGGCGGCGACCTATGAAAAGGCTCTTCTGCCCGGCATGGGGTGGGGACAGGCGTTCGAACAGCAATTTCGCCCGGATAGCGGCGTAAAAGTCGTTAACGGCGCCCGCGCGGGAAGCGGGTCGCGCGATTATTTCTATGACGGCTGGTTTCGGCAGATACAGCCATTGATGAAGGCCGGCGATTTCCTGTTCATTCAAATGGGGATCAACGACCAGAACTGCAACGGCGCCAGACCCGCGCGCGGGGCCGCCGATGTCGCCAATCTGTGTACCTATCCCAACGATGCCGCGGGTAAAATCCAATCCCCTCCGGGCAAAGCCGATATGTCGTTTCAAACATCGCTGGAACGCTATGTCAATTTTGCCCGCCAGCACCAGTTAACGCCGGTACTGCTTACGCCGACAACCCGCGTCCATACGGCGGACGGCAAAATCGGCACGCCCGTGGCGCACAATCACTTTACCAGGCAGAACGCCGAAGGCGGATACGCGTTTATCGGCGACTACAGCCAAACCATCAAAAACGTCGCCGCGGTCAATAAGGTTGCGCTGCTGGATATGGAGCCGGCGACCATCGCGTTGGCTAATCAGGGGAACGACAATCACTGGAAACAGTACTGGCTGGCGGCCGATCCCGCCCGCTACCCTTTCTACCGTAATCAGATTGGCAGCCTGAAAAAACCGGATGCGATCCGTTTCCAGAAAAAGGGAGCCATCGCCGTATCGGAGCTGGTGGCAGACGCGATGCGTAAAACGCCGGAACTCAAAACGCTGGCGGATAAACTGGCGGGCAATAAGCAGTAGCGTTATCTTAAGGGAGATCCCCGCCGACTGCCGCGGGGATAATCAGGCCGTAAGCAGGGATAACGGCGAAGACGCGGGTAAATCGCGGGCGTATCTTAGATCGCCTCTTCATCTTCCTCGCCGGTACGGATACGAATAACGCGATCGACGTTGAAGACGAATATTTTACCGTCGCCGATTTTACCGGTCTGCGCCGTCCGCATGATGGTTTCCACGCAGGTATCCACGATGTCGTCCCCGACCACAATCTCAACCTTCACCTTGGGCAAAAAATCGACCATGTACTCTGCGCCGCGATAGAGTTCGGTGTGGCCTTTCTGGCGGCCAAACCCTTTCACTTCCGTTACCGTCATGCCGGTGATGCCCACTTCAGCTAACGCTTCACGTACATCGTCCAGTTTGAACGGCTTAATAATCGCATCAATTTTTTTCATCGAAGAACCTTTGTATTACCTAGTTGCGGCCAAAGCCGGGCATCAGCAAGAATAACAAGAGTGCCGGAATGAAAACCGACAATCCATTGGCATTATTCTTTAAAATCGTTGGCGTCCAATTCATGACGGCCCAACAGCTTATAAAATTCCGTCCGGTTACGCCCCGCCATTCGGGCAGCCTGGGTAACGTTGCCTTTGGCTATCTGCAACAGTTTACGCAGGTAGTTCAGTTCGAACCGATTTCGGGCTTCGACAAATGTCGGTAACGCGGTATTTTCCCCTTCCAGCGCCTGAACCACCAGCGCCTCGCCGATTACCGGCGCGCTGGTCAGCGCAACGCACTGTTCAATCACATTAACCAACTGCCGGACATTACCCGGCCAGCTCGCCGTCATCAACCGTTTCATGGCATCGGTCGAAAAAGAGCGCACAAAAGGCTTATGTCTGGCGGCGGCCTCGCGCAGCAGGTGATTAGCCAATAGCGGGATATCTTCCGCCCGTTCGTTAAGGGCGGGCAGCTTCATATTGACGACGTTCAGCCGATAATAGAGATCTTCGCGAAATTCGCCTTTCTCCATCGCCTTAGGCAGATCGCGGTGGGTGGCGGAGATAATGCGCACGTCAATATCCAGATCGCGGTTGCTGCCCAGCGGACGCACCTTGCGTTCCTGCAAAACCCGCAACAGTTTGACCTGCAGCGCAATCGGCATATCGCCGATTTCATCTAAAAACAGCGTACCGCCTTCCGCCGCCTGAAATAGCCCCTCCCTGCTGCTGACCGCCCCGGTAAAGGCCCCTTTGGCGTGGCCAAATAATTCCGACTCCAGCAAGGGTTCCGGCAACGCGCCGCAGTTAATGGCGATAAAGGCTTTCTTGGCCCGCGGGCTGGCCGCGTGAATCGCCTGCGCCAACACCTCTTTCCCCGTTCCGCTCTGCCCGTTAATCAACACGCTGACGTCCGACTGGGCGACCATCTTGGCCTGCTCCAGCAGGCGCAGCATAAGCGGGCTGCGGGTGACGATATTTTCTCTCCAGCCGTCATCGCCAACCGGGGCCGATAGCGCCAAGGCTTCATCAATCGCTTTGTATAACGCGTCGCGATCGACCGGCTTGGTCAGAAAGCTGAACACCCCCTGCCGCGTTGCCGCCACCGCGTCAGGAATCGAGCCGTGGGCCGTCAAAATGATCACCGGCATTCCCGGTTGGTAGCGCTGAATCTCGGAAAAAAGCGCCATGCCGTCCATCTCGTCCATCCGCAGATCGCTGATCACCAGTTCGAACCGTTCCCTGGCCAGCAAACGCAACGCTTCCTGACCGCTTTCCGCCGTCATCACGCTGAAACCTTCGCTGGTCAGACGCATTCCCAACAGTTTCAGCAGGCTGGGATCGTCGTCCACCAGCAGCAAATTCGCCGTTTTCCGCGCCGTCATAGTTTTTTCGGCTCCTCCGTCGTCGATTTATCCGTAGCGGACCCGGCCGGCGGCAGGGCGCCGTTCAGGCTATCGCGCCCCGCGCCCGCATTATTGCGGTGCTCAGGCTCGCCGTCGGGCATCTCCCCCGACGGTTGCTTACGCGCCGAAAGCTGGCGCTCAATGTCCGTCAGATTCTCCAGCTTCTTCCTGGTGATTTCGAGCTGATAGTGTAAATTTCCCTGCTCCGCCCGCTGCGCCTCCAGCTGTTTATCCGTCGATTCCAGCAGGCTTTTATAGCGCAAACGCTCATCGGATAAGGCCAGGAACAGCGTTTGCTTATCACGCCAGGTATCTATCAGCGGACGCAGCGCCGCGGGGAAATCGAGGCGGTACAGATTGATGTTGTTCAACATCTGCTGCCGCTCAGCCTGCGATATACCGGCATTATCCAGCAAAATCCCCTGTTTAAACGCGCTCTCCCAACCGCTGCCCGCCACCTGCCGCGCTTGCGCGCGCGCCTGCGGCTGAGTCAGGCGGCCGGCGCAATCCATCGCACGCAGCCAGAACAGCGCATTGTCCGTCGCTTCGCGCTCGTCCGCCTGCCAGAGGGCTTCACACGGCGCCACGCGATAATCGGCGACCTGCTCTTTGGGCGTTAAGTGTTCCACATCCTCGGACACCAGGCGGCTGCCGCTATTATTGTTGCAGCCGGCCAGTAGCGGCATCGTCAATAACGGTATCATCAACAGCCGCCGGGACGGCCTCACCACGGCTTCCAGCATACGGTGAACGGGCACATCGAAAATGGCGGACGGCATGCGCGGCGGGAAATGACGGGCGAACCATGCGTTCATTGTTTATTCATTCTCGGAAGTTAATGGCAATTCAATACGAAAACAGACATCGGCATAATCAACGGCTATCAGACTTAACTCGCCATGCATGCGGCGCAAACAATCACGGGCGATGCTCAACCCCAGTCCGCTGCCTTTTACCGCGCCCTTACGCTGATGGCTTCCCTGGTAAAAAGGCTCAAAAATCATGCTTTGTTCCGCCGCCGGGATCGGCGCGCCGCTGTTGGCGACATCAATCTGCACCCGGTTTCCAGTCAAACGGCTGTGGACCCAAATGTTACCGGATTCCTTGCCATAGTGCACCGCATTGGAATAGAGATTGTCAATTACGCGCATCAATAGCGTCGTCTCCGCCCAACAGTATTCGGACTCCAGTGTAATATCGGTATGCATCATTTTGCTACGGGCGGGCAGGCTATGGGACGAGACGACGATATCGACGATCTCTTCAATGTCGACCCGCTCCAACTCCGTCGGCGCATCCGCCAGCTTACGGTTATAGTCCAGGAGTTGATCGATTAATTGCAGTAAATGGCGGCTGCTGCTGTCCAGAATAGAGACCACTTCTTTCTGATCGGCCGTCAAAGGGCCGACCACTTCATCGGCCAGCAGCTCCGTGCCTTCACGCAGGCTCGCCAGCGGCGTTTTCAGTTCATGAGAGATATGCCGCAGAAACTCGTGCCGTTGCGACTCCAGCCAGGATAGCCGCTCGCTCAGCCAGATAATGCGCTGCGCTAACGAGCGGATTTCACGCGGTCCTTTAAACGTACTGGTATTTCCCAAAGAGCGGCCTTCCCCCAGGCGGTTAATCATACGTTCCACGCCGTTTACCGGACCGATAATCATGCGGGTAAACAGAACGACCAGCATCAGGCTCACCAGAAACAACAGCAGCGACTGCCAGCCGAAAAATCGGCCGCGTTCGGCAATCGCTCGCTGAAGCTGCTGCCCGCGGGAAAAAACCGCCTCGCGCGTCATTTGAACCAGCTGTCCGTTGGCGCGGGAAAAATTCTCCAGCAGTTCCGCGGCCGCCCGATCGGGGCCGCTGGCTTGGCAGCGCAGTTCCGCAAGCCGGGTTAAATATTGCCGCAGGGTTTGGTAATAGCGCGGGTCGGGCAAAACAGCCGCGTGCGAATCCAGCATTTGAGAATACTGGTTACGCTGATTCTGGTAGAGCGTCGCCAGCGTTTGATCGTCCAGAACGCAATATTGGCGGTAGCTGCGCTCCATGGCCAACGCAACGCTGGTCATCGCCTCGCTGCGCCGGGCGTCCGTCGAGGTCGTCCGGTTGATCCCCGCCGCCTGCTCGCTGAGCGTATTCAGACTTTGATACGCCTGATAAGCCAGCACCAATAAAGGCAACAGCACCAGTAAAAACGCCATGATTACCAACTGCCGCAGAGAACGCGGAAATAAACGCCATCGTTTCAAGGAAATCATCTCATTTATCCATAGATATCCGCTCTGATGCTAACCGAATCAGTTAAAAACGTCAGGGCGTTTTTAACATCGCGCGCGTATACCGCAAATAGTTCGAGCTGCCGGACAAAAACGGCGCAGCGTTTTTGCACCGCGCTGGCGCTGACCCCGATGCGCCGGGTAACAAAGCCAACGCATAGGCGACTGGAAGTATGACGAGAATAGCAACGACGCGGTAAACAAAGGCGATCATCGACGGGAGAGGAAAGCGGGCTGGAGTGGACATTACGCGGCCGGGAAACTTGCGTTTACCGACCGCGTAACTGAATAGGCGGTGCCTCACTCAACGTGTCGCCCGATGTTTGATAAAGCCGCTTACGCGGACTGTTATCGTTCTGGTGGACGATAGGCACCCTTTCTTTTGGCGTCATTCCGGGCGTTATGAGCGAAGATTTCTGCCAATCGACAGCGCGATCATAACCAGTTGAATGAGCTACGCCCATTATTAAGCATGTTTCATGCCAACAAAGAACGTAAATGTATAACTATTTGATTATAATTGATTTAATGTCTAAATCCCGTTTAACTACCGCGTTGGAAAACATGTCGAGCTAACCGACGATTGGGTTTCTGTCGCCAAAAACAGACACTTTTCCATGAGGCTAACACACCCAATAAAAATCAAATAGTTACATGTCGCCGATCGGAGACGACCAGCAACTCATTTGTCGTGAAAACGCGACACACAAAAAACAAGGGACCGAAGCCTAATGCCGATCGTTTAAGCATCGAGAGACACGGGGCGCCACCGGGGGTGAGGCGTCCCTACGGGAACCTCCCCCGGCGTTTCCCCTAAAAATCAGCTTAAGCGACCAGCATTCGGGCCGAAGCCCTTGCGGTGTTACTCAAGATAAGATTAACCCAACTGCTTGCGCGCATTGCGGAACATGCGCATCCAAGGACCGTCCTCGCCCCAGTTTTCCGGATGCCAGGAGTTGCTGACCGTGCGGAAAACCCGCTCAGGGTGCGGCATCATAACCGTAGCCCGGCCGCTGACGCTGGTCACCGCGGTAATGCCGTTCGACGAACCGTTCGGGTTAGCCGGATAATCCTCCGTCGCCTGGCCGAAGTTATTCACATAACGCAACGCGACCAGGTTATGCTGCTCCAGCGCGGCCAGATGCGCGCCATCACGCACCTCAACCAGCCCCTCGCCATGCGAAACCGCAATCGGCATGCGCGACCCCGCCATGTCGTTCATAAACAACGAAGGACTCTTCTCGACGGCCACCAGGCTGAAACGCGCTTCAAAACGCTCCGACTTATTCTTGACGAAACGCGGCCAAAGCTCGGCGCCCGGAATCAGCTCCCGCAGATTGGACATCATCTGGCAGCCGTTGCATACCCCAAGCGCCAGCGTCTGCGGACGCTGGAAAAACGCCGCAAACTCATCGCGCACCCGCGCGTTAAACAGAATAGATTTCGCCCAGCCCTCGCCCGCGCCCAGCACATCGCCGTAAGAGAAGCCGCCGCAGGCCACCAGCGCCTGGAACGCCTGCAGATCCCGGCGTCCCGCCAGCAGGTCGCTCATATGCACGTCAACGGCGTCAAAACCGGCGCGATGGAAAGCCGCCGCCATCTCGATGTGGGAGTTAACGCCCTGCTCGCGCAATACGGCCACCTGCGGACGCGCCCGTTTGGCGATATAAGGCGCGGCGATATCATCCTGAGGATCAAAAGTGAGCGCTACGTTCAGGCCGGGATCGTTATCATCCTGCTTGGCGGCATGTTCCCGATCGGCGCACTGCGGATTATCGCGCAGCCGCTGCATCTGCCAGGTGGTTTCCGCCCACCAGGTACGCATTGTGGTACGATTTTCGCGGTAAACCACCTGCGCGCCGTCGGTAATAATAAAGCGAGCGCCCGCTTCGGCGCGGCCAAGATAGTGAACGCAATCCGCCAGGCTATGCCGGGCGAGCACGCTTTCCACTTCGGCCCGACGCGCTTCGGAAACCTGGATAACCGCCCCCAGTTCCTCATTGAACAACGTCGCCAGCGCATCGTCGCCCTGCGAGGCGATATCAACGTTTACGCCGCAGTGCCCGGCAAACGCCATCTCGGCCAGCGTAACCAACAAACCGCCGTCGGAACGATCGTGATAGGCCAGCAATGCTTTATCCGCCACCAGCTGCTGTATGGCGTTGAAGAAGCCGGCCAACTGCCGCGCATCGTGAACGTCCGCCGTTTCGCGGCCCAGCTGACGATAAACCTGGGCCAGCGCCGTTGCGCCCAGCGCTTTGCGCCCCGCGCCCAGATCGATCAGCAACAGGGCATTATCTTCATCGACGCGCAGCTGCGGCGTCACCGTATTACGCACATCCTCCACGCGGGCAAAAGCGGAAATCACCAATGACATCGGAGAGGTAATGGCGCGCTCCTTGCCGCTTTCCTGCCAGCGGGTCTTCATCGACATCGAGTCTTTGCCGACGGGAATCGTTAACCCCAGCGCCGGACAAAGCTCTTCGCCGATGGCTTTTACCGCGTCGTAAAGCCCGGCGTCTTCGCCGGGATGACCGGCCGCCGCCATCCAGTTCGCCGAGAGCTTGACCCGGGTCAGGGGACCGATATGGGTCGCGGCAATATTGGTTAACGCCTCGCCTACCGCCAGACGCGCGGAAGCCGCGAAATTACGCAGCGCCACCGGCGCGCGCTCGCCGATGGACATCGCCTCGCCGTAGTAGCTGTCCAGGCTCGCCGTCGTTACCGCGCAGTCGGCCACCGGCACCTGCCAGGGCCCGACCATTTGATCGCGAGCGACCATGCCGGTAACCGAACGGTCGCCGATGGTAATCAGGAAGGTTTTCTCCGCCACCACCGGTAAATGCAGCACGCGTTCGACGGCGTCGGCCAGATAAATATCGTCACGTTTTAACGGTACGCCCGCCACCTGCTTGCGTTCGACGTCGCGCAGCATTTTCGGCGTTTTGCCCAGCAAGACATCCAGCGGCAGATCGATAGGTTTATTATTAAAATGGCGATCGTTCAGCGTCAGATGCTGTTCTTCCGTCGCTTCGCCGATCACCGCGTAAGGCGCGCGTTCGCGGCGGCAGATTTCAGCAAACAGCGCCAGCTGTTGCGGCGCGACGGCCAGAACATAGCGCTCCTGCGACTCGTTGCACCAAACTTCCAGCGGGCTCATGCCCGGCTCGTCGTTCAAAATATCACGCAGTTCGAAGCGCCCGCCGCGCCCGCCGTCGCTCACCAGCTCCGGCATGGCGTTGGACAACCCGCCCGCGCCCACGTCGTGAATAAACAGAATCGGGTTCTGCTCGCCCAGCTGCCAGCAGCGGTCGATCACCTCCTGACAGCGGCGCTCCATCTCCGGGTTATCGCGCTGAACGGAAGCGAAGTCCAGATCGGCGTCGGATTGGCCGGACGCCATCGAGGATGCCGCGCCGCCGCCCAAACCGATATTCATCGCCGGACCGCCCAGCACGATCAGTTTGGCGCCGACGCTGATTTCGCCTTTTTGCACATGATCGGCGCGAATATTGCCGATGCCGCCCGCCAGCATGATGGGTTTATGGTAGCCGCGCAGTTCCGTGCCGTTATGACTGTCCACCCGTTCTTCATAGGTACGGAAATAGCCGGTCAGCGCGGGACGGCCAAATTCATTGTTGAACGCCGCGCCGCCGAGAGGCCCCTCGGTCATGATATCCAATGCGCTGACGATACGGTCGGGCTTGCCGAAGTCTTCTTCCCAGGGCTGTTCAAAGCCGGGAATACGCAGGTTTGATACGGAGAAGCCGACCAGGCCCGCTTTGGGCTTGGAGCCGCGCCCGGTCGCGCCCTCATCGCGGATTTCGCCGCCGGAGCCCGTCGCCGCGCCCGGCCAGGGGGAAATGGCGGTCGGGTGGTTGTGGGTCTCCACTTTCATCAGGATATGCGCGTCGCCCTGATGGTAGCCATAGCTGCCCTCGGCGTTGGCATAAAAGCGCCCGACGGCGGAGCCTTCCATCACGGCCGCGTTATCCTTGTAGGCGGACAACACATGATCAGGCGTATGAATAAAGGTATTTTTGATCATTTTAAACAGCGACTTCGGCTGCTCCACGCCGTCGATCACCCAATCGGCGTTAAAAATTTTATGGCGGCAGTGTTCGGAGTTCGCCTGGGCGAACATATACAGCTCAATATCCGTGGGATTGCGCCCCAGCTTGCTGAACGCCTCAAGCAGGTAATCGATCTCATCCTCCGCCAGCGCCAGCCCCAGACGGAGATTCGCCTCTTCCAGCGCCTGGCGCCCCTGCAGCAGGATTTCCACGCGTTTCAACGGCGCGGGCTGCTGGTGCGAGAACAGCTGCTCGGCCTGCCGCATATCGTCAAACACGCTCTCCATCATACGGTCATGCAGCAATGCGCCCAGCTGTCGCCACTGCTCGTCGCTCAGCGTCGGCGCATGAATATAAAAAGCCAGACCGCGCTCCAGACGCAGCACCTTGTTCAGAGCGCAGTTATGCGCAATATCGGTCGCCTTGGAAGACCACGGAGAGATGGTGCCGGGACGGGGGGTGACCAACAGCAAACGGCCTTGCGGCTCATGTTCAGCGAGAGAAGGACCATACTTCAGCAAACGTGTCAGTTTGGCCAGTTCATCGTTGTTCAGCGGCGCGCTGACATCGGCGAAATGCACGTATTCGGCATAGATATCACTAATCGGCAAAAAGTGCTCTTTACAGCGGGCAAGCAGTTTATTAATGCGAAAAGCCGACAAAGCAGGTGAACCACGCAGTATTTCCATAATCTAAAGTTCTCTCGTCTTCGATGCACTGACAGCGGTGCGGTCGTTGGGCGCTACAGGGGGGAAACGCGCGTCATTATAGAGAATCCTGGCCCAGGACGAAACCGTTTGCGCCGCTATTGTTAAACATCGCATCGAGGCGCCGGCTAATCGTTAGGCAAATCAATAAAAGTTGCACACTGGCGCTTTGTTGCGCAAAATGCCCCGACTCTGGGACTTTTCGTATAAAAAATCGCCGAGAGCGATTTTCAACGCCGCTTGCGGCGGCCCGTCAGGGCGAGTCTCATGGATGAGACGAGTAAAAAATCGCCGGGCGCGGCTTTAAACGTCGCATCGACGGCGGACAGGGACGGCCGTGATAAAAATAGCCGCGACAGACAGCCGGCAAGCCGCCGAGAGACTACTATTTGAAGCGTTTAAAAATAAATTATTTTTTCATTGGGGTTATCACGTTACTGCTGGCGCTGGCCTTATGGCCCAACATTCCCTGGCGCAGCAGCCAGGACGTCCAGCTCAGACAGATCCTTGCACGCGGCGAGCTGCGCATCAGCACCGTTAATTCGCCACTGACCTATACGACCGCTAACGGCGCCGCGTCGGGCCTTGATTATGAACTGGCAAAACGTTTCGCCGATTATCTCGGCGTCAAGCTGGTGGTTTCGTCGCGTAGAAATCTGGATGAGCTGTTTGACGATCTGGATAACGACGACGCGGATTTACTCGCCGCCGGACTGATTTACAACCATGAGCGTTTAGGACGCTTTCGCGCCGGGCCAACCTACTATTCCGTCTCGCAACAGATGGTATACCGCCTGGGAAATCCCCGCCCCAAAACCATGGAAAATCTAAAAGGACGTCTGGCCGTCACATCGGGGTCGGCGCACATCGCCACGCTGCGCGATCTGAAAGCGGATAAATACCCGCTATTGAGCTGGGAATCCGCCTACGACCTGACCTCGTCGGAACTGCTGAAGCAGGTGGCTGACGGCAAACTCGACTATACGCTGGGAGATTCGATTACCATTGGCCTGATGCAGCGCATCCATCCGCAGCTTGCCGTCGCGTTCGATCTCAGCGATGAGGAGCCGGTAACCTGGTATATGCGGCGATCGCACGATGACAGCCTATCCGCGGCGCTGCTCGATTTTTTCAGCCGCATCGTTGAGGACGGCACCCTCGCCCGCCTGGAGGAAAAATATCTGGGCCATGTCGGCGAATTCGATTACGTCGACACCACCACATTCCTCAGCGCCATTGACGAAACCTTGCCGGACATCCGGCCATTATTTGAAAAATATGCCACGGATATCGATTGGAAGCTGCTGGCGGCCATTTCCTACCAGGAGTCGCACTGGAATCCGCTGGCGACCTCGCCCACCGGCGTGCGCGGACTGATGATGCTCACCCGAAATACCGCGGAAAGTCTGGATGTCACCGACCGTCTCGATCCCGAGCAGAGCATTCGCGGCGGCGCGCAATATATGGCGCACATGATGCAAAAGATGCCGGCGACCATCCCCGAGGATGAGAAGATCTGGTTTGCATTGGCCGCCTACAATATGGGCTACGCCCATTTGCTGGACGTCCGCAAGCTGACCGCCAAACAGAACGGCAACCCTGACAGCTGGGTCGATGTGAAAATACGCCTGCCGATGCTCAGCCAGAAACGCTACTACACGCAGACCACATACGGCTATGCGCGCGGGCATGAAGCCTATAATTATGTGGAAAATATTCGCCGTTATATGGTGAGCCTCGAAGGGTATTTACTGGAGAAGGAAGCGAAGGCCAAGCTGAAACAGCTATCAATACAGGCTTATCCGGCCGTCTCGCCCGCCAATGTGCCGGATTGACGTAGCGCGGCGCCGGTTAACGCCACGGCCCATTCACGGCGGGGCCAACCGACCATTCGATAAATAACCGCGGCTCTCCGCGGGCGAGAACCGAACGGAGCGGCACCAGCCGGCGTTAATGTTCAGGGTCGCACTCTCCCGCCCCGGATAAGCGCGCCATATCGTCATCCGAAAGCTGGGTGATCTGCTGGATTTTGTCTCTCGCCATACCGTTCAGCAGTAACTGGCGGGCGATCTGCCGCGCGCTGGCTTTCATGCCCTGTTCAAGACCCTGTTCAATACCTTTATCAAAGCCAATCTTCTCAAGCTGTTGTGCGATCGTCATAATTTCTTCCCTATCCGTTGATAGCCGCTCCGTCACGGTTTCAATAAACGCCGCCGGTCTGGACGTATTGCCGACCTGCGCAATATAAAACAGCAACGCGCGTTTTTGCGCCAGCGGCACCTGCCAGCGCTCAAATAATAACCCGATATCTTGCGCCAGTTCCAGCATATCTCGCGTACGGATGTGCTTCTGCACCAGCTCCAGCAACGCCACCCGCCGGTGAGTTTTGATCTCTTTGTCGGGAATAACGGTCAGATCTATCAGCGGAAAGGCGTTGCCGTAAATTCGCTCGGCCAAGGGCGGGTTAGCAAAATTATCCAGCCAACGCAGACTATAGGGATACGGGCTACGCTTACCGTGATAAAACAGTAACGGCACGACCAGGGGCAATAGACTATGTCCCTGATCCAAATGCTGCTGCATCGCCGCCAGAGAGTAGCGCAGCAAACGAAACGCCATCAGCCTTTCCGGCCTGCTTTGGTGTTCGATAACGCAATAAATATAGCCCTTCCCGGTGTTGGTATGCAGCGAATAGAGTATATCCGACACCCTGGAGCGCAGTTTTTCATCAATAAATGAAGCGGATTCCAGTTGCAATGTCGTGAAATCACAGCATTCACGAATATCCGACGGTATATGGATCGCGAGAAAATCCCGCGCTACATCAATATCGCTGAGAAACTGTTTAAATATTGCATCATGCGTTTGCACCGCCACACCTCGTCATCCCTGCCCATATCTTCGCCATCGTAGCGTACACGGGGCGGGAAAACGCAGATAAAGGGATAGACGGGAATATGGCTCGAAAAAATAGTAATGGGGAAAAGCTAACACACTCGTTCTTCGGGATGGTCACCGCAAACGGATAGCCTAAACGCCGCTAATCCGCCTCTTTTTTCTCCGCCGCGCGCCTGGCTTTATGCTGCGCGCGCCGCATGCGGAAAAAATGGCTCAGCATAGACGAACACTCCGCGGCCAGAACGCCGGAATCAATGGTTATCTGATGGTTCATCCCGGGATGACGCAAAATATCCACCAGCGACCCCGCCGCTCCGGTTTTCTCATCCGACGCGCCGTAAACCAGCCGGCCGATACGGCTGTGGATCATCGCGCCGGCGCACATGATGCACGGCTCCAGCGTCACATACAGCGTGGTATCCAATAAACGGTAGTTGCGCAGCACCATTCCCGCCTGACGCAGCGCCATGATCTCAGCATGGGCAGTAGGATCGTGATGGCCGATCGGGCGGTTCCAGCCTTCGCCTATCGCCTGATTATCCAGCACCAGCACCGCGCCGACCGGCACCTCTCCTTCATCCTGAGCGCGCCGGGCCAGCGTCAACGCATGGCGCATCCAATATTCATCATCCCGTTCGCTGCTCACAATTTCCTCTTGCGCTATGTCATCGGTAACTTTTGCGGCGGGCATTATAGCTACTGGCTCTCCTGGGGCAAAAAGTTATTCCAACTGTTGCAGACCGCCGTTCGGCGTTACGCGCCAGCGGTGTTCGCAGAAATAGAGCAGCGGGTTATCCTGCTTACTGTCGCTATAGCCGCTATAGAGTTTTAGCGGCGCGCCCAGGCGTTGCTCTAATTGAATGACTTTTTCCCGTCCCAGACAGCGCAACGAGAGCACCCAACCGCCTTTGCGCCGCGTTATCTGACTTCCCATTAGCCGCACGCCGGCTAAAAAAGGAGAGTCACAGTAGACCTGCTCAACCAGACGCTGCGGCGATCCCGTTACCAGCCAAACCTGGGCCTGATTATCTTGTAAATACTCCTGCAGCCGTTGCTGTACCTGAGGGAAAGGCGTAACCCGGCGGCGAAACAGGCGGACAAAGCGTTTTTCCAGGTCGATCAGATGCTGCTCGCTGCGGCCGAAGGTAATGGCCCATAGCAGCCAGCTCATCGGCCAGCGGGCCGCGCGGCCGCGAACCAACAGGCCGCAGCCGATAACCGGTAATAAGGGGAGAACGAGAATGAGGTTAAGGGGCAACCGCTTGAGCAGAAAACGCAAAAAATCCCCAAACATATCCTGCTGATGCAGCGTGCCGTCCAAATCAAAAAACACAATGCGCTGGTCTGGCTTATTACTCAAAACACCACTCCTCCTTTCGGATATTGTTCTGCCGCCATAGTAATCTCTTTTGGCCGAATAAAACCATCACCATCTGCCGCGCGCTTGCAAAGATGGGCCGCGCCAATAAAACGCCGCGCGCAGGCGGAAACATGCGCGAATGACGAGAAAGAAACCGGGGTTAACACGCCTGCCGGCATTACTTATTGAGGCGCAGTTCGGTAAGCGATGCGGCGATAGAGGCGAATGCCGCCGATAAATTATCCACGTTGGTGGCGTTGAAATAATAGCTGCCGGCGCCGCTGGAGCAGTTTTGCATCAGCGTTTGCGTGCTGGCGTTGGTGCCGCTGCCCAGCACCACCGTGTAGATGGTAATGCCTTTAGCTCGTATATTGGTGCATAACTCGGCGGTCAGTAGGTTAAGGGTGGGATTGCCATATTGCCAGTCCTCTCCCTGGCCATTTTGGGAACTTGCGAACAACGCACCATAGGGATTTAGCCGGGTATTTCTGTTATTCCGCTCCTCATCGCTTCCCACCCGCAACGAATTAAAATCCGAACGGTCGGCATATACATAGAAATGGGGAATAAAGTAGGCGGCGTTGTCGTCATTCAGATTACTGAAACTGCTTGTATAGCTATCAGCCCCGGTAAGCAGACTGCCAGAAACCGTCGCCTGATAGTTATATTTAACGGTATAGCTGCCGCTAATATTACGTTCGCCGTCAATCACTACGCCATTGGTGGCGCTTTTGCTTTCATTGGGATCCAGGCCATTATTACCGTCGGTCAGCAGCACAATAACTTTTTGCAAACCAAGCGCCGGATCGCGCGGTTTTTCCGCATCTCCCCAACCGTTATCGCCTTTCCAAGCGGGATCCAGCATACGCCACGCCCACAATAATCCCAATGGAATAACGGTGCCGCCGTCAATATCCATCGCTCCAATCTTTTGCGCCAGATTGCTCTCATCATTGCTCAGAAACGTCATCTCTCTGGATGCCAGACAGAAATCATAGCGGTTATTCATATTACTGGTGTATAGCCAATCAGGATTAAAGGCGAACTTCGGCACCATATCGCCACTACCGTTAAGCATGATCTGAATCGCTCGATCGCCTCTGATGGTGGGAGTCGGGGAAGACAGAATTTTGAATGACGTAATTCGTTTTACATCGATGCCATGGTCTGACGCATATTTTTCTTTCAGTTTATCGGTCGTGACCAGACCATTAGCTTCGCTCAACGTTCCAACCGTCATTAGCGGTTCAAAATCACCTGGTTTCCCAGGTTTAGCCTTAAAGGTACCATTTACATACGGCTCCACCACGCAGCCGCCCCAATATTTATCAGCGGCAATATAGGGAAGAGCCTGAGCGTCTGCCGATAGCCAGTGCTTTTTATCCTGACCGATATATACCGTATCGGCAAAAGGAACGATGCCGATATAGGATTTACTGTCGCCGCCATCTTTCTGCGCCGCCGCGCCCAGCACGGTATTAACCAGCGACGTCGCGGCGGTTTTCAGCTTGCCGATCCGGTTTTCATTACTCATCGAGCCGGTATTATCCAGCGCCAACACCATTTCCAAATCATTGCGGGTACGGCGCACCGCTTCATTGGTCGCCGCCAGGTTAAACGATGTTCGCTCAATCATTCCCGTCACCAGCAAGGGCAAGGTGCCAACGGCGGACATCTGGACCAGTTGCCCGCCGGTGGCGTTGCCTGAATCATCGGTTTCTTCGCTGTAGGTGATGGTTACCCGATCTTCCGTAACGGAACTGCCAAGAAAATTTCGCGGCATATTGCTGAAAAAGTAGCTGATGGCGTCGGCGCGCCAGCTAGCCTCATCCTCCGATCCCGCGACCGGCGTAAAGGTATCCAAATTGCGCCCGGCGGAAATCACCGCCGTATCCAGCGCATTCTGCAATTTACTTTGCGCCATGCTGTAGCGGATAAAATCGATGGATCCCAGCAGCGCCAGCAGGATCAGCGGAAAGCAGAGCAGATAGGTCAGGGCGACCGCGCCGCGCTGATCCCGTTGCAAGGTGAGTAAAAACCGCACTGGCTTTATCATGGCGCCCTTCCCTCCCGTCTTTACTTCAGATCGTCGCACAATGCGTTGAAACGCGGACGATAGAACACCTCGCTGACAATTCGCTTTTCGCCGCCCAGCGCCTGCCAGAAGGCCGAACTGATGATAAACGGGGTGTAGTCATAAAAAACCTCCACCGCGATCACCGTGTCCACCGTATTCTTACTGGCGGGAGCCGGGAAATCCGTCGATGGCGTAAGCTGTGAAACGATACTGTGGCTATTCGCGCTGCCTTTATACGTTCTTGACCAACAGTTCGGCGCATCGGTCCAGACAGGCGCGCCGTTCTCATCAGAGGAGACCTGATAGAGGCCGATCGCCATGCCCCCGTTGCGGCTATAGTCGAGCGGCGTCATCAGGTCGGAGGCGATGGTGTTATAGGTGCACACCGAGTTCGCCGACGTGCAGTCGGCGTTGTCATGCAGTTCACGCTGCATGGAGAGGCTGTTCGCCACCATAAACGCCGTGCGATCCACCACCGAGGCGGTCCTGAAATATTGATACAGCTCCCATGAGGCGATAATCACGAACACGCCGATAGGAATAATCAGCGCGGCCTCAACCGCCAGCACGCCGCGGCTGTCGCGCCGGAAGCGCCGTAATGTCGCAATACCTTGTCGCCAACAGCGGGAAAAAATCGTCATCGCGGCTATTCTCATCATTCATTCTGGATCAGAATCACCCGTTCGAAACGCACCTTGCTCAGCCCCAGCCAGGAGATAAACCCGGTCAGGCCGGGGCGATCGAACCCCAGACGATAGATCACCATATCGCCTCGCTCTCCGGTGTCGCACACCGGTTTATAGTTTTCGTCATCCACATCGGAAAAATCATTACTCTGCCCCGGCGTGTAGACCTGCGCATCGACGCGTATCTCTCCCGCGCTCGCCCATCCGCTCAGCGTTTGCGTCATCACTTCTCTCACCGCCGTATCGCACGTTTTTTCCGTGTCGAAGCCAATACGCCCCAGGCGCGCCACCCGATTGGCGGCGATATCCAGATGGGCGTCCGCCAGCATAATGAAGGCCACCTCAATGGCGATGAATATCACCGCAAACAGCAGCGGCGCCGCCAACGCGTACTCCAGCGCCGTGACGCCCCGCTGGCTGCGGCGTAATCGCCGCCCGCGCTTTCTCAGGCTACTCATCGCCACCCACGCCGGGTTGCCCCATGTTCTGGCGCAGGTAGTGATAAAACGCCAGATTATCCTGCACCATATCCTGCGACTGCGTGCTCATCAGGATATCTTCCGCCGCGTCGTCCCGCCCCAGCATGCCGTAAGCCAGCGCCAAGTTATCCCGTTCCTGCGGCAGCTTGCCGGAGATGCCGCTGGCTCCCAGTAACGTGTTGATCGCGTCGCGCGGTTTGCCGTCAAGCGCCAGCGACAGCCCTAAATTACTGCGCAGCGCGCTATCGTCGGGATAGATCTGCAACCCGCGCCGATAGGTGCTCTGCGCCAGGCGATGATCGCCGGACAGATCGTAGCTGACGCCCAATCCGGACAACGCCCGGGCATTATTGGGAAAACGCGTGAGGATTGACTGATAACGGGCGACGGCCTCCGACAGATGGCGCTGCCGCACCAGGATCCGGGCCGGCCCCAGCCAGGCATTAATATTTTCCGGCTCCAGATGCTGCGCCTTAACGTAGGCATTATTGGCCGCGCCGAACTCGCCCTGCAGAAAATGGGTATCGGCCAATCCCAACCACACGGCGACGACATCGGGATTGCTCTGCGCCAGGCGGCTATAAATAGACATCGCCATAGTGAAATCCCCGCTCTGCAATGCGCTGGAAGCGATGCGCAAATCGCCGGACTCCAGCTCAGACTGGCTCTGAACACGCCTATCGGGCCGCTGCGCGGAGGGGTGAAAAATCGAACACCCCGTCAGCAACGTCAATAAAACCAGCACCATTACCGTTCGGTATTTACCGTTCATCGGCATTTCCCTTCCGTTGTATTTTTCATTGTTGCTGCTGCGCAAAAAATGATATCAATCCCAATACCGCCGGCCCCGCCGCCACGATCAGCACCGTGGGCAGGATAAACAGCATCATCGGCAGCGTGATTTTGACCGCCAGCTTGGCGGCGCGCTCCTCCAGCCTCATCATTCTGGCGGTGCGCTCGGTGCGCGCCAGAATGCGCAACGCCTGGGTGATCGAGGTGCCGTATTGGCGAGACTGCAGCAGGGTGTTCACCAGCGTATTCATCGATTCCAACCCCGTGCGGCGCGCCAGACGTTTCAGTACAATTTCCGTATCATTACTGATCTGCAGCTCCCCCGAGGTTAAACGCAACTCATCCGCCAATGCCGGGCAGACGGCGTCCATCTCTTCCGCGACGCGATGAATGGCGCTGTTTAGCCCTAATCCGGCATTGGTGCAGATCACCAGGAGATCGAGCGCATCCGGCAAACCTTGCTGAATCCGGCGCTGGCGCCGCACCACCATCCTATCCAGCAGCACGCGCGGCAACAGCATGCCCAGGTAGACGGCCAGCAGGCAGAGCACGATGCCGTAAATACGCTGCCCCTCCAGCAACGGCCAGACAAATAGCCCCACCAGCGCCAATAACGCCACTATCGACAGCAGCGCCAGCGCGACGACGATCATCAGCGCCTGCGGACTGCGGTACCCGGCAGAGACCAGCTTCTCGGCAATTTCCGTCCGCTGAGCGACGCTGAACAGCGGCGCAAACTTGCCGATCGGCTGCAGCACGCGCAACAGCCGGCGAGCCAGACGGTTGCGCCCCGGCTGCTTTGGCGCCACCTGCTGGGCGCCTTTACGCTTTACCTCGCTGCGTACGCGTTCAGCCAGTCTGGCCCGTCGGCCGGTGCGGGCGTACAGATACAGCGCCGCGCCGATCGCCGCGCACAGCAGGGAAATCAGATGCAGCCACACCATTTCACACCTCCATGCCGGCAATTTTACGAATCGACAACACGCCCAGCGCCAGCATAATCCCGGCCCCCCACAGCAGCTTTTGTCCGGTCGGCGTCTCAAACAGCACGCCGATATAATCAGGACTGAGCACAAACAGCGCGCCGGCGATAAAAAAAGGCAGCGCGGTCAGAATCATGCCGGACAGACGCCCTTCGGCCGTCATGGCTTTGGTTTTCAGCCTCAGATCGCGCCGGGAGCGGATAATCCCGGATAAGTTATCCAGCGCTTCCACCAGCGAACCGCCGGTATCCCGCTGTAATGACAGGCAGACGGCGAAAAAAGCGAAATCGGGCAGCTCAATGCGCAGCACCGCATCGTCTACCACATCCTGAATATCGTTCCCCAGCAGCAGGCTATCCCCCATGCGGCGAAACTCCGGCCCGAGCGGCGCGTTGAAGTGCTCTCCGACATTGCGGATGGATTGCACCACCGGTATCCCGGCCTGGCTGGCGCGGGTAATCATATCCATCGCATCCGGCAGCTGATTGAGAAACCGCACCTGGAAGCGTTCCACCTGTTTACGGTAGAGGAAAATGGCGACCGCCAGCGGCGCCAGCAATAGCGATGCGGGAGCGCTCCACCATGTGATAGGGATAACGCCAAAGAGAAGCAGAAGAAAGGTGAACGCCAGCGTCGCCAGCACGGCGCCGGCCAGCACCCTGCCGCCCTGACGCCCGCCGACGGTATCGAGCCGGTTGAAATAGTAGCCTAGCGTTCCCATCGCCTTGCGCCGCCGATAGCGGCGGGCTTCGGCCTGCGCCCGCTCCAAATCCTGCAGAATTTTCTTGCGCGATACGTGGCGCGATACGCCGGTCACCTCTTTCAACCGCTGTCGGATACGGGCGCCGGCCCGGCGGCTCATCACATCCGTCAATATCATTGCCGCCAGCCCGAGCAGCAAAAAGCAGGCGAAACACGCGATCGTGACAATATCGGCCGGACTCATGGATGCATCGCCTCCAGGAGTGCGGTTTCCATACCGAAATAGCGGGCGCGCTCGGCGAAAATCGGCCGCATGCCGCTACTGTCGTACGTGCCTTTCACTTCATCGTCATAGGCGCCGGCATCATAGTTGAAACGGAACAGTTCCTGCATCACGATAACGTCGCCCTCCATGCCCGCCAGTTCGGTAATGCTGGTAATGCGCCGCGTGCCGTCGCGCATACGCTCGACCTGCACAATCATATGTACCGCGCTGGCAATCTGCCGGCGGATGGAATACAGCGGCAGATTGCCATTCGCCATCAACACCATGCTTTCCAGACGGATCAGGGCGTCGCGCGGATTGTTGGCGTGCAGCGTCGTCATCGACCCATCATGCCCGGTATTCATCGCCTGCAGCACATCCAGCGCTTCGGCGCCGCGGGTCTCCCCGAGGATGATGCGGTCGGGCCGCATACGCAAGGCGTTACGCACCAAATCGCCCTGCGTTATCTTGCCGCCCCCTTCCAGATTGGCCGGACGGGTTTCCAGCCGTAATACATGCGGCTGCTGCAGCTGTAATTCCGCCGCATCCTCAACGGTGATGATGCGTTCGGCAACGGAAATAAAGCGCGACAGCGCATTGAGCAGCGTGGTTTTTCCCGACCCGGTACCGCCGGAAATAAGAATATTAAGCCGGCTGGCGGCGGCGATTTCCAGCACGCGCGCCATCGCCGGGGATAGGCTGCCTTTCGCCGCCAGCCGCTGCAGCGTCAGGTTTTTGCGCGAGAACTTACGAATCGAGATCGACGCGCCGTCTATCGCCAGCGGCGGCAAAATCACGTTGACGCGGCTGCCGTCCGCCAAACGCGCATCCACCATCGGACTGCTTTCATCCACCCGCCGCCCCACCGATGAGGCGATACGCTGCGCGACGCTGACCACATGCGCGTTATCGCGAAACTTCAGCGGCGTGAGCTCCAGCTTGCCGAAACGTTCCACATAAATCTGATCCGGGCCGTTGACCATAATGTCGGAAATCGTATCGTCCTGTAGCAACGGCTCGATCGGACCGACGCCGAACATATCATTGAGGATCTCCTGCCCCATGAGCTTCTGTTCGGTTTGCGTCATCGCCATATTTTCCGCGACCACCGTTTCCGCGATTATCGTCTCCACGTCAAGCCTGACCTCATCGCGCGTACGCTGCAGCGCGCTGGAGACGTCTATCGTGGCGAAGACCGCCTGCCGTATCCGGGCATAGTGGACGGAGCGCACGACCGTATCTTCGCCGCTCGATAGGCGATAAGGCGCCGGCGCGCTCTCCTTGTTCGGCGCCGCTGGCGCTGCGTCGTGCGTTTGCGGGCCGGCGGGCCGGCGCTGCGCGACGTCAGGGGCGCCCTCCGCGCGTTTTTTGCCATATTCCCGCTCATCCTGCGCCGGCATGGCTTCATGCGGCGGCGATGCGTCGACAGGCGCTACCGGTTTACGGCCGAAACTCATGAAGACCTCTTCAGACTCAGCGACGACCACCATGCCGTTTTGGGCTTGCTCTGCGCTTCGCCGGTCAGAATACCGGCAAGCTGTTTTATTCCCTGGGCGAACTCACTACGTTCCGGCAGCGGCTCGGCCAGATTCTCCGCCAGCGCGAGGGATTGAGCGTCATAGCCGATCT
This sequence comes from Brenneria populi, assembly GCF_036016195.1. Lineage (NCBI taxonomy): Bacteria > Pseudomonadati > Pseudomonadota > Gammaproteobacteria > Enterobacterales > Pectobacteriaceae > Brenneria > Brenneria populi. The sequence goes on along the minus strand of NZ_JAYWTM010000007.1, from coordinate 124,863 downwards.
GTACCGCGATCGGAAGATCCACCGCTTTAATGAAGTCGCCGCTATTGACCTTATTGCGATTCAGCGGCTGCGGCTGGTTTACGACGTTATACACCGTCGCCGGATTCGGATGGGCTTCGATATGGCGCGCCAGTCTGACCAGGGTCCTGGCCGAATAGACCGATTGTTCCGCGACGATACAGGCCAAACTGGCGTGGAAAAACGCCTCGGAGGCCAGCGCGCCGCCGCGCTGCGGGATATCCAGAACCACATAGTGAAAATGCTGGCTCAGCGTCGTCAGCAACTCCCCCAAAACGCCTTCCGCCGCTTCATAAGGCTCCATATAGTCCAGTTCGGCGCCCAGCGCGTAGAGCCGGTTATCCGCCGTACTTAGCGTACGCTCCAGATACTGGAGATCCAGGCGGTTGACATTCCCCATGATCTCCACCAGCGAGTTTCCCCCCGACAGCCCCAGCATACTGATGCCGCTGCCGCCATAGAAATCAAGATCGATATAAACCACGCGGCGGTGAGCCCCGCCGGCGGATAGCTGTCTGGCTAAATGCACCGCTACGCTGGTCGCGCCGACGCCGCCGCGCGTGCCGACGACGGCGATCGATTTTCCCAGCCGCCGCTGCCGCACCGGATTATGATCGCTCTCTTCCAGAACCCGGCGTAATAATTCGGCGCCCAGCGGCTTCACCAGGTAATCCTGTACCCCGCGCTGCAACAGATTGCGATAGAGCCCGATATCATTACGATCGCCCACGACATACACCTGAACCGAGGGCTCGCAGGCGTTGGCAAGCCGATCCAGCTCATCCAGCGGACCGCTGGATCCGGAAATATCCACCAATAGCCGCTGGGGAGAGCGCCCCATTTTCTTCAGCCAGGCGATGGCGTCGTCAATATTGCCGCGCTCCACCCGGCTGTCCGTCACCGTACTGGTTTTGAGAAAACGCGTCAGCTCATCTTTACTATCCGTATCCAGAACAAAAGCCGCAAAGCTCACGACGCGCAGTTCACTACGTTCTTTATCACCCAGTACACTCATATCCGTATCCGCCTCAATCGCTGGTTTCCGCCGTGGACTCGGTTTCCCGCAGGGGTTCGACTTTATTCTCGCGATAGCGGGTTACCGATAGCGCCGCCGCATCCGCCTGCATACCGCTATACGCCTGCGGCGCCGCCAGATCCTGCGGGCGGGCCAGACTCACCGCCAGATTGGTGTAAGTCGCGCACCCGAATGCGATGCGCCAACGATCGTTATCCCGCCAGTCGCGCTTAGGCTGCAGCATGCTGCGGCAATCAGGCGGAACGGCCACCCACTCCTTACCCCGCTGCTGCAGTTGAATGGAAGAAACATCAGGCATGCCGTCATCGTCCCGCTGCCATGAGCTGCAGCCGGTTAACACGCCTATCGCCCCGCAGATAAACAGTAAAACCCGATACCGACGCAGTCCGCTAAACACAACCATCATCACGCTCCCTTTGGTATGGACAAACATCCGCGACAGTGAACCTTCAATAAACGAATCCGGCCGCCCCCGTCAAACGGGGAACCTTGTTCTGTAAAGGGTCAACGCCGGTCTTCTTATTCACGATATATTCGATATCGGAATTGGCCCTCAGGCTATCCAACGGCGTCGCCAGCTGGTTGGCGGAGGTCGGGCGCACCAGATACGGCGTCACAATAACCACCAGTTCGCTTTTATTATTTTGATAATCGGAAGAGGAGAACAGTTTGCCCAATACCGGGATGGAGCCCAGGCCGGGAACCTTGGAGAGCACATCGCTGACGTTGTTCTGCAATAATCCGCCGATGGCGAAGCTCTGCCCGCTGGCCAGCTCCACCGTGGTTTCGACCCGCCGAACGGAGATGCCGGGGATGGTCAAGCCATCCATGGTGATGCTGCTATTGGTATCGATCTCGCTGATTTCAGGACGCACCTTGAGACTGATGCGATCGTCCGATAGCACCGTGGGGGTAAAATCGAGCGCTACGCCAAAGGGTTTGAATTCGACGGTGGTGGTATCCGACTCCTGTCGGACCGGCACGGGAAACTCCCCGCCCGCCAGGAAACTGGCGGTTTGGCCGGAAACCGCGGTCAGGTTAGGCTCGGCCAGAATACTGATCAGCCCTTCTTTATCCAGCGCGTCAATCATGGTTTCAACCGAGGTGCTGCCCGACTTGAATCCGCCGACGACGCCATAGTTATTCGACGCCCGGGTATAGGTCGTTACGCCGGTCGAGGCGTCGGTTGAGGCGAAATCCCGCAGTCCGCCCAACCCCAGCAGAAAGTTCCCCGGACTGGAGAGCACTTCCCAGTTCACGCCCAACTGCTGGGTAACCGAACGCGACACTTCGGTGACGCGTACCCGCAGATGCACCTGGACCGGACTGGCGATCGTCAATTGGTTGAGCAGCTCATCTTTTTCTCCCAGATAGGGACGAATGGTGCGGGCGATGGCTTCGACCGTTTCGGCGTTGGGCACCGCTCCCGCCACCATAATCGAGCCGGGCGACGACGTCAGCGTCAGACGCAGCTTCGGGAAACGCTGACGTAACGTCGTCTGCACCTCGGACAAGTTATGCCGCACCACAACCGTACGCTGCACCAGACGCTTACCGCTATTATCCAGAATGTACAGCGACGTGGTGCCGACCTGCTTGCCCAACACCAGCACCGCCCCCGGGGTGGGCGACTGCACGTCGGCGATGGCGGGATCGGCGACAAATACCGAGGCCATATTATCAGAGACGTTAATCAGTTCGCCCGCGCCAACAGCCAGCGTCATTGTCTGCTGCGCCTTGACGGACAGGCTTAATACCATGCCGGCCAGCGCCAGCGCCAACATATGCCATGAGATTCTAGCGAGCATAAGAGCCAAACTCCTGTTCCTGACGTTGACTGCCGCGCATAATGATCACCCGTTGTGATTTAGGCGGACTGATTTTCCCTTCCGAGTCTGATGTCTCATACTCTCTGGCGCCCAGCGCGCGGGAAACATCGCGTCCCCATACCGGACGGCTCTCACTGCCGCGCGCGCTGTCCCACGCCACCACCGAAGCCGTTGCGCCCTGCGCGTCATCCTGGGCGCCCGCATCCCGATCCGCCAGCGCGAAACTGCGCAGCGCCATAGAGAGGCTGCCTAACTGCGCCGCCACGGTAACGGCTTCCGCGGCGCGCGGCGCCACCTCGACGGTAACGGTCCTGGCGCGGTTGGCTTTGCCGCCCTCCTCCGTTTGGCGCTGGATACTGGAACCGACAGCGATAACCCGCACCCGCTCAACCACCGTTTCACTCACCACCTGCCGCGTATTGCCGCTATGGTTGTTTTCCTGCTGGTTCAGCCGTTGGGTCAGGATAATATCGACGAAATCCCCGGGCTGAATCAGCCCGGCATTGCCGGACACCTCATCCACCGGTATGGAAACGGCGCGCATCCCCGGCTTTAATGCCGCGGCCAAAAAGCCGGGCGTATCCGGTCGGATAACGTCGTCGGCCAGAATTAACGCCCCTGACGTCAACGGCTTGCGCACCAGCGCCCCGTTCAGATTGGCGGCGGTGCTGCCTTCGCGCAGCGCCCCTTTCGGCACGCTGTCGGCGGCATAGGCTTTCCAGCCTAAATCGCTCTCGCGCAGCAGTAGCCCGGCCGGCAACTCCGCGCCGGCGACGCGTACCTGCACCGGCTTTTCCGCCGGCGCGGCGGCGTTCTGGCTGCTAACGAACCACAGACGCGCGACCACGGCCAGCATGGCCGCCGCAAGGAGAATCAAGGCAAATTTCAAGACTGAAGACATCAACAGGCCACTCCCGGCTTGACGATCGGATTACTGAAAAAGCGACCCGTCGTTGGTGAACCCCGCGCTCGGACGGATAGAGGGTTAAGGCTGCATGCCCCAGCCCTGGCTGATTAACGCCGTTATCCCTCCGGCCACCAGCGCGACGCCATACGGCACCCCGCGCCGCGCCGACAGCAGATAGCCGGGCGACAGAGGCGGCTTTCCCGCAAGCGCGGCCGCCGGCGGCCGTCTCGCCGCCAGCCGATCCGCCAGCCATCCGCCGATGCCCAGCAGCGCGCCGACCAGACCGATCGCCATCAGTACGGCCGCGGCCGACTGCGGCCCCGCCCACAACATCACCGCCGTGCCCAATTTGACATCGCCGCCGCCGGCGCCGCCGCGCAGAAACGGCAGCAGCAGCAGCAGAAATGCGATAACGGCCGTTAACGCGTGCGCGACAAAGGCTCCCCAACTCCATCCCTGAATCCAGGCATAGAGAGGAAACAGCAGCGCGTAATAACCGACCCAGCGGTTAGGCAGACGCCGCCGGGTTAAATCGGCACGTATTAATAGCCCGAACAGGGCTATTAATAATGCGGAGAGCAATAGCTTTAAAAAAAGCATTAATCGTCATTTAGGTGTTGAAGCCGTTGCCGCACTGGAGATAGCATTGCCTGCATTAGTAAAAAGAGTATTAATATTTTCCTTAAACCCGGTTACCCCTGCAACCACCACCACCACAATCACACCGGCCAGAATGGCATATTCCAGGGCGGATACGCCGCGCTCATCCTTCTGTAATGCCTTAAACAGTTTACGTATCATTTTTCATTCCTTAAAAGTTAATATGAATTAAACAAACACCCGCACACAACCCACCCACACCGCTGCGGCGAATAATGCAACAGAGCGCCAGGTAAGATTATCGATTTATACTGATTGTTATATTGACCCACTCGCGAGCAATAAAAAGACAATCTTATATTACCCGCAAAAGATAGGACTAATCTTAATCTAGGTTATACGTTCAACTCAAGCAGTTTGAGTTAAGTTTTTATTAAAAATTGATAGGTATCACAGATATATGCAAGACAAAGCTCAACTTTTGTGCTATTAACGCAACAGTTTACGCCCCGGCGTTACATTAAAAATGGTTAAGTATTGAATAGGCGTCACGGTGATAATTAAAGTCAAAAAACACATGACTAAATTCACCTGTTGAGAAAGGCGTTTTTTAAAATCATATTGATAGGCAAATCTAATGATGAAAGCGGACATCGCTACCGAAAGGAATACATACGATATCCGGCAGGCATATTAATTTTAAATCAATACTATTTATTGCAATTACTGCATGATTAATGATTGCTTAAATCATGATAAATTTGCGTTTGGCTACACCCCATCGCCTTCGCCTGATACATGGCGGAGTCGGCGTTAATAGCCAACGTCAGAGAGTCCGTACCGTGCTCAGGGTAGAGAGCAATTCCGATGCTGCAGGAAATATCCATTTTCTTGCCTTCGATTTCAAAAGGTTCATTTAAGACATGATGGATCTTTTCGGCAACGTACAGGGCATTATCTACTTCTTTAATCCCTTGTAATAAAATAATAAATTCATCGCCGCTGCGCCGGTATACCGTATCGGAATCCCTGACGGCGCTGCGCATACGCGCCGCCGCTTCTTTTAATAATAGATCGCCGACGGCATGACCAAACGAGTCATTTATCTGTTTAAATTTATTAAGATCGAGAAACATTAAGGCAATTTTTCTGCCGGTTTGTTTCGACAACAAGATGGCCTGTTCCATCTGTTCGGCAAACGTTAAGCCATTCGCCAATGAAGTTAAGGAGTCATAATGCGCCAACTGGCGATAGTGTTCTTCACTGCGCCGCAGCATATCAATGGCGCGGTAGCGTTCTATGGCGATAGCGATTAATTGAGCCGACTTCTCAATGGAAAAAATTTCTTCATCATTAGGAACATACACTTTTCGATGATAAACGCTCAGTACGCCCAGTACTTCTTTATTTTGACCATAAATAGGCTCAGACCAGCATGAGCGCAACCCTGCGTATAGCGCCAGGCCTTTATGCACGGACCAGTCCGGATGAACGGAGATATCATCGGCTATCACGCGTTTTCCGCGGTAAGCGGCAGTCCCAAACGAAGCGATGCCATCGGCAATCTTGACGTTATGAATCGCATTCTTATAAAAACCGGGCAGGCTGGGCGCCGAAGCCAGGGTCAAACACTGTTTCTCTTTATCAACCAGCAGGACCGAGCAGACGATGCGGCCAGGGTTTTTCTCCTCCACGCTAAAGATAATGGCATCCAAAATATCTTTTAACGGCGCACCGCTCGATAGAAGCTCCAATGCCCGATTATAGGAGTTATCGTGGTGTTCCTGTATTTTTCTCTCCGTGATATCGAACTTAACGCCGACGTACTGCGTCGCATCATTCGTTTTATTATATATTTTTACAATCTTGGCTTTTTCCCAATACGGCTGTCCATCTTTACGGCGGTTAACAAATTCACCGCTCCAAATCTCCCCTTTATTTACGGTAGACCAGAGCTCCTCGTAAACGGAATCATTAGTCATGCCGGATCTTAATACATTCGTTTTCTTCCCGATAACCTCATCGGGCATATAGCCCGACATGGCAACGAACTGACGGTTTACGTATATGATATTACAATTTTCATCGGCGATGACAATAGAAGCCGGGCCATATTCCGTTGCGAAAAACACCATATTTAACAGTTCTTGTTTTTTCTGCTCAGCGTTCAATAGTTGTTTGTATTTTCTATTTCTTATAGCAGAAAGCAACAGCAGCGATGCTAATATAATTATTATAATTTCATATACCATAACGCTCTCCTCAGGCCTGAAAGATCCCGATCGTAGAGACCGCGGCACCGATGACGAAAAATCCCGGCAACAGCTCTTTTCCCCGTGTCTTTACAGGATAATCGGCACATTTCCGAAGAGCGGAAAAGATGAAAGAATAAGCTGGAAGATTCAGAAGCATGGAAATATCAACATAAAAACCCCGCATATCACTGTGTGCAAATCAAATAGGACGATAAATCCTAAAAGCGTCTTAATTTAATATTAGCAACGCTTGCGTTATAAGTTTCCCTAATAGAATATTAAATACTCCACATCTGGTACGGTGATACATTTTGACCATCAATCCCAGGTAAGCAAATCAATTATACCAATAAATATCATTGTTTTAATCAACAAAATCTATCATAAAGCAACTTTCGATCGTTGATAACAAATATTTATTTTTTTATACTTATAAATCAAATAGTTAAAATCATGGAAAAATCGATTGACGGATTATGGCGCACCGTCAGCATGGTCATCGATAGCCGTTAAAAATCCTTTATCACGTCATTAGCAAAGCCAACCGGCATGCAACGTAAGGCATGATGAGTATATAGATAGCCAAGATAATGGTTTGACGGCGAGCGCGATCGTTCAAAACTGATACGCATTAGACAAATTAATGTAATCATCAAAGATGAATAAAAAACAAATAAGAATAGATGCCATTGCAACCATATTATTAACGACTTATAAAGTATGGAGTGAATCTGATTTTTATTTAGAATTCCGTTTTCAGCGTTTCAAAGTTATCAAACGGCTGCGGACGAGAAAGATAATATCCCTGCGCGGCATCGGCATGAGAAGCTTTAACAATGGCCCACTCTTCCTGGGTTTCAATCCCTTCGATAACAACATAGTTACAAAAACGGGCAAGTAGGGAGATAAGCGCAGGAAACACTTCACGCCCTTCCCCGCTCTGCTGTAGCAGGATGAAAAGTTCGCGGGCGACCTTGATGCAGTCATATTGCGCCAGCATTAATGATGAAAAGTTCGCGACACCGCACCCGAAGTCATCCAACCATAGCGCCTGCACTTCGGGCAGTTTCGTTAGCGCCTCTTTTGGCAACCCCCCCTGATTTTCCACCATTTCAAAACGAATCCAGGGCATTGAAGAAATCAGACGCTTAGCTTCATGACTACTTTGCAAAGCAAGCAGCGTCATACCGTCAATATTGACGGATGCCAGCAGATCGTCACGGATAAAACGCTGGTGCCAATGCGACAAAAGCTGCAGCTGTTCTATAATAATCTGCAAACGCTCTTCGACATTGATGTTGGCAAAGTATTTTTCGGGAGAGATGAAATTTTGCGGCGGGGCGAGGGAAGAAACCGAGGTTAATAGCTCAATGGCCATAAGTTTACCTGATGTTCGGTAAATCGGCTGAAAGGTGTACCGCCGCTGGCATTGGTTCCAGTAATCATAGCCCAATAGCTCAGCCTCCCCCTGATGAGGAAGCAATATCCCAAACTGATTAACATTCCCTTCCTGCTGCACTATGCGTTCCGCCATTAGACTGACATTGTTAGTTATATACCCGTCATACTTCAAATTGCAGATGCGTTGGCTTTGTTACTCGCCCTATCCGTTGGCTGGCAGTGTCGTTGCCGACGAACTTTTCGCAGCAAGGCCGCGTTGCGAAACTCCTGAGCAAGCCTCGACCGTAAAGGGGCGACGCTTTGCGTCGCTCAAAACGATAACGTTTTATCCCCCCGCAACTCGCATTATTTAGAGTATAAAAACCACTTTATGCAGGTTATACCGTTATCGACTCTCCGGTCGCAAACTTTATCGGCGATACAGAAATCATGCCCAAACGACATTCGTAAATACCGGGGCGACATCATAATTAACTTAATTTGATTTCTAAATCAACAAATTAAAACTAAATAATCACAGTTACCTCAGTTGATTCGTTCAGTCTAAAGGATAAATTCAGAACCAATTTAACAAATAAAGAGCGATTTTACCCCGTAACTTCGCACATCAAGAACGGTTGCGCGTGTTTAAACGGCTGTCAGCGGGTATAATCTGCGCCCTGTTTGTAAGGTAGAAGATTATCATGGCGTTACTCATCACCCATAAGTGTATCAATTGTGATATGTGTGAACCGGAATGCCCAAACCAGGCTATATCAATGGGAATGGACATTTACGAAATCGATGCGGCCCGCTGCACGGAGTGTGTCGGACATTACGACACGCCGACCTGTCAGAAAGTGTGCCCGATCGACAATACCATCATCAAAGATCCCGAGCATCAGGAAGAGACTGAGCAACTGTGGGAAAAATATGTACTCATGCACCACGCAGACCAACTCTAAGTTAGCTTTCGATAATAACCGTCGCGCAGGCGTAACGCCGCTCATCAGCTAACGTAACGTGCACGTGTTTCACCCCCATAAGGGCAGCCAACTCGGAGGCTCTGGCGAAAAAACGCAGGCAGGGTTTACCCAGCTCATCGTTAAAAACCTCAAACTGCGTAAAGGCCAGCCCATTGCGAATACCGGTTCCCAAAGCCTTCGCCGCGGCCTCTTTTACGGCGAAACGCTTGGCAAGAAAGCGGACCGGCTGCTGGTGCCGCTGATATTGTCCCCACTCATTTTCCGTCAGGATACGGCGCGCCAGACGTTCGCCCGAGCGCTTCACCACCGATTCGATGCGGGCAATCTCGACAATATCCGTGCCGAGGCCGAGGATCGCCATTAACGACGCGCTTCCCGCATCAGCGCTTTCATTTCAGACACGGCGCCGCTCAATCCGCTCATCACCGCCCGCCCGATAATCGAGTGGCCGATATTCAGCTCATGCATCTCCGACAGCGCCGCGATAGGCTGCACGTTATGGTATGTCAGGCCGTGGCCCGCGTTCACTTTCAACCCTTTTTTCGTTGCATAGGCCGCGGCTTCGCGAATACGTTCAAACTCATATTGACGGGTCTGCTCATCAACGGCATCGGCATAGGCGCCGGTATGAATTTCAATATAAGGCGCGCCGCTCGCAACAGCCGCGTCGATTTGCTGCTTATCCGCATCGATAAACAGGGAAACCTGGATCCCCGCCTGACTCAATTTAGCCACGGCATGGTTCATTTTTTCCTGTTGACCGGCGACATCCAGTCCGCCCTCGGTGGTCACTTCCTGACGCTTTTCCGGCACCAGACAACAAAAATGGGGCTTTAGCTCACAGGCGATATTCACCATCTCTTCGGTTACGGCCATTTCCAGATTCATACGCGTTTGAATGGTTTGTCTCAGGAGACGGACGTCGCGGTCGGTAATATGCCGCCGGTCTTCGCGCAGGTGCACGGTGATCCCGTCCGCACCCGCTTGTTCGGCTAAAAACGCGGCCTGAACCGGATCGGGATAGGCGGTACCGCGGGCATTGCGAAGGGTTGCGATGTGATCGATATTAACGCCCAACAACAGCTCTGACATGGTGAATCCTCGATAAAATAGTGTGTAACATGAGGCAGTTTACACCGATGTTCTGGTTTCCGGGTACAGGAGAAGCGGGATTATTTATCAGAAGAGGGCGTTTGGGGTAAATTCAGCCTGGGTAAAAACTGGCGAAACAGTTCACGACTTTTCAGCGGCTTACCCCCGAGATAGGGCTTTAGCGCAATGCGCGTAAAACGCTTGGCCGCCCGCAACGTCGCCGAATCGGGAAACTCCCGTGACGCAAGCGCGCGCAGCTCATATCCGGTAAAGCTGCTGTTATCGACAACCAAACTGGCGATAAACCCCTTCTCTTCACGATAGCGGTAGGTCATGGTGTCAGCGACCGGCTCGCCGCTTCCCGCACAGTGCAGAAAATCCACGCCATACCCAAGACTTCCCAGCAAGGCCAGCTCGAAACGGCGCAGCGCCGGCTCGGGGGAAGCCTGCTGCGAAGCAAGCTGGCGCAAACAATCGAGATAATCGAAAAAGAGCGCGGAATAGTTGGTTTCATGCTCAAGAACGCGGATCAGCAGTTCATTTACGTATAAACCGCTATAGAGCATGACGCCGGAAAGGGGTAGGGCCAGAGAAACCGGCTCGGCATTGCGTAAGGTTTTGACTTCGCCCCGACCGCTCCAACGCGCCAACAGCGGGGTGAACGGCTGTAAACTGCCTTTCAGACTGGAGCGACGGGCCCGGGCGCCTTTAGCCAGAACGCGCACCCGACCGTCGTTTTCACTGAATAAATCCAGTAACAGACTGGTTTCGCTATAGGGTCGCCCATGTAAGACAAATGCGCGCTGCCAGCCCTCCATCGGCGCGACCCTTACCAGTCTTCACTGTAACCCAGGCTACGCAGAGCACGTTCGTCGTCCGCCCAACCCGATTTCACTTTTACCCATAATTCGAGGTGAACTTTGGCTTCAAACATCTGCTCCATGTCCTGACGCGCTTCGATACCGATGGTCTTAATCTTGGCGCCCTTGTTGCCGATCACCATTTTCTTCTGACCTTCGCGCTCGACGAGAATCAGTCCGTTGATATCATAACCACCGCGCTCATTGCTGACGAAGCGTTCAATCTCCACCGTCACGGAATAAGGCAGTTCCTCGCCTAAAAAGCGCATCAGCTTTTCGCGAATAATTTCCGAAGCCATAAAGCGCTGGGAGCGATCGGTAATATAGTCTTCCGGGAAATGATGTTCGGCCTGCGGCAGATGCTTACGCACGATACCGGCCACCGCATCGACATGCGTGCCCTTTTCCGCGGAAATCGGCACCACGTCCAGGAAGTTCATCTGCTGACTGAGAAATTGAATATGCGGCAGCAGCTTGGTTTTATCCGTTACGTTATCCACCTTATTGATAGCCAGCAGCACCGGACATTTCTGGTCGCGCAGCTTGTTCAGAACCATCTCATCGTCATCGGTCCAGTGCGTGCCTTCCACGACAAAGATAATCAGTTCGACATCGCCGATGGAACTGCTGGCGGCGCGATTCATCAGGCGATTGATGGCCCGCTTCTCTTCGATATGCAGCCCCGGGGTATCCACATAAATAGCCTGATAGGGCCCTTCCGTGTGAATCCCCATAATGCGGTGCCGCGTCGTTTGAGGTTTGCGCGACGTAATAGAGATTTTCTGCCCCAGCAGCTGATTCAGCAGCGTGGACTTCCCCACGTTAGGGCGGCCGACAATAGCGACAAAACCGCAGTATGTCTGTTCTTCGCTCATTCAAGCTCCAGTTTTTTCAACGCTTGTTCTGCCGCAGCCTGTTCAGCCTTGCGGCGGCTTGAGCCGGTGCCGACGACCGATTCACTAAAACCGCTCACCTGACAGTGAATGGTAAACTCCTGATCGTGCGCTTCACCGCGCACCTGAACGACCAGATAGGTTGGCAGCGGTAAGTGACGCCCCTGCAAAAACTCCTGCAGACGCGTTTTAGGATCTTTTTGCTTATCGCCAGGACTAATCTCATCCAGACGGCTTTGATACCAGTTCAGGATCAGGCGCTCAATGGTCTGAATATCGCTGTCGAGAAAGATGCCGCCGATCAACGCTTCTACCGTATCCGCCAGAATGGAATCGCGGCGAAAACCGCCGCTCTTCAACTCTCCCGGCCCCAAACGCAGGCATTCGCCCAACTCAAACTCGCGCGCGATCTCCGCCAACGTATTGCCACGCACCAGCGTAGCCCGCATCCGGCTCATATCCCCTTCGTCGACCTTGGGGAAACGGTGATATAGCGCGTTGGCGATGACAAAACTCAGAATGGAATCGCCCAGAAATTCAAGTCGTTCGTTGTGCTTACTGCTGGCGCTGCGGTGCGTCAGAGCTTGTAGCAAAAGTTCGTACTGCTGAAAAGTATAGCCCAGCTTTCTTTGTAAACGGTTTATTAGGATGGGATTCATGTGTTACCAATAGATCAACAATGCGTCAAAAACAACAGCACAGGGAACAGCCCTGACCGGCTAATATCAGCCAAAACTGTTTCGTTTGCATAGGCTCCCGACCGGGAGCCAACGTTCATATCTGGAAATATTCTACAACGGACAGCATAATAATGCTGCGTGTTTATTGCCACTGATTAATGGATGCCGCCGATTCGGCTTAACCGAACGCCGGTCGGCCATTCGCCTTCCTGTTTTTCAAAGCTCATCCAGATTGCCGTCGCTTTACCGACAAGATTTTTTTCCGGCACAAAACCCCAATAACGGCTATCCAGGCTATTATCGCGGTTATCGCCCATCATGAAATAGTGGCCCGCCGGAACCACCCAGGTCGCGAGCTGCTGCTGCGACTGCTGATAATATCCGCCGATTTGATCCTGCACGCCGGGCACAATTAAAATATTGTGCGTCACATTACCCAGCGACTCCTTGCGAATGCCCATACGCACGCCGTCGGCTTTATTCTCGCCTACCGGTATTTGATAAAAACCGCTGCGGGACTCCAGTTCAGGCTGATTAAATGTCTGGACGAAATCGCTGGGCTGAACGTTATTATAGGTAACGGCTAACGCTTTATCGCACGTTTGCGCGCCGTCGCAGCCCGGGCTAATCGTCACTTGTTTGCTCAGCGGATTATAGCTGACGCGATCGCCCGGCACGCCGACCACCCTCTTGATAAAGTCGACTTTGGGATCGGAGGGATATTTAAATACCGCAATATCGCCGCGTTTGGGGTGGCCCGTTTCAATTAAAGTCTGTTGCGTAAAGGGTTCTTTAATACCGTAGGCATACTTCTCCACCAGGATAAAGTCGCCGATCAGCAATGTCGGCATCATGGAGCCAGACGGAATCTGGAACGGTTCATAAATAAAAGAACGTACAATCAAAACCAGCGCGACGACGGGAAATACCGATGCAACCGTTTCAATCCATCCAGGCTGCGCGACGACTTTTGACGTTTCGCCGCCGCCGGTTCCTTCACCCGATGCTGCAAATTTCTTCCGACGCGCGGGCGCCCACATAAAGCGTTCCAAACACCAGACAATGCCGGTGATTAGCGTTACCAACGCTAAAATTACGGCAAACATATTGGCCATGCCAACTCCTCAGGATTTATTTGTTGTCTTTGCCAACGTGAAGAATAGCCAGGAAGGCTTCCTGCGGTAATTCAACGTTGCCCACCTGTTTCATACGTTTCTTACCGTCTTTCTGTTTCTGCAACAGCTTCTTCTTACGGCTGACATCGCCGCCATAGCATTTCGCCAGCACGTTTTTACGCAATTGTTTCACGGTTGAGCGGGCGATGATGTGGTTGCCGATCGCCGCCTGAATGGCGATATCAAATTGCTGGCGTGGAATAAGCTCTTTCATTTTCTCCACCAGCTCGCGGCCGCGATACTGCGAATTATCCCGGTGGGTAATCAGCGCCAGGGCATCCACGCGTTCGCCATTGATAAGGACATCTACGCGCACCATATCGGAAGCCTGGAAGCGCTTGAAGTTATAATCCAGCGAGGCGTAGCCGCGCGAGGTCGATTTCAGCCGGTCAAAGAAATCGAGCACCACTTCCGCCATCGGAATTTCGTAAGTCAGCGCGACCTGATTACCGTGATAAACCATGTTGGTCTGCACGCCGCGCTTTTCAATGCACAGCGTAATCACGTTGCCCAGATACTCCTGCGGCAACAGCATATGACATTCGGCGATAGGTTCGCGCAGCTCCTGAATATTGTTCAGCGGCGGCAGCTTCGACGGACTATCGACATAAACGATCTCTCCGCCGGTGGTTTCGATTTCATAAATAACCGTAGGCGCGGTGGTGATCAGATCCAGATCGTATTCACGCTCCAGCCGCTCCTGAATGATCTCCATGTGCAATAGCCCCAGGAAACCACAGCGGAAACCGAATCCCAACGCCGTCGAGCTTTCCGGCTCATAGAACAGAGACGCATCGTTCAAGCTCAGCTTGCCCAGCGCGTCGCGGAAGGCTTCATAATCATCGGAGCTAACGGGGAATAGCCCGGCATACACCTGCGGCTTAACTTTCTTGAATCCCGGCAGCGCCTTTTCCGCCGGCTGGCGCGCCGAAGTCAGCGTATCGCCGACCGGCGCCCCCAGAATATCTTTGATGGCGCAGACCAACCAACCCACTTCGCCGCAATTAAGCACGTCGCGGTCAACCTGCTTCGGCGTAAAAATGCCCAGACGGTCGGCGCTATAAACCTGGCCGGTGCTCATCACCTTAATTTTTTCACCTTTGCGCATCGAACCGTTTTTAATGCGCACCAGTGAAACGACCCCCAGATAGTTATCAAACCAGGAGTCGATAATCAGCGCCTGCAGCGGCTGGTCCGCACTGCCCTGCGGCGGCGGAACATCACGCACCAGGCGTTCCAGCACTTCGGGTACGCCGACGCCGGTCTTAGCCGAGCAGCGCACCGCGTCCGTGGCGTCGATGCCGACGATATCTTCGATCTCCTGAGCGACCCGATCCGGATCGGCGGCGGGCAGGTCGATTTTATTCAGCACCGGCACCACTTCCAAATCCATATCAAGCGCCGTGTAACAGTTCGCCAGCGTTTGGGCTTCGACCCCTTGTCCCGCATCAACCACCAGCAGTGCGCCTTCACAGGCGGCCAGTGAACGGGATACCTCATAAGAGAAGTCGACGTGTCCGGGCGTATCAATGAAGTTTAACTGGTAGGTTTGACCATCCAGCGCCTTGTAGTCCAAGGTTACGCTCTGCGCTTTAATCGTTATACCGCGTTCGCGTTCCAGATCCATGGAGTCCAGAACCTGCGCAGCCATTTCACGTTCGGTTAAACCGCCGCAAATCTGGATAATCCGGTCAGATAACGTCGACTTACCGTGATCGATGTGGGCAATGATGGAGAAATTTCGTATATGCTTCATTATAAAAATTTTTCTACCTTGATATTTCTGAAATTCTTGCCGATGGGCATGCGCATTAAGGTGAAAACAGCAGCGACGGGCTTCCACCTGAACCGCTGCATTCTACATGCCGAACGCCCGAAAACCTAGTCATGTCCGGCGTATTACTCCTGATTATGACGGTTTTACTCGGAATAGCGGGTAACGGAATGAAAGCAGGTATTAAATTGATGGCGACGCCTGAAAAAAGGCGGGAATTACTCGGCGACGGCGCTGATTTTCAACAATTCGCCGGGCAGCGCGATTTGCAAAATAACGGGCTGATAGCGCCCCTGTTTCCCCAGGCTCCCCGCCCAGCGCTTCACCGATAAAAAAGCCAGTCCGCCGCCCAGCAAAGCACCGAAAACGGCGGAAAACTCATTGGCGAAGAGAGACTGCAGCAGCGCGGCGCCGGCGAACAGCCCCACCAGCGGCACCAAATAAACCATCACGGCGGACTGCAGCAGACGCGCTTCGGCGATGCCGAGCTCAACCCGCTGCCCGGCTTGCAAAGGCTGCGCGCAGGGCACCCGCAGCTGATGTTCGGCAGGCGCGCCCAGTTGGTTCAACAGCCCGGTTCCGCACGTTGAGCGCGACTGACAGCCGCCGCACCCCGAACGCTGCTCACAGTGCAGGACGGCGACGCCGTCCTGCCATGAAATAACCGTCGCCCACTCTTTAATCATCGATCATCGCGCCTTCAGGATAATGTTGTCCGCCACACGCTTCGCCGTAGCCGGCGGAAGTTCGCCGACCACGGTGATCTCATTATTATCGCGAATTTCGGTATGTATCGTGCGTCTTCCGGTACGAACCGATTGTTCGGTCCGCGTTTCGGAAGAGGGACTGATATTGACGGAAAAACTAAACAGACCGTCGCTGTATAGCCGCGTTTCAATAGGAATATTGACGCCGGGCAGTGTCCTGCGGCTGTGGGATATTTCCTTCATTCCCGCAGGCAGCCACTCAGCCAACCAGGAAAAGTCGACGTTTGTTTGCGCGGGCGCCGGCAGCGACGGGGGCAGGTTTATGCTCTCCAGCGGGCGCATCGCCTTGGCGACGTCGTCATCCACGATTAGCGACGTCGCCAGGAACTGCTCCAGGCGCTCGCCGTTACGATCCTGCAAATCAACCCGCAGCGGCAGTTTAGACTCGGCGTCCATCCAAACCGCATAGCTATAACGCGTCGCATCCCTTGAAATGATCCTGACCCCGACGGCCAGACGGTCGGCGATGCGAACGCGCCCATCCGCAGGGATGACATCATAATGCTGCGCGATGCTTTGGTAATCGGCGTAGACCAGCGCGGGCAGTGAATCGACGATGTGGTCGCTCGACAGCGTGAAGGGTTCAAGATCTGAATCAAAATAGCTGATTTCATTGCCGCGCTGTACGATTTCACGCCGCGGTCCGTCCATAAAGACCAATTGCGCCAATGAGCGGTTGTTCACCACCGCATGGCGATAGCGCACCGACTCAAAGCCCTGACGGGTAATATTGATGAAGGAAAGTTCGTAATTTAATGCGCGACTGGCATGGTTCATTTGTTGCAACAACGCCCCGGAAGCGGTTTGCGCCGGGGCGACGATGGAATAAAACAAACTGCCGATCAGCAAACAGGCGGTTAACCAAACAGGCTTCATTACCGAGGCTGAGTTCCTAGTGATTGAGTTCCTGGAACCTGGATTGCAGCCTGCTGATCGTCGTGATGCTGAAGCTGATCGGCGTGCAAACGACGCTGCAGTTCGTAATCTTGCAAAATAGCGTTGAGGCGATTGCGCTGCGCGTCGAATTTTTGCTGGCCGTTATGGGAAGCCACGCTTTCCGACGGCACGCCGAAGCTGACCGGAGAGGCGGTTCCCATCGCCGGCAGCGTACTGAACGCGGCGGATTCCGCCGTGCCATCCGCGGATCCGGCATGGTTATAGTTTTGCACGCCGACGATAACGGCCAACGATACGCAGGCGGCGACGCCCACCTGAGTCAACTGACTGGCCCACGGGCGCAGCTTGCGCCAGAACGGCATCCGAGACCAGCTCTCAGGGTGCGGCTGAGACTCCGGTTGCGCTTGCGGAACCAGACGAACAGGCTCTTTTTCAATCGCGGCAGCCACGCGGGAGGCGATATCCAGGTGAACGACATTTTCGCCTTCACCGATATCCCCACGCAATGTATCGCGGATTAGATGATAACTTTGCCAACTTTGCTGCAGCTTGCCGTCCTGCGACAAGGCATTCAGCAGTTCGGAATCAACTGCCTCGCCATCCATTAAAGCGGAAAGTTTCTCTTTCTGCATACCGACACCCTTACTTTGTCAAATCCATCATTAGTCATACGCCATGCCTGAAACGCGCTAGCGCTGAATAAGCGGTTGTACTTTATTATCAATAGCTTCCCGGGCCCGGAAGATACGGGAACGAACAGTGCCGACCGGACAATCCATAATGACGGCTATCTCTTCGTAACTTAATCCATCTAATTCACGCAGCGTAATCGCCAGACGCAAATCTTCCGGTAACGACTCAATGGTACGGAAAACAATGCTTCTCAACTCCTCTGACAACATTAAATTCTCAGGGTTCGATATTTCTTTCAACGCGCCCGCATTTTCATAATTCTCAGCATCATTGGCGTCAATATCGCTGGAGGGAGGACGTCTTCCCTGCGCAACCAGATAATTCTTCGCCGTGTTCACGGCGATGCGGTAAAGCCATGTATAAAAAGCACTATCGCCGCGGAATGATTCCAATGCGCGATACGCTTTAATAAACGATTCCTGTACCACGTCGGGCACATCCCCTTGAGGCACGTAACGGGATACCAGGCTCGCCACCTTATGCTGGTAACGAATAACCAGTAAATTGAACGACTTCTGGTCGCCCTTTTGGACCCGCTCAACCAAAACCTGGTCTGCTAGCTGCTCGCTCATCCGAGGTAATATCTCCTCAAACCGTTCTCCACACGTAAATAATACCGCCAGCCATAAATAGAGTTATCCCAGAGCAAGCCCTAGCTTAGAGCCGATGCCCCGCATAAAGTTCCGGACACACCGTTTGATGCTCGTCATACCGCAAACTACGGACGCGAGACCGCGGCACTCGGCATCGCCCGGAACCTTGCCCCGTCGGGGCCGCCGCGCATAGCGCCCAAATCTTTTCAGGTCGATTTATCACGCCGGCACGCCGTTTTTTTATATTTATCATCAAGCATATCGTGCCGATCATACGATAAATCCGAGGCATAAGCACCAACCGCCCCCGCCGGAAGGCGGGTATTTATACATCTTTACAGGGGCAAAAAATCAATATATGGATAAAACATTGAGTGCTACCATCGGTTTTCCCCTCTTTTTACACGACGAAACGATACGAACATGCAATCAAGCACAGAATACTCTTGTGATGTATTGATCATCGGCAGCGGCGCCGCCGGGCTCTCCCTCGCGCTCCGTCTGGCTGCGCACGCAAACGTTACCGTTCTCAGTAAAGGCCCGCTGAACGAAGGCTCGACCTTCTACGCCCAAGGCGGTATCGCCGCGGTCTTTGATGAAACCGATAGCATTGAAGCGCATATCGAAGACACGTTAATCGCCGGCGACGGGCTGTGCGAACGTGAAGCCGTCGCGTTCATCGCCGGCCATGCGAAAAACTGCGTGCAGTGGCTGATTGAACAGGGCGTATTATTTGATACCGAGACCAGCGCCGACGGAGAAGAGCGTTATCACCTCACCCGGGAAGGCGGACATAGCCATCGCCGAATCCTCCACGCCGCGGACGCCACAGGGAAAGAAGTGGAGAATACCCTGGTGCGAAAAGCGCTGTCGCACCCCAACATCCATATCATGGAGCGCTGCAACGCCGTTGATTTAATCACCTCCGACAAATTAAGCCTGCCGGGCTCCCGAAGGGTGGTGGGCGCTTACATCTGGAATCGTGAACGCGAAGTGGTCGAGTCCTGCCGGGCAAAAACCGTGGTTCTCGCCACCGGCGGCGCCTCCAAGGTCTACCAGTACACCACCAATCCGGACATCTCATCCGGCGACGGCATCGCCATGGCGTGGCGCGCGGGCTGCCGGGTCGCCAACATGGAATTTAATCAGTTTCACCCGACCTGCCTATTTCACCCGCAGGCGCGCAATTTTCTGCTGACGGAAGCGCTACGCGGCGAAGGCGCGCACCTCAAGCGACCTGACGGCAGCCGTTTTATGCCGGACTTCGACGCCAGGGGCGAGCTCGCGCCGCGAGATATCGTCGCCAGAGCCATTGACCACGAAATGAAGCGTCTTGGCGCCGATTGCATGTATCTGGATATTAGCCATAAACCGGCGGAATTCGTTAAGCAGCATTTCCCGACCATCTATGAAAAGCTGTTATCGCTGGGAATCGATATCACTAAGCAGCCCATCCCGATTGTGCCGGCCGCGCACTACACTTGCGGCGGCGTCATGGTCGATCGGCGCGGCCGCACCGATCTCAACGGGCTGTATGCGATCGGCGAGGTGAGCTATACCGGCCTGCACGGCGCAAACCGCATGGCGTCAAACTCATTGCTGGAGTGTCTGGTGTACGGCTGGTCGGCATCGGAAGATATCCTGCGGCGCCTGCCGCAAATCGATCGGGTAAAAACGCTTGCGGCCTGGGATGAGAGCCAGGTTGACGATTCCGACGAACAGGTGGTTATCCAGCATAACTGGCATGAGCTGAGGCTATTTATGTGGGACTATGTCGGCATCGTGCGCACCACGAAGCGGCTGGAGCGGGCGCTGCACCGCATTACCCTGCTCCAGCATGAAATCGATGAATACTATGCGCATTTCCGAATCTCCAACAACTTACTGGAATTGCGCAACCTGGTTCAGGTGGCCGAGCTAATTGTTCGCAGCGCGCTGGAGAGAAAAGAGAGCCGCGGATTGCACTATACCCTGGACTATCCCGAGCCGTTCGATACGCCCGTCCCCACCGTTCTTACGCCATAGCGTATTTTGCCGATGCCGGTTCCAAGTACGAGCCTACATAAACAGGTAGAAAGCGTTCGTCAATGCCTGAAAGGCGTCGGAGTAGCGATGTTCGGCGTCGCGTATCGCCAATTGCCGCACCAGAGTCTCTCCCGGCCGCCGCGACAGCGCAAACAAAACGCGGTGCGCGGGTCGGGAAGGAGACTCCGCCACATCCAGGCGCCGGTGAATAAACCACTCCTGTCGCCGCGCCAGCCGCACAAAATTCTCGACCGCCTGCGCCGGCAGCACCACGCAGAAAAGGCCATCGGGCGTAATCAAGCGTCGCGCGCAGTCCAGTAGCCGCTCATGCGTCAGCGTGACGGTATAGCGAGCCTGCGTACGCTGCGCCGTAGCGCAGGCGACGCCAGGCGCGAAATAAGGCGGATTGCTGACGATCAGAGAATAGTCCGCGGCGCTGTTCTCGGCAAACGCCGCGATATCATCAAGATAAACCTTTATCCGTTCGAACCACGCAGACGCAGCGATGTTTTCGGACGCCTGATGGCCGGCGGCGGCATCCAGCTCAACAGCATCGATCGGGACGTCGTCCTCGGTACGCTGCGCCAGCATCAGCGCGATCAAACCTGAGCCGCAGCCGATATCCAGAATTCGCCGCGTGCCGGCAACCGGCGCCCAGGCGCCCAGCAATACCCCGTCGGTACCCACCTTCATGGCGCAGCGATCGTGGGCGACGAAAAACCGTTTAAAGGTGAATCCGCCGCGCCGCAACAGCGATTTGTTATCAGATTGCCTGCTCATTATTGCCCGTTCCCGATTAAAACCGTCGTAGCATAGGGTAAACATCTATACAGTAAAAGATCGGTTGTCTGTTTAAACAGGTGAAGAACCCGGCCAATGCGTCTATAATCGGCGCCCCAAACAGAGGTAGACCATGACAGCAACAAATTTTTCCGAGCTAGATCTTGATGACAGCCTGTTAGACGCCCTGCGCGATATGGGCTACGAACGTCCGACGGCAATTCAGCTGGCGGCCATCCCGCCGGCGATGGATGGGCGTGATGTGCTGGGCTCTGCGCCAACCGGCACAGGTAAAACCGCAGCGTATCTCTTGCCGGTTTTACAGCATCTGTTAGATTTTCCTCGTAAAAAATCCGGGCCGCCTCGCATTCTTATCCTAACACCGACGCGCGAACTCGCCATGCAGGTCGCCGAACAGGCTCGCGCCATGGCCGCGCATACCCATCTGGATATCGCCACCATCACCGGCGGCGTGGCGTATATGAACCATGCCGAAGTGTTTAGCGAAAACCAGGATATCGTCGTGGCGACGACGGGCCGTCTGCTGCAATACATAAAAGAAGAAAATTTTGATTGCCGCGCGGTAGAGACGCTGATCCTGGATGAAGCGGACAGGATGCTGGATATGGGCTTCGCCCAAGATATCGAACATATCGCCGGTGAAACCCGCTGGCGTAAACAAACGCTGCTGTTTTCCGCAACGCTGGAAGGCGAGGCGATTAAAGACTTCGCCGAGCGCTTGCTGAACGATCCCGTCGAAGTGGAGGCCGATCCCTCGCGCCGCGAGCGTAAAAAAATTCTGCAATGGTACTACCGCGCCGACGATATCAAACACAAGACGGCCCTGCTCTGCCACCAGTTGAAACAGCCGGACGTCACCCGCTCCATTATTTTTGTCCGCAAACGCGAACGGGTACATGAGCTGGTCGCCTGGCTGCGCGAGGCCGGCATTACCGCCTGTTATCTTGAAGGCGAAATGGTGCAGGCCAAACGCAATGAAGCGATTAAACGCCTGAGCGACGGACGGGTAAACGTTTTGGTTGCCACCGACGTAGCCGCACGCGGCATAGATATCAACGATATCAGCCACGTATTCAACTTCGACCTGCCGCGCACCGCCGATACCTATCTGCATCGTATTGGCCGCACGGGTCGCGCCGGCCGCAAAGGCTGCGCCATCTCTTTGGTCGAGGCGCACGACCACCAGCTGCTCGGCAAGATCAGCCGGTATCTCAATGAGCCGCTCAAACCCCGGGTAGTCGATGAGCTTCGTCCGACCACCAAAGCGCCAAGCGCCAAGAGCACGGGCAAACCGTCCAAGAAAGTGCTGGCCAAGCGCAAAGAGAAGAAAGAGAAAGAAAAAGAGAAAACCAAGGTGAAGGTGCGTCAGCGGGATAAGAAAAATATCGGCAAACGCCGGCAGCCGGCGCAGAAAGCTGATTAATCGCTAAATGACAAAAAGGGAGCCGAGGCTCCCTTTTTTTCGCATGCGATTTTCGAAAATCGGAACTTACAGGCTTTCAGTAAAAGTACGAGTGATAACGTCGCGCTGTTGTTCCGGCGTCAACGAGTTAAAACGTACGGCGTAGCCGGAAACGCGGATAGTCAGCTGCGGATATTTTTCCGGATGCTTAACGGCATCTTCCAGCGTTTCGCGACGCAGTACGTTCACATTCAGGTGCTGACCACCTTCTACGCGTACTTCCGGTTTAATTTCCAGCGGGACTTCACGATATTCGATCTGACCCAGATCGCTGACCGGAACGATTTGATCTTCGCTATAAACGGATTTAGCGCAGACGCAACGCGCTTCGGATTTTTCTTCATCCAGCAGCCAGAAAGAGTTGATCAAAGCGCTGTTGTCTGACTTGGTGATTTGAATACCAGTAACCATTATTGCCTCCGTAAACGGCGTATTATTGTCTAAATTGCAAACGGTTTTAGCAACAAAATGCCATTAATTTTTAACGATTATATAAAACAAAAAGAATCTGCCTTCTTATATACCAGTACAATAGCCGCCATTCATTGACTTAAATCAATTTTATTATGGTGTAAAACCTCACCGCTTCGGCAATTTATTGTTTCATATCAATTTTAATACCACGTCTTCCTGCAATTTTTTTGTAAATTTTCAATTTTTTTTCAAGAAAATCAATATCCGCGCGTATTTTCCCGGCGTTACGGTTTTACCTTGGAACAATTGAACGGTAAGCTACTGGCAACAAAATCCCCTGAATGAAAAAGAAAGAGTGCATGATGGCGACTTCCCTAACCTGGCATGACGTGCTGGCGCAAGAGAAACAACAACCCTACTTTATCAATACGCTGGAATTCGTGGCTAAAGAGCGCGCGGCCGGAAAAACGATTTATCCGCCGCAGAAAGACGTTTTCAATGCTTTCCGCTATACCGAACTGCATCAGGTTAAGGTGGTTATCCTCGGTCAGGATCCCTACCACGGCCCGAATCAGGCCCATGGATTATCCTTTTCGGTTCGGCCCGGCGTGCCGGCGCCCCCGTCGCTGGTCAATATCTATAAAGAGCTGGCCAACGACATTCCCGGTTTTGTCATCCCGAACCATGGTTTTCTGCAAAGCTGGGCGCAGCAAGGCGTAATGTTGCTTAATACCGTGCTAACCGTTGAGGCGGGCCAGGCTCATTCACACGCGAACCTGGGCTGGGAAACTTTTACCGACCGCGTTATCGCCGCCCTGAATGAAAACCGGGAAGGCATCGTCTTTTTATTGTGGGGATCGCACGCCCAGAAAAAAGGCAACATTATCGATCGTCAGCGTCATCACGTACTGAAAGCGCCGCACCCTTCCCCGCTGTCGGCGCATCGCGGCTTCTTAGGCTGTAAGCACTTTTCTCAAGCCAATCAGCTTCTTGAAAAGCAAGGCATCGCGCCGATCGACTGGACGCCGCGTTTACCTGAGAACCAGTAGGAAAATCCGGCCTTCATGCGATGGAGGCGGGAGTAACGCGGCGCAAGGAAAAATACCTTTATAAGCGGCATGCTTTAGCGGGAAAAAATACGCAAAGGGAAATAAACGGATTGGTGGAGCTAAGCGGGATCGAACCGCTGACCTCTTGCATGCCATGCAAGCGCTCTCCCAGCTGAGCTATAGCCCCACATAATGTGGCGTGTTCACGATATCATACCAAACAGTGGGATTGTTTGGTGGAGCTAAGCGGGATCGAACCGCTGACCTCTTGCATGCCATGCAAGCGCTCTCCCAGCTGAGCTATAGCCCCGTACCTTACGAACCGAGTCCGTTGAACGGGTCGCATAATATGAAACCCGATTAGTGGTGTCAACGGCTAAATCCTTTTATGACGTCAACCGCTGAAAAAGGCATCAACCGCCCTATAATCGCTAACCTATCGGCGTCATTCGGCCCTAAAAATAACCGAAATCCTGACGCGAATAAAAAGGATGATAGAGATAACGCGTTTTATTATCATCTGATAATCTTTATCCAGATACGCCAACCTATGCGATATTTCATGATGATTGCCTTTGCTTTGATGACTTCCAGCGTTTTACCCGCCCGGGCGCAGTCGGCGCCGCCCCTCGTCACAGACCAAGCCAGAGAGTATTTCGACATCAGCCAGACAGATATGGAGAGCGATCAACACCGCCCTTACCGTTTGTTTATCGCGGTGCCACGCCAGGCGGCGCCAGAAAAAGGGTATCCCGTACTGTATATGTTGGATGGGAATGCGCAGTTTCCTTTCGCGGTAAACGGCTATAAACCGGAGAATGGGCCCGCTCCGCTGATTGTCGCCATCGGCTATCAGATCGAGCGAAGCTATGACGTGCCGGCGCGAACGCGGGATTACACGCCGCCGACGACCGTCGTCGACGCCCATTTCGACCAAGGCGGCGAAGCCGAAGCTTTTTACCAGTTTTTGCTAACGCGGGTGAAACCCTGGGTGGAGGCGCGCCATCGGGTGAACGGGCAAAAACAGACTCTCGCCGGCCACTCTTTCGGCGGACTGTTCACGCTTTACACATTATTTAACCATACCGCCTCTTTTCAGCATTATGTGGCGGCAAGCCCGTCTATCTGGTGGGGCTACGGCGTGGTGATTCCGGTCAGAAAGCCGCTGCTCGACGCCCCGCCGCACTCCGTCACGCTAAGCGTGGGCGAGTACGAAGAGTCGCCGGAAAAAGCCCCGACAGGCAAACCCATTAGCGCCAAGCGCGAAGAGCGTCACGGCCGGCGGAAAATGGTTACCCAGGCGCGCACGCTGGCGGCGCAGTTAAAAGATCAGGGCGTCAACGCGCAATTTATTCTCTTTGCCGGCAAGAACCACGGCGACGTCATCCCGGACGCCATCGGCAAAGCGGTGATAATCGCCGGTCGGTAATCCCTTTCGTCCAATGCAAAAAAACCGCCGTCAGGCGGGTTGAGGTTGCTGACAAACCCGTCTGTCAGTTCGAGATACACGGGGCGACCACGGGGGTGAGGCGTCGTAAGCGGGAACCTCACCCCGTGCTTCCCCTACAAAAACGCGTGCGTTTTTGAACGCCGCTTGCGGCGGCCCGAAGGGCGAGCCCTGCCAGCGGGGCGAGTAATATCTGACTTTGTCAACAGTCTGAACCCGCCGTCAGGCGGGTTTTCGTCAATAGAGCCAGCTAACGGCTATTGCTGCTGCGCTTCACGCTCGGCGATAAACGCCAGCGCTTTATCGATACGCGCCAGCGCCCGCTGCCGACCGACCGCATGCACCGTGACGTCAACGCCGGGAGACTGCCCCGCGCCGGTTACGGCCACGCGCAGCGGCATGCCGACTTTGCCCATGCCCAGCCCCAATTCATCCGCGGTTCCCTGAATGGCATGATGAACGTTTTCAGCCGTCCAGTCCGTAATCGACGCCAGTTTGGCGCGCACCAGCTCCAGCGGTTGGCGCGCCACCGGACGCAGATGTTTCTTCGCCGCGTCGGCGTCAAACTGCTCGAAATCTTCATAGAAATAGCGGCAGGACGCCGCCATTTCCTTCAGCGTTTTGCAACGCTCGCCCAGCAGGGTCACCAGCTCGCTCAGTTGCGGGCCGCTGCGCGTATCAATGCCGGCCTGCTCGATATGCCACGCCAGATGCGTCGCCACATATTCCGGCGGCAGATGATTAATGTAGTGATGGTTCAGCCACTGCAGCTTTTCCGTATTGAAAGCGCTGGCGGACTTGCTGATGGCTTCTAACGAAAACAGCGCTTTCATCTCATCGACAGAGAAGATCTCCTGATCGCCGGCCGACCACCCCAGGCGAACCAGATAGTTCAGCAATGCCTCCGGCAGATAGCCGTCATCGCGATATTGCATAACGCCGACGGCGCCGTGGCGTTTGGAGAGCTTTTTACCGTCATCGCCCAGAATCATGGAAACATGCGCATATTCCGGCACCGGCGCGCCCAACGCTTTCAGGATGTTGATTTGGCGGGGCGTATTGTTGATATGATCTTCACCGCGAATAACGTGGGTAATTTCCATATCCCAGTCATCGATCACCACACAGAAGTTATACGTCGGCGAACCGTCCGTACGGCGGATGATCAGATCGTCAAGCTCCTGGTTGCTGAATTCGATGGGACCGCGGATGCGATCGTTAAAAATAACCGAGCCTTCCTGCGGGTTGCGAAAACGCACCACGTGCGGCTCATCATCCGCATGATGCGCGTGGGAATCACGGCAGCATCCGTCATAGCGCGGCTTTTCGCCGTTCTCCATCTGCTTTTCACGCAGCGCTTCCAAACGTTCTTTCGAGCAATAGCATTTATACGCCGTGCCGTTTTCCAGCATCTGATCAATGACGGCGTTATAACGATCGAAGCGTTTAGTCTGGTAATACGGACCTTCATCCCAATCAAGATTCAACCAATTCATGCCATCCATAATGGCGTCGATCGCCGCCTGCGTGGAGCGCTCCAGATCGGTATCCTCAATACGCAAAACGAACTCGCCGCCCTGATGACGGGCAAACAGCCAGGAATAGAGCGCGGTGCGGGCGCCGCCTACGTGAAGATAGCCAGTCGGACTGGGCGCGAAACGGGTTTTAATTTTCATTTGGGATTACAGCCTTTTTTACGCAACGGCTGCCGGCAGGTGCCGACATGAGTTCAAATAACAAAAAGTGGGCGATATTCTATCATTCTGCCCCGATTCCTCAACGCCGTAACGTATCACGCCACGCTTTATTCCTTATTGAAGTGAATGAGGAAGCGTCGCTATCGTCGAGAAATAGGGCGTCCTGCCTAATTTTACAACGAACGGCCATTTTACTTTTAAAAAGCGTTGACTCACTTTCAACTATCCCTATAATGCGACTCCACACAGCGAGGGTGATTAGCTCAGCTGGGAGAGCACCTCCCTTACAAGGAGGGGGTCGGCGGTTCGATCCCGTCATCACCCACCACTTTTTTTGAGTGTGCCGCGCTGTGTAAAGTAAGAAGAATTGAGATTGGGTGATTAGCTCAGCTGGGAGAGCACCTCCCTTACAAGGAGGGGGTCGGCGGTTCGATCCCGTCATCACCCACCACTCTCATGCCAGCGGTCTTCTTGCTGAAAATAAAGTTTAGAAGTGGGTGATTAGCTCAGCTGGGAGAGCACCTCCCTTACAAGGAGGGGGTCGGCGGTTCGATCCCGTCATCACCCACCACTTCTGCGGGTCGTTAGCTCAGTTGGTAGAGCAGTTGACTTTTAATCAATTGGTCGCAGGTTCGAATCCTGCACGACCCACCAATCTACCTTCCTGGGATGACTCATAGAGTCCGGGGAAGTAAGAAAACCGTATCACTGACAACAGGATACGGTTTTTTTTCGTCTGTATGCGCCCTTCCGCATGCCGGGGGAACCAGAGCAAATAGGCCTATGAATGGGCCCATGCCTCTGATGGTGGAAATCTTGTAGGCCCATTTTGAGTTTCGGGCTGAAAAACTCTTCAGAAAACAGAATATTGCACCACTCCATCGCTGTCATTTCCCATTGACACATCAAGGAGTGATTTTATGGCTGTTCTTACCCGTCCATTGTCTGCCTCAGAAGTCCAGAAGGCAAAACCCGCCGATAAAGATTACGAACTGTTCGACGGTCAGGGACTAACCCTGTTCGTCAGAACCAACGGTAAAAAAATCTGGCGCTTTCGCTATAAACGCCCCGGTTCGACTGCCAGAACCACCATTACTTTGGGACATTACCAGTGCGCTGAGTACCTAGTATCGACCCCGTTGAAGGACGATAAACTCTCTTAATAACTTTAGCGCCGCAGACCTGATAGCAACGCTTTAGAACGGTGACTGAGGCGAAGTGAGCACCGAACAGTCGCGGCGCTAAAGTGGAAACAGGGCCAAACTCAACGTCCAACCCCATTTCACCGCTGCGGAGCAAGGGGCGCTATGTCCGGCTATGCAAGGTCAGTTTTTTCTCCCGTGTGCTTTCCGTTCCCGTAACCTTATTGCGGGACGGCAGAGTGACAGAAGTCTCAGGGAAATTAATTTCCCTGCGAATTTTCGGCATTCAATGTCCGGGAAATTCGCAGGCTGCGGGTGCGGGCGGCTAAGAGCCCGCTCATCCCGCAAACGGTATTTTATCCCCCGGTCATGTCTGTGGACTGCGAAACAGGTATGACGACGGCGATTAAAATTGAAGAAACCGCAAAGGCATCCGGGCCTGATTTTGGTGTTATAAATAAGTGTATTATGTCGTGTAATATACACGTATCTCATTACAGGAGAGAAACCATGGCAGCGAAACAACGCAACACGCAGAGCGTGACCATGACGGTGGAACGCACCTTACTGGTCAGAGCGCGTGAGGCAGGCATTAACCTGAGCGCTACCCTGACAGCCGCCCTGGATGTTGAGCTTCGCCACCATGAAGCGAAAAAATGGCAGGAAGAGAACCTGGAGGCTATCGAAGCATTAAATCGTTTTCATGATGAACATAGCTGTTTCAGTGATGAATACAGGACATTTTAACCATGCAATTCACCGTATACGGTAATACCGGTAAAAGTGCCGTTTACCCTCTGCTGCTTGATGTCACGAGCGATATTATTAGACAGTTGAACCGCCGGATAGTGATCCCGTTGTTACCTGCTGAAAAGTATCCGGCAGGCCGCCGACCGGATCGCCTTGTCCCTGTAGTCAGACTGACGGACGGCAAAGAATACGCTGTAATGACTCACGAGCTGGCAAGTATCGTATCCCTGTCCAGGTCCTGGGGACGGTGTTTTGTGATGCTTCGCAATACCGTACTCAGGTAAAGGCCGCAATAGACTTCCTCATCAACGGAATTTGACGTTTCTTCCTGTGCTGTTAAACAGGCATAGCTTTAATCGTAGCTAATGAGAGCTTGTTCAAGTTCGTCTATCGTGCGGAAGAGACACATCGGCAAACCCCACACTTTCAGGATTACATAAATCAGACAGCGAATATGACGACTCACAAGGAATCCATCTCTGTCGTTCCGAGCCTGCTGATGAATAAAGAGGGATTGATGTTTAAAGCACAGTGAAACCGGTTAATCCGACCACCACTGCATCATTTCCATTCGGGTTTTAGGTGCCTGGGCCTATAGTGGAATCGAAGGTGATGGGGATTGATGGTCTCCTGATAAATATCCGTGATTCCGTCGCCGCCTAAAAATCGTGCGCTTAAACTATGAGAATTAATTCCCTCTTGCAGTTTTTCAAAATGGGCCTACAGTTAGGCCCACAGTGATAGAGCGTTGTGTAATGTTTTCTTTTTTTTCAGAAAATTAGAGTCCGAATTAGGATTCTGCACGAATTTAACAGTAATCCTCCTTCGGTTTTATATCGCGCGCGCCGTGCGGGTGAGAAACGGCGTTCAGGTTCGAGCCGAGCGAAGCGAGACGGCAACGCGCCAGCGTTGACCCCGAAGGGGCGAGGCCGGCCGTTACGTTACTCCGATATGGCGTTTAGCGCCGCGCCGCCGCCGATAATGGCGATATGTTTTTTCTTCATTGCGGCAACGCCTCCCGCCTCGGCGAACGCAGCCAATGCAAACACCGTTTCACGCCCATGCGTCTTTGCGTAAATTTTATTTCCATCAATTGCAGTCTCCATATTTTCAAAGCCATAACGCGGCTGATTGGATAGCGTTCATAATAGAAATTTCGCGCCTGCTCCTCATGTTCCTCAGACAACGGGGTGATGTGGGCCTGATATTGAACCCCTCTCATCGACATCATTGACTTCACCGATGAGATAATGGTGCCGGAAACCGTTGGCTCCTTGAGCATTAATTGCGAGTGGCGTGAATTGATATCGCTCATTAAATACAACACCATCTGATCTTTTTGGAATTGATAAAAACAACTTGCCGACCACACCGCCCCTTCCGCAGCGACACTGAGCGTTAATACACGTTCCTGATTAATGAATTTACATATTTCACGTAATTGCTGTTCGTTATTCATGGCCTCTCCTTAGCATGATCCTCGGATGATGCTCTGGATACGTTGATAATGTTGCCTGCAACCCGCGCGGGATCGGCGCTTCGAGCGGAACATCACGCAGACGACCGGCGACACCGGGGAAACGCGCCAGTTCGGCGAAGGTGTTAACCTCATACAGCGGATCAAAACCTAGCGATTGACGCATATCCAACCAAAACGGCGCGCCGGTTTACGGTGAAAAATACCCTTTCGTTATTCCCGTCAGGCGGGAGATAAAGTCAGGTAAATTCATCGTATTTTCAAATTTTTACGGTTGCAGCCAGGTGCTTTGCCATTCGTTCCGGTGATACTCGGCCCGCAGGCGCCGGTGCAGGCGATCCGAACTGGCGGCCCAAAATTCCACCGTTTGCGGTACCAGTTGGTAGACAGAGAAACGATCGGGACAGGGCAATGCGCCCGCGTCCTCGAGGGCTTCAGCCGCCCTGCGCAACGACTCGCTGTCCAACAGCGGCTCACTTTGATGAGAGACCGTCGACATCGAATGCAACGGAATCGGGCGTTTGTCCCAGATCGCCCTGGCCGTGGCATGCGGCTGTTTGACCACCCTGCCGCTGACCGAGAGTTGCCGCCCTAGCTCTTTCCAGTAGAAGTGAGCGCAGGCGTAGGGATGGCTATCAATATCCTGAATCTTGCGGCTACAGCTGTGAGTGGCGAACAGAATGCCGCTCTCAGAAAAATCAAGGATCGCCATAACGCGCGAACTCATCTCCCCTTGCGCATTCGCGGTCGTCAGCACCATCGCGCGCGGTTCTCTGACCTGTTCGCGTATCGCTTCCCGCACCCAGGCGCAAGCGAGCTCAATCGGCTGCTTCAGTGGCGTATGGAAAGCCAAAAAGTCCGTATCCACCTTGCCGCTGACGCTTTCAAACGCACTACTTCCCATTTTTCCTTCTCCTTCAAATCGTATAGGCGCCCTGCGCTACCTGGATGGCATGCCCCCCGGCATACAGCCGGTACGCCCCTTCATCCCTTTGCGCCATGCCGTACATTTTTGACGGGTGCCCCATCTCCACCCCCTGCCAGATTTCCAACGGCTGGCCATAGTCGCTCCACCCGTGCCGCGCCAAATGCAGCGCCAAAGGCCCGGCGGCCGAGCCAGTCGCCGCGTCTTCCACTACGCCGTATGCCGGTGAAAACATGCGCAGGCGCCAGTGATTGCCGTCGCGGCAGAAACAGAGCGCGGCCATGTTTTCATGCTGCGCCAACGCACGCTGATCGGGGTTGAGCGACGCCAGCGCCGGCATATCGGCGACGCCGACAAAGACATGACGCGGCCCGACGTCGTACTGTTCAATCGGCAAGGTGCTGTGCGATACCCCCAGCGCGAGCAGCAACGCTTCAGCTCGCGCATAGGGTTGGATTACCGGGGACGGCTGGAGCATATCGACATGGGCGACCGGGAGATCGCTACGCAGCTTGGCATCTTCCAGCGTGAAGGGGAAAACGCCCTTCGCGGTTTCGATATTCAGGCTGGTTTTTTGCAACCGGTGAGATAGCGCCAGCGCCGTGCCCAGCAGCGGGTGGCCGGCAAAACCCAGTTCGTTCACCGGGGTAAAAATGCGGACATGCGCATCGCCGCCGCTGCGAGGGCGCGATACAAATGTGGATTCCGAGAGCCGCATTTCCGCCGCTATGCGCTGCATGGTTTCCGGCTCAAGATCGTCACAGTCGAAAAATACGGCGACCGGATTGCCGGCCAGCGCGCGATCGCTGAACGCATTTACGATGACATAGTGGTGCATGTTTCCTCCTGACTTAGCAGAGACGCCCAGGGCGCGGTAATCGACTCGTTCAGGCAAGATGCCGCTACGGTGAATTGCAGCCGTACATCCGGCGGCCTGCCGATCGCCTCGGCGGCCGCATTCAGCGGCAACGTCGCAAGGTTGGGTTTCTCATCACGCCACACCATAACCGCCCCCCAGCGCGGCGGCTCCTCACTCATGATCCAATATTTGGCCTGCAGCGCGTCGATTCGCTGCCAGGCGGCCAGATCGACCTGCTCAAGCTGCGCCTGCAGCTGCCCGATGTCCGGCTCGTCTGGCGCCGGCTCCCACCACACACATTCCAAGATCATGAGGCCACCACCTGTTGGATTGATTCATAAAGGATCCGCGGCCCATCAATGGTTAACACCGACTCGGGGTGGAACTGCATGGACGAAAAGCGCGGTCCGCGCAGGCCATAAATTTGGCCGGTCGCCTCATCCCGTGCAACGCGAATCTCGCCATACTCGCTGGCCAACGCGTTGCTGGCCGCCAGCCCGGTGAAGGTGTTGTAAAACCCCACGCATTCGACCTTGTCAAAGAAGGGAATCTCTTTTTGTATCCCCTGATTGGGCGACGCCAACGCGACTATCGGATACCCCAAGGCGGCACACAGAATCTGATGGCCGAAACAAATCGCGATAAAGGGTTGGCCTTGTTGCATGGCCGTCTGAATCAGCTTGCGGCTGCGGATCACCCGTTTGTCGCTCAGATCGCGCGGATCGCCCGGTCCGGGGCCGATGACCAGCAGCTCATGCGGGTTGGATTGGAGAGGAGAATCGGAATGCGCGAGCCGGACGTTGAACCCCATCGCACGCAGCTGATACTCCATCATCGAGGTGAAGGCGTCTTCGTTATCAATCAGCAACACCTCGCCCCGACAACGCCGCGGATTCGCACCGGCGTCATCACGCCAAAACGCAGCCAGGCGATGATTGTGCTTTTGCAGAGCGACGGCGACCTGATCATCCTGAAAAATGGAGGCCGAACCGCCATTCAACCCCATGGCGCACTGTAACGCGGCGGCCTTCGCCCACGTTTCCGCCGCTTCTGCGATAGGATCCGAGGTACGAACCAGCGTAGCCCCCAGCCCTATGGTCAGCGCGCCCGTCGAATCAATTTCACTCGTCCTGATCAGGATCGCCGAATCGATCGTCGGCTCACCGCCCTCAGAGCCCAGCAAGGCGGCAAAACCGCTGTAGTAGCCTCGCCCGGACGACTCATATTTGGCGATAACGCGCGCCGCGTTTTCCAGCGGACTGCCGGTGACTGTCGGCGCAAACATGGAAGAACGCAAAATCTCGGGCACCGGCAACGACGAATGCCCTTCGAGCCGATAGCCGGTATGCACCAGGCGCGACATCGGCGTTAAGAAGGGGCCGAACGTTTTGACGTCGGCATCGCAGATGCGGGTCATCATCTTCAGCTCTTCATCCAGCACCATCGACAGCTCATCCTTCTCTTTCTCGTTGGATAAGAAGTCGAGCAGCCCTTCGCGGGTCGGCCCGGTGGCGGGATAGCGATAGGTACCGCTGATCGGCGTCATAGAGACCCTCTGTTGCTGCAGGGTGATATGTCGCTCCGGCGATGCGCCAATCAAGGTGACATCGCGGCACTGAATGAAAAAGGTCCAGTACGCGCCGCTTTCCTGCAGCAGCAGGTTTTTAAAGAGGGTTAATCCCGTTTCGCAGTCATAATCTGCGAAGTCGGCGGTAAAGGCGCGGCGGATAACGAAATTAGCCCCCTGGCCGGTGCCGATCTCCCGTTGAATGACTTGAGCGACCGTGTGCGCATACTCATCGTCGGAAGATTCGAACGCGGCGTTGTTAACCTTCAACGGCGTATCGGGCAGCAGGGCCAAGGCCTCATGGAGCGGCACTTTACTGCAGCGCGCATTGACGAACGCAATTAGCGGCTTACCGTCATCATTCACGGCGTAGCCCCGTTCAACAATCTGCCGATAAGGCGCAACCAGCAACGTTTGCCGCCCATCGCCGCCGTCAGTATTCGCCGGTAAGTCCGCCAGCTCTTGCAAGCTATTCAGATGCCGCTCTTCCCCCGTGATCACTTCGATTTCGGGAACCGTGCCGCGCCCGCATCTGAATAACAACGCAAACGATTCATCGTTGCTGCCATACCGCAGCAACGAGGTTATTGCCGTATCTGTATTCATGCCACCACCTCGTCCACCGATAATATCGAAGCACAGCATGAAGCGGCGTAAGTCAGCATGCGCTGATGGGCCGCCTGCGAAAAATCAGCTATCGCATCCCGCGCCAAAAAGACCTCAATATCTCTGGAATAAGCATCCAGAGCGGTGGTTAAAATGCCAATTTGCGCATAGACGCCACATATAATTATTTGGTCTCGCCGTTGGTCGGAAAATATATCGGCGAGTTTTGAAGAGAAAAATGCGCTATATCGCCACTTTTTCAATACGGGCTCTCCCGGTTGAGGCGACAATAATGGTGTGATTGCCGTGTGTAACGGATCGGCATCCATACCCGCCCCCCAGAAATCATAAAGCAACCCGCGTTCTTTCGCGCTCATGCTGCCTTTCTGGCCGGTGTAAACCACGGGGACGGCATGTCTTCTCGCCCAAGCTAATAATTGCTCGCAATTTTTCAGCAGGGTATTACGTAATAACTCAGGTAACGGGTTAAGGAAAAAATTTTGCATATCGTGAACTAAAAGCAAACTTCTGGCGGGAGTAATACGCCAATCCACTTTATTTGGCGTTGACGATGCCAGCGAACCGAGATCATAGTCTTCAATATCAGGTATAGCCATGTCATATCCCTAGACTTATCAGAACGTAAAAAGGAATCACATAAAAACGAGATAAAGATGAATAAATGGACATGGACATTAGGTCGGAATTCCTTCTCTGATTATTTCCGGCACATCAATACCCAGCGCGCGGAATTGCTGACAAGGATTCATAAATTCACGCTGGAGGATTATTTTTCCATTTTTAAACTGGAAGTAATGAATGAAATGATTTTGATAAAATCCTTTAGGATACCCCTTAAAATTAATCTCTCCTTTACCGTCGCATTCAACCCAAAAAATATCCGGGTCCTGCGTATCGAATATCTTCACGTTGTACCAACGCCAGTCGGGGAAGCAGGCCAGCGACCATACCGCATGTTTAGCCAGCTGCTTTTTGCCCTTGATAACGACCGGTTCGCCGCTATCCGTAGTCCAAAGCCCCCCACATCCCTCCTCGTCAAACAGTTCGTGTCTGGATAAACGAGCCTGCCCGTAAGTATTCATATACTGTTCGACAATATTGCGATTACTCGTGCGTACTTTATTTTCCGTCATCATTGCTCCTTAATTCCATATAAAATAAGACAGTATTCTTATTTGATTATGCGATGCCAGCCAGACGCTGTTGCCCGTTCTGAAAAATCAACGCATTTAACCACTCTCTCCAGCAGCCGCAGCGACGGCGGCACGAACGGACCCTCGCCAAAAATAGCTTTGTAAAACATGCTGCCGGCTTCTATGTTGTCAACATACAAAATCACACCATTAAGCTAAACATCTCCCCTCTGCAAAAGGCTTAAAATCAGATTGATTCAATAGAGTTGAATATATTTCAAATGAAAATGATCAAATATAAATTAATCACTATAAGAAAAAATAAAACTGAGGAAACAGATAGATATTTATGAGATAAGCGCAGGAAGCGAAGCGGGATTTCTCTATTCCCATTGGTAAGGCCTTGCCCGCAAGAACAAACCAGACAAATAATAGCATTAGCGATAACTTTCGGTATAAACATATTATCCTGATAATTAATAACTCGCCCACTCATCGTAAACACTTCCTTATAGATGGTGCTTTATAATAACCAACAAAAACTATTTTTCTCACAACATCCATTATGATTTCTAATGTTTCGCTATAGAAAGAATGCGTTGAGCATCGCCAAATGTATATAAACTTCACATATAGATCGAATTTTATTAATACATGTCAATAAACAGCATCTAATTATGTTTTTTTTTGAAAAAAAACAATAACAATTATTTAATTAGATAAACTTTATAATAAGTGAGAAAAAGGGGGGAATAATGGATGTTCGCCATGTACTGTCAGGGAAGAGAGTGATCCGATCCTGTCTACCGCTAAAAGCTCAATTTATTCAACAACGCCCCGCAGGGCTGAGGAATCCCCAGAAAATAATTAAACGTTATTTAGCGAATATTCATAAATAACAGTATGTTGTTTGATATTTTTCCTTCGCGTAAAAAAATTGCGCTGAGGTGGGCGTGACCGCCGGGTGAGCGACAGGACGTCGCGAAAGCCAGCGCCGCGTCGGCCAAATTCGTCGGGAACGAATTTGGCCAGCCAACGGCTGGCCTGCGCAGAGAGACAGGATATCTCTTATTTAATCCCGATGAGCTTACTTAAGTCAGTGATTCGGATGACTGACGAATCTGCCGGGAGCGGATTTGAACGCCGCTTGCGACGGCTCCGACGGGGCGAGTAATAAAAGCCAACGCACATGCAGCTTGAAGTATGAAGAGTTTTGCCGCCATAACCGGGCCTGGCGAAAACGATCAGATTTCCCAGTCATGGT
This sequence comes from Brenneria populi, assembly GCF_036016195.1. Taxonomy (NCBI): domain Bacteria; kingdom Pseudomonadati; phylum Pseudomonadota; class Gammaproteobacteria; order Enterobacterales; family Pectobacteriaceae; genus Brenneria; species Brenneria populi. The sequence continues at coordinate 87,789 of NZ_JAYWTM010000007.1, read as the reverse complement.
TATAGCGCTTAGGCTTGAACTGGATAACGTCCCCTTTTTGCAAACCGTTCAGGCTAATATCGTCCCGCGCTACCTCAGCCTCAATCAGCTCCTGCTGATTGCCGATCTTGAGTGACAGGCGGGTCAAGGCGCCCAGCGGGCGAATGTCGCGCACAATAACCGGCTGATAGCCATCCTGCGCCTGAACGGATAGCGCCACCTCATGCGGACGAAACAGAATAGTTTCATCCGTCTGTTCGATTTTCAGTTGGTTGCTGTCGCCCAGGAAGTGGTAGACAAACTCGCTGGCCGGACGGTTATAGACTTCGTCGGGCGAGCCGATTTGCTCAATAACGCCTTTATTCATCAATACGATACGATCGGCGACTTCCATCGCCTCTTCCTGATCGTGGGTAACAAACACCGATGTCAGATTGATGTCCTCATGCAGCCGCGACAGCCAGCGGCGCAGCTCTTTACGCACTTTGGCGTCCAGCGCGCCAAAAGGCTCGTCCAGCAGCAGAATGCTGGGTTCGACGATCAGCGCTCTGGCCAGGGCGATGCGCTGGCGCTGGCCGCCGGACAGCTGTTCAGGATAACGATCCGCCAGCCAGTCCAGTTGAACCAGGCCGAGCAGCTCATGCACCCGCTTTTCAATATCGCGTTTCGACGGACGGATATTTTTCGGCTTCATGCGCAGCCCAAACGCCACATTGTCGAACACCGTCATATGGCGGAATAAGGCATAGTGCTGGAAAACGAACCCCACGTTACGCTTGCGCACATCGTGAATGGAGACATCTTCGCCGTGAAAAATAATACTGCCGCTATCCGGCTGCTCCAAGCCGGCGATAATACGCAACAGCGTGGTTTTACCACACCCGGACGGCCCCAGCAGCGCCACCAGCTCGCCGCTCTGAATGGCGAGGTTAATTTGATTCAGAGCCTGAAACTGACCAAATTGTTTATTAATATTGCGGATCTCAATGCTCATTTTTGGTCAACTCCTGTTGTTTCTCTATTTGCTTCGTCAGGCGGCTCTCACTCCACTGGCGCAGCAATAGAACGACCAGCGACATCACTAACAGCAGAATCGCCACGCTAAAAGCGGCGACGATATTGTATTCGTTGTAAAGAATTTCGATATGCAGCGGCAGCGTATTGGTCAGCCCGCGGATATGCCCGGAAATGACGGAAACCGCGCCGAACTCGCCCATCGCTCTGGCGGTGCATAGCACCACGCCATAGATCAACGCCCACTTTACGTTGGGCAGGGTGATGTGCCAGAACATCTGCCAGCCGTTGGCGCCCAGCAGTCTGGCCGCCTCTTCTTCCTGCGATCCCTGCTGCTCCATCAAGGGAATCAATTCGCGCGCCACATAAGGCAGCGTAACGAAAATGGTCGCCAGCACAATTCCCGGCACCGCATAGACGATCTCCAGATTATGCGCGGTCAGAAACGGATACAGCTGGCTTTGCGCGCCAAACAGCAGAACATAGACCAGACCGGCGACCACCGGAGAGACGGAAAACGGCAAATCGATCAACGCCAGCAAAAAACTTTTACCGCGGAATTCAAACTTGGTTACGCACCACGCCGTCGCCAGGCCGAAGACGACGTTAAGCGGCACCGAAATTACCGTTGCCAGTAGCGTCAGCTTGAGCGCGGAGATGGCATCAGGCTCGGTAATGGCATCCCAGAATGCGCCGATGCCGTTATGCAGCCCCTGCGTTACCACCATCAATAGCGGCAGAACCAGAATCAGAAAAAAGACGATCCACGCCAGTGAAACCAAAACGTAGTACGCCGCCGGTTTTTTGGGAGATTTTACCGACCGGGTTTGAGTAGAAATAACCTGTTCCATCGCCGCTGCCTACAGTTTCGGTTGAATACGGCGCTGCAGTAAATTAATCAGCAGCAACATAATGAAAGACACCAGCAGCATAAATACGCCAATTCCGGTCGCGCCTTTATAATCATACTGATCGAGTTTAGAGACGATCAGCAACGGCAAGATTTCTGTTTTAAAAGGAATATTGCCCGCGATAAACACCACGGAACCGTACTCCCCCACGCCGCGGGCGAACGCCAGCGCAAAGCCGGTCAGCCAGGCGGGAAGCAGCGCCGGGATCAGCACATGGCGGAATACCTGCAGCGGACGCGCGCCGAGACAGGCCGCCGCCTCCTCGATCTCTTGCGGAATATCGGCCAAAACGGGCTGCAGCGTCCTGACGACAAACGGCAGGGTGACGAAAATCAACGCCAGCGTAATGCCGATGCCGGTATAGGCGATTTTAAAAGGAAACAGCGAACCGATCAGACCGTTCGGCGCATACAGGGCCGTCAGCGCGATCCCCGCCACGGCCGTCGGCAGCGCAAAAGGCATGTCGATCATCGCGTCAATGACCTTGCGGCCGGGAAAGGTGTAGCGCACTAACACCCATGCCAGCAGCGTGCCCAGAATACCGTTGATAAAAGCGGCCATCAGCGCCGTGCCAAAGGAGAGACGAAGAGAGAAAAGCACCTGTCGGCTGGTAATCAGGTCCCAAAACTGCGCCAGCGTCAATTGGCTGGCGTAAAGAAACATCCCTGCCAACGGAATAAGTACAATCAACCCTAAATAACTTAAGCTGAAACCTAAAGTTAATCCGAAACCGGGAATTACCGGGGAGCTACGTTGTGACATACGGCGCCTTTAATAGTCATACTCAATGATTCTGGCAAAACCAAACCTTCGCCGACGAATCAAAGCCGCTGGTTTCAGCGGCTTTCCAACATCAGAAATCCGTTATTTACTTATTAATTTCCTGGAAGATTTTGTCGAACACGCCGCCATCGTTGAAGAATTTATCCTGTGCGGCTTTCCAACCGCCGAAGTCTTTATCGATGGTGACCAGATTCACCGGCGCAAACTGCGCTTTAAACTCTTCGGCGATTTTGGCATTGCGCGGACGATAGAAGTTTTTACCGATAATCCGTTGCGCCTCATCGCTGTAGAGGTATTGCAGATAGGCATCCGCCTGTTTGCGCGTGCCTTTGCGATCGACCACCTTGTCCACCACCGCGACCGGGGGTTCGGCCAGAATGGAGAGCGACGGGGTTACAATTTCAAGCTGATCGCCGCCCTGCTCTTTCAAAGAGAGGTAGGCTTCGTTTTCCCAGGCCAGCAGCACATCGCCCAACTGACGCTGCACGAAACTGATTGTCGACCCGCGGGCTCCGGTATCCAGCACCGGCGCATGGCGATACAACTCCGTCACGAATTTCAGCGCCGTTTCGTCATTGCCGCCGGGCTGCGCTTTGGCGTAGGCCCAGGCCGCCAGGAAATTCCAGCGCGCCCCGCCGGAGGTTTTCGGATTCGGCGTAATCACTTCAACGCCCGGCTTAATCAGGTCGCCCCAATCCTTAATTTGCTTGGGATTGCCCTTTCTCACCAGAAAAACGATGGTGGAGGTATAGGGCGTACTGTTGTCGGGCAGGCGAGCCTGCCATTTGGGATCGATGATTTGCTGATTCAAATTCAGCGCGTCGATATCGCCGGCCAGCGCCAGCGTTACCACGTCGGCCTGTAGGCCGTCGATAACGGATCGCGCCTGTTTACCCGATCCGCCGTGCGAATTTTTAATGGTGACGTCCTCGCCGGTGGTCTCTTTCCAATGTTTGATAAAAGCGGCGTTATATTGCTGATAAAGCTCACGGGTAGGGTCGTAAGAAACATTCAGTAACTCTGTTGCCGCGGAGGCGACGCCGGAAAACAGTAGCGCTGCTGTAGCAAGAGATAATCCCAGACGGCGAATTGACATCATTATCACTCCCTAAAATTGAACGGTATTTTTACCTGTCATTTTTCAAATTACAGCAATTTCGGCTGCCTTCCGCCCTGGAACAAACGCTTAATGCATTATCATTTCTGATGTATTGCATTAGCTAAGCGCCAAAATCGCCGGCGGCTTGCTTTACACAGCGCGGGTCCGCAAGGCGGCGGTCAAAACGCCCGCCATAAAAATAACGAGAATGTTGCTGATTTGCGTAGTCAGCCGGCACGGCCAGCAAACTAACGATACGGAAGTGACAATAGAGGATATGGGAAAGTGGCAAAAATACTGTTTCGCGATAATTTATGCTATAGCGTTATATTGTTTATGGTTATGTAATAGTTTTCAATCTAAGTAAATAGAGCGCCCGCAGGCGCCCGAAGATAAAAGGCAGAGCCGGGTATAAAAATACCCGGCGTTAACCGCGCGGATTATTGCATCAACAGATAAATATTACTGTCGCCGCGGCGGATGCTCAGCGCCAGCACCGCCGGCTTGCTGTCCAGAATTTTACGCAGCTCGCCGAGGTTCTGAACCGGCTGCTGATTCACGCCCAGGATAATGTCATCCTTTTTCAAGCCGATTTTCGCCGCCGCCGATCCCGCCTTCACGTTATCGACTTTGACGCCTTTCTGGCCGTCGACCTGGGTATTGCTTAATTCGGCGCCTTCAATGCCGGAATACAGATTCCCCGACGCCACCTGCGCCTGAGTGCTTTGCTGCAGCGTAACTTCCACCGTAACGGGTTTGCCGTCACGCAGCAGGCCCAGCGACAGCTTGCTGCCGACCGGCAATGAGCCGACCTGCGCCCGCAATGCCGCGAAACTGCTTATCGCCTTGCCGTTTAGCGACACGATGACGTCACCGGCCTTAATGCCCGCTTGTGCCGCCGCCGATTTCGGTTGCACCTGGCTGACGAACGCGCCGCGCTGCGCATCGACTTTCATCGCCTGGGCCAGTTCCGAATTCAGCTCCGTCCCGGTGATGCCCAGTTCGCCGCGCTTCACTTCGCCGAATTCGACGATCTGGGCGACCAGGCTTTTCACCATATTGCTGGGGATCGCAAAGCCGATGCCGATATTGCCGCCGTCGGGCGCCAGAATCGCGGTATTTAAGCCAATCAATTCGCCGTTCAGGTTAACCAGCGCGCCGCCGGAGTTGCCGCGGTTGATGGCGGCGTCGGTTTGGATGAAGTTTTCATAATTTTCGATATTCAGCCCGCTGCGCCCCAGCGCCGATACGATCCCGGAGGTCGCCGTTTCGCCCAGGCCGTACGGGTTGCCGATCGCAACGGTGTAATCTCCCACGCGCAGCTGATCGGAGTCGGCCATTTTGATCGCCGTCAGGTTCTTGAAACTCTGTAGCTGCACCAGCGCGACGTCGGAACGGGGATCTCTGCCGATCACCTTGGCGTCATATTTACGGCCGTCATTGAGACGAACCTGAATTTTATCCGCATTGTCCACCACATGGTTATTCGTTACCACATAGCCTTTTTCCGCGTTGATGATCACGCCCGCGCCCAATGCCTGAAAAGCCTGCTGGCGGGATGGCGAGCCGTCGCCCTCATCCCCGCCCTGGCACATGGGGGACTGCTGAAACGGGGAGCCGTCCTGACAGAACGGGGAGTCTTCGCCGAAGAACGGTTGCAGCTGCTGCGGGATCTGTTCTCTGGCGACGCTGGTGTGTCCCTCTACGGCGATACTCACTACCGAAGGCATAACTTTTTCCAGCATCGGGGCCAGGCTTGGCAGTTGATTGGAGGAGGATGAAGAAGGGACTAACTCCGCCGCGTTCGCGCCGAGCGGTCCCATCGCCATTGCGAGACTGAATGTCAGCGCACTTAAAACCAGTGATTTTCTTTTCATGGGAATATATCTCACAGTAATCAACGATCGGGCTCTCACAGCCTTTATACCCTTTATCTTATCGGTCAAGATACGAGGCAGATACGAGGCGTGCTGTATGAGATAAATATGGATCAACTTGGTTCATTAATGGAAGATGCTGAACCGTAAGAAAATATTGGGTCTCTTTACAAAAGTTATTATTCCGCGGCCATCAGGCGCCGGTATTCATCGTAGGCATAAAGGTCGGTCATGCCGCTGATATAATCCTGCAGCAGGCGCGCCCGGAAATAATACTCGCGGATTTCCTGTTCTTCATAAGCGAGATGTCGCAGGCTCTCCACGGCCTCCCGGTAAGCTAGGCAGTGTTTGCGCGATAGCTTATGGTAAAGCCGGGTTTCGATAGGATAGCGCTTATGGGTATCATCATTCACAAGCCGGCTGAACTCCGGGCACGGCATCTCAAGCAACGGGCTGTAGATATCCAGCAGTCCGCGAATAACCCGGTCCCCCTGCAGCTCCAACTGCTCCACCTCATGGTGGTTAAAGACATGCTTAATCGCCACCCTCTTGAATATTTTCAGTAATTTATTTGGCTGACTTTCGTCTTCCAGCAACGCCTGATTAAACGCCCCGGCATAAATTGCCGGCAGATTATCCATAAAGCGCTGCGCGGCATGAGGCACCAGTTGGCCGACGGTATACACCCGCAGATTCATGAAAAACTGATCGTCATGGCTGCGCCACTTCAGACGATCGCGCTCGTCATAGGCGCGGCCGATGGTTTTGGCAAAAATATCCTTCTCGCCGACGCTGTCCCAGTTCTCCCGCAGACGTTCGTAGAGCGTGTCGATCGTCAGAATATCTTTCTCGACGGCATCCTCCAGATCCGCGATGCAGTAAGAAATATCGTCGGCGGCCTCCATAATGTAAGTCAGCGGATGGCGGTGAAACTCCCCCATCCCCAGTTCTTGGCGCAGCGCGGTTACGAACGCCTCTTCCGCCAGGTAATAACCCGGTTTCTTCATCAGATAATCGAACTGCGCGGGAAGCTCTCCGCGCCAGTAAGCGGGACGGGTATATTTCAGTATGCATCCCACCTGGCCGTAGGTGAGATTCAGCTTCAGCAAGGTATGCACCAGCCGGATTGCCTGGGCGTTGCCTTCAAAGTTGCTCAGATCCTGCCGGATTTGACCACGCAGATCGTCAAGCCCATCCTGACGCATACGCAATGCGCCAACCTTGCAGCCATCCTCACCATGCCGGGCCTCGACATCCAGATAAGCGATATCCAGAAGTTTTCTAAACCACTGGTTAATCGCCGATTCGCCAAAATGGCCAAAGGGCGGATTACCAATGTCGTGCATCAGGCACGCCATTTCCACCATGCTTTCAAATGGCGCCTCGCCATCCGCCAGCCCTAACTCCCGCAGCCGATCTTCCGCTTGCAGACGGTGCAGAATTTCTTTGGCGATGTAGCGGCCGACCTGCTGAACCTCCATGGAGTGCGTCAGGCGGGAGCGGACCGCGGCATTACGTTCCAGCGGAAACACCTGGGTTTTTTGCTGCAGGCGGCGGATGGCGGCGGAGTTGACGATACGCCCGCGATCGCTCTCAAACTGACGCACGATCGCATACCTATCCTCAGCCGTTTTGGCGCGGCTGAAATGGCGCTGGAAACTCATCTTCTTGGCAAAATCGATATCGGACATACCATTCCCCATGTCAAACGACGGCGGCGTTGCTCCCCGCACTCCATCTCATCCCGTAAGCCATGATAGACTAGCCGACGCTACACTCATGCTATTTATAACAAAATTTGTGGGGAATACTATGAAAGTCGGCATTATCGGAGCTATGGAGCAAGAAGTTACCCTGCTTCGCGATCGTATCGAAAACCGCCAGACCCTACGGCGCGCGGGTTGTGAAATTTACACCGGCCGATTACACGGCATTGATGTCGCCTTGTTAAAATCCGGCATCGGCAAAGTTTCCGCCGCGCTGGGCACCACATTATTGCTGGAGCACTGCCGGCCGGATATGGTGATTAACACCGGCTCGGCCGGCGGACTGGCCGCGACGCTGAAGGTCGGCGATATCGTGGTTTCCGATGAGGTTCGCTATCACGACGCCGATGTCACCGCCTTCGGCTATGAACCCGGACAGATGGCCGGCTGCCCGGCGGCGTTCATCGCGGATGAGGGGCTGATTGCGCTGGCCAAAGACGCCATCGCCAAGCTACAGCTGAACGCGGTGCGCGGTCTGATCGTCAGCGGCGACGCGTTTATCAACGGCGCGGAGCCGCTGGCCCGCATCCGTAAAACCTTCCCTCAGGCTATCGCGGTAGAGATGGAAGCCACGGCAATCGCCCATGTTTGTCACCAATTTGCGCTGCCTTTCGTCATCGTTCGGGCGATTTCCGATGTCGCCGACCAGGAATCGCACCTGAGCTTCGACGAATTTCTGGCGGTGGCCGCCCGGCAATCCACCCACATGGTAGAGACCATGCTGCGAGCGCTGGCCGAACGTCGGTAGCCTCACAATGAAATTACGGATTCACTCTCTTTGCGGGGTATTGCTCTTTTTTACCTTAGCCGCGGCCAACGCGGCGCCGCAGCGCGTGATCAGTCTGGCGCCGCATGCCACCGAAATGGCATTCGCCGCCGGGATGGAAACGCAGCTAGTAGCGGTCAGCAGCTGGTCCGACTATCCTCCCGAAGCCCGTAAGCTGGAGCAGGTCGCCTCCTGGCAGGGAATCAATCTTGAACGGATCCTGGCGCTGAAACCCGATCTCATTCTGGCCTGGCGCGAAGGCAATCCGCAAAGACCGCTGGAGCAACTCGTCAATTTTGGCATTCCGATCGTCTATCTGGATCCCAAAACCCTTGATGATATTCCCAACATGCTGGAAAAGTTGGCGCACTACAGTACGCATCCCGAGCAGGCGGATCAGGCCGCCGCCGCGCTGCGCCGGCAGCTGGCGGAATTGCGGCGGCGATACGCCGACAACCGCCCGATCCGGGTTTTTATGCAGTTTGGCTCCCACCCGCTGTTCACTTCGGCGCACGGCACCTTGCAAAGTCAGGTCGTCTCGCTGTGCGGCGCGCGGAATATTTTCAGCGACAGCCCGGTGCCTTGGCCGCAGGTCAGCCGGGAACAGGTGTTAATGCGCAAGCCGCAGGCGATTATCATCAGCGGTTCTTCAGAGGGCGCCGCCGCTACGCAGGCATTTTGGCGGCCGCAGCTATCCGTTCCGGTCGTCGAAGTCAATGAGGATTGGTTCAACCGCAGCGGACCGCGCCTAATGCTGGCGGCGCAGCACATTTGCCGGCAATTGGCCGAACTGAAAAAAAATGATTAACAGATTGGAGCCTATACGATAAGTCATCTAACTTATTAATTATTAATCACTATTTAAATAAAACATCTTGTAACACCATCGCTGTTTTCGCCGCGGCGATTTGCCTATAATCTCACCACACTAATTGAAATACAGGCAACTCGCCGACAAAAACCTCGTCTGCCATAGCCGCGCGCCGGTAATGCGCAAGATGAAGGATAGAAATTATTTTTAAGCCTGAACGGGCTCTTTTCAACACCGGGTAAACTGAAAATGAAATATTTCTTGCTCCGCGCGGGCTTGCTTCTGGCTGCCTGCGATCCGGCTTATGCGGGCAATAGCGGCGGACAAATCGACGCCAGACTGGTTATTCTGCCGGCATGCGGCGTTGAATCAACGCACAACCGCCATCAGATAAAATGCAACGTCGCCCGTATGCCACAACCTAAAATCACTGAATCGCGAATACCGATACCCACTGAACGGGAGGCGTCAGCCGTTGCCACAGCAGAAAACAAGGCGGAGGAAGCGCGTCTGATTACCATTGAGTGGTAATTCAATCCGGCAAAAAGCCCCGCGCAAGCGTTCAGATTGCGCGGGGCTTAGCGTTTTAGACGGGAAAAGTGAATCAGATACTGAAAGACGAACCGCAGCCACAGGTGGTTTTGGCATTCGGATTGCTGACGACAAAGCGCGAGCCTTCCAGACCTTCGGTGTAGTCGACCGAGCCGCCGACCAGGTATTGCAGACTCATGGGGTCGACCACCAGCGCTACGCCCTGCTTTTCAATGGTCATATCCCCTTCGTTGACCCGATCGTCAAAAGTAAAACCGTACTGGAAGCCGCTGCAACCGCCCCCGGTAATATAAACCCGCAGTTTCAGCTCCGGATTTTCCTCATCAGCAATCAGGAGTTTCACCTTTTTCGCCGCTGCATCGGTAAATTGCAGAGGCAATACCGCTTCATCGCTCATTTTCTTACTCCCAACCTAATTCTTATCAGGTAATACGCAACTTATTCGATTATACCCTAAATAATTCCAGTTGCAGGACAAAAACGGCAAAGCGTTTTTGCACAACGCCTACACGCTGGCCCGTCGGGTGAGCCCGCACCGGGTTCGTCATTTCCGCGAAAGGCCTAGGGTCATGAGCGGGCAACAAAGCCAACGCACATGCAGCCTGAAGTATGACGCCTATTATTCAATAGCGAATTAAAACGTTCAAGATTTGACATCGGCGGACGCATGATGCCCCTTATCATGCAGCGCCGGCGCCTGACGCTGGAGCGTACGCGCCAGGATAGCGGAATATAACGGCTTCCCGCCCAAAAACTGAGCCAGCAGCGTCGCCCCCAGACAGGTGATGATCATCGGCAAAATCAATTGGTAGTTATCCGTCATTTCCAGCACCAGCACGATGCCGGTCAGCGGCGCCCGAACGGATGCGGCGAATAATGCGCCCATTCCGGCAATCGCGAAGGTTCCGGCGCCAAGCGCATAATCAGGAAATAGCTGACCGGCCCCCATGCCAAAAGCGGCGCCGAGCAGCGTTCCCAGCGCCAGCATCGGGGCAAAGATACCGCCGGGCGCCCCCGAGCCGAAACAGATCAGCGTCATCAAGACGCGAACCAGGAAGATGATCAATAACAGACCGATGCTATAGTGTTCCGCCGCCGCCAGCGGTATCAGCGCGAAACCGCCGCCGGTCGCCGCGTTAAACAGCAGGGATAAAATACCGCAAACGCCGCCGGCAACCGCGCCGACCAATAAAAAACGCGGCAAACTCGAGGCATGAAACTGTAAAAAAAGCGCCTGCGCGCGCAATACCAGCGCGTTGAACACCACGCCGACCACGCCGAAAACCATTCCCAGCACCAGATACAGCCACAGGGTATTGACTGGCGCGGCGGCGAGTTTCCCCACGGCGATCACCGCCTGTTCACCATTAAACAAGCGGAATACGATGCTCGACATAATGACGCCCAGGAATACCGCTTTTATTGAAATGAGGCTGTAACGAAACTGCGGACGCATCTCTTCAATGATGAACAAAATCCCCGCCAGCGGGGCATTAAACGCCGCCGACAGACCCGCCGCCGCCCCCGCGGCCAATAAGGAGTGGCGGCCGTCGCGCAACCTTTTGGGCAGGAGATCCGCGATCATGCCGCCGATATTCCCCCCCAGTTGCACCGTCGGCCCCTCACGCCCCAGCACCATGCCGGATCCCAACGTACCGATCCCGCCGAAAAACTTCACCGGAATCACGCGCCGCCAGCGGACCGGGCGCAGCTCCTCAAGCGCGCCTTCAATTTCGGGGATGCCCGATCCGCCCGCCTCAGGCGCAAAACGCCGCACCAGATAATAACCAAAGACCGCCAGCAGCGCGGAGATGAAAAATGCCGTCGGCCATACCATCCAACCACGCACCGATTCAGTCAATACCGACATTCGCAGAGCCAAAACCCCGTTTACGGCTTTTTCAAAGGCGACGCCGATCAACCCGACCAGAGTGCCGACCAGCGCCGCCAATGCCAAAATCAGAGCCGGTGTTTTATCACGCCGCATAAACTGCCCGATCGCAGCGCCGCGTTTACGATCGGTGGGAAAAGAAGGGGAAGCCAATCTCGTCACAGGAATCCATATCAACTAATGAAGAAGTCACGAACAAAGGGAGTAATTTTAACCCTTAACGATGAGATTGCACCCCAAAAGCACTCCCGTAACCCGTATCGGAATAAAACGATCGTCGCACAACGATTTTCATAACCGTAGTCAGTTGATTAGAATGGCCTGACTTTCCACGACAAACGTAACGTCAGGATCCTTTAATGAATAAATCTGAAAGTCTGTACGCCGCGGCGCAACAGCTCATTCCGGGCGGCGTCAATTCGCCGGTGCGCGCGTTTAACGGCGTCGGCGGCGCGCCTCTGTTCATCGAGCGGGCGGACGGAGCCTATCTTTACGATGCCGATGGCAAATCCTATATAGATTACGTCGGCTCCTGGGGGCCGATGATATTGGGACATAACCACCCGGCCGTACGCCAGGCGGTCATCGCCGCGGCCGAACGCGGATTAAGCTTTGGCGCCCCGACGGAAATGGAAGTTCGGATGGCGCGGCTGGTGACCTCGCTGGTGCCGACCATGGAGATGGTGCGCATGGTCAACTCCGGCACCGAAGCGACCATGAGCGCCATCCGTTTGGCGCGCGGCTATACCGGCCGCGATAAAATCATCAAGTTCGAAGGCTGCTATCACGGCCATGCGGACTGCCTGCTGGTAAAAGCCGGCTCCGGCGCCCTGACGCTGGGTCAGCCCAACTCCCCTGGCGTGCCGGCGGATTTCGCCCGTCATACCCTGACCTGTACCTACAACGACCTGGCATCGGTACGCGCCGCCTTTGAGCAATATCCTGAAGAGGTCGCCGCGGTTATCGTCGAGCCCGTCGCCGGCAACATGAACTGCGTGCCTCCGCTGCCGGAGTTTCTGCCGGGGCTGCGCGCGCTATGCGACGAGTTCGGCGCGTTATTGATCATCGATGAAGTGATGACCGGATTTCGCGTGGCGCTGGCCGGCGCGCAGGCGCACTACGGCGTAACGCCGGATTTGACCTGCCTGGGCAAAATCATCGGCGGCGGTATGCCGGTGGGCGCCTTTGGCGGCCGGCGCGAAGTAATGCAGGCGCTGGCGCCTACCGGCCCGGTTTATCAAGCCGGCACTTTATCGGGCAACCCCATCGCGATGGCGGCCGGTTACGCCTGCCTGACGGAAGTCGCCAAGCCCGGCGTACATCAGCGGCTTACCGAGCTCACCCGCCAGCTCGCCGACGGACTGGCGGCCGCGGCGAAAAACGCCAATATTCCACTGGTGATCAATCAGGCTGGCGGGATGTTTGGACTATTTTTCACCGCGGCAGAGCGCGTCACCTGCTATCAGGAGGTGATGACGAGCGACGTAGAGCGTTTCAAACGTTTCTTTCATATGATGTTGGAAGAGGGAGTTTATCTGGCGCCTTCCGCCTTCGAAGCCGGCTTTATGTCTCTGGCCCACAGCCAGCAGGATATCGAGCGCACTATCGACGCTGCGCGCCGCAGCTTCGCGCAGCTGTAAGCCCATATCGCGCGTCACGAAGATTGTAACGCGCGACTAACTTTCGCTGCCCGGCGCGATGCCGCTCATTTCGCAGGCCAGCGCGCCTGCGCGCTTAAGCGCGTAGGTGTATCGCTCATCAAAGGGATAACAGCAGGAGAGGCGAATCGCATGTTGGCAGCGGTCGCTCAGGGTATACAGCGCGCCGGGCGTCACGCTGATTTTCTCCTGCAACAGGCGATGAAACAACGCTACGCCGTCCACATTACCCGGCATCTCCAGCCAGAAGACAAAGCCGCCCTGCGGTTGCGTGGCGCGGGTGCCTTGCGGAAAATGGCGGGCGATCAATCCGCGCGCCTCATCCAACTGGGCGGCATAGCGGCGGCGCAACGTGCGCAGATGATGGTCGTAGCCGCCTGATTCCAGAAATTGCGCCAGCGTCTCCGACAGCAAAGTAGACTCCGCCATTGACGACACCGCTTTTAGCCGCGCCACCGTCGCACTGAACCGCCCCGCGGCCATCCAGCCAATACGGAAATCGGGCGCCAGCGTTTTCGTAAAACTGGAACAATAAATCACCCAACCGTCACGATCGAACGCCTTAACCGCCGGAGAGAGCGGCCAGCTAAACTGTAGCTCGCCATACAAACCGTCTTCTATCAACGGCACTTGATAATCGTTAACCAGTTTCGCCAGCCGCTTTTTATCCTCCAGCGTCATGCTGCAACCCAGTGGATTCTGCACATTGGGCATGGCGACGATCGCCTGAAGCCGTTGCTCTGAAAGCAGCAACTCCAATGCGTCCAATGAAAGCCCGCGCTGCGGGCTGGTCGGAATTTCCACCGTTTTCAGTCCCAGACTAGCCAGCAGAGGAAACAGGTAAAAATAGGTTGGCGTTTCCAACCCCACGCAATCGCCCGGCCGGGTCACGGCCCGTAATGCCAGTTGCAATGCCTCCATGCAGCCATGGGTCACCGTGATATCGCCGCCGCTCAACGCCATGCCGGACTCCATCGCCCGCCGCGCCACTTCGCGCCGCAGCCGCTCACTGCCGGGCGGTAGGGCATAGCGGCCAATCATGTCCGGCTGACGGCGCAATAGCGAAGCGGTAATACGGCCGATCTTCGCGACGGGATAAAAATCGCTATTTTGTGGACAGGCGAGAGAAATGTTGAGGTAATCGGGATGATTTTGCGCGGCAAAGACCGAATCAATCAGATCCAATTTATCGCTGCTTGGCGAGATAACCTGCGCACGGTGCTGCCGGGTTTTCGTCAACGACGGCAAACGTCCGCGCACAAAATAGCCTGATTGCGGGCGGGCTTCGATCAGACCGCGATCCTCAAGGATACGCCAGGCATTAAGCACGGTATTCACACTAACCTGATGCGATCCCGCTACGCGACGGATTGCCGGTAAACGGCTCCCCGGCAACCAGGTTCCCTGATGGATCGCCGCCGCAAAGGTTTCGGCCAGTTGCTGATAAAGCGTATTTTCTTGTGGATCGATAATGGACACAATCACCTCGCCAATCGATGGGTACAATTAAGAATTAATCCAAACTGTGCTCATTACAATAGTATTTTCCTGTAACTGTTACCATTATTTTATTCCACTTATTATGGCGTTCTCATTCAGCGTTATAAGGAAAGCACCATGCTCGATCCCTCTTTTTTCAGCTACGTTACCGTCATGTCGATTACTCCCGGTCCCAACAACCTGCTGCTGGCGACCTCCGGGGTCAATTTCGGCATACGCCGCACCCTGCCGATGCTATTGGGCATTATGCTTGGCTGCGGGGTGCAAACGGCACTGATGGGCGTGGCGCTGGAGTGGCTGCTGAGCTGGATGAGCGCGGTAAGACTGCCGCTCACCGTGCTGGGATGCGGCTATCTGCTGTGGCTTTCCTGGAAAATCGTACGGGCGTCCGCACCGGAATTACGCAGGAAAAGCAAGCCGATGACCCTGCTTCAGGGCGCGCTGTTCCAGGCGGTCAACCCCAAGGCCTGGCTGATGGCCAGTAACGTGGCATTGCTCTATACCGCCAGCAGCGGCATTTTCACCATCATGTTCGCCTTCATGGCGCTAAACCTGCCATGCATTCTGATATGGGCGGCAATTGGCGACCAAATCGGCAAACATCTTCAAGAGCCCTGGAAATTGCGGTTGTTCAACACGATTATGGCATTGTCGCTGGTGATCACCGCTATTTGGATGCTGCTGGAGGCGATCGACATTCCCGCATAACAGATTGAGAGTCAATTATCGTTTTTCAGCATCAAATTGGAAAAGCGGAGGATGGCAGTCTGAGAAATAATGCGAAAAAATATCCCCCGAACGCTCGGGGGATAAAAGAAGAATTACTGGCCGAACATTTGCCTAATCCAGTCCGCGACGCCGTCGCCGTTTTGCTGCTCCGGCTGGGCCGCCTGCTGCGCCGGCCTGGACTGGCAGAGCGCCTGCGGGTTATCCGTCCAGACCGGCAGCCGCCGCCCGGCGCTGCTGCCGTTACAGACAAAGTTACCGTTGGCGTCCACGGTCATGGCGGTGATGCCTTCCGGCGGCGTCAGCATCAGCGGCAGCGGCGTCTGGTTTTCCAGATAGCGGCGATAGAGCGTCAATGCGCCATTCGCCCCGGTCAGCTTCGCCGGCCCGTTGTTATCCCGCCCGACCCAGCTTATCGCCACTTCCTTGCCGTCCACACCGGCAAACCAGCTATCGCGCAGATCGTTGGTGGTGCCGGTTTTCGCCGCCAGATGATAATTCGGGAATTTGACCGCCAGCGAACGCGAAGTCCCCCGTTCCACCACCTGCTGCATGCCGTACAGCGTCAGATAGGCCGCCTGGGCGGGAACGGCGCGTTCGGCCTGCGGGAAGCTCTGATACAGCACGGTGCCGTCTTCGGCGATCACCGAGCGTAAAGACGACAGCGGCGCGCGATTTCCGCCGCTGGCTATCGTCTGATACTCCTGCGCCACTTCCATCGGCGTCAGGCTAATCGCCCCCAGCAGCATTGATGGCACGGGTTCGATAACGTTGGCGGGAATACCCAGCTTCTTCAGCGTCGCCGTCACCTGATCCAACCCGACGGCCATCCCCAGATTGACCGTCGGCACGTTCAGCGAATTGGCCAGCGCATCGACCAGCATCACGCGCCCGCGGAACTGGCGATCGTAGTTTTTCGGCTGCCACAGCTGGCCGTTGGGCTGCTTCATCGACAGCGGCTCGTCCGCCAGCCAGGTATTCAGACGATAGGTGTCCGGCTGGCTCAGCGCCGTCAGATAGGTGGCCGGTTTGGCCAGCGACCCGACGGGGCGGCGCGCCTGCAGGGCGCGGTTAAAGCCGGCATATTGGGTCTGCGATCCGCCGACCATCGCCCGGATCTCGCCGCTGAAACGGTCGACGATCACCATGGCGGCCTCCAGATCGTTGACGCCGCGCGCGGCCCTTAAGGCCGGAATCCCCTCCTCTACCGCTTTTTCCGCCGCATCCTGCGAAACGGGATCGAGGGTAGTGAAAATCTTCACGCCGGAGAGATCGCTGACCTTATCGCCCAGCCTTTGCTGCAACTCCTGACGCACCAACTGCATAAAGGCGGGCTGAGGGCTGATGACGCCGCCCCTGGGCTGCACGCCCAGCGGACGCGCGCTCAGCATATTATACAGATCGGCATCGATAACCTGCTGATTCTGAAGCAAGCGTAGTACCAGGTTGCGGCGCTCCAGCGTGATTTTGGGGTTACGCCACGGGTTATACAGCGACGCCCCTTTCACCATGCCCACCAGTAGCGCCTGCTGATCGAGACTGAGCTCATTCACCGGGCGGCCGAAATAGTAGAGGCTGGCCAGCGGGAATCCGCGGATCTGATCGCTGCCGCTCTGACCGAGATACACTTCGTTGAGATACAGCTCCAGAATGCGATCTTTGCTGTAGCGATAATCCATGATCAGCGCCATATAGGCTTCATTCGCCTTACGCCACAGGGACCGCTCATTGGTGAGGAACAGGTTTTTAACCAGCTGTTGCGTCAGCGTACTGCCCCCCTGGATCGCCCGGCCGGCGGTGATATTGGCTAAAAACGCGCGGCCGATCGAATAGAAACTGATGCCGTCATGCTGATAAAAATGGCGATCCTCGGTCGCCACCAGGGTATCCACCAACAGATCGGGGAAGCCGGAGCGCGGCACGAACAGACGCTGCTCGCCGTTCGGCGACTGCATCATGGTGATCAATTTCGGATCGAGACGGAAGAAGCCGAAGTTGCGCTGATTATCCAGATTCTGGATCTGCGCCAGACGATCGTTGCTGAACGTCAGACGGGCGCGAATCTGCCCCTCTTTACCGTCGGGGAAATCGAAAGGCCGGCGCAGCATTTCAATGCTGTTGCCGCGCACGCTGAATTCGCCGGGACGGGTAATGCGGCTCACCTGGCGGTACTGCATCCCCTCCAGCAGACTGATCATCTCCTTCAGGTTATAGGACATGCCGGGTTCAAGATTGACCATACGTCCATACACCGCCGCCGGCAGTTGCCATACCTTGCCTTCGATGCGGGTGCGAATTTGGCTATCGAGATATACGCCGTAAATCGCCATCGCCACGGCGAAAATCAACGCCAGCTTGATGAACAGCCCCAGCCAGCGGCGTCTCTTGCGCGGTTTGCCCGTCATTGCGTCCTCATCATCATAGCCGCCGTCATCGTCATCAAACTCATCCCGTTCGTCTTCATAATCGTCATCATAGTCATCATCCCTGCGGCGCCGAATCTCCTGCCTGCGCGCAGGTTTACGTCCCGACGTTTTTCCTTTACGTCCAATAGGTTCGCGGTCATCCCGAGACATGCTTGTTGCTTCTCCGTCAGGTTGTAACAGCTATCCGCTTTACGCTTAAGCCGCCTTACTCTGTTTCCCGCGCCCTGCTCAAGGAAGAGGAAACATCTGAAATTAGTGCTTCTGATATCTCTTGGTGCGCCGCGTCGGCAGCGCATTCGCCGGATCGTCCGGCCAGACATGTTTGGGGTAACGCCCCTTCATCTCTTTTTGCACTTCGCGATAAGCGCCCTGCCAGAAGGCCGCCAGATCGCGCGTAATCTGCAAGGGGCGCTGGGCCGGCGACAACAGCTCCAGCACCAGCGCGACGCGCCCTTCCGCCAGCATCGGACTCTGGCGCTCGCCGAACATCTCCTGCATCCGCACCGCCAATACCGGCGGCTTATCCTCATAATAGGTAATCGCCAGCCGGCTGCCGCCCGGCACGGTGTAGTGGCTGGGCAACGCGCTATCCAGCCGCTGGCGTAAAGGCCAATCCAGCAAACGCATCAACGCCTCGCTCAAATCGATTTGGCGCAGCGCGCGTAAATCCCTGACTCCGGACAGAGAGGGCTGCAGCCAGAGCTCCAGCGTCGCCAGCAGGCTCTCATCATCGGCCGCGGGCCAGTTTACCTCGGGCAGCCACCGCCGGGCGCACAGCAGCCGAACGCGCAACTGTTGCGCCGCCGTATCCCAATTCAGCGCGCCAAGCCCCTGTTCCCGCAGCCAGGCCAACATCGCCCGCTGCAACGCCTCGTCCGAGGGCTTATTCAACGGACGGGAACGCAGCGTCAGGCAGCCGATCCGACTCTGTTCGCTGGCGCGCAGCGTACCTTTTTCTTCGTCCCAGCGCACCACATTATGTTCGCTAATCAAGCCGGGCGCCTGTTGCTCCAAACGTTCGATATCCAGCGGCAGCGCCAGCAGAATGCGCGCGTCCGCATTATGGTCGTTCTGTAATAGCGCGGGCGCCAGCAGCCAGTCGGCGCCGGACAGCGCCTCGTCCGCCGGCATCATCGCCCCGGCGCCGTTCGCCAGTTGGTAGCGGCCGTCCTGACCGCGCCGCCGGGCGATGCGATCGGCGAATCCCCGGGCCAGCAGCCAGGCGGCCCATCCCTCGTCAATACGGCCGGCCTCCGACGACAGCCGGCGCACAAGCTGCTGCGAACGCCGCAGCCAGTGCGGCAGCGGACGATGCAGCCAGTCCAGCAGATTTATCGCTCCCCCGCGCGGCGGCTCTTCCAGTATCGCCGCCAGGCATCCGGCCGTCGCCAGCGCGTCCCGATGCTGCCGCCGTGCCGTAATCAGCATCGCCGCCAGCCGCGGATCGCACCCGAGGGCGGCGACTTTCCGTCCTTCCTCAGTCAACTTGCCCTGCCCGTCGGTAACGGCGAGCTGGCGCAGCAGCCGGCCGGCCGCCTGTAAAGCGGGCGGCGGCGGCGCATCCAGCCAGATTAATTGCCCGGCGTCCGCGCAGCCCCACTGCAACAGATCCAGCCAAAAACCGCTGAGATCGCTATTCAATATTTCGGCATCGCTCTGTGCGGCGGCGCGTTCGGCCTGTTCACGGGAACAGAGGTGCCAGCAAATACCGGCGCACAGCCTGCCGGCCCGCCCGGCGCGCTGCACCATCGATGCCTGGCTGATGCGCTGCGTCACCAGACGGGTTAAACCGCTTTTGACGTCAAAACGCGTCGTGCGTTCCAGGCCGCTGTCCACCACCAGACGAATGCCCTCGATGGTTAGACTGGTTTCGGCAATGTTGGTCGCCAGCACCACCTTGCGCCGTCCTTGCGCCGGCGGCAGAATGGCTTTCTGCTGCTCCGCCAGCGTCAGGGCGCCGTACAGCGGGCACAGGTCGACATCATCCGCCACGCTGCCCGCCAGCAGGGCGTTTACCCGCTTGATTTCGGCCACGCCGGGTAAAAACAGCAGCATCGACCCGGGCTGTTCGTGCAATAAACGTCTCGCCTGACGGGCGACGCCCTCTTCCAGACGTTCCTGGCCGTTTAACGGAAAATAGTGGCGCTCGACCGGATAACTGCGCCCTTCAGAAACCACCGCCGCCGCGTCGGGCAGCAGCGCCGCAAGCCGCGCATTGTCCAGCGTGGCGGACATGATCAGCAGCTTTAAATCCTCACGCAGCCCTTGCTGCACATCCAATAGCAGCGCCAGCGCCAGATCGGCCTGCAGGCTGCGTTCATGAAATTCGTCCAGGATAACCAGCGCCACGCCGTTCAGTTCGGCGTCCTGCTGCAGCATGCGCGTCAAAATGCCTTCGGTGACCACTTCCAGGCGGGTCGCCGGGCCGACGCGGCTTTCCGCGCGCATCCGGTAGCCCACCGTCCCGCCGGGCTCTTCGCCCAACTGCTGCGCCAGACGCCAGGCGACGCTTTTCGCCGCCAGACGACGCGGCTCCAGCATAATGATCTTTCCGTCCGGCGCGCCCTGACGAAGCAGCTGTAGCGGCAGCCAGGTTGATTTCCCCGCGCCGGTCGGCGCATGCAATAAGACCTGAGGCGAGGTGCGCAGCGCGGCTATCACCTCATTCAGTACGGCGCTGACGGGCGGTAAAATCACAGAAATCTCCGTAAAGGTTAATGCCGATCGTTTAAGCGTCGAGATACCCGGGGCGAGGCGTCCCGACGGGAACCTCCCTCTGCGTTTCGCCTAAAAATCGGCTTAAGTGAACGGTATTACCGTATAAAGTTAACTTTCAACGGCCGACATTGTAGCATTGGATGGAATCAGAACTTAAGAGAGCGACATGCAGCCTACCCGACGCCTGTTTTTTGCCCTACCGCTGCCGGAAAAAGCGCAGCGGGAGATCGTCCGCTGGCGCGCCGAGCGTTTTCCGCCGGAGGCCGGCCGCCCGGTTGCGGCCGCCAATCTTCACCTGACGCTCGCGTTTCTCGGCGAGGTCAGCGCGCAAAAGGAACAGGCGCTGCGTACGCTGGCGGGACGCATCGGCCAAGCTGAGTTTACGCTCGACCTCAACGATGCCGGCCACTGGCCGCGCCCCGGCGTCGTCTGGCTGGGCTGCCGGCAGGCTCCCCGGGGGCTATTGCAACTGGCCGATCTACTGCGATCGCAGGCGGCGCGCAACGGCTGCCATCAAAGCGCGCAGCCGTTCCACCCGCATATCACCCTGCTGCGCGGCGCCACCAGGCCGGTCGCTCTGCCGCCCGCGGATTTCAACTGGCCGGTAGCCATGCGCCATTTTTCCCTGTATCAGTCGCTGTTCGAAAATGGCAAAACGCGCTATCAGACCATCGCAAGCTGGCCGCTAACAAAACAAAAATAGGATCCCGATGCAATATACGCCCCGCTTACAGCCGGCCCGGTTAATTAAGCGCTACAAACGTTTTCTCGCCGACGTAGTGACGCCGGAGGGAAAAACGCTCACCATCCACTGCGCCAATACCGGCGCCATGACCGGATGCGCAACCCCCGGCGATACCGTCTGGTACTCCACCTCGGATAACCCCAAACGTAAATATCCGCACAGCTGGGAGTTGACCGAAACGCAGCGCAACGACTGGATTTGCGTCAATACGCTGCGCGCCAACGCGCTACTGCGCGAAGCGTTATCGGCCAACCGGGTGGCGCCGCTGGCCGGCTATACCTCCTGCCAGAGCGAAGTGAAGTATGGCGCGGAAAACAGCCGCATCGACCTGCTGTTACAGGCGCCGGACAAGATTAACTGCTATATTGAGGTGAAATCCGTTACATTATTGCAACATGGACAGGGTTACTTCCCTGACGCCGTCACCCTTAGAGGACAAAAGCACCTGCGCGAACTGCGGCAGGTGGCCGCCAACGGCGAACGGGCCGTGCTATTTTTCGCGGTGTTGCATTCGGGAATCAAACAGGTTTCTCCCGCCCGGCATATTGACCCGCGTTATGCCGAATTATTCACCGCAGCGCAACAACAGGGGGTTGAAGTTTTATGTTACGGCTCCACATTATCCCCGGACGGCATCAAATTAACCGAGCCGTTGCCGATACTGATAGCACGATAAATAAAGTGATTATGGCAATAATATGCTAACACCTTGTTTATCATCTGATGATAAGACGTTATTCCTCACACTTTATCAGGCCGGTGTCAGGAAGCATTGCCAACCTAATCTTCATCTGCTATTTATAGCGGCCTGTTTTCCCCCTTGGGGGGTCGATATACCCAGTAAATTGGATTTGCAGTAAGGCAAAACGAATGCATCTGGCGCACTTACGCAGGTAGGTTATTCAGGTAAATGAGAGCTGCTAACAATGCTGTAACTTCGAATAAGAAGGGTATAGTGCGTGTCGTGTTATGTAGGAGAAGCAGCATGCAAGAAGGGCAAAACCGTAAGACATCTTCTCTGAGCATTCTCGCAATTGCCGGAGTAGAGCCGTACCAGGAGAAGCCGGGCGAAGAGTATATGAACGACGCTCAGCTGGCTCATTTCAAGCGTATTCTTGAAGCATGGCGCAACCAACTCAGGGATGAAGTGGATCGTACTGTATCGCATATGCGTGATGAAGCAGCTAATTTTCCCGATCCGGTGGATCGCGCAGCTCAGGAAGAAGAGTTCAGCCTCGAACTGCGTAACCGCGATCGCGAACGTAAGCTGATCAAGAAGATCGCTAAAACGTTGCAAAAAATCGAAGACGAAGACTTTGGTTATTGCGAGTCCTGCGGCGTAGAGATCGGCATCCGTCGTCTGGAAGCCCGTCCAACGGCTGATTTGTGTATTGACTGCAAGACGCTGGCGGAAATACGCGAAAAGCAGATGGCAGGATAACTATTCACCCAACGGCCTACCCCTGCGGGCAGAATAATCTCGCCCGGGGATAGGCTACGCGGGGTGCTCCCCCGCTTAACCGATTGAAACGGAACATTCGCCGCTGTTCTACCGCGCTATGTCGTGTTTACCCGTGAATAGCGGCGCCGTTTTTACTTATTATGCCCGAAACAGATCATTACATCGGTCGCTTCGCTCCCTCCCCATCCGGCGATCTACACTTTGGTTCGCTGATTGCCGCGCTCGGCAGCTATCTGCAAGCCCGCGCCAGACGAGGACGCTGGCTGGTGCGCATTGAAGATATCGATCCCCCGCGCGAAATTCCCGGCGCCGCCGCGCGAATACTCTCTCAGTTGGAACATTATGGCCTTTATTGGGACGGCGAGGCGACCTATCAGTCGCAGCGCCACGCGCTTTATCAACAGGCGCTGCGCTGGCTCGCTCAACAGGGGCTGAGTTACTACTGCACCTGTACCCGCAGCCGTATCCGTCAGTTAGGCGGCCGCTATGACGGCCACTGCCGGGATCGCGCCCTGCCCGCGGCGGGCGCCGCTATCCGCATACGCCAGACTTCGCCGGTATTGAGCTTCCATGACGGCCTGAGCGGTGAAATTTACGCCGACCCGGCGCTCGCCGGCGAGGATTTTATTATTCATCGGCGCGATGGGCTGTTTGCCTATAATCTGGCGGTGGTGGTCGACGATAGCGACCAGAACGTAACGGAAATCGTACGCGGCGCGGATCTGATCGAACCGACGGTGCGGCAAATTTCGCTATACCGTTTACTGGGGCGGCGGGAGCCCGATTATATTCACCTGCCGCTGGTGCTGAACGCGGACGGGCACAAATTATCCAAACAGAATCACGCCCCGGCGCTGCCGGAGGGCGATCCGCGCCCGGTATTAATCGCCGCCCTGGAGTTTCTGCATCAGCCGCTGCCGGAGAGCTGGCAAGACTTAACCCTTACGGCGCTGCTCGAGTGGTCCGTGGCCCACTGGTCGCTTGCCGCAATCCCGCGGCAGGAGGCGAAAATCGGCCGGCGATCACTTCAGCATTCTCAAACAGGGCCTGGTGAGCTATGATTAGCCGCTATTTTTTGGGCGGGCCGCCGCTGGCGGCGTTAAAAACTTCTCCCGGAAGTTTTTTATGGCGGGCTATCCCTGCCCGCCACCCTTACGGGCCGTCGCCGGGAGCGACGTTAAAAACGTCTCCTGGAAGTTTTTTATGGCCATGTATTTATTAATTATTCATCATTATCGAGGTGTATTATCTTTACCCGAGTCGCTAATTTTTGCCGTAAAGTGCTGAGCCGTGAGAACGAAACGGTCAAAGCCGAGGAGCCGCGTCAACATCTGACCGTGATCCCGCGCGACCAACATAATATTTCACGCAGCGATATCAGCGATAATGCGCTGAAGGTACTTTATCGTCTAAGCAAAGCGGGCTTTGAGGCGTATCTGGTCGGCGGCGGCGTTCGCGACCTGCTGTTGGGCAAAAAGCCGAAAGATTTTGATATCACCACCAGCGCGACGCCCGAACAGGTGCGTAAGCTGTTCCGCAACTGCCGCCTGGTCGGCCGCCGCTTCCGTCTGGCCCACGTGATGTTCGGGCCGGAAGTGATCGAGGTCGCCACGTTCCGCGGGCACCACGATCGGCATCAGGAACAAAGCGAAGAGAAGAATTCAGCCCAGCAGGCCCAGAACGGCATGCTGCTGCGCGACAATATTTTCGGCTCCATTGAAGAAGACGCGCAGCGCCGCGACTTCTCCATCAATAGCCTCTATTACAGCATCGCCGATTTCACCGTGCGCGATTACACCAACGGCCTAAACGATCTGCGCCAGGGCGTGATCCGCATGATCGGCGATCCGGAAACCCGCTATCGCGAAGATCCGGTACGCATGCTGCGCGCCGTTCGCTTCGCCGCCAAGCTGGGTATGACCATCAGCCCTGAAACGGCCGAACCGATCCCCCGCCTCGCCGCTCTGCTGCACGATATTCCGGCGGCCCGGATGTTTGAAGAGTCGCTGAAGCTGCTGCAGACGGGTTACGGCCATCCGACCTACAAAATGCTGTGCGAATACCAGCTTTTCCAGCCGCTGTTCCCGCTGATCAGCCGTAACTTTACCGCCGCCGGCGACACCACGCTGGAGCGGATGATCGAACAGGTGCTGAAAAACACCGACCAGCGCCTGCAAAACAATATGCGGGTCAATCCGGCGTTTCTGTTCTCCGCCATGCTGTGGTATCCGCTGATCGAACATGCGCAGAAACTGGCGCAGGAGAGCGGTCTGGCCTATTTCGACGCGTTTTCCCTGGCGATGAACGACATTCTGGATGAACAATGCCGCTCGCTGGCGATCCCCAAACGCATTACGTCGTTGGTGCGCGACATTTGGCAGCTGCAGCTGCGCCTGTCGCGGCGTCAGGGGAAGCGCGCCTACAAACTGATGGAGCATCCCAAGTTCCGCGCGGCCTACGATCTGCTCTGCCTGCGGGCTGAAATCGAAAAGCATCAGGACCTTCTGCGCCTGGCGCAGTGGTGGAGCGAGTTCCAGGTGGCCGTGCCGCCGCGTCAACAATCGATGCTAAATTCGCTGGACGACGGCCCGACGCCGCACCGCCGCTCCCGTCCGCGGCGTTCCAGAAAACCGGCCGCCGCGGGCAGAGACAAAGCCTGATGACGCGCGTCTATCTGTCTTTGGGCAGCAACCTCGCGCAGCCGTTGCAGCAGGCGCATGCCGCTCTGAGCGCGCTGGATAGCGTGCCGCAAACCCGCCTGGTCCGCCGCTCCTCTTTTTACCGCAGCCGCCCTTTGGGCCCGCAGGATCAGCCCGATTACCTGAACGCCGTCGCGGAGCTGGAAACCGCTCTGGACGCGGAGCAACTGCTGGATCATACGCAAGCCATCGAGCGGGAACAGGGGCGGGTGCGCAAGGCGCAGCGCTGGGGGCCGCGCACGCTGGATCTGGACATTTTGCTGTTCGGCAACGAGGTTATCCGCAGCGCGCGGCTCACCGTGCCCCACTACGACATGAAAAACCGCGAGTTTATACTCTATCCGCTGGCGGAGATCGCCCCTGAGCTGGTTTTTCCCGACGGCACGTCGCTTTCCGACGTTCTGATCAACGTCGATCGCAACGGATTAACCCTTTGGGACGGCCGCGGCGGCTGATGCCCCGTTCATTGAAGCGCGCGTTTGATCGCTATCGCTGCCCGCCGGCATCCATTAGAATGATCCCCTGCGATTCTTCGTCCTATTACTTGATTTCAGGAAGGCTGTCATGAAACCGACGACCCTATCTCACTTGCGCCAATGGAAACAGGAACAGCGGAAATTCGCCTCGATTACGGCTTACGACGCCAGCTTCGCCCGTTTATTTTTCGAACAGGGGATCCGCGTAATGCTGATTGGCGACTCGCTGGGGATGACGCTGCAAGGACACGACTCGACCCTGCCCGTCACCCTCGACGACGTGGTTTACCACACCCGCTGCGTGCGCCGCGGCGCGCCGCTGGCGCTGGTGCTTGCCGATATGCCGTTTATGAGCTGCTCAACGCCGGAACAGGCCTGCGACCAGGCGGCGCAGCTGATGCGCGCAGGCGCCAATATGGTGAAGATGGAAGGGGGCGCCTGGCTGGCTCCCACCGTGCGGATGCTAACGGAACGCGCGGTTCCGGTCTGCGGCCATTTAGGTCTTACGCCCCAGTCGGTCAACATCTTCGGCGGTTATAAAGTGCAGGGCCGGGATGAAGCGGCGGCCAATCAACTGTTCGACGACGCCCGCGCCCTTGAGCAGGCCGGCGCGCAGCTGCTGGTGCTGGAATGCGTTCCGGTCGCGCTGGCGCAGCGCATCACGCAAGCCCTCGCCATTCCGGTTATCGGCATCGGCGCGGGCAACGTCACCGACGGACAAATCTTGGTCATGCATGACGCCTTCGGCATCACGGGCGAAAAAACGCCGAAATTCGCCAAGAATTTTTTAGCGCAAAGCGGCGACATACGCGCGGCCGCGCGCCTTTACGCGCAGGAAGTCGAACAGGGCATTTATCCGGCCGAAGAACACTCTTTTCATTAAAAAACCGCAGTTTGCAGCATGACGGATATATACCCCTAAATAAATCGAGCCGCAGCCGGCACGGCGACGGCCTGAAATATGGCGGGGAGAGCCGCTTTCGTTAAGGAGTATAGACGTGTTGATTATTGAAACCCCTCTGCTGTTGCGTCGTGAAATCCGCCGCTGGCGTCAGGATGGGAAACGTATCGCCCTGGTCCCCACCATGGGGAACTTGCACGACGGACATATGAGGCTGGTTGATGAGGCGAAGGAACGGGCCGATATCGTTATCGTCACGATTTTCGTCAACCCGATGCAGTTTGAACGGCCGGACGATCTGGCGAGCTATCCGCGAACCTTGCAGGAAGACTGCGAGAAGCTGACCCGGCGCGGCGTCGACCTGGTTTTCGCCCCCGCGCCGGACGCGATCTATCCGAACGGGCTGGAAGAACAGACCTTCGTCGAGGTTCCCGGCCTTTCTTCTATGCTGGAAGGCGCCAGCCGTCCCGGCCATTTCCGCGGGGTGGCGACAATTGTCAGCAAGCTGTTTAATATGGCGCAGCCCGACCTGGCCTGCTTCGGCGAGAAAGATTACCAACAGTTGGCGTTAATTCGTCAGCTCGTCAGCGACATGGGTTATGACATCAGCATTATCGGCGTGCCGATCGTACGCGCGCCGGACGGGCTGGCCCTCAGTTCGCGCAACGGCTATCTCAGCCCCGAACAGCGCCGGATTGCGCCGCGGCTAAATCAGATTATGGCGACCGTGGCGGCGCAGCTGGCCGACGGCAACCGCCAGTTGGACGAGCTTATCGCGCGGGCCGAGGAGTCTTTGAGACAAGCCGGATTCACGCCGGACGAGCTGTTCATTCGCGACGCCGATACGCTGCTGCCGCTGACGGTGGACAGTACCCGCGCGGTGATCTTAATGGCCGCCTGGCTGGGCAAAGCGCGATTGATTGATAACCAGCAGGTCGATTTGACCGCATAAACCGAGGTGAGAAACCATGATACGTACCATGCTGCAAGGCAAACTGCATCGGGTTAAAGTGACCCAGGCTGATTTGCACTATGAAGGTTCTTGCGCCATCGATCGGGATTTCATGGATGCCGCGGGCATACTGGAATACGAAGCGATCGATATCTATAACGTGGACAACGGCCAGCGCTTCTCAACCTACGCAATCGCCGGCGAGCGCGGCTCGCGGATTATTTCGGTAAACGGCGCGGCCGCGCGCTGCGCCTGCGTGGGCGACAGACTGATTATCTGCTCCTATGTGCAGATGTCCGACGAACAGGCGCGGGAGCATCACCCTAAAGTCGCCTACTTCTCCGGCGACAACGCGCTGCAGCGCCAGGCGAAAGCCATTCCAGTGCAGTTGGCCTGAACTGAATAAGGAGGGCGGCGGCGGCCGTTACTCCTCCCGCCGACTGCCGCCGATCTGCCAGATAAAGGTCGGCGGCGTTTCGCTTATCTCCCAGGCGCCGATATTGCGCAATTTGTAAATCACCGGGTTATGCGACGCCAGAGTGCGCGCATTGCGCCAGTGGCGATCCAGCGCCTTATCCGCGCGGGTGTCCGACGCCCCCAGCGCATTAAACAGCTCCGTCGCCGCCCGAGGCGCCAATTCGCTAGCAATGGCCTGGGCTTTGGCCGCGTCGATCTCGGCCTGAATATTCGTCGCCTGCTCCAGCGCCTCATCGCCGCTGAAATGCGCCTCGTAGGCGCGCTGCAACGACGCCGTCGCCTGGAGAACCGTGGCTTCGACGGCGTACGACCAGGCCGCTATCTGCCCCACCACCTGCTGAACCTGCACATCGTCCCTGACCAGATCGCCGTTGCCGTGGCTGTAGACGCGCCTACGGCGGCGCACCCCCTGCGCCGCGTCGCGCGCCGCCGCTTTGGCGATGCCCGCCAGCGCGGCCAGCAGCACATGTTGATAAAACGCGGTCTGATAGCGGAAACGATCGGCGAAATCATAGACATGCTCCGCCTCGACATGCGCCTGATTAAAACGGGTAGTGCCGCTGCCGGTCAGCCGCTGCCCGAAGCCGTCCCAGTCGTCCTCGCGCCGCACCGCCTGCTGCGCGGTGCTGACGATGGCGATCGCCGCGCCGCCGGTGTCGACGCGCTCGGCGTAGACGTCGATCCAGTCGGCGAACAGCGTACCGGTGCTGTAAAATTTCTCGCCGTCCAGCCGCCAGCCGTCGGCGGCGGGCGTTACCTTAGTGTTGACGTCGCCCAGCTTCACCGCGCCGATCTCCGTCCAGCCGCTGCCGACGATCTCCCCGTCGATAAAACGGCGAAACCAGCGATCGCGCGCCGGGCCGTCCGGCGCATTCAGACGATCTTCGACAAAAGCCAGGTGCGCGCGCAACGCCTGCGGCAGGTTGGAATCCGCCTCCGCCAGTTCGATCAGCAGCTGGAACAGCTGCGGCAGCGACGCGCCCTCGCCCCCTTTTTCGCGCGGAACGCGCAGCGCGCCGAATCCGGCCTCCTTCAGCCAGCGCAGCGGTTCATAGGGGAGCTGACGCGCGCGTTCCCGCTCCAGGGCGCCGGCGGCGATGCGGGCGAAAATCGGACGGTACCTGGCGGCCAGCCGCGCGTAGTCGGCGCCTGTCGCAATCAACGGATTTATGCTCATACTTCGCTCCTTTCATCGGTGTCATCGTCAATATCCCGTTGCGTCGGCTCATGGCGCACCGCCAGCAGGAAAATAATCGGAATAATGGCGCTGAGCGACACCAACCAGAACATGTCGGTGCCGAAGCGCGCCTGCAAAATGGGCAGCACGAACAGCGCCAGCGCGCTGCCGATCCCCGACAGCGAACGGCTGAAGCCGACGCCGGTGGCGCGGATCGAGGTGGGGTAAGAGAGCGCCGGGTAGATCATCAGCTGCGCGCCCGGCCCGAAGCCCTCGGCGAACAGCCACAGCGCCAGCATGCTCACCGCCAGCACGATGCCGATGAGCGCCTGCGGCTGGCCGATCAGCGCCAGCGAAACCAGCGCGATAAATTGCAGCGCGAAACCGGCGATCGCCACGTGGCGCGACGGATATTTCCACGCCAGACGCATGCCGAGCAGGCCGCCGGTAAAGGCGAACAGCGCGTTCAGCCCCAGCGAGGCGGAGATGGTCTCAAACACCCCGGCGCCGAGGAACTGAGCCAGAATGGAGGGCAGGAAGAACGCGATGGCGGTATATTCAAAGGCGATACACACATTCATCACGCCGGCCACGATGGTGCGTTCCCGGTAGGGCTTCTGAAACAGTACGCGGAAGCTGGCCTGCGGCGGTTTCGGCTTCTCCGCCGCCGGGCGATCCGGCTCCGCCTCATGGGCATGAATGCCGTACGAATCGCGCAGAATGCGCACCGCGCTGCGCAAATCCCCCTGATTGGCCGCCCAGAGCGGGGACTCATTCATAAATTTGCGCCGCACCGCGATAATCAGCAGCGCCGGCACCGCGCCGAACAGCAGCGAGGCGCGCCACAGCCAGTCGATATGCTCTTCGGGCAGCAGAAAGTAGAGGCCGAAGATAATCAGAAAGCACATGGAGGAAGCGGCGTACCACATCGGGCACCAGGAGGCGAGACGCGCGGCTTTATTGCCTTTGCCGCTGAATTTGGAAAACTCCGCCAGATAGGCCATCGCCACCGGGAGATCGATGCCGACGCCGATCCCCATCAGAAAACGCGCGCCGATCAATACCCAGACGTTCGGTGCCAGCCCGGCGGCGATCGCCGAGACCACGAAAAACAGCATGTCCGCCATAAAGACCGAATAGCGCCCATATTTGTCGGTCAGCCAGCCGCCGATCAGGTTGCCGATAATGGTGCCGATCATGATCGAAGAGGTCACCAGCCCGGTGACCACCGGCGTCAGCGCAAACTCTTTCACCACATCATCAATGCCGTAAGAGAGCGTGGTGAGATCGTAGGCGTCGAGAAATATTCCCCCCAGCGCCAAGAACACGATCATCCGGGCATAGCTGGCGCTGTCGGTGCGGGTATTAATCAGCCGCGCCACGTCGCCGGCCGAGCGCACCGGCGTGGATAATGATGGGTTCACGCCATCATCGATAGGTAGTGTACTCATAATTCCCTCTTGCTGTGGTTTATATTATGCAGGTGATAAATATCGATTACGGCAGCCGCGCGCCCATCGCCCGAGCCTCGGCCGGCCGGGAGCCATGCTGCGCCCGCCGGTAGGCCGCGCCGGGATGCGGCGCGCTCAGCAGCGGCCCTTCGCCGAACAGTTTTTCGCGCAGGGTGCCGGGCGCGTAGTCGCGCTTAAACACGCCCCGGCGCTGTAATTCGGGAATCAGCAGCTCAACCACGTCGCTAAAGGTTTCATGGGTGACCGCATACGCCAGGTTGAAACCGTCGACGTCGGTCTCTTCCACCCAGGCCTGCAGCTCGTCGGCCACCGTCTGCGCGCTGCCGACCAGCAGCGGGCCGAACCCGCCGATCCCCACCCACTCGGCCAGCCCCTGCACCGTCCACTGGCGATGGGGATCGGCGCTGGAGAAGGTTTCCACCGCCGACTGGATGGCGTTGGTATGCAGGTGCTTTAACATCTGCTCCGGCCGGTATTGGCCGAAATCGATGCCCGTCCAGCCGGAAAGCAGCGCCAGCGCCCCTTCGTAACTCACCCAGGAGCGATATTCGCGCCATTTGCTTTGCGCGGCGTTGTCCGTCTCGCCGACGATCGCGGTCTGCAGGTTAAAAATTTTAATGGCGTAGGGATCGCGCCCCGCTTCGACGGCGCGGCGGCGAATATCCACCACCGTTTTTTTCAGCAGCGCCCTGGAGGGCGAGGCGACGAATACGCACTCGGCGTGCTGCGCGGCGAACTGTTTGCCCCGGCTGGAGGCGCCGGCCTGATACAGCACCGGCGTGCGCTGCGGCGAGGGTTCGCACAGATGGATACCGGGCACCTGAAAGAAGCGGCCGTGATGGTTGATGGGATGGATTTTGCGCGGATCGCTGAAAATGCGCCGCTGTCGGTCGCGCAGAACCGCCCCCTCCTCCCAACTGCCCTCCAGCAGTTTGTACACCACCTCCAGATACTCGTCGGCATAGTCGTAACGCGCGTCGTGGTCGGTCTGGCTGCTCTGGCCGATATTGCGCGCGCCGCTTTCCAGGTAAGAGGTGACGATATTCCAGCCGACCCGGCCTTTGGTCAGGTGGTCGAGCGTGGAGAGGCGGCGGGCGAAGGGATAGGGATGTTCAAAAGAGAGCGAGGCGGTCAGCCCGAAGCCCAGATGCTCGGTCACCAACGCCATCGGCGTGATCAGCGCCAGCGGATCGTTGACCGGCACCTGCGCCGCCTGGCGGATGGCCGCGTCGCCGTTACCGTTCAGCACGTCGTAGATACCCAGCACGTCGGCGATAAACAGACCGTCGAACTTGCCCCGCTCCAGCAGACGCGCCAGATCGGTCCAGTATGCCAAATCCTTGTACTCCCAAGAGCGGTCGCGCGGGTGCGCCCACAGTCCGGGCGACTGATGGCCGACGCAGTTCATATCAAAGGCGTTGAGCAGGATTTCACGTTGCGATGACATAGCGTTCTCCATAAATGGCGTTCAGGGCCGATGCCGTCCGTTAGCTTGAGACGCTGCGTCCCGTCGGGACGCCCCGGTGAAAAATGGGGCGGGTAACAACGGACATCGGGTATTTCCGGGGGTTATCGTTATTCGATCGAAAAGCGCGCAGCTCAGAAGGAGACGGGACATCGCGCCGGGCGACGGGCGGCGCGCAGCGCCGTCAGCAGTTGCCGCGCCACGGCCTCGGCGTGCTCCGCCACCTGCGGCAGCCCCATGAGTTCGCCGAAGCGGCCGCGCGCTGCCGGCCCCGCCACCCACAGGCGTCGGTTGTCGCCAAACGTAGCGGCGATGCCGTCGCGACCGACAGCCTGCGAATCGGCGTTCACCAGCAGGCCCAGCCCCAGCGCGTCCGGCCGGATCAGGCCGCGCAGAGTCAGATCGCGCAGCAGCGGCTGGCTGTCGGTCAGATCGGCGTGGGCCGGACCGGTGGTGACGATCAGCCGATCCGCCGTCACCGTCTCTTCGCCGCCGTAGCGCCGGCGCAGCTGCAGGATCAGGGCGCCATCCGCCGCCGCCGCCGTCTGAAGCCGCGCCGCCAGCGCCCTAAAGCCGCCATGCGCGCGCCGCTCGTCAATCACCTGCGCCGCCTGCGGCGCGATGCGGTAGCGGTGCGCGTCCCACCAACTGCGCAGATGGCGCAGAAAACGCCGCTGCTCCGCCGGCGGCCACTGCTGCCAGAGACGCTGGCCGCCGGCGCGCGCTTCATCCAACACCGCCTGCCAGGGCACGCCCTCTGCGGCGGCCCGCCGCACTTCGGCGCGTATCTGCGCCAAAACGCCGCGCGCGCCGAACGCCTCGATTGCCAACGGCCACGGCGGAGTTTCGCCGGAAAAATTCGGGCGCGATAGCAGTCCGTGGCGAGAAAACGCCAGCAGCGGACCGCGATGTCCGCGCCGGTGCAGGGCGGCGCTCACGTCGGCCATGGTCAGCCCGGTGCCGACGATCGCCACCCGATCGTCAGCGGCCACCGCATCCAGCGCCGTTTCCCGCCACGGATCGGCGATCAGCGCCGGATGTCCGGCGAGCGGGCGCAGCGGCGCGGGCAGCGCCGGCGGCGGATGGCTTACCGCCAGCACCACGGCGTCCGCCGCCAGCGTCGCGCCCCGCTCGGTGATCACCAGCCCCTCTTCCAGCCGCAGCGCCCGGTCGCGCAGATGGCGCAGCCGCGCCGGCCCCCGCCGCGCCGCCGCGGCGAACTTTTCGGCGACGTAACGGCCGAAGGCGCTGCGCTGCGGATAGACGCTGTCGTCATGCCAGCGGGCGTCCGGATCTTGCGCGAACTCCGGCTGCCGCCGATACCAGCGGTCGAAATCGCCCCGCTCCGCCTCGCAGAGATACATGCGCGCCGCCGGCACGTTGATGCGGTGCGACGGCTCCGGCGTGGAGTAGGCCACGCCCTGCCCCAGCGCTGCGCGCGGCTCCACCACCGTCGCGCGCAGCGCGAAGTCGGCGTGGCGCGCCAGATGAATCGCCAGCGCCGCGCCGCTGAAACCGCCGCCGATAATCACGATATGCGGTTCAGTCATGGCTCGGCTCCGCTTCCCGCCGCCGCTCCAGCTCGCGCACCAGCGGGATCACCTCGCGGCCGAAATACGCCACTTCCTCCTGAAAATGGAGAAACCCCAGCAGCAGCAGATTGACCCCGGCGTCCTTGTAGGCCAGGATGCGCTCGGCGATCTGGCGCGGCGTGCCGATCAGGCCGGGCTTGAAAACGTCGTTGTACTGCACCAGATCCTCAAAACCGGATTTCGCCCAGTTGCCCTCGCGCTCCGGCGAGGCGTTGCCGGCATTCTGAACCTCGTGTTGAAAACCTTTCACCGCTTCGCCGTCCGCCTGGGCGATAATCTCCTCCAGCTCCCGCCGCGCCGCGCGCTCCTCGTCCCGTGCGATGACGAAGGCGTTCATGCCGATATGCACCTGATGCCCGCCGGCCTGCGCCTTGCTACGGATATCGTCCGCCTGTTTGCGGATCGCCTCGACGTCGTTGCCGTTGGTGAAATACCAGTCCGACACCCGCGCCGCCATATCGCGCGCCGCCCGCGAGCTGCCGCCCTGGAAAATTTCCGGCAGCGGCGCCAGCGGTTTGGGTTTCAGGCTGTAGTCGCGAAAGCGGTAGAAGTCGCCGGCGAAGGTAAAGTTCGGCTCGCGCCAGATGCCCTGCAGACAGCGGATAAACTCCTCCGAGCGCAGGTAGCGCTCATCGTGGTCCAGCCAGGGTTCGCCGATCGCCTTGAATTCTCCGCGAAACCAGCCGCTGACGATATTGACGGCGATGCGCGCCCCGTGCAAATGGCTGATGGTGGCGATCTGCTTGGCCGCCAGCGCCGGGTTCCAGGGGCCGGGCAGCAGCGCGGCGATCACCTTCAGCCGCCGCGTCGCCGCCAGCAGATCCTGCGAGAAGGCGACGGATTCATGCTGGTTGTCGGCGCCGTAGCCGGCGGTGAAACGGATTTGCGTCAGCGCGTAGTCGAACCCGGCGCGCTCGGCGATTTTCGCCAGCCGGCGATTGTAGGCGGCATCCCAGCCGGTGCGCTGCGGGATCTTGCTCACCACCAGCCCGCCGGATACATTCGGCACCCAGTAAGCGAACCGCAAGGGACGTTGAATCTGTTGAACTGACATGGCGGCCTCCGTGAATTAGCTCGCGCTGGTCTGTTTATTAACCGGCCGCGTATCGCCGCCGATGGTTTCGCCGAACGGCCCGGTATTCACCTGACGCGCCTGGCGCTCCGCCGCCCCGGCGACCGGCAGCAGCGGCATCACCAGTTCGGCGAAACGATGCGCCTCTTCCAGGTGCGGGTAGCCGGAAAAGATAAAGTTATCGATGCCCAACGCCCGGTATTCGCCAATGCGCTCGGCCACCTGCTGCGGATTGCCCACCAGCGCGGTGCCGGCGCCGCCGCGCACCAGCCCGACCCCGGCCCATAAATTGGGGGCAATACGCAACGCGGCGCGGGAGCCCCGTTCTCTGAATGCACGGTGTAAGGCGCTCATACGCCGCTGGCCGGCGGAGTCCATGCGGGCGAAGATTTTCTGCGCGCTGGCGATGGTCTCCTCGTCCAAATGGGCGATCAGCCGCTCCGCCGCCGCCCAGGCCTCCTCCTCGGTTTCGCGCACGATGACGTGCAGGCGAATACCGTAGCTAAGGACGCGGCCCGCCTCCGCCGCCCGCCGGCGCACCTGCGCCAGCTTCTCCGCCACCAGCTCCAACGGCTCGCCCCAGGTGAGATAGCTGTCGATCTGGCTGGCGGCGATCTCGATCGCCTCCGGCGACGAGCCGCCGAAATAGAGCGGAGGACCGTTTTTCTGCACCGGCGGAAACAGAATTTCCGCCCCCTCGACGCGCAGGTGTTTGCCGTAAAAATCCACTTTTTCGCCGCTGAGCAGGCGGGAGTAGACGGTGAGAAACTCGTGCGTCACCTCGTAGCGTTCGGCGTGGCTGAGGAAAATGCCGTCGCCGCGGTTTTCCACCGGATCGCCGCCGGTGACCACGTTAATCAGCAAACGCCCTTCGGACAGACGGTCCAGGGTGGCGGCCATGCGCGCCGCCAGCGTCGGCGGCTGCAATCCCGGGCGTACCGCCACCAGATAACGCAGGCGGCGGGTAATGGGCGCCAGCGCCGAGGCGATAAGCCACGAATCCTCGCAGCTTTTACCGGTGGGGATCAGCACGCCGTAATAGCCGAGGTTGTCGGCGGCCAGCGCCACCTGTTGCAGGTATGGCAGATCTACCGCGCGACCGCCCTGCGTAGTGCCCAGATAGCGGCCGTCGCCGTGGGTGGGTAAAAACCAAAAAACCTTGATCTCTTGTTGTGCCGGCTGGCTCATTATGCATTTCCTATATAACAATATGTCTAATTTGTAGATAGAAAAACGAGCTTTCGTTATAACCAATGTCAGCACAATGCATGCCAAGATTTAAAAAACACAAAAATATTTAAAATCAATTAATTAATAAAAACCCCGCCTCCGTTGGCTATTGCATATGCAGCACCGCCTCCTCTCTCGCTGTTGCAAAAGCAGCATTTTCCGCCGCGGAGCACTCTCGCCCTTTGCCGGCGACTCGGATAGGATTTTCACACTGCTGTAACCATGGAGCTACTTATGCATAACCGACGCGCCTTCTCCGCCGACAAACCGGTGCTGATCGATCCCGCGTCCATCGCCTTTCAGAACGTACTGGATCAGCTGGCGCCCACCGACGCCACCGTGCTGCTCATTGGTGAAACCGGTACCGGGAAAGAGGTGGTCGCCCGCTATTTGCACCATAACAGCCCGCGCCGCCAGCAGCCTTTTCTGGCCGTCAACTGCGGCGCGCTGAATGAAAACCTGGCCGAAGCGGAACTGTTCGGCCATCAGAAAGGCGCCTTCACCGGCGCGACGGAAACCCATCAGGGCTGGTTCGAGGCCGCCGAAGGCGGCACTCTGCTGCTGGATGAGATCGGCGAGCTGAGCCCGTCGCTGCAGGTGAAATTGCTGCGGGTGCTGCAGGAGCGAGAGATTACCCGCGTCGGCTCGCGCCGGCCGATCCCGGTTAACGTGCGGGTGATCGCCGCCACCCATGTGGATCTGGCGCACGCCATCCGCGAAAAACGCTTTCGCGAAGACCTCTACTATCGGCTTAACGTCGCCTCCGTCACCCTGCCGCCGCTGCGCCGGCGCCGGCAGGATATTCCGCTGCTGGCGGAACATTTTCTGCGGCTGTACGCCCAGCGGCTGGGGCGGCCGCAGCTTCGGCTCTCCGCGCAGGCGCACCAGGCGCTAATGGATTACCCGTGGCCGGGCAATATCCGCGAATTGGAAAATACCCTGCATAACGCGGTTCTGCTGAGCCGGGAAACGGTGATCGCCCCCCAGCAGCTGCGCCTGACCTTCCCGGCCGAAACGCGCGGTGGCCCGACGCAAAGCGAAGAGCTGGACCGCGTTATCCGCCACCATTTGCAGAGCGACGCCAAACAAATTTACCGGCGCGTCACCCAGTCGCTGGTGCGCAATGCCTTCGATATCTGCAACGGCAACCAGATACAGACCGCGGCGCTGCTGGGAATCAGCCGCAATACCCTGCGCACCCAGCTGGCGCATCAGGGGCTGGTCAAGCCGCGGCGCAGCGCGGCGTCGGCGGTAAACTGGCCGCGCCGCGCCGCCGGCGATCGCGAACTGCGCATCGGCTATCAGAAGTTTGGCAATTTAGGGGTATTAAAGGCGCGGCAAAGCCTGGAGTCGCTGTTCGCCGGCCAAGGCGTCAACGTGTCGTGGAGCGAGTTCCCGGCGGGACCGCAGCTGCTGCATGCGCTGCACAGCGACGAGATCGATTTCGGCACCACCGGCGAAGTGCCCCCGATTTTCGCCCAGGCGCAGGGCTGTCCGTTGGTATACGTCGCCTATGAACCGCCGGCGCCGCAGAGCGTGGCGCTGCTGGTGGCCCGCGACAGCCCGATCGCCCACGTCGGCGAATTGCGCGGCAAACGCATCGCCGTCAACAAAGGCTCCAACGTGCACTACCTCTTGGTGCAGTTGCTCGACGAACACGCCCTGAGCCTGCAGGACGTGCGGATTATCTATGCTCCGCCCAAGTATCCGCTGGCGCCGAGCGATTATCAGGCGGTGGACGCCTGGCTGCTGTGGGACCCGCTGCTCAGCGACGCCGAACGCAACGGCGATCTGCGGGTGCTCGCCGACGGGCGGCGGCGGGTGCGGAACCAGCAGTTTTATCTGGCCCGGCGCCGGTTTTCCGAACGATCGGAAGATATTTTGCAGCAGCTATTCGCCGCGTTGCAGAAAACCGGCGCCTATATCGACGGCCAGCGGGCGGAGGCCACCGCCCTGCTTGCGACCGAACTGGGACTGCCGCGCGCCACGCTGGAGCTGGCCCTGTCGCGCCGCAGCAACAGGCCCCGTTTTATGGACGCCCAGGTTATCCGCGAACAGCAAATCATCGCCGACCGCTTCTTCGCCCTGGGACTGCTGCCGCGCGCCGTCAATATCCGCGACGCCGTTTGGCAAACCCGCTCCAGCACGCCGCCAATAATGTCGAACGATACTGAGACGGATACGCCAATGCAGGGGACTCACTGAGCGTCCGCATAAAATGCGGCCAAGCGGCAGATTAACAGCGCGCGCGATATTATTTGCAGTTTTCGGCTATGCACAGTCAAAAATCGTATTTCTACTGCCATTGTCCAAGTAATAGATTAGTTAACCATCTGTAAACCGCATTAATTGGTGCCGCGCATTTTATGCCCGACAATCGAACGACAGGCGCCATCGTTATCCGGCGGAAATCGGCGGCGGCCCGGAATTTTCCAGGCGTCAACCGTCGGACCGCGCGGTGAAACGTTTTCGGCGCGCCGTTCAGGATGCCCGGCGATGGTTAAGCGCTGTTTATATTTTGCCCGATGCACGTCCATTTAGGAGATACCATGACCGTTATTACTCTGGCCGGCAGCCCGCGTTTTCCCTCCCGCTCCAGCGCGCTTCTCATCTATTGTCAACGCTGGCTTGAGGAACACGGGACGGAGGTTATTCCCTGGAATTTGTTCAATTTCGATCCGGAAGATCTGCTGTACGCCAAATTCGACAGCCCCGGACTGAAGGTGTTTATCGATCAGTTGGCCGACGCCGACGGGGTGATTATCAGCACGCCGGTGTACAAAGCCTCTTTCACCGGCGCGCTGAAAACCCTGCTCGACCTGCTGCCGGAGCGGGCGTTTGAAAATAAAGTGATTCTGCCGCTGGCCAGCGGCGGCTCTTCCAACCATATGCTGGCGCTGGATTATGCCCTGAAGCCGGTGCTTAACGCGCTGAAGGCGCAGGAAATACTGCACGGCGTCTTCGCCGAAGACGGCCAGATTACCCACTACGACCAGACCCCGACGCTAAGCGGGCCGCTGGAGAGCCGTCTGACCGCCTCGCTGCGGGACTTTTCCCGCGCGCTGGAACGGCAAAGCCGCTTTAGCGCGCCGCCGTTTTCCCGAACCGCCTGAGCCTACGCCGGGGGCGGCATGACGACGCCATCCGCCCCGACCGTGCGGCGACGCATCAGCTGCGCAGGCCGCGGCCGTTTTCAATCAGCCACCAAGCCAGCAGGTAAAACGCCACGATAAAGGCCACCAATACCGACAGGGTAAAGACCAGCGGCACATCCTGAATGCCGAGGAAACCATAGCGAAAACCGCTGATCATATACACGACGGGATTCAGCTTGGATACCGACTGCCAAAACGGCGGCAACAGCGTCAGCGAATAAAAGACCCCGCCCAGATAGGTCAACGGCGTCAGCACAAAGGTGGGGATCAGGCTGATGTCGTCAAAGGTTTTGGCGAACACCGCGTTCAGCAGCCCCGCCAGCGAGAACAGCACCGCCGTCAGCAGCAGCGTCAACACGATAATCCACCAGGCGTGGACATGCAGCGGAACAAAAAACAGCGATACCGCCGTGACCAGCACGCCGACGCAAATACCGCGCGCGACGCCGCCCCCGACGTAACCGGCGATCGTCACGTGCGTCGGCACCGGCGCCACCAGCAGCTCTTCGATATTGCGCTGAAACTTCGCGCTGAAAAAGGAAGAGGCCACGTTGGCGTAAGCATTGGTGATCACCGACATCATAATCAGCCCGGGAACGATAAACTGCATATAATCAAAACCGTGCATATCGCCAATGCGCGAACCGATGAGATTACCGAAGATGATGAAGTAGAGCGTCATGGTGATAACCGGCGGCACCAGCGTCTGTATCCAGATCCGGCCGAAA
Source organism: Brenneria populi (assembly GCF_036016195.1). Classification (NCBI taxonomy): domain Bacteria; kingdom Pseudomonadati; phylum Pseudomonadota; class Gammaproteobacteria; order Enterobacterales; family Pectobacteriaceae; genus Brenneria; species Brenneria populi. Next base: position 47,709 of record NZ_JAYWTM010000007.1, on the reverse strand, counting down.
CGGTGCACCTCTTTAATCCACAGGCTCTGCAACGCCACCCAATACAAACGCATCATGCTTTTCCTCCATTGCCATTAACCAGGGCGACGAACAGCTCTTCCAGCCGGTTGGCCTTGTTGCGCATGCTCAATACCTGAATCCCCTGCGCGCTAAGCTGGCTGAATACGCCGTTTAACCCCTGCTCGCGCATCACTTCCACCTCCAGGGTGGAGGTATCCAGCAACCGGTGTTTATACCCATCGAGGTTCGGCAGCGGGCTTTTCAGCGCCAGATCGAAAATAAAGGTTTCCGATTTGAGTTTGGAAAGCAGGTGCTTCATGGAAGTATTTTCCACCAGTTCGCCATTCTGGATAATCCCGATGTTACGGCACAGCATTTCCGCTTCTTCCAGATAGTGGGTGGTTAAAATAATCGTCGTTCCCTGCGCGTTGAGTTCTTTCAAAAACCCCCACATGGAACGGCGCAGTTCGATATCCACGCCGGCGGTGGGTTCATCGAGGATCAGCAGCTTCGGCTCATGCATCAGCGCGCGCGCAATCATCAAACGGCGCTTCATACCGCCGGACAGCATACGCGCGCGTTCGTCGCGTTTTCCCCACAGATCCAGCTGGTTGAGGTATTTTTCCGCCCGTTGCAAGGCGTCATGCCGCTTGACGCCGTAATATCCCGCCTGGTTAACCACGATCTGCAATACCGTCTCGAACGGATTAAAGTTAAATTCCTGCGGCACCAGCCCCAATTGACGTTTGGCGTTAACCACGTCCAGTTCAAGATCGTAGCCAAACACCCTAACCTTGCCGGCGGTTTTGTTGACCAGGGAGCTGATAATGCCGATGGTGGTGGACTTTCCCGCGCCATTCGGCCCCAGCAGCGCGTAGAAATCGCCCGCTTCGACGCGAAGGTCGATGCCACGCAGCGCCCTGACGCCTCCTGAATAGGTTTTGGTCAACCGCGACAGTTCTAATGCATATGTCATAAAAAATGCGTTGCCTTATTATCAGTAAGTTCTACAGTTGCAATTCTTCAACTATCGTTTTTCAAACGGCGATTGTTGTCCTATATTACCTCTCTGCTATTTGTTTGTTACAGGTCATTTACTTTCATGAAAGAAATTGAAACGCTCATCGCCAATAACCAACGCTGGTCGACAACGATGGTGGAAGAAGACCCAGGCTATTTTGAACGACTGGCATTGGCGCAACGCCCCCGCTTTTTGTGGATTGGCTGTTCAGACAGCCGCGTGCCGGCAGAAAGCCTGACCAGTCTGGAGCCGGGCGAACTGTTTGTTCACCGCAACGTCGCCAATCTGGTGATTCATACCGATCTGAACTGTCTTTCCGTGGTGCAGTACGCCGTTGAGGTTCTGGAAGTGGAACATATCATCATCTGCGGCCACTATGGCTGCGGCGGCGTTCAGGCTGCGGTGGAAAACCCGGAGCTGGGCTTAATCAACAACTGGCTGCTGCACATCCGTGATTTGTGGTACAAGCATAGCTCGCTGCTGGGCGAATTGCCTCCCGAACAGCGGTTGAATACGCTGTGTGAAATCAACGTGATCGAACAGGTTTACAACCTCGGCCACTCTACCGTAATGCAATCGGCCTGGAAACGCGGCCAGAAGGTGACAATCCATGGATGGGTTTATGGTATTCAGGATGGACGGCTGCGCAACCTGGAAATCAGCGCCACCAGTCGGGAAACGCTGGAACAGCGCTATCGCCGCGCAATGTCCTCCCTTTCCTGATCGCTCATGACGCCCAGACCGGTTCCGGGCGTCGTTTCCCCGTTTATTCCTGAGGAATAACCTTGCCGACATAGGGCAGATGGCGGTAATGCTGCGCGTAATCGATACCATAGCCGACGACGAACTCATCCGAGATGGCGAATCCGACCCACTCGACCTTCACATCCACTTCCCGGCGTTCCGGCTTGTCCAGCAGGGTGCAGATGGCCAGCGATTTCGGCGAACGCAGCTGCAGGATCTCCCGCACTTTGCTCAGCGTATTGCCTGAATCGATAATATCTTCGACAATCAAAACGTCCTTGCCGCGGATATCCTCATCCAGATCTTTTAGGATCTTCACGTCGCGAGTGGTACTCATACCGCTGCCGTAGCTGGAAGCCGTCATAAAGTCGACTTCGTGCGAAACATCAATCGCTCGGCACAAATCGGCCATAAAAATAAACGAACCGCGCAATAAGCCAACCAACACCATATCGCTGCCGCTGTGGCGATAGTGTTCGCTGATTTCCCGGCCCAATTCGGTAACGCGCGCCCTAACTTCCTGTTCGGAAATCATGACTTCCACGGTATGTTTCATCATACTCATAACTCTTTGAATAAAGGTATTCTGCATCATCAGAAGGGCTCGCCCCGGATTATCGATGATGCGCCAGTGCAGACGGATAGCGCCTAAGGGCGCGCAGTATACCAGAAAGCGCCGCCCAGCCCCATCTCTACCAGTAGGAACCATTATGAACTCATCGCAGACGGACATTGATTATAAAGTTAACGCGCCGGTTTCCAGCCGGCAGTTCATCGAATTACTGGCCAAAACATCATTAGGCCCGCGGCGTCCTCTGGCCGACGGCGCCGCCATCAGCGGCATGTTGGAAAACGCCGGCCTGCTGGTTTCGGCCTGGCAAGGAGACGCGCTGGTAGCCGTTGCCCGTAGCGTCACCGATTTCCATTTCTGCTGTTACCTGTCCGACCTGGCCGTATCGGAAGAGATGCAGCACCGCGGCATAGGGAAAAAACTGATTCAGCTCACGGCGCAACAGCTCTCTTCAGGGTGCAAAATCATTCTGCTGGCCGCGCCGCAAGCGGTGGACTACTACCCCAAGCTGGGCTTTACCAAACACGATAGCGCCTGGGTCGTTCCGGCTGCGGCGCTGCGATAAAACCGCTTATGCCAGCAATTGTTAACGAATATACAAGATTGCGTTATCACAGAATAAATCTGCGTAAAGCGCATTGCAGCCTCGCCCGATTGCGTTTCTTATAGCCGAAGAGGAACTCAATTAACGAGGGGTTTATGAAACAGCTAACCAAATTATCCGCCATTTCCGCGCTGACGCTGGCGCTCTCTGCCGCGGTCTGGGCCGCGCCTGATGCGGCAAGGCCGGAAGGCGTCGGCCCAGATAGCCTGAAACCGCGGCAGCCCGCGCCAATGGCGCAGTTCCCTCATGCCGGACCGGGTTTTCCGCCGCCTATTCCGCTGTATGAAGCGTCCATTCAGACGCGCAACCCCAGCGAGGCGTTAAATAAGCTGGTCGCGAACGCGCCGAAAGGCGCGGATAAAAATTACGAAGTCAGAGTGATGGTAAGAGAGCTGCCGGCCGATCCCGCAGTAGCGCCGGAGCAGGCGGCGAATAAATAATTTGTTTACCCGCTTACGAATCAACCAGATTCGCAGGCGTTGAGATAAGAGCGGTACGGAGTACGGTATGAAAAAATCACTGACGATTCTCGTGGCGTTAAGCCTGCTGCTGCCGGTAAGCGCGTTTGCCCATCCCGGCCCCGGCGGCCCGGGTCCCGGCGGTCCAGGCCCCGGAGGCTGGGGCTGGGGACCAGGCCCCGGAGGCTGGGGCTGGGGACCAGGGCCGATTGACCGACTGCCTTACGGCGTAGAAACCGTGTTAATCGCCGGGCTGACCTACTACGTAGTCAACGGCATTTTCTATCAGCGCCAGAACGACCAATACGTTGTCGTTGAGGCGCCGCCCGGCGCCGCCACCGCGACCACCCAAAACGGCATGACCGTGCTGGACATGAACGGCGAACGTTTCTACGTCAAAAACGGTTTCTATTACAAGCGCAATATCAACGGCGAATATATTGAGGTTCCCAAACCCGCCGGATTATAAAGACAAGCACGTGGCTATGAGCCGGGAAACAGGATGGGTTGTTGGTTCTTTATGCTCAACCTGACCCGTTGCCCCGGCTCGAACCAGGTACTGCTTTGCACCTGTATGATGCGTTCGTCCAGCCTGATGCGGTAGTGGTTCGACGTCCCCATGAAGATGCGATCCTCAACCAGCGCGTCGCCTTCGGGATCCAGCGCCAGCGCGATATCATGCGGCCGAATCAGCCAATCGCAGAGCGAACCGATGGGCTGCCCGTGAGCATGCGCGGCGATGTGATCGCCAAAAATGCTATGCCATTGATGATCGCTCAGAATAGTAACCGGCAGATAGTTGCTGCTGCCCAGATAGTCGGCGATGAAACGGCTGTTAGGACGCTGATATAACGTTGCCGGATAGCCTTCCTGCACAATGCCGCCGTCGTTCATGACGGCCAGCCTATCGGCGAACGCAAAAGCCTCTTCCTTGTTGTGCGTCACGAATATCGTTACCACCTGCTGCTGTTTGAGTATCAGCCGCAGCTCGGTAATCAGATTATAGCGGACCTGATTATCGATATTGGAAAACGGCTCGTCCAGCAGCAGGATCTTCGGCTGGCAGACCAATGCCCTGGCTATCGCCACCCGCTGCTGCTGCCCGCCGGAGAGCTCATGCGGATAACGCGCCTCCAGCCCTTCCAGCTTCACCAGCGCGATCATCTCGGAAACCGCCTCGGCGATGGCTTCCTGCGGCCGACCGTACAGCCCAAAGGCGATATTTTCCGCCACCGTTAAATGGGGAAATAACGCATAGTCCTGAAAGATCATCCCCACCTGGCGCGACTCCGGCGGCGCCTGCGTCCGCCCGTCGCCGATGACCTGTCCCGACACCGCTATCGTTCCCTCGTCGATGGGAATCAGCCCGGCTACGGCCTTTAATAACGTGGTTTTGCCGCAGCCGCTGGCGCCCAACAGACAGACAATTTCCCGTTCCCGCACCGACAGGGAGAAATTACGCAACACACTATTTTGCCGATAGCGGCAGGTGATATGTTCAATGGTCAATATATCGGGCGCGTCGATCATTTTTTATTTTCCAATGCGGCATTCAGCCAAATCACAGGGAACAGCCCGACCAGCACCAGCACCATTGCCGGTAGCGCGGCCTGTTCCAACTGCTCGTCGGAGGTGAAGGTAAATACGTAGGTGGCCAACGTTTCGAAATTAAACGGCCTCAGCAGCAGGGAGGCGTTCAGCTCTTTCATGCTTTCGATAAAAACCAGCAGCATGCCGGTCAGGACGCCCCGCCGCAGCAAAGGCCAGTGAACCCGCGTCAGCATCTGCCCGGGCGCGCAGCGCAGCATCCGGCTCGCCATATCCAGAGAGGGGGAAATTTTCGCCATGCTGCTATCGATGCTGCCGATCGTCATGGCGCAGAAACGGACGCTATAGGCCAACACCAGCGCAACTATCGAGCCGGATAACAGCAGGCCGGGCAATGGCAGCGCCAGCATTCCCGCCAGCCAATTTATGCCGTGATCGAACGCGGCCAGCGGAATCAAAAGCCCGATCGCCAGCACGGTACCGGGCACCGCGTACCCGAGGCTGGCGAGACGCAGCATCGTCTTCGTTGCGCGTCCGCCGCTCAGACGGGAATAAAACGCCAACAGCAGCGAGACCAGCAGCGTAACGCCGGCGGCCAGAGAAGAAACCAGCACGCTGTTCAACGCATAATGAAAGAAAGAGGCGCTCCAGCCGCGCGAAAAATAGCGTAGGCTCCAGCCGATCAGCATCATACAGGGAATGCCCGCCGCCAGAATAATCAGCCCCCAGCAGTACCCCTGCGCCAGAATTTTATTGATTCCAGACAAGGCCGGTACGTGGCTCCGCTCCTGCCCCATACTTTTTTGATACAGTTGCTGGCGGCGACGGCTGTAAAACTCGGCCGTCACGATAAAAAAGATAAACAGCAGCATTAAGGCGGAAATCCGCGTGGCCGCGCCCAGATCGCCGTACCCCAGCCAGGTGTCATACACCGCGGTGGTCAACGTCGCCTGCGCGAAGTAAGAAACGGTGCCGAAATCGCCCAGCGCTTCCATCGCCACCAGCGAGGCGCCGACGGCGATAGCCGGCCTGGCCAAAGGGAAAGAGACGCGCCAAAAGGCCCGGTTGGCGGAGTGGTTCAACAGCCGGGCGGAGTGCAGCAGCGAGACCGATTGCTCCAGCAGCGCCTTACGCGCCAGCAGATAGACATACGGATAGAGGGTCAACGCCAGAACCACGCAGGCGCCGCCAAGCGAACGAACGGGCGGGAACCAGTAATCGCCGGCGCCATACAGAGAGAACATCTGGCGCAGCCATCTCTGCACCGGTCCGGCATAGTCCAACAGATCGGTATAGATATAGGCCACCAGATAGGGCGGCATCGCCAGCGGCAAACACAACATCCAGCGCAGCAGCCGCTGGCCGGGAAAACGATACATGGTCATCAGCCAGGCGGCGGGCAGGCCGAACGCCAGGCTCAGCAATACCGTTCCCGCCACCAACGCCAGCGAATTGAGAATGTAGGTCGGCAAGACGGTCTGCCAGAGATGGATAAAGCCATCACCACGGACGGAAAACGCCTGAAAAAAGATAGTGGCTATCGGCAACAGCAACAGCCCTGTACATAGCCAACTCCCTGCGCGCCAGCGCCGGATACCAAAACCGCTATAACTCGCCACGTTTATGCCGCACCACCCGTAAAAAATGCCCGGAACAATAAGCGATGCGCTCTGTTCATTCCGGGCATGGATTTATTCTCTTATATACCCGTCATACTTCAAGCCGTATGTGCGTTAGCTTTTCTGCAACTCGAATTATTTAGAGTATATATCTGAATATCAGAAGATTATTTACAGATCAAACTTAACCTCATCAATCAGTTTCAGCGCCTGCTGATACTCGGCGCCAATCTTCTCCAACGGTAATCCGTCAGCCTTAAAGGTTCCCCAGGAAGCCACCAGCTGCGACGGCTGCACGCCCGGCTTCACCGGATATTCACCGTTAACGTCGGCGTACATATGCTGCGCCTGGTCTTCGCTCAGGAAGCGAATCAACCGCACGGCGTTGTCGCGGTTAGGCGCATATTTCGCCAGTACCGCCCCGCTGATATTCACATGCGTGCCAAAGGCGTCCTGACCGGGGAAGTTAATATCCACCGCCTCTCCCCAGCTACGCTGCTTATCGTCATTCAGCATTCTAACCAGATAGTAGCTGTTGCCCAGGGCATAATCGCACACGCCTTCCTTGATGGCTTTAATCTGGTCGCGATCCCCGCCCTGCGGCTTCTGCGCCAGGTTGGCCTTTAGCCCTTCCAGCCACTGGCGGGTTTTCTGTTCGCCGTGATGCGCCAACATCGCCGCCGTTAGCGACACATTATAAGCATTCTTGAAAGAGCGGGTGCAAATGCGCCCTTTGTACTGCGCATCCGCCAGATTCAGATAGTCAAAGGAAGCCGGCAGCTTCCCGATGCGATCTTTCGACGTGTAAATCGCGCGCGCGCGCATCGTTAACCCGATCCAACGCCCCTGCGAATCGCGGTATTGCGATGGGATATTCTCTTGCAGGGTTTTATCTTGCAGAGGTTGGGACAAATCGGCATCGACCACCTCCAGCAGGCGGTTAATATCCACGGTAAGCACCACATCCGCCGGGCTTAACGATCCCTCCCGCTTAAGCCGTTCCACCAGCCCCGACTCGGCGTAAATGACGTTCGCTTTAATACCGGTTTGCTGGGTGAAGGTTTTCAGAATGGGTTCAATCAAATAGGCCTGACGATAAGAATAAACATTAACTTCAGAGGCGGCCTGGGCCGTGCTGCTTATCGCGATGGCGGAGAGGATGGAGCCTATCAAGAACATTTTTTTCATAAAAAACCCCGTTAAATGATAATAATTATCAAGCGCAGCGTAATTATTCACATTTAGTTACTTACCGTCACTAAATATTTACCGGAAAAGCGCGAAAACCTAACGAATGGAGCATCGGCGGCAAAACAAGAAAATTTAGTCAGGTTATCTACAATTGTGGTAACGTCTTATGACAATAATCGGAACGAGTTTACCCATGAAAAACTCCGCGCTGGTGCTGCTCCTGCTTAGTTTGATGAGCTTCTCATCCGCCAGTAAAGCGCTGAATGAATTTGAAGCAGAAGATCTCGCCGATTTAACGGCTGTTTTCGTTTATCTGAAAAATAACTGCGGCTATCAGGAGTTACCCAACGAGCAGATTCGCCGGGCGCTGCTGTCGTTCGCCCAGCAGAACCGTTGGGATCTCAGCAATTACGGCGCCTTCAACATGACCGCGCTGGGCGAGGAGAGCTACCGCGACCTGAGCAAAATTGCTATCCCGACGCAAAAAAAATGTCAGTCGCTGGCCCGTAACTCACTCGGTTTGCTCGCCTACGCCAAATAATCGTCCTCCTCCTCCGCGCTGACCGAAATTTGACCGTGCAAGCACGGTAAGAGTTAGCTATCATGGCGCGCCAATTTTCATGACAGCTAGCGCGGAGGAAGCCCGAACATGGCCCGAAAAGAGATTTGGTATGAAACCCTGCATGCCAACTTTGGTCAGCATTTTTCCATCGACCAGGTGCTATACCACCAAAAGACCGACCATCAGGATCTGATCATTTTTGAGAATGCGGCGTTCGGCCGCGTCATGGCGTTGGATGGCGTGGTGCAAACCACCGAGCGTGATGAGTTTATCTATCACGAAATGATGACCCATATTCCCCTGTTGGCTCACGGCCGGGCCAAACGCGTGCTGATCATCGGCGGCGGCGACGGCGGCATACTGCGTGAGGTCAGCCGCCACCGCGCTATTGAACAGATCACCATGGTGGAGATCGACGCCGGCGTGGTGGAGTTCTGCCGTCGGTATTTACCCAATCATAATGCCGGCGCTTACGACGATCCGCGTTTTCGCCTAACGATCGACGATGGCGTCAACTACGTTACGCGCTGCGGCGAAAAATTCGACGTCATTATTTCCGACTGCACCGACCCCATAGGCCCGGGTGAAAGCCTGTTCACCTCCGCGTTTTATCAGGGATGCGCCCGCTGCCTGAATGAAGGCGGCATTTTCGTGGCCCAGAACGGCGTCTGCTTCCTGCAACAGGAGGAGGCCGTTAATAGCCACGCTAAACTGAGCCGCTATTTCAGCGACGTCACATTCTATCAGGCGGCGATCCCCACCTACTACGGCGGCATCATGACCTTCGCCTGGGCCAGCAATAATCCGTCGTTGCGCCGGATAGGCGCGGAGACATTGCAACAACGCTTTAATGAGTCCGGTATTGAGTGCCGCTACTACAATCCGGCCGTCCATATCGGCAGCTTCGCGCTGCCGCAATATTTACTGAATGCGTTATCGGCCGCACGCTGATTGGCGCATCCATAAGGGGGTGACTTAAATTGCACAAGCTGAAACTACACGGCTTTAATAATCTGACCAAAAGCCTGAGTTTTTGTATCTACGATATCTGTTACACCAGAACGGCCGATGACCGCAATGGCTACATCGCCTACATTGATGAACAGTATAATGCCAACCGTTTGACCGAAATTCTGAGCGAAACCTGCTCGATTATCGGCGCCAATATTCTCAATATCGCCCGTCAGGATTACGAGCCTCAGGGCGCCAGCGTGACCATCCTGGTGAGCGAAGAACCGATGGATCCGCGCGATGTCGATAACTCGGAGCTTCCGGGGCCGCTGCCTAACGCCGTGGTGGCCCATCTGGATAAAAGCCATATTTGCGTACACACCTATCCGGAAAGCCATCCCGAAGTAGGGATTTGCACCTTCCGCGCCGATATCGAAGTTTCAACCTGCGGCGTCATTTCGCCGCTGAAAGCGTTGAACTACTTAATCCACCAGTTGGAGTCGGATATCGTCACCATCGATTACCGCGTGCGCGGATTTACCCGCGATGTTAACGGCGTAAAACACTTTATCGATCATCAAATCAACTCGATTCAGAATTTCATGTCGGAAGATATGAAATCGTTGTACCACCTGATGGATGTCAACGTTTATCAGGAAAATATGTTTCATACCAAGATGTTGCTAAAAGATTTCGATCTTAAACACTACCTGTTCAACGTCGATCCCGGCGCGCTGAGCGCGGAGGAGCGCAAACGAATTACCGATTCGCTGTATCACGAAATGCGGGAAATTTATTACGGCAGAAATCTGCCGGTTTTGTAATCGTTCAAGGGAGCGGCGCTCCCTTTTCTCTTCACCCATGCCGGCCCGCCTGAATTGAACGAAATTACCCCCCAAAACTCGCGCGTTTTCCCGTTGGCAAAAGAAAATTTTTTGCTTGCTTTTCGTTTTTCCCTTGCGCCGTCTGGGTTAGATCTTTGTTCAACGAATTTCCGTACATTTCCTATATATTGTATGGTTGAAATTTAAAACGCCTACATCTAGTATCTAAGACGTAGCCACCCACGGGCAATGGCTGCTCCGAGAATCGGTTAAGAGGCACAAGCCCGATAACATAACCGTTTCGCCATACTTCTATCAAGCCAAAAGGTAAATACGAATCATGCGTATTACTATTTTCACAAAGCCAGATTGTGTTCAATGCAACGCCACATGCCGCGCGTTGGATAAGCAGGGAATCGACTATCAACTGGTGGACCTAACAGAAGATGAGCAGGCATTGCGGCAGGTAAGAGCGCTGGGCTATCAGCAGGTGCCGGTGGTGATGACCGCGGACGATCACTGGAGCGGCTTCCGTCCGGACAAAATCAGCACCCTTAACCAATTACAAGCGTCCTAGGGGGCAAGATGAACCCGCTGGTCTACTTTTCCAGCCAGTCGGAAAACACCCATCGTTTCATCGCCAGGGTCGGATTGCCGGCCCTGCGTATTCCGCTGGCGATCGAACGCCCGGTACTGAAAATGGAGCAGCCCTATATTCTGGTGGTCCCCAGCTATGGCGGAGGCAGCGCCAAAGGCGCGGTTCCCTCACAGGTAATCCGTTTTCTTAACCAGCGGCAAAACCGCGACCTGCTGCGGGGCGTGATCGCGGCGGGCAATATGAACTTTGGCGCGGCGTACTGTATCGCCGGCGACATCATCGCGCAAAAGTGCCAGGTGCCCTACTTGTATCGCTTCGAGCTACTGGGTACGGCAGAAGACGTTGAAAACGTGCGTAAGGGAGTAACTGAATTTTGGCAACGACAGAATCCGTGATCACCAAACCAGCCAACGCGGAGCTGGATTACCATGCGCTGAACGCCATGCTGAACCTCTACGACGCGGAGGGGCGCATCCAGTTCGAACAGGATAAGCTGGCGGCGCGCCGCTATTTTCTCCAGCACGTCAATCAAAACACCGTGTTTTTTCATAATCTGGAAGAGAAGCTGCGCTATCTGGTGGAAGAGGGCTATTACGAAGCCGAGGTGCTGGATCAATACGCCTTCAGCTTTATCAAGAGCCTTTTTCAGCAGGCCTACGGCCATAAGTTCCGTTTTCAAACCTTCCTTGGCGCGTTCAAGTACTACACCGGCTATACGCTCAAAACCTTCGACGGCAAACGCTATCTGGAACGTTACGAAGACCGCGTCTGCATGGTGGCGCTCACCCTGGCGGCCGGAAACACCGAACTCGCCAGCGCGCTGGTCGATGAGATCATCAGCGGACGTTTTCAACCCGCCACCCCTACCTTTCTCAACTGCGGCAAGAAACAGCGCGGCGAACTGGTCTCCTGCTTTCTGCTGCGCATAGAAGACAATATGGAGTCGATCGGCCGCGCCATTAACTCCGCGCTACAGCTCTCCAAACGCGGCGGCGGCGTGGCCTTTATGCTGACCAATATCCGCGAAACCGGCGCGCCGATAAAAAGAATCGAAAACCAGTCGTCCGGCATCATACCGATAATGAAAATGCTGGAGGACGCCTTCTCCTACGCCAACCAGTTGGGCGCGCGGCAAGGCGCGGGAGCCGTGTATCTCAACGCGCATCACCCTGATATCCTTCGTTTTCTGGATACCAAGCGGGAAAACGCCGATGAGAAAATCCGTATTAAAACGCTGTCGCTCGGCGTGGTTATTCCGGATATCACCTTCCAACTGGCGAAAAACAATCAGGTGATGTATCTGTTCTCGCCCTACGATGTCGAACAGGTGTACGGCGTGCCGCTGTCGGAAATCAGCGTGACGGAAAAATACCAGGAGATGGTCAACGACAAGCGAATCCGCAAATCGCAGATTAAAGCGCGGGAGTTCTTCCAGATCCTGGCCGAGATCCAGTTTGAGTCCGGCTACCCCTATATGATGTTTGAAGATACGGTAAACCGCGCCAATCCGATTCAGGGCCGTATCAATATGAGTAACCTGTGCTCGGAAATCTTGCAGGTTAACGACGCCAGCCAATACGACGAAGATTTAGGCTACCGCCATATCGGTAAAGATATTTCCTGCAATCTTGGCTCGCTGAATATCGCCAAAGCCATGGCGTCGCCCGATTTCGGCCTTACGGTGGAGATGGCGATTCGCGCGCTGACCGCGGTTTCCGATATGAGCCATATCCGCTCCGTGCCGTCGATTGAAAAAGGCAACGACCAATCCCACGCCATCGGCCTGGGGCAAATGAATCTGCACGGCTATTTGGCCCGCGAAAGAATCTTTTACGGCTCCGAAGAGGCGATCGATTTCACCAATATCTATTTTTACGCCGTCGCCTACCATGCGCTGCGGGCATCCAATCAGCTGGCCATCGAACGCGGCCAATGCTTCAAAGGATTCGAGAACTCGCAATATGCGTCCGGCGAATACTTCAGCAAATACGTTGAACAGCGCTGGGAACCCGCGACGGAACGGGTGCTCGAACTGTTCGCCCAGGCGGGAATAGCCATTCCCACGCAGCAGGAGTGGGCCGCGCTACGCGACGCGGTGATGACGCACGGTATCTATAACCAGAATTTGCAGGCGGTGCCGCCGACCGGTTCGATCTCTTATATCAATCACGCCACGTCGAGCATCCACCCGATCGTATCGCGCATTGAAATCCGCAAAGAGGGCAAAATCGGCCGGGTCTACTACCCTGCGCCCTACATGACCAACGACAACCTGGAATATTACCAGGACGCCTACGAGATCGGACCTGAAAAGATTATCGATACCTATGCGGCGGCGACCCAGCATGTCGATCAGGGGCTGTCGCTCACGCTGTTTTTCCGTGATACCGCCACCACTCGCGATATCAACAAGGCGCAGATTTATGCCTGGAAAAAAGGCATAAAAACCATTTATTACATTCGCATACGCCAGATGGCATTGGAAGGCACCGAGGTTCAGGGCTGCGTCTCCTGTGCGCTATAAGCCATCGCTGAAGGAAATTTGATTATGACATCGCTAATGCGCGTCCAGGCCATTAACTGGAACAAGATCGAAGACGATAAGGATCTGGAGGTCTGGAACCGGCTGACCTCCAACTTCTGGCTGCCGGAAAAGGTGCCGTTGTCCAACGATATCCCCTCCTGGGGAACCTTAAACGCCCAGGAGCGACAGCTAACCATCCGGGTATTTACCGGATTGACGCTGCTGGACACCATTCAAAACACGCTGGGCGCGCCGACGCTGATGCCCGACGCGGTCACCCCCCACGAGGAGGCGGTGCTCTCCAACATCAGCTTTATGGAAGCGGTGCACGCGCGCTCCTACAGCTCCATCTTTTCCACGCTGTGCCTGACCAGCGAAGTGGACGACGCTTACCGCTGGAGCGAGGAAAACCCGGCATTGCAGAAAAAAGCGACCATCATTCTGGGCCACTATCGCAGCGACGACCCCTTGATGAAAAAAGTCGCCAGCGTGTTTCTGGAATCCTTCCTATTTTATTCCGGATTTTACCTGCCCATGTACTGGTCAAGCCGGGCCAAGCTGACCAACACCGCCGATTTGATACGGCTGATAATCCGCGATGAGGCCGTACACGGCTACTACATCGGCTATAAGTTCCAGCAGGGATTGGCGAAAGCCGACGACGCCCGCCGGCAGCAGGTGAAAAGCTTCGCCTACGATCTGCTGCAAGACCTGTATGACAACGAAGTGCTCTACACCCAGGAGCTATACGACGGGGTGGGCTGGACGGAGGATGTGAAGAAATTCCTCCACTATAACGCCAACAAAGCGTTGATGAATCTGGGTTATGAGGCGCTATTCCCCGCCGGCATGACGGACGTCAACCCGGCGATCCTCTCCGCGCTTTCCCCCAACGCCGATGAGAACCACGACTTCTTCTCCGGCTCCGGCTCATCGTACGTGATCGGCAAAGCGGTCAATACCGAAGATGAAGACTGGGATTTTTAGCCTGAACGATGGCGGCGACGCCCTGAGCCAGTCGTGACTCAGGGCGCATCAGGAGCGCCGCGCGCCCGCTTCAATCGGGCGCATCCACCACCGGAACAAAACGCGTCGCATTGAACACCTCCAGACGCGCCTCATTGCGTTGAAAAGAGAGGATCGTCAGGCTCGCAGGGCCGACCGGAATAACGCGCGCCGGCGCAAGTCCGAGCGCGCCGTCAAGCGCGGCGCGGATCACGCCGCCATGGCAAACCATAAGCACCGTCTCTTCCGGCGCCGCGCGCGCGCGCGCGATGGCGCATCCGACGCGGGCGCGGAAGTCGGCCCAAATCTCGCCGTTTTCCGGGGCGAAGGCGCCGGCCCGCCACCCGGCGTAGGCCGCCGACGCCTCGGCCATCAGCGTGGCGATCGCGGCGCCGGTCCAACTTCCGACGTTCTGCTCGCGCAACAGAGACTCCGGCCGCGCATCGGGATAGCCCAGCAGCCTCGCCGTATTGAGCGCGCGTCGCAGATCGGACGTCAGCACCAGTCCTGGCTTATAGGCTTCGATCATCGGCCTGAGCGCGCGCGCCTGCGCTTCGCCGCGCGGGGAGAGCGCGATATCGGCCTGGCCTTGGAGACGGCGGACCGCGTTCCACTCACTTTCTCCGTGCCGTACCAGAAGAATCCGTTTCATAACATGCGTTTTCCTGTTGCGTCGAAAATGGCCGCCGGCTTTGCGGGAAGACGGAACCGCATCACGCGGCCCGGCCTGCCGACGCTATCAGCAATAGCCGTCATGCGGGTATCGTTCACGATGCCCGTCACCAGAAAACGGCCGGCTATCGGCACCACCTCAGCCAGCGTGGCCTCAAAGGTACGGAGAGCGTCGCTATCGACAAGTTCGATCTGCTCCGCCCGAACCATGGCGTGGCCGGTAAAATCACGCAGGGCCGGGTCGGTGACCGCGCCGAACCATTTTCCGGCGGAGATAGGGATGAGGTTGGCGGCCGGCGTGCCGACGAATCCTGCCACGAAGGCCGATGCCGGGGCGGCAAGCAGATTTTCCGGCGCGTCGAACTGTTCGATGCGGCCGTTATTCATCACCGCCACATGGGTCGCCATGGTCATAGCCTCGATCTGATCGTGGGTGACGTAAACGGCGGTCGCTCCGGTTGCCGCATGCATTCTGAGAAGTTCGAAGCGCATCTCTACGCGCAGGGTGGCGTCAAGATTAGAGAGCGGCTCATCAAACAGCATGACTTGGGGACGCGGCGCAATCATGCGCGCCAGCGCGACGCGCTGCTGCTGGCCGCCGGATATCTCGCCGGGATAGCGTTCGGCAAGGCTGGAGATATCCAGCTTTCGCATCGCCTCCGCAACGCGGAGACGGCGCTCTGCGGCGGCGTGGCCGGCGACCTTCAGCGGCCATTCGATATTGCCGGCGACGGTCATATGCGGCCAAAGCGCATAGGATTGAAAAACCAGCCCGGCGTTACGGCGGGCCGGCGGCAGCGAGAACCCCGAAGCGCCATCCGCGACAAGGGTGTCGCCAAAACGAATCTCGCCGGCGCTCGGCCGCTCAAGACCGGCCAACATGCGCAACAGGGTGCTCTTGCCGCAACCTGACGGACCGAGCAGCACAAGAAAGGCCCCTTGCGGTACCGAAAAACTGACCTCGGAGACGGCGTTGACGCCGGAGAAGAATTTAGTGACCTGGTTCAGCGAAATCATAGGCGTTGGCCTCACTCGATATTCCGGCCGCGGCGACCGCGCAGAAGCGTGGCGGCACCGGTGGCCAGTATGGAAAGAAACAGAATGATAAGGGTGACGGCATTGGCAAACTGGTGGAAGCCGTCCGAGGCGTAACTGTAGGACAAGGCCGCCAGCAGCGGAGATGCCGGCGTCGAGAGTAGAATGGTGATAGCCAGATCGCCGATGACATTCACAAAAGCAATAAGCAAACCGGCGACAAGGCCGCGGGCGGCAAGCGGCAAGGTAATAGCGCCGAGCCGGCGGAAAAAACCGGCCCCGGTCATCCGGGCCGCCTCGTCGATATCTCCGGAAATTTGCGCCACCGTGGCCCGGCCGCCCTGTACCGCGAACGGCAACATGGCGGCCGTCAGGGCGAGGCCAAGCAGCAGTTTAGTGCCGTAGAGCGCCGGCAGCGGGCCGATCGGCGCGCCATACAGCGCGATGTACGCGGCGGCAAAAGCAATGCCCGGCAATAACATCGGCAGAAAGCTGAGCTGTGAAACGATATTGCTCAGAAAAGGCGCTTTTTGACGCGTCAGAGCGACGGCGATCAGTATGCCGAGAATATTGGCCGCCAGCGCGACGGACGCCCCGAGGATCAGCGTCGTGGCCAGCGCCGACAGCAGTTGCGGGTTATGAAAAACGCCGGGCTGGCCGCGGGCGAAGGCCGGATCCGCCTCGCCAATCCAGTAATGCAGCGTCCAGCCGGAGAATAGCGCGCTCGACGATGGCGCCAGGCTGGCGGCGAGCAGCAGCAGGATCGGCAGGATGGTGGTGAGAATGCAGATAGTCCAGGCGATTAGCGCCAGCGGCAGTCTGGAGCCCGCGAGCGCGAAGCGGCGCGTCTTTGCGCCTTTGCCGCCAATCGTCGCAAAGCTGCGGCGTCCGGCGAGGATGCGGTTTCCCACCCCAAGGAAAACGGCGGAAATGGCGATAAGCAAAATAGCCAGCACATAGCCGCGTCCGGTCTGGCCGATCTCGACCATTCCGAACAGGCGGGTCGATAGCGTTTGCATGCGGACGGGCAGGCCAAGCAATGCGGGAGCGGCGAAATTGGAAACCGCGCCGGCGAAGACCAGCGAACCGCCAGCGACGATCGACGGCGTGACGACCGGCAAAACGATGCCGAAAAAGATGCGCCGGCGCGACGCGCCGGTGATTTGCGCCGCTTCGAGCAAATCGCCGTTGACCGTCGCCAGCGCCGCGGCGATCACGGCAAAGGCGAGCGCGTAATAATGCGCGATCAAGACGACGATCGTCGGCGTTATCCCCCAGGAAAGCCAGTCCGCGACGCCGATGCCCACCCCCTCCAGCAGTCCGCCGCCGCCGCCCACGCGACCGTTGCGAAATACGCTTCCCCAGGCAAGGGCCGTCGCAAAGCTGGGGATCATAAAGGGCAGCGTGGCCATAAAGGCGATGGCTTTACGCCCGGGAATATCGGTCATCACCACCAGCCAGGCGAGGAATCCGCCGAGCAACACACAACCGCCGGCGACGGCGAAGCCGATAATCATCGTATTCAGCGCCGGACGCCAGAAAAGATTCCGCGACAAACGGCCGGTAAGAACATCGCGCCAGGCGTCGGAAGCCGGATACAGCGTTTGCAACAGTATGGTGGCAAGCGGGGCGGCGACCATAACGGCGAGGATCAGGGCCATGATCAGGGTCAGCCCGTGTCTGGGCAGAAGGGGGATGCGGCGGCGAAGCGGAAATATCATGTAAAACTCCGAAAAGACGGACGGAAAGCCGGCCCGTTTCGTTCCATGCTGTTTAAGCGACCGCCCGCGGCCAAAACGCGTCGATACCCTAACTCATTCACGTTACGCCTACGCGTTTTTGAACAGCGTTTGCGCCGTCTCCTAACCGAGCGAGCGCCATGGATGGCGCGAGTAACAAAGACAACGCATATGCGACTTGCAGTATGGCGGGTATATGCCTCGGGAAGCGCGGACCAATTACTGAAGGGCCAGAATAAAATCGGCGACTTCGGCGCGGATTTTAGCCGTCTGCTCCGGGGCCATCTGCCAACCGTTAAACTCGGCGAGCGGAACCGCGTCGGGATGAGCCTTAATATCGGTACGGGTAGGCCAGTCGCCGGCGACATAAAAGGGCTTGAAGCCTTCCCCGCCGGTTTCGCCGCTATCGCCCATCATAAAATCGATCGCGAGACGCGCCGCGGCCGGATGGGCGGTTTTCGGGTTGAGCGCCAGGAAAGCCGGGAAAACGATGCCGTTCGCTGGCGCCACATCGTTGGCGACCTGTAGCGCCCATCCCTCATCTTGATTATCGCGGCGGTCGGAATAGCTGGTGAAACCGATCGGCGGCCGCCGTTGGCCCTTGGCGCCGATCGCCTTGTTGACGTCATCGGTGGAACTGACCAGCACGGGATCGTTGGCGAACAGATCGGCAATAAACTGCTGACCGGCGTTTTCCACCTTCTCGTCGAGCTCGATCGACTCGCCGAAAGCCGCTTCATAAGCCACGGCCATTTCATCGGATCTCAAAACGATCTCGGTCATCAGGTCGAGATAGTCGCCGCGCTGCAGCGGATCGACCATAATGACGCGCCCCTTCCACTCCGGTCTGGTGAGCTCCCAGAGGTTTTTCACCGGCGAGCCGTTCGGGTAAGACTCTTCGTTGTACATCAAAACTTTCGTGGACAGACGCTGAGCGAGCAATGGCGTTTTGAACCGCTCGGGCACCACGCCGGCAATACGCGGCGGGATATAAGGCGCGACCAGGCTCCGGCTGGCGAGTTCGGTCAGCACGACCGGCGCATCGGAAACGTAGATAACATCGGCACCGGGCAGACCGGCGAGCGATTCGCTCTTGATGCGGGCGATCTGCTCCGTCGAGGACATATCGAAGGCGATCATGTCGATGCCGGGATATGCGGCTTCGAAGGCTTTTTCGACACGCCCGATCCGGCTGGTGAAGGCATAGACCGTCACCTTGCCCTCCTGTTTCGCCTGCGGAAGCAGTTCGGCGGCGGTCTGCGTATCAAGATCCCGGGCGAATACGCCGGCGGTCATCAACAACGCGGCGGCGGTAATAAGAATGCGGCGCATAGGTGGCTCCTCTGGTGGTTTTGCGCCAATTGTAGAGCCAACTTGCTACATATTTATTACATGCAATTTATCTTGCAGAATATTACTCAAACGCCGCAATCAACGCGCCCAGACGATCGAGCTGGTCAAGCGCTTTATCGCCCCGCCTGGCGGACAGCGCAAGAATAGTTGCATTGCAGATCGCCATCGGCACGGTCAGCGTTTGGAAACTGTTCTCCATTCCGGCGCGCGGCGCCGACAGGAGCACATCCGGGCTCGGCGTCAGCGATGGGCCGACGGTGCCGGAAATCACCACGGTCGCCGCCCCCGCGGTCGCGGCGACCTCCATTAAACGGGCATAATCCGGCGGCTGCCGCCGAAAGGCGAAAAGCAGCATGGCGTCGCCGGATGAAAGCGTCAGCAGCTGTTCGGCAAGGTCGCGACGGCTCCCCGCCAGCCGCTGCGTACCCACGCCGATGCGACGCAGACGGCGCTCCATCAGCACCGCCAGCGCTTCGGCATTGCCATGTCCGTAGATGAACACCCGCTGGCGATCGAGCTTTTCAGCGGCATCGACAATGCCGCTGTCGCCGACGTGATCGGCCATCGCCGTCAGCGCGGCGATTTCATTCGCCACCAAAAGCGGAAGAAACCCCTGGGTGCGGGCGTCGTTCAACGTTGCGGAAATACGTTCCGCGGGGTCCGCCGTGCACAGGAACTCGCGCCGCAATGCGTCGCGAAACGCCATATAAGAGGAGAAGCCTAGCTTGCGGGCAAGACGCGACGTGGTTGCTTCGTGAACGCCGAGGCGCGCGGCGAACTCGCCGGAGGTGCCGATAGCCACTTCGCGCGGCGCTTTCAGCAGTTCGGCGATCAAACGCTGTTCCGTGGCGGTAAGGCTGTCCGCCACGGCCTGAACACGCGCCACCAACGCTTTTTGAACATCACCTTTCGCCATAAAATTGCCGTACCTAATATGTTGATCCCATTTTTAACGAAGACCATAAATAAAATTTATGCGGCGCGCAACGCACGCCGCCTGGGTGAATCGCCGCCCGGCGCCATAGCAGGCCTTGCCGCAATGATAAAACCACCGCAGCTCCGCCGCGTAGTATCCCGCCGGAGTATGCATCCCCCTGCTCCGTTGCCGAAAACGGCGGCGACGCATCAGTTATCGACCGCGCTCAATCATGGGAGATAAGCGAATCCTCTTCCTGAGAAAATTGCGATATGTACTCGGCCAGGCGAATATGGCATCCGGCTAATAGCGTAAAAACGAAGACGGTCATACACCGCAAGATAGCCCGTTTAATATCAAAACGTCCTCTCCGGTATCCAACAATAATCCTCCCCCGATGGGCAACGTCAGGCGAGTTATTATAAAAAGACTTGTCTGTAGACCATAATCCATTGCTCGCCATGCGTAAATCCGGATACCGCCATGATCGAAGAGAGTTCTCCCTTCTGCGTGACATGGCACGGTTTCATCTGCATTGAGAGGTAATAGGGAAGAACTTTTCCCGCCACGCGGCGCTCAACGCGCGGAGCGCCCTATGGGCAGCCCTGGGGCAAAGGGCAAAATGGCAAGTAAAATAGTCCTATGGGATAGACTCTTAACATCCCGTATAGGAACGGGACAGATTTCACATAGCGAAGGTTTTCATTTCTATCGTTATGTGGTTGACAAAATTTCTTCTTGATCGTACCGTACCGTTTAGTTCGATTTATACGTTAACCCGACATAAGAAGGATGAAATTATGGATTATTGTAGTTTCGTTCAGGAATTAATCGTTTGGATCGAAGATAACCTATATCAGTCATTAACATTAGACGCCGTCGCGGAAAAGTCTGGATATTCCAAGTGGCATTTACAACGGATCTTCCATACGGTTACGGGGGAAAAGATAGGGATCTATATTCGTAACAAAAGGCTTGAGATGGCGGCCATAGAGTTAGCCGGAAATAATCAAAAAATTTCCGATATATCCTCACTATACGGATTCAGCTCTCAGCACTCTTTTTCAAGAGCCTTTAAAAATAAATTCAAGTGTTCGCCGACAGAGTTCAGAAAAATCAAAAACCGACTAACAACCAATAAAATTAGATACTTAAAAAATTCGGGTTTAGAACCGCTAGACTCAATTTAATAAAAAATTAATACGATGGCAAGGGGCGGAGTCTCTAAAATACGAACCTAACAACGTCTATCCGGCGGCCAATTATGCCGACACTCGCCATGCTACTGACTAGCAATACATAATCCCGCTCCGTTGGCGCGGATGGTTTTGCCAATAAAACCCAGGGCGTTCTGTAGGCAACACAGTATAATTCCCCCGCAATATATCTATTTTGTCGATTATATCATCAACCGGTTTGACGATATAATCGTCTGGGTATCGAAAATGACGATAGCGTGGCCCAGGGATCAATTATCAGTGCTGATAATTATCATTCCTACTCGCGGGTTTGGTTTGTGTTATCCGCCCCTATCGCCTTAGCGCCAAATCAATGCGGTACTGAACCACAGAGCCTCGCCTTTTCGCCATACCAGATAATAAACAGTTTTTGCCTGAACTGTGACAAACAGGTATTCTACAAATTTACCCAAACATTTTTATTGAGGTTGGCATGATTATCAAACCACGCATCCGTGGCTTTATCTGTGTTACTTCCCACCCGGCAGGTTGCAAGGCGAATGTCGAAAAACAAATTAATTACGTCACTCATCACGGAAAAATTCCCAATGGCCCGAAAAAAGTGCTGGTGATTGGCGCATCCACCGGTTATGGCCTCGCCGCGCGTATTTCCGCGGCTTTCGGCTGCGATGCCGCCACCTTAGGCGTATTTTATGAGCGTGAAGGCGATGAGGCTAAACCGGCAACGGCAGGTTGGTACAACACGGCCGCTTTTGAAGAGTTTGCCGAAGCGAAAGGTTTATATGCAAAAAGCATTAACGGAGACGCTTATTCCAACGAAGTAAAACAAAAGACCATTGAGATAATAAAACAGGATTTTGGTCAGATTGACCTTGTCGTTTATAGCCTGGCGGCTCCGCGCCGAACGCATCCCCAAACAGGCGAAGTATTCAGTTCAACCCTGAAACCCGTGGGCAAGCCGATAAACATTCGCGGATTAAACACGGATAAAGAGACTATTAATGAATACACCCTGGAACCGGCGTCGCAAGAAGAGATCGACGGCACTGTGGCGGTAATGGGGGGCGAAGACTGGCAGATGTGGATTGATGCCCTAAGCAAGGCCGGCGTACTGGCAAACGGCGCCAAAACAACGGCCTTTACCTACCTGGGCGAGAAGATCACCCATGATATATATTGGAACGGCTCCATCGGCGAGGCGAAAAAAGATCTGGATAAACGCGTTCTGACTCTGCGCGACCAGCTGTCTGCAAACGGCGGCGACGCCCGGGTTTCCGTACTGAAAGCGGTGGTTACCCAGGCTAGCTCCGCTATTCCGATGATGCCATTATATCTTTCGCTGCTATTTAAGGTGATGAAAGAAAAGGGAACACACGAAGGTTGCATCGAGCAGGTTTACGGCCTCTTCAAAGATAGCCTGTATGGAACGCATCCTATTCTTGACGGTGAAGGACGCTTGCGCGCGGATTACAAAGAGTTAGATGCGAAAACGCAGGATGCGGTTGTCAGATTGTGGCCGACGGTGACAAACGAAAATCTTAATCAAATTACCGATTTCGCGGGATACAAAAGCGAATTTATGCAGCTGTTTGGATTCGGGCTGGATAATGTGGATTATGAAGCCGATGTTAACCCGAATATTAAAATCAAAAATCTGATACAGATGTAATAATTTGATCGCGGTTAATTTAATTTATTAATGGGATTGGGAAAACCCAGTCCCATCATTCACCAACACCCATTGTTATTTATTTAGCCTGGCGACTATATAAATATAGTCATCACCCCTCACATGAATGATTTTATATGAATTCGCCCCCTCCTTTTCTGCCAAGAGAGCAATTTCTGATTCAGCTTCATCAAGCGTCGCCCCCGTAGCCGATACCGACTTAGCATAAACATTACTGGAAAGTAACATTACAATGGCCGCACAGATCTTTATTAACCGCATACAACACCTCCTCATGTTTGACTTAACGCGAAAAATCGAACTAAACGGTACAGTACGATCCAAGGAATAGCCTTGTCAATCCTATAAAGATAAAAAAGTTGATGAAGGACGCATTTATATCGTAAAAATCACATTAATTATTTATGGCAAAGGTATCTTTGTCGAAATGTGTTATTTTAACCTTTCGAGCTTTTATATCAATTCGTGCTAAAATATAGACGCGACGCCGCTAACTGGCGTCGAAAAATAAAAAAACCGCCACAATCACGGTAGCCATCGTTATAAAAATAAAATCACTTACTGACGATTATCCATTATCTGTTATTTTATAATAATCCTCCCGCGGGTATTTATCAGACCGTTGACCGACTTATCGCCCCTTATCGAATGGCGATAATGGAATAGAAGAGTAAAGCGTCCGCGCCAAACATTGCGATTTATAGGGGCGTCCATATATGTACGTGCAGCGTCTCTAAGAGACATTCATTATCGCCGCTTACCGGATTTTTTCTGTAAGCTCATATTTATGTTTACCATATCAACATGGTCTAATGTCGCTTGAATCAAACCGAACGGTTCATTATGATCGGAATATAACCTTGTCAACTGGATAAGGATTGAAATGAGATCTTCTACTATGCAAAATTTGCATACTTATGGCGCAACGGATTCGTTAAACAATACCCGTCCACTGAGCCCCAAGGCGCTGACCGTTCTTAAAGCAGCCAGCAAGATATTCCTAACCCACGGCTTCAGCGCAGCGACTACTGATATGATTCAGTCTGAAGCCAATGTATCAAAATCAACGGTATACACATATTACAAAAATAAAGAATCGCTGTTCATCGCAGTCGTTGAAACGGAGTGTGCGCTCTTTGCCCGGCGGATTCGCAGTATTCAATTCCAACGACTCGGATTACGGGAAGGATTGATGGCCATTGCCAACGCCTATCTTGATATTATTCTGGCAGAATCAGGGTTATCGCTATTTAGGGTTGTTATCGCAGAAGCGCCTCGATTTCCCGAGTTGGCATCCCGCTTTTATCAGGCAGGCCCGGCGACGGTTGATCAAATCGTATCGGAGAAGCTGCAAGATACGATCGCTTCAGGAGATATAGAATTGATTGGCGTGACTCCAGATGCCGCCGCGAATCTATTCATGCATCTGGTTAGAAGCGAGCCTCAGCTTTATTCCCTGACTCACCCTGATGCCATTTTTTCACCTAAGCAACGTAAAATATGGGTCTCGGCAATGGTTGATAAATTTATCAATGGCTGGGTGCGCACAAACGTCTCATAACATAACCAGCAAAAGTTGCGTAGCATTCTCATACCCTAGAGTTTCAGGACAGAAACGCCGACGCGTTATGGCGCAGCGCTTGCGCTGTGCCCAACGGGGCGAGTAATAAAACCGACGCACATGCGACTTGAAGTATGGCGGGTAAAATAGCGGCGTCTAATATTGCCGCGGCGTCATTGATTTTTTCCCGGGGCAAATGCCGCAAGAAAGACCTTCACAGCGCGGTCAACCCACTGTTCCAACTGCGCGACCGAAGGCCGTGATTCAGGGTGGGTTAACGCCTCCAATTGCCCTTCCCCCCTCACCATACTAATAAATAAGGCCGCCGCGCCTTCAACGCCGGTACTCTGCACATCAATTTCGCCGGACTTTAACGCTTCATTCAGCCGATCAATGACCAGTCCGGTGACGATCTTGGGACCCGCCTGATAAAACAGGCGTCCCAACTCGGCAAAGCGCGGAGCCTCCGCAACTGCGACTCGATACAACGCCAGACCGGAGGGAGATAATACGATATTAAGATAGGACATCCCTATTTCAGTCAGCATCCCGGCAATATTTCCGGGAGCGGTATCGATAGCTTTGATTGTTGAGGCCATTGCCGAGCATTCCCTTTCAACAACGGCGGCGAACATGGCTTCTTTGTTAGAAAAACAGGCATACATCGTTGATTTCGATACGCGCGCCTTACGCTGGATCATATCGGTTGTGGCCGCGCTGAAACCGTGGGTGAGAAAGACGGAAGTGGCGGCATCCAGTACCTGAAGCGCCTTTTTGTTATCGACTGAACTGATATCAGGCATAAAAAACTCTCGGTATAGAAATTTCCCCCGACTGTACCAGACAGTTCTTTTTGCGACAATTCATCGCATCACACTTTCCAAAAAGTGCCGAAAAATACGATTAAATTTGACAATTCCGGCCTGACACCCATAAAGTACCGATCGGTACTAAAAATGTAAATCCAGGTAGATATACACCTGATACCTCCTGCCAAAGGAAGTCTATGAATCGAGTTATTCGTTCTTTGACTCTGCCAGCCGCGGTTACGTTGCTGGCGTTGTCGATCGGTGGATGCGTCACATCCCCTGACCGGAAAAATCCGCGGCTGCCCTCCCTTGAAGCAGCAACCCGGGCGCGGGCCTATGCGGTCAAAACCCAGCCGGGTCTAACAGACCGCGCGTTTCCGTCAGAATGGTGGACGCTGTTCGGCGATAGCACACTGACTGAACTGGAAAGGGCGGCTTCCTCGGCCAACTTGGATCTGCTGGCGGCCGTGGCGCGCATTGATGAAAGCCGCGCTCAATTAGGGCTGGCCGACGCCGCGCGTCGGCCGCGACTCTCTGCCGACATCGGATACGCGCGTTCAGCCATCAGCGAACACTCGCCCAACGCGCTGCTCGGCGCCCCGACAGAGCCTTCCAGCACCTGGACGCTGGGACTTCAGGCCGGATGGGAGCTGGATCTCTGGGGTCACCTGCGCCACCAAAGCGAAGCGGCCAGCGCGCGACTATGGGCTACCGCTTATGGTATGGAGGGAGTGAGGGTTTCCGTCGCAGGTGATGTCGCCCGTACCTATCTGTTACTACGGGGAACGCAGGCGCAAATCCGGATCGTCGACGATAACCGTCAGATCGCCCTGAATCTGGCGCGCCTCACCGAGAGCCGTCGGCGCAACGGGGTAGCGACCCGTTATGATGCCGCGGCCGCCCGTGCCGACGTAGCGGGTATTGAGGCGCGGCTGGCTCAGCTTGGCCAGCAGCGCGACGCCCTGATGAACGCCCTGGCGCTGTTGTTGGGCAAACCGCCGCGTGAACTCAATACCACGCTGGGCAACGCTGCGATGCCCCCCATGCCCGCCCGGTTGCCCGTGGGCGTTCCTTCAGAACTGGCGCGCCACCGTCCGGATATTCTGCAGGCGGATGCGCGCCTGCGCGCCGCCGTCGCCGACATCGGCGCCGCCGAGGCCGATTTCTACCCGCGCATCAGCCTGACCGGGAATATCGGCGTTCAGGCGTTCGAGTTTTCCGATCTGGGGAGTTGGAGATCCCGCGACTTTTCCGTCGGCCCGACGCTGTATCTCCCCATCTTTCAGGGCGGCCGCCTCAGGAGCAATCTTGAACTGAGCGAAGCCCGGCACCGCCTGGCCGGGATCGCCTACCAGCAGACCGTGCTGCGTGCCTGGCATGAAGTGGATGATGCCCTGAACGCCTACGCCGCCGAGCTTAAACGGCGCCAGCAATTGCAGTTGGCCGTAGACCAGAACAGGACCGCGCTGGAGGTGGCGAATCGCGGCTACCAGCAGGGCACGGCCGATTTCACCTCGGTTCTGGTGGCGCGGCGTACGCTGCTCGCCAGCCAGTCCGAGCTGACCGACTGCATCACCGCCGCCGCACTCTCGGTGGTCTCACTCTACCGCGCCCTGGGCGGCGGCTGGTCGCCCGCGCTACGCGCCGCCGCCACGGCGGGGACGGCATCATGAGCGCGGAACGCGCGGCGTCGGCCGCCCCGGTATTCGGCTTCCGGCTGGCCATGGGGTTGCTTGGCATTATGCTGGCGGCGATGGTTTCCGGTCTTAACAACCGCGTGCCCGGACTGGCGCTCGCCGATATCCAGGGCGCGCTGGGCTTCTCCCACGACGACGCCTCCTGGCTCAGCACCGCCTACGCGGCGGGCGAACTGGCGGCGATGCCCTTCGCCACCTGGTTCGCCATCACCTTTTCGCTGCGCCGCTTTCACCTGTCGATGCTGGCGGCGGCGCTGTTGATGTCGCTCATCATGCCGTTCGCGCGTAATCTCGATCTGCTGCTGGCGCTGCGCGCCTTACAGGGGATGTTTTCCGGAGCCTTAATCCCATGCCTGATGATGGCCGCGCTCCGTTTTCTGCCCTTGTCGATTCGGCTGCACGGGCTGGCGCTGTATGCGCTGACGTCCACCTTCTCCCCCAACGTAGCCCTCTGGCTGGCAACATTCTGTATGGACACGCTGGCCGACTGGCGATGGGTTTACTGGCATGCGATCCCCATCGGACTGCTGGCAGGCGCACTGGTCGCCTGGGGAGTGCCGAAGATGCCCGCGGCGTTGCCGCGCCTGAAGGAGGCCGACTGGTTTGGCATGGCGTTGGGGATCCCCGGTCTGGCGCTGCTGGTCGTAGGCGTGGACCAGGGCGTGCGCCTCGACTGGTTCAACTCCCCGACGATCGTAGCCGAGCTGCTGGTCGGGGTGGTGCTGACACTCCTGTTCCTGGCGAGCGAATGGCTGCACCCGGCGCCGTTCGTTAAGCTGCAGATTCTGGGGCGGCGCAACCTGGGACTCGGCTTCACGATCTTTACGTTTTTGCTGGTCATCTCCGCCACCGCCGTCACCCTGCCGACCAACATCCTGGCGCAGTTGCAGGGCTTTCGTCTGGAACAGAGCGCGGCCATCGGCCTGTTCGTGGGCGTGCCTCAACTGGCCCTCGGCTCCTGCGTCTCGCTGCTGCTTTACCAGCGCCGGGTCGATGCCCGCCATATCTTCGCACTGGGTCTCGCCCTGCTGGCGTCAGCCTGCTGGCTGGGCAGCGGCATTACCGGCGAATGGATGGCGTCTGAGTTTACCGGGGCTGAAATCCTCTACATCTTCGGCCTGCCGATGACGATTATTCCTCTGCTGTTTCTGGCCACCAGCGTGGTTCAGCCGACGGAAGGTCCTTACGTGTCCGGCATTGTCAATATTTTCCGGGCCGTCAGCGCGGTATGCGGCGGGGCCATTATCGGCCAGATCACGGCGGTGCGCAGCCGGTTCCACAGCGATATGCTGCTCGATCAGGCCGGTCATCTGACGGCCCGGTTGCCGCCTGACAACCCGGGCTGGGCATCGCTGGCCGGAGACGTCTCCCGCCAGGCGGGCGTGCTCGCAACCGCAGATGTCTACCGCGTGTTCGGGGCGCTGGCGCTGCTGCTCATCCCCGTGGTGCTGAAGTTGAATTATGTTCCGGCTCCGGTCGTCACTGGCCCGCCGGCCACGCCGGCGGCGGATCGTAACGCAATCTGATTTTTTTATTACTGAGACGGGTATTCATGGCAAAGAATCTGACTTTTCGTATTTCTGCAGGCGTCATTGTTCTCGCCGCGCTCGCCGGGGCGTTCTTCATCCTTAATCGCCCGGAAGCCGGCGCCTCGCGACAGAGTACCGACGACGCCTATGTTCAGGCCGATTTCACCGTGGTGGCGCCGCAGGTGGCGGGGGTTATCAGTCAGCTGGCCGTTGAGGAGAACCAGCCCGTGCGCGCAGGGGATCCGCTGGTAAACCTCGACGATCGCGATCTGCGTATCGCCGTCGACGCCGCTCGCGCCACGGTCGCAAGCCTGCAGGCCCAACGGGATCGGCAGCAAAGCGCCATCGCCCAGGCGCGCGCTGCGGTGAACGCATCAGTGGCCAATCTGAAGCTGGCCGACGCCAATCGGAGCCGTTTCACCAACCTTGCGCGCGACGGCTCCGGCACGCTTCAGGCCAAACAACAGGCCGAAGCGCAATGGGGCATTCAGCATGCGGCGCTTGAGCGCGACCAGGCGGGACTGCGCGCCGCCGAACAGCAGGTCGCCATCCTGCAGGCTGAACTGGAGAGAACCCGCGCCGCGCTCGCCGATGCCGAACTGAAACTGTCTTACGCCCATATCGCCGCGCCGGTCGGCGGCGTGGTCGCTCAACGGGCCGCCCGGGTGGGCGGCTACGTTCATATCGGCGAGCCGCTGCTGACGCTGGTGCCGCTGGACGCAGTCTACGTGGAAGCCCATTTTCGCGAGACCCAGATTGCGCATGTACGGGTCGGCCAGCCGGTGGAAATCACGGTCGATGCGTTGCCAGACATCCGGTTGAGAGGCCGGGTCGAAAGCCTCGGCCCGGCCAGCGGCATAAGTTTTTCGACGGTGCCGCCCCATAACGCCACCGGCAACTTCACCAAAATCGTACAACGTCTGCCGGTACGCATCGCTTTGGCGCCGGGCCAGAAAGACGCCCGGCGACTCCGCGTGGGCATGTCGGCGCGCCCGACGATCGCTGTGACGGCTCCCGCTAACGCCGCCCCCCAGGCGGGGGCCGGGAACTGAAACGTCCGTCCGCGCTATTGACGCGCCCTTCCGCCGCCGGCGCCCGTTCGCCTGGCGGCGTATTTCCCGAGTTAATCATGGCGCGGCGTCGCGCCTACCTCAGGCGCCCCCCCAGACGGTCACGCAGGAATTCAATAAAGCGCTGCGTTTTTGCCGGCAACAGGCGGGTCTCCGTTATCGCGTAAACGGACACCGGGGTACCTTGCCACGCAGGCATCAGGCGCCGCAGCTTTCCGCTGGCCACATCATCCGCGACGATCTCTTCCGGCATCAGAATAACGCCAAGATCCCGCGTTGCCAGGCATCGGATCATACCGACATTATTGAGTGCGAAGCGGCTACTCACCGGCACCGCGATCGTTTGCCCGCCGCGGTGCAGCGTCCACCCCTTCCCTTTTGTAATACTTATGCACTCATGCCGTTCCAGATCCGCAGGTTCCACTGGTTCACCCGCGCGCGCCAGATAGCCGGCCGAGGCATAAAGATAGGGCGTTAACGATGCCAGAGGACGTGCAATCAGCTGCGAATTCTCTGACTCGCCCATACGGATCGCCACATCAAAAGGTTCGCTGACCAAATCAACCCGACGCGGCGTCAGATCGAAATCGAAACTGATCCCGGGATACAACTCCGCGAACTCAACGAGCAGAGGAGCCAGGTAGGTAAGGGCAAAATCCACCGGCAACGAGACACGCAAAAGACCATCAGGCTGCGCGAGCAGCTCGCCAAGCTGTTCGTGCGCCAAACGGGCCTCATCGACGATACGCTTGCATCGCTCAAAATAAATTTGCCCCGCCTCGGTCAGCTCAATTTTCCGCGTCGTGCGGTGCAACAACCGCAGACCGATGCTCTTTTCGAGCATGCTGATGCGTCGGGACAGCGTGGAGTTTGGAATGCCGATCGCGGCGGCGGCGCCCCTGAATCCTCTGGCCTTCACGACCTCCACAAATAGCGCCATATCCTTAAGGTAATCATTCATACCGATGTTCTCTGCCGGTTCCGTTCCCGTAACGCGGCTAAGGCCGTTTCATGGCGCCCAGGCACAGGTTCAACCGCTCCAAAAATGGAACAATGATATCCATAACGCACTGTTTATTCCAATAAAAATAAAAGCAATACTCTGTTCTCAACCGCAGCTTGGCTGGCGTAACGATGCTGGCCAGAGGAATACGCAGTATATTCCCCACCCTCTCACTTCTAGGGAGCCCATCATGTACCAACTGTTCGAAACCATTACCCTCGGCGGCATCGCGCTTTCCAGCCGTTTTGTCATGGCGCCGATGACCCGCTCACGCGCCCAGGATGACGGCACGCCGGGCGCGCTCGCCGCCGAGTATTATTCGCAGCGCGCCGGCGTCGGCCTGATCGTCAGCGAAGGCGCCCAGCCTTCCGACGACGGGCAGGGCTACCTCACCACGCCGGGCATCTACGCCGACGCCCACGTTGCAGGTTGGAGCAAAGTCACGAAAGCCGTGCACGCCAAAGGCGGCCATATTTATATCCAGCTCATGCACGCGGGGCGCATGTCGCATCCCGACAACAAGCCGAATCATCGTCAGGGCGTCGCGCCGTCCGCCATCGCGCCGGGTACCGGCATGTTTACGGCCACGGGCATGCAGGATATCCCGACGCCGCGCGCGCTGACCGCTGAGGAAGTGCGCCAGACGGTCAGTGATTTCGCCTATGCGGCACAGCGGGCGATCGAAGCCGGCGCAGACGGCGTCGAGATCCACGGCGCAAACGCCTATCTTATCCAGCAGTTTTTCGCCCCAAGCGCCAATATCCGTACGGACGAATATGGCGGCGCGATCGAGAACCGCGCCCGCTTCGCCATTGAGGTGGCGACGGCCATTTGCGACAAGATCGGCGCCGACAAGACAGCCATTCGTTTATCGCCCGGCACGACGATGTGGGGAATCGACGAAGGTCCGGAAGGTCCCGATCTCTATCATTATCTGGTCGGCGAACTCGACAAACTGAACCTCGCCTATCTCCATATCATGCACCAGGGCAATGAAGCGTTGCTGGAGAACATTCGCCGACTGTACGCCGGTACGCTGATCGTCAACCGTCCTGGCCGCCCGCGCGACCAGATCGGCAGCGATGTCGCATCGGGTCTCGCCGACATGGAAGCCTACGGTCAGATGGTGCTTGCGAACCCCGACGTCATCGCTCGGCTCAAGGCTAACGCCCCGCTCAACGAGGCCGATCGCGAAACATTTTTCGGCGGCGGAGCCAAGGGCTATACCGACTATCCGACGCTTTAGGGAAAACGGCCCTCCCCGTCAGTACCCGCGCGAAGGCGCATCCATGAAAGTCCCCTATTCGGGGACGACATGTTCAGCGCCAACGCGTTCGCCCGATAAAATACAGGAGTGCATATTCCATGTTGAAACAGACCGACCTCACGCATCACATCGCCGTCGTGAACGGCCTTCGCCTGCATTATGTCGCGGCAGGCGAAGGCGAACCGCTCGTCCTACTCCATGGCTGGCCGCAGAGCTGGCGCGAATGGCGCCATCTGCTTCCTGAACTGGCGCAACACTATACTGTGATCGCCCCCGATATGCGGGGCTTCGGCGATTCCGACAAGCCGAGCAGTGGCTATGACAAACGCACCGTAGCCGGGGATATTCGCGCGCTGGCGCATCAGCTCGGCTTCAGCGTCATCAATCTCGTCGGCCACGACATCGGCATGATGGTCGCCTACGAATACGCCGCATCCTACCCCGCCGAAGTTAGGCGACTTGCCGTCCTCGAAGCGGGACTGCCCGGCCTCGGCCTGGAGAAACTGCACGACACGGCGCAATTTCCTCATCTTTGGCACTTCGGCTTTTTCCGCGCGCCGGGGGTCGCGGAAGCGCTCATCGCCGGGCGCGAGAAGAAGTTTCTCGCTCACTTCATCAGGCAGCAAGCTTACGACACCTATGCCGTCACCGACGAGGAGCTCGATGAATATGCGGATCGTATAAGCGCGCCGGGCGCGCTGCGGGCCGGCTTCGAGCATTATCGCGCCTTCGCCATCGACGCCGTCAACAACCAGGAAAACGCGCGTCGGAAATTACGCATGCCCGTACTGGCCATCGGCGGCAATTCCAGCATGGGAGAGAATGTCGGCCGACTCATGCAACCGCTCGCCGACAATGTGCAAACCGCGGCCATTGAGCGTTGCGGCCATTGGATACCCGAAGAACAACCCCGGCGATTGCTCGACCTTTTGCTTGAATTTTTCCCCAAAGCTTCCAACGCGGCATGAGGGGAAGGTACGGGGCAACAGCTTGCCCCTTTACCGCCCTCGGCGCGGTACGGGTTCGCGCCGCGCCCGCACGATGCTGACCTTCGAGGGCGCGGCTTGCCATTCCGGCAGCACGCGCACCAGCCGCGAGTCGGCCAGTTATCCCATGCCAATGGCCAAGTCCAGGTCGCCGCTATAGAGATCCTGCCCCGATCGGACAGGCGCAGGTCGAAGCAGACTCGGGGATGCAGGCGGCAGAAATCGTGGATCGCCGGGGCCACGAACTTACGGCCAAAGCGAGTCGGCGCCGTTAGGCGAACGGTGCCGCTCAGTTCCCGGCTACCGCCGGTCGCCAGCCAGTTCCTGCACTTCTTCCAGCACCGCCAGGGCGACCCGCGCCCGCTCGGCGATGGCGCGGCCTTCGCCGGTGATACGCAGGTTGCGAGTGTTGCGCTCGAACAGCGTGACGCCCAGCGCCCGTTCCAGGCGGGCGATCTGCTTGCTGAGCGTCTTGGGCGCAAGGTGCAGGTCGCGCGCGGCGAGTCTTGCGTTTTGTGCCGCGACGGCGGCAAGGTGACGGTGCGTCGCACGCAGGGATAGCGCGCCATAAGAATGACCTACGAAATTTCTCTTTTCGGCGCGTAGACCATTTCGCGCCGGATACCCCGATATGCAGAGGGTATCATAGAGACGAAAAAAAACCGTATGCCTTTGACAGCGATACGGTTTTCATTCATCCAGAGATGTATAGGAACATCCCGGAATAGATAAGTGGCGGAACGGACGGGACTCGAACCCGCGACCCCCTGCGTGACAGGCAGGTATTCTAACCAACTGAACTACCGCTCCACTCTGCGCTCATCGAGCGGGTTGAATACTAAGATGATGGTACTATTACGTCAATGATTTTTATAACTAAGCGACTCTGTTTGTTCATAATTTCATCTGAGCGTCTATTCTATCGCCGCCGCCGCACTATTCATTACGCCACAGGCAACCGCCGCTTTTTTTCGTAATCAAATCCAGACGCTTTTCATGCATCCGCAACTCTTCGTCGTTCGCGTATAGCACCTTTAACGCCGAAGCCGGGCGCGTAATGCGCTGTATGCTTTCGCTCGCGTTTTCCTGCCGCCGCGCCTCACCTTCCATCGAGAACGCCAGCGATGTCTGGCCGCCCGTCATCGCCAGATAGACTTCCGCCAGAATCTCGGCATCGAGCAAAGCGCCGTGCAGCGTTCGTTTGCTATTGTCTATCTGATAGCGATCGCACAGCGCATCCAAATTATTCCGCTTGCCGGGGAAAATTTTACGCGCCATCAACAGACTATCGGTTATCTTGCAGAAGGTTTCCGTTTTGGGAATATCCCGCTGCAACATACGGAATTCGTAATCCATAAAGCCGATATCAAACATCGCGTTATGAATAACCAATTCAGCGCCGCGGATAAAATCCAGAAAATCGTCGGCAATATCCGCATAGGTCGGCTTATCCGCCAGAAACTCATCGCTGATGCCGTGTACATGATAGGCTTCCGGATCGACCAAACGATCGGGTTTGATATACACATGGTAGTGTCGCCCGGTAAGACGACGGTTAATCACCTCAACAGCGCCAATTTCAATAATTTTGTGCCCTTCGTAGTGCACCCCCAGCTTGTTCATACCGGTGGTTTCCGTATCCAGGACGATTTGTCGCGTAATTTCAGTGCTCATCGTTTTCGTTTATGTCAGACTTGCCGTTTTCACCATTAAGGAAGAGTCTACCAGAGATGCTTAAACAGGTAGAAATTTTCACCGACGGATCTTGTCTTGGCAATCCGGGCCCCGGCGGTTACGGCGCGCTGCTACGCTACAAACAGCATGAAAAACCCCTGAGCGCGGGTTATCGGCTGACCACCAATAATCGCATGGAACTGATGGCGGCTATCGCCGCGCTTGAAAGCTTAACCTCGCCTTGTGAAGTGGTGCTAAGCACCGACAGTCAATATGTCCGTCAGGGGATCACCAGTTGGATCCACAACTGGAAAAAACGCGGCTGGAAAACCGCGGACAAGAAGCCGGTAAAAAATATCGATCTCTGGCAGCGTTTAGACCAGGCGATGCAACCCCATACCCTGCGTTGGGAGTGGGTAAAAGGCCATGCGGGCCACCCTGAGAATGAGCGTTGCGACGAACTCGCCCGCGCCGCCGCCGGCGCGCCGACCCTTGATGACGTCGGTTATCATCCCGAGAAATAGTCAGGCTACCGATTACGGAAAAGCTTGGTGACGCCGACCGTACGGCGCAAAGGAACTTTACAGCGCCGGGCGCGCAGCGGCGTGAGGCTCAGAGGAATGGTGCGCTTACGCGCGACAATCAGCGACAGGCACCCGAATAGGGGAAAATGTTTGTTCAATTTTCCCCTATTTTCACGCCATGGCGTGACCTGAAGACTGGCAAGATGCACCACCTCATAATTCAGCAGGCTGAGCCAGTCGATGATGCGCATTTGGGTGAACATCCGGCTGCAATAGGGCTGTCGTTTATTTAAGCCGGGAATGAGCTTTGCGATCCCCAATAAACTTACCGGATTGAAGCTGCTTAATATCAACCAACCATCATCAATCAGCACGCGATCCACTTCGCGCAGAATACGATGCGGATCGGCGGCATAAGACAGGGTATGCGCCAGCAAACAGGCGTCCACCGACTTCTCGGAAAAGGGCAAATGGTGCAGATCGGCAATCACCTGCACGTTATCGCCGTCCGGCGCCACATTGACCTGATGCGCTATAGCACACTCCCGCGTGTCGATCGCCGCGCTCAACGCCCCGATTTTCAGCAAATGAAAGCCGAATAGCTTCGGCCACCAGGGCGACAATGCCTGCTCAAGGGATTCGCGGTAATATTTCCCCCAGGAAATATCGTCCCACGAACCGGGGCTCAAGACAGTTTGGGGTGTTTGTGCTGGCTTCATGTTCTATTATCTTCCCCGGGCTGATAGCAAAACGAGGTAATCCATGAATCTTATCAGTATTGCAGCGCTTCAGGACAACTACATTTGGCTACTGAGCAATAAAGAAAACCGCTGTGTTATCGTCGATCCCGGAGAGGCCCGGCCGGTATTGGACGCGCTTGCTCAGCGTCGGCTTACGCCTGAAGCAATTTTGCTGACGCATCATCACCACGACCATGTCGGCGGCGTTGCGGAACTCGTCGCGCGCTATAAAAATCTGCCGGTCTTTGGCCCACGGGAAACCCGGCAGTGCGGCGCCACAAACGTGATCGACGAGGGAAACACGCTGTCGTTGCTAAATTCGGACTTTTCTGTACTCGCCGTTCCAGGACACACGGCAGGGCATATCGCTTATTATTCTTATCCTTTTCTCTTTTGCGGAGACACGCTGTTTTCCGCTGGGTGCGGCCGTATTTTTGAAGGAACACCCAAGCAAATGTATGATTCAATAGAAAAAATATCAAAATTACCCGACGATACCCTGATCTGCTGCGCGCATGAGTACACCCTTTCAAACTTAAAATTTTCTAATGCAATATGGCCGGAAGAGCCTACTATTAAGGCTTATCTCCATAAGATCAGTCAGATACGCGAAAAATCACAGTCTACTCTCCCCACCATGCTGGGCCTGGAGCGAAAAATCAACCTTTTTCTTAGATGTCATGATATTGATTTAAAAAGGAAACTATCAAAAGAACCGCAAAGCATAGAGAATTGGCAAGTTTTTGCCCAGCTACGCAGCAAGAAAGACTGCTTCTGAAGGTTTATGTTGTGCTAATCCTCTAATCAAAGTATCATTGCTCGTCTTTTAAGCAACTATTGACCTACATATGAAGGCTAGAGCGATGATACTCGCCTCAGTCTTGCTGGCCGGTTGCCAGGTACCGCCTTACGATACCTCCCAACCGAAGCAGCATGCACAGAGTCTGTCTTCGGCAAGTCAAAGTGAAGCAGTAAAGTACGCAGAGGGTCGAGAGACCTCGGCGCGATGGCTGGATGATGACAGCATCGCGCAGCAAGATCTGTGGAACTTCATTGGCGACGAGCTGAAGATGGAGGTTCCGGATAACGCCCGGATCCGCGAACAAAAAATGCGTTATTTAAAAAATAAGAGCTATCTCCACGATGTAACATTACGGGCAGAGCCGTACATGTACTGGATTGTCGAGCAGATTAAGCAGCGTAAAATGCCGATGGAACTGGTACTGCTACCCATAGTGGAGAGCGCTTTTGACCCACACGCCACATCATCCGCCAATGCCGCAGGGCTATGGCAGATAATCCCTGGCACGGGGCGTAATTATGGTTTGAAACAAAACCAGTGGTATGACGGACGTCGCGACGTTGTTGCGTCGACAACCGTAGCCCTGGATATGATGCAACGTCTTAACAGCATGTTTGACGGCGACTGGCTATTGACCATCGCCGCTTATAACAGCGGTGAAGGCCGCGTCATGAAAGCCATGAAAGCGAATAAAGCGAAAGGACTATCAACAGATTTTTGGGCGCTGGCGTTGCCGCGCGAAACGTCAATCTATGTTCCCAAAATGCTGGCCCTGAGCGATATTCTTAAGAATAGCAAAAAATACGGCTTTAACCTGCCCAAGCCGAACGAAAGCCGAGCATTGGCCAGAGTCGACCTTGGACAACAGATGCAGTTGACGCAAGCAGCAGAGATGGCTGGTCTGCCGCTGAATAAGCTGAAGAGCTACAACCCGGGCTATAAGCGTAATGTGACCGCGCCAAACGGTCCGCATTACATTATGGTGCCGAAGGCTCACGTTGATCGGTTGAAAGACTCGCTGGCGGATGGCGATATCGAAGCCATTCAGCCGACGACGCGCCTGGCGCAATCATCAACGCGGGAGTCGCAGTATAAGGTTCGCCCTGGCGATACCTTGTCTACGATCGCCGCGCGGCTGAATGTCAGCACGAAAGATTTGCAAAACTGGAATAACCTGCGCAGCGCGCATGCGCTGAAAGTGGGCCAAACCTTGCAAGTCGCTCAAGCATCTGACGACGGCGATAAAGAAGGGTCTATCACCTATCAGGTTCGTAAAGGTGATTCTCTTTCCAGCATCGCCAAACGTCATGGCGTAAACATCGCCGACGTGATGCGTTGGAATTCGGTGATTAAAAACGCCAGCATCCAGCCCGGCGATCGACTGACTCTCTACGTCAGTAGAAACGCCCGGCCAGATTCGTAACCGCGTTATATAAAAAAACTGCCTATACGGCAGTTTTTTTATTCCCGTCGAGCAAAAACTCTACCAGCAACGGATTATGATCCGACGCCTGAGTTTCCAGTATGGAAGATTGGCCGACCGCTAACTGACGGTAAAACACAAAATCCAACGGACGACCGAACACCCTACGGCGGAAATCATTAGTGAAGCAGACCTCCTGCAAATCCATCCGCAACGCGAAGCGATAGAGCGCGTTAATACGAGGCTGGCTCCAGGCGTTGAAATCCCCGGCCATAATCACCGGTCCACGATGATAAAATAGCTGCTCGCCGATGGATTCAAGCTGTTTGCTGTAAACATCCACCCCAAAGCTGAAATTAACCGCATGAACATTCACCACCATCAGCTGTCGGCCATCGGGCAGCGAATACACCGTTACCAGCGCCGATTTGGATAATCGCAGTAAAGGCTCTTTTTCTCGTAAAGGGCAGCAGTACATCGGCTGGGCTGCGGACAAGGTCATCACGCCGGAAGGGTGCTGCGGCAGCACGATGGCGGGCACCTGGTCGGCGGAAAGATAGTTAGAGGTGGCAAAGTTAATCAGCTCCGGTGAACTTTGCGCTTCCTGAAGTAAAACCAGCTGCGTGTTTTTACCGAAATTCTGTAACACGGAAAGCCAGTTCATTCTTTGCTGTTTAAAGATATTCCACACCATAATGCGTAAAATATCTTCCTTCAGCAGCAGCGGCCCTGACGCCGGCACCTGCTCCGGATAATGCATTGTTCCGGGGGGAAAGATACGTTCAGCAGGTTGTCCCGCAACGTACCTCATCGCATATGTTTTTTTTCGCACGCCTCGCCTTGCTATACCTTTCAGTACGTAAATTCACCTTCATAACGCAAAGGTACATTTATGTTATAGGGATTGTATAGCAGACTTTCAATGCATGGCAGCGGTTAGGAAAAATATAAACGCCGACCGGTTAAGGCCGGCGAGATAGGCAAGACGCAGGTAGCGGGATCCGCTCTGCTTAACCGACTTTGACGCTGTGTCTGCGCAGCCAGATAAGTTTGTAAGCGGCAGGAATAATAAACAGCGACAGCAGAGGCGCCGTTATCATCCCGCCGATCATGGGGGCGGCGATACGGCTCATCACTTCAGACCCGGCCCCGGTTCCCCACAGTATGGGCAACAGACCGGCGATGATAACCGCAACGGTCATCGCCTTCGGGCGAACGCGAAGTACGGCGCCATGGTAGAGCGCCTCATCAAGTCCGTCAGGGGTGAACGTTTCCGGCTTTGAGAGCGTCGGTTCAGCCTCGATGGCGTGGCGCAGATACATCAGCATCACGACGCCGAATTCCGCCGCGACCCCGGCCAGGGCGATAAAGCCGGTGCCGGTGGCCACCGACATATGGAATCCCTGCCAGTACAGAAACCATATTCCGCCAATCAACGCAAACGGCAGGCTCATCAGTATCAGCAGCGCCTCGTCAAGGCGGCGAAACGCCAGATACAGCAGAATGAAAATAATCATCACCGTCATGGGAACCATTAACTTCAGCTTCTTGTTGGCGTGTTCCAGCAACTCAAACTGTCCGGAGAAAGCGACGCTGGTGCCGGGTTTCAGTTTAACCTGCCGGCTGACGGCCGTTTTCAGATCGTCGACAACCGACACCATATCGCGGCCGCGGGCATCAATATAGATCCAACTGGCGGGACGGGCGTTTTCGGTTTTCAGCATCGTCGGACCTGAAGTCACCTTCACGTCAGCCACGTCGCCCAGCGTAATTTGCTGCTTCATCGGCGTGAGTATCGGCAACGTTTTCAGCGCCGCCGGGCTATCGCGAAACGCCTGAGGGTAACGGATATTGATCGGATAGCGGGCCACCCCTTCTACCGTTTCGCCGACCTTCTCGCCCCCAATCGCCGATGAAACAAACAGCTGTACGTCGCCAACCGTCATGCCGTATCGCGACGCCTTCTCCCGGTTGATACCCACATCGATATAGCGCCCCCCTTCCAAACGCTCCGCCAGCGCGGAAACCACGCCGGGCACGCCTTTTGCCGCTTCCTCGATGCGCCGTGCGGTATCGTCGATATCGGCAAGCACCGTGCCGGATACCTTGATGCCTATCGGGCTCTTGATGCCGGTGGACAACATATCGATACGGTTACGGATGGGCGGAACCCAGAGATTCGCCAGCCCCGGTAAACGCACCGTCGTGTCCAGCTCGTCAATGATCTTGTCGAGGGTCATGCCCGCGCGCCACTGCGCTTCCGGCTTGAGCTGAATGGTGGTTTCCACCATCTCCAGCGGCGCGGCGTCGGTGGCGGTTTCCGCTTTCCCCGTTTTGCCGAACACCGACGCCACTTCAGGAACGGTTTTAATCAGTTTATCCGTCGTCTGCAAAAGCGCCGCGGCCTGCCCCGGAGAAACGCCCGGCAGCGTCGACGGCATATAGAGCAGATCCCCCTCGTTCATTTTGGGCAGGAATTCCCCCCCGACCTTGCTCAATGGCCATATCACCGTAAAAATCGACAAGGCCGCGGCCAGCAGCGTCAGTTTCGGCCGCCGAAGCACGCAGAGCAGCAGCGGGTGATAAATACTGATGAGCAAACGGTTCAACGGATTACGGGTTTCGGCCGGGATTTTCCCTCTGATCCAGAATCCCATCAGGATCGGGATAACGATAATCGCCAGCGCCGCGGCGCCTGCCATGGCATAGGTTTTGGTAAAGGCGAGCGGACCAAACAAGCGCCCTTCCTGCCCTTCGAGAGTAAAAATAGGGATAAACGACAGCGTAATGATCAGTAGGCTAATAAACAGCGCCGGCCCCACTTCAACCGCGGCGTCGGTGATCACCTTCCAACGGGTTTCATTGTCAATCCGCTCGCCGGGATGGTTGTGATCCCACTCCTCCAGACGTTTATGCGCATTCTCGATCATCACAATGGCCGCATCCACCATGGCCCCCACGGCGATGGCGATCCCTCCCAGCGACATGATATTGGCATTCAGCCCCTGGAAACGCATCACGATAAAAGCGATACACAGCCCCAGCGGCAGAGAAATAATGGCGACCAGGGCTGAGCGCACATGCCAGAGAAACAGCGCGCAGACGATGGCGACCACAA
This sequence comes from Brenneria populi, assembly GCF_036016195.1. Lineage (NCBI taxonomy): Bacteria > Pseudomonadati > Pseudomonadota > Gammaproteobacteria > Enterobacterales > Pectobacteriaceae > Brenneria > Brenneria populi. The sequence goes on along the minus strand of NZ_JAYWTM010000007.1, from coordinate 6,682 downwards.
TAAATTCTTCCAGCAATTTATGACTGAGATTATCAATCGCGCGATCGATCAACTGGCTGCGATCGTAAGTGGTCACCACCTCCACGCCCTCAGGCAGACTGTTTTTCAGCGTTGCGAGCTTATCCTTCACGGCAGAAATCACTTCGCGCGCATTTTTGCCCGATCGCAGGATCACCACGCCGCCGGCGACCTCCCCCTCGCCGTTCAACTCGGCGATGCCGCGGCGCATTTCCGGCCCGATCTGAACGCGGGCGACATCTCTCAAATAGACAGGAACGCCATTTTCGCCGGTTTTAAGTACGATATGATTAAAATCGTCAATGGTTTTCAGATATCCGCTGGCGCGGACCATATATTCCGCTTCCGCGATTTCCACCGAGGAGCCCCCCGCCTCCTGGTTTGAAGCATCGAGAGCCTGCTTGACATCGGAAAGGGTGACGTCGTACAGAGACAGTTTCATCGGGTTAACCTGAATCTGATACTGTTTCACCACGCCCCCCACGGAGGCGACCTCCGCCACATCCGGAATCGTTTTCAGCTCGAACTTCAGAAACCAATCCTGAAAGGAACGCAGCTCAGACAGATCGTGCCTGCCGTTGCGGTCGACCAGGGCATACTCGAAGATCCAGCCGACGCCGGTCGCATCGGGGCCGATCTCTGAGCTCACGCCGGTTGGCAACCGTCCCTGAACCTGGTTGAGATACTCCAATACGCGCGACCTTGCCCAGTAGAGATCGGTGCCGTCGGCAAAAATCACATACACGTAGGAATCCCCGAACTGGGAAAAACCGCGCACCGTTTTAGCGCCGGGCACCGAGAGCATGGTGGTTGTCAGGGGGTAAGTCACCTGATTCTCGACAATTTGCGGCGCCTGCCCCGGATAGCTGGTTTTGATAATCACCTGCACATCGGAGAGATCGGGCAACGCATCGACCGGCGTATTCATCATGGTCCAGGTTCCCCAGACGCTCAGGAACAGCACGCCCATCATCACCAGAAACCGATTGGCGACCGAACGCCGGATAATCCATTCAATCATCGTCCTCTCCTCAGTGGGCTGAATGCGCGTCGCCCGGCTGCGCCGGCGTCATAGCGGCGGTTTTTTCCGAACGGTGCCGCATACGCTCCAGCGCGCCGGAGATGTTCGCCTCGGAGTCAATCAGGAAGAGGCCGCTGACAACGACCGATTCCCCCTCGCTCAGCCCGGCGCCGATGCCGGTCTGGCGCTGCGATTCGTACAGCACGTCGATCGCTTTAGGAACGAAGCGGCCATCGTTATCCACCGTAATAACGCGTTGCTCATTACCGGTATCGATGACGGCCTGGGAGGGGATAATCAACATTTCCTGACTCTGTGTATTGAGTTTCAGGTAGGCATTCATTCCCGGTTTTAGCCGCTCGTCCTTGTTATCCACCTGGAGACGTACCTGCAGTGTCCGCGTCGCCCGATCGACACTGGGCAGGATATTCCATTTCTCAATAGTGAAAGCGCTTTCCGGGTAGGCGGGAATCGATATTTCAAACTGGGATGAGTCCTTCAACAGGTAGGCGATTGACTCGGGAACGGCCGCGCCGATCCAGACCGGATCCATCCCCTGAATCTGGGCAACGACGTTGTCCTTGGAAATATTCATCCCGGTTCTCAGATCAAACGCCGTGATCACGCCGTCGATCGGCGCTTTGATGGTAAAGCGCGTCTGAATGCCGCGGGCGCTGCGCAGGCGCTGGATATCCTCTTCGGGCATGCCGGCAAGCCGGAGGCGCTCAAGCGCGCCCCTTAGCTGCGTCGCGGATCCTCCCGTTTCTAGCAGCAAGAGGTACTCGCTCTGGGCCTCAACCCATTCAGGAATAGTGATATCAATCAGCGGCGCGCCTTTTTTAACCTTATCCCCGACCGTTAACGGGTACACTTTTTCGATAAAACCGGCGGAGCGGGCCTGAACGATAACGAACTGATATTCATTAAAACTGACGTTGGCGGGAATGGTCTGGGAGTATGTCAAACGCCCTTTACGGACGGTTTCCGTCTTCAGCCCCAAATTCTGCACCTGGGTCGGATCGATGCGGACAGCGCCGCTGTTTTCCGTTTCCCCCTCGTCGGCATATTTGGGCACCAGATCCATATCCATAAACGGCGACTTGCCCGGTTTATCAAACTTGGTATTGGGCTGCATAGGATCATACCAGAACAGGACTTTTCGCTGCGATGGCCGGATTTCGGTTTTATCCGCAAGATGGAAATAATGGTAAGCGCCAACAGAGATAAGCCCCCCCACTATAAGACCGCTGACCATCGCGGCGGTATATTTCAGTTTTAAAGAAGCCATCATCGTTCTCGCTAAATTAATATAACCCTGGCTTATTTACAAAAAGAGCCTTATGGCGTAAATCAACGCGCCCGTCATCATCACGATGACAATAACGGGCCGAATAAGGACTCGCCGGAAAATAAATTACGGCTGACTTTTTCTTATTTCATGAAGCAGTGAAATATTGCCTTGTTGAACAAAGGTGAAATTAACCCGATCGCCCACGTTCAAATGAGCAACGCCGCTATCCGGAGTGGTAAGGGTAAAGCGCATGGTCATCGCCGGCCAATTGACGGAAGGGATGGCTTCATGGGCGATAGTGATTTTTTTATTCTTAAGATCAATCTCTTTAACCACACCGGAGGCGCCAATCGTCGGCTGCTCGGATAGAGATTCGGCGCTAGACGTTGCCGCGCCGTGATGGTGTTCGTTCGCCCGTGTGCCGGAGAGCATCGCCACCGAGAGCGCCCCAAATAAAACCGCTTTCATTAACTGACGCATATTTTTACTCCTGATTTATTAAGATGAAGATCTTTATTCCGTCCAACCGCCGCCAAGGGCGGTGAAGAGATTTATCTCATTGACCTGTTGTGCATATAGCAAATCAAGTATCTCCTGACGGGTGGAAAATAATGAACGTTCAGCGTCCAGCACCTCGATATAACTGACGGCGCCGCTGGAATAGAGTCCTCGCGCCCGCTGTAAGGTTATTTGCAGGGATTGCAAATAACGCTGCTGCGCCGCAATCTGGCCGTTAATACTTTCCCTGAGCGCAATAGCATCGGCGACCTCTTTAAACGCCGCTTGAATTTTTTGCTCATAATTGACGACGGCCTGCCGCTGACGAACCTCTGCCAGCGCGAGGTTGGCTTGATTACGGCCCGCATTAAAAATGGGAATATCTATTTTGGGAATAAAATTCCACATCCCGCTCGCAGCGTTGAACAGATTCGACAGCTGATTACTGCTGCCCGAAACTCCGCCAGTCAGGGAAATGGAGGGGAAAAAAACGGCGCGCGCCGCGCCGATATTGGCATTGGCCGCTCTCAACAGGTACTCCGCCTCCATAATATCCGGGCGTTGCAGCAATATTTCAGACGACAGATTCGCCGGCAGCGCTACCGGATTGATCTCCTTTCCGCTGCTCAGGCCGTCATCGGGAAGGGCTTGGTAGGTTCCCAGCACAAGTTGGAGAGCGCTGTTCGCCTGCGCCAACTCCCCTTCCCGCTTGGCGATTTGCGCCTGCGTACTGTCGATCGCGCCCCGCGCCTGCTCAAGCGCAAGCACGTTAGCGCTGCCGGTCATCAGCTGTTGCTCGACGAAAGCGTAGGACTGCTGATAATTTTTCAGCGTTTCTCTGGCGATTTTCAATTGCTCATAAGCCAGGCGCTGACTGAAGTAACTCTGCGCGACATTGGAAACCAGCAAAATATGCACCGCGCGCCGGGCTTCCCGGCTGGCGAAGAAATTCTGTCGCTCCGCTTCGCTCATATTTTGCAGCTTGCCGAAGAAATCCAGCTCAAAACTCAGATCCAGCCCGGCTTCATATTCCCGGCTGGTTGAACTTTCGCTTTTGAGTCCGCCGCTATAGGTGATTTCCGATGACGCGTTCAGTTGGGGATATCTGTCCGCCTCCGTCACGTTAAACTGAGCGCGCGCCTCCTGAACCTTAAGTGCGGCCATTCTCAGATCGCGGTTATTACGCAGAGCCTCATCAATCAGGCGCTTTGCCTGAGGATCGGCAAAAAACGTCCGCCATCCCGTATCCTGATAGCCCGCGGCCGCCGACACCAGGCCATTGCGGGATAGAGAGAATTGCTCCGGTACCGGGGCGATCGGCTGCCGGTATTCCGGCGCCAGAGAGGTACACCCTGTCACCAGGACCATGATGCCGATAGTCAGTCGTTTTAATTCGAACATGTCGCTTCCCGTTCAGGCGCGCCTAATAAAGTGGCGCCACTCATTGCCGGCGATTATTGCGATTACCTTAGCGGAGCGACTCTGTTTGGTGAGTGACAGGACAATGACAAACCTGTCATTTTCGGCTTAAGTCGTTGATATCGCCCTTTTAACCACTAGAATGACATCATCAGATCGATCTGCCGGAGGGAACATGAAACTACTGATTGTCGAAGATGAGGTGAAAACGGGCGAATACCTCGGCAAGGGACTGACCGAAGCGGGTTTTGTGGTCGATCTCGCTAATAACGGTATGACCGGATATCATCTTGCCATGACCGGAGAGTACGATCTTATCGTGCTCGATATCATGTTGCCCGACGTCAACGGCTGGGATATCGTCCGTATGCTGCGCGCGGCCAATAAAGGGTTCCCTATTCTGTTATTAACCGCGCTCGGTACTATCGAACACCGTGTTAAGGGCCTTGAGCTCGGCGCGGATGATTATCTGGTGAAGCCCTTCGCCTTCGCTGAACTTTTAGCGCGCGTCAAAACCCTGTTGCGCCGCGGCAGCGCCGTCATATCCGAAAGCCAGTTTCAGGTGGCCGATTTAACCCTCGACCTGGTCTCCAGAAAAGTGAGCCGAGGCGGCGTTCGCATCACCCTGACCGGCAAGGAATTTACGCTTCTCGAATTTTTTATCCGCCATCAGGGCGAAGTCCTGCCCCGTTCTCTTATCGCCTCACAGGTTTGGGATATGAATTTTGACAGCGACACCAATGTTATTGACGTCGCGGTCAAACGGCTACGGGCTAAAATTGACAATGATTTTGCATCTAAGCTGATTCAGACCGTACGCGGAGTGGGCTATGTCCTTGAGGTGCCTGATGAGAATTAATTGCGGGCGCCGGCCTTTTTCTCTGGCGACCCGGCTAACCTTTTTTATCAGCCTCTCAACCATTATCGCATTCGTGGCAATCGCCTGGATTACGCTTCACTCGGTGGAAAAACATTTTGCGGAGCAGGATGTCAGAGACATCAAACAGGTCAACACGGCGCTGACCAAGATACTTAAAACCCCTCAGGCGACGGCACAACGAAAAGTAGAAAGGCTAACCAGCGTTGTCGATAGCTACCATAATATATCCGTGCTGCTTCTCGATGCAGACGGAAAGGCACTGTACCGTTCACCGGATGGACCAGACCTCACTGCCGTATTAACGACGAATACTTTTTCACAGCATATTAATTCCGACGATATTTTCCTCTGGTCCAGAGAGATAAGCCATGATGGAATAGGTGCGGATAAAGGGATGGAACACGCCACTTACCGTGTGATAGCCACGTCCGTTAACGCCTCAGAAAATAGTTCTGCCGTCAGATATACATTATTAATCGCTTTATCGATTGATTTTCATCTTCATTATATTGATGAACTGAGAAATAACCTTATCACGATCGCTTCGTTTATCAGCATCATGATTATCCTGCTTGTTCTGTTCGCCGTTCATAAAGGCCATCAGCCTTTAAGAATCGTCAGTATGAAAATAAAAAATATTACGTCAGAAAACCTGGACGTCAGGCTCGAGCCCGGGCGTGTTCCCATTGAACTCGAGCAGTTGGTTATGTCTTTTAACCACATGATTGAGCGTATTGAAGATGTGTTTACCCGTCAGGCTAATTTTTCTGCCGACATAGCGCATGAAATTAGAACGCCGATCACCAATCTGGTGACGCAGACGGAAATACTGTTAACCCAACGCCGAACAGAGAAAGAGCTCGAAGAGGTGCTTTATTCAAATCTGGAAGAATATAACCGGATGGCAAAGATGGTCAGCGACATGCTTTTTCTGGCGCAGGCTGACAGCAACCAACTGATTCCTGAACGTTTGCCTCTGGATCTGAACGCTGAAGCAATGAAGGTATTCGATTTTTTCGAGGCCTGGGCGGAAGAGCGTAAGGTCGGACTGCGATTAACCGGCGGCGCATCGCTTATCGAAGGCGATCCCTTGATGATGCGACGCGTCATCAATAACTTATTGTCCAACGCGATTCGCTATACGCCCCAAGGGCAATCGGTCACCGTTCATATCGGCGAACGGCAGGAGTGGGTTGAACTCACCGTCGAGAATCCCGGCCATCCTATTCTCAAAGAACACTTATCGCGGCTATTTGATCGGTTCTATCGTATCGATCCTTCCAGGCAAAGAAGGGGAGAAGGAAGCGGCATCGGGCTTGCCATTGTGAAATCCATTATGACTGCGCATCAGGGTAAAATTCGTGTCGAGTCGGATAGCGTTTCAACACGTTTTATCATCTCGCTGCCGCGACTTTAACCAGCGGTGATAAAAGCTAAAAGCGAGCGCTATTGTAGAGACGAAAAAAAACCGTATGCTTTAAGGCATACGGTTTTTTTCATCCAGAGACGCGACAAATACATCCCGGAATAGAGTAGTGGCGGAACGGACGGGACT
>NZ_JAYWTM010000068.1:0-1193 GCF_036016195.1 Brenneria populi | reverse complement strand
TGTCTAAAGAAAAATTTGAACGTACAAAACCCCATCTCAACGTCGGTACTATCGGCCACGTTGACCATGGTAAAACAACGCTGACTGCCGCCATTACTACCGTTCTGGCTAAAACTTACGGCGGTTCCGCTCGCGCATTCGATCAGATCGATAACGCACCGGAAGAAAAAGCGCGCGGTATCACCATCAACACGTCTCACGTGGAATACGATACCCCGACTCGCCACTACGCGCACGTTGACTGCCCGGGACACGCCGACTATGTGAAAAACATGATCACCGGTGCTGCCCAGATGGACGGCGCTATCCTGGTGGTTGCCGCAACCGACGGCCCGATGCCGCAAACGCGTGAACACATCCTGCTGGGTCGCCAGGTAGGCGTTCCTTACATCATCGTGTTCCTGAACAAATGCGACATGGTTGATGATGAAGAGCTGCTGGAACTGGTTGAGATGGAAGTGCGCGAACTGCTGTCTCAGTACGAATTCCCGGGCGACGATACGCCGGTGATCCGCGGCTCCGCGCTGAAAGCGCTGGAAGGCGACGCCGAGTGGGAAGCGAAAATCATCGAACTGGCTGAAGCGCTGGATACCTATATTCCGGAACCGGAACGCGCCATCGACAAGCCGTTCCTGCTGCCTATCGAAGACGTATTCTCCATCTCCGGCCGTGGTACGGTTGTTACCGGTCGTGTAGAACGCGGCATCATCAAAGTGGGCGACGAAGTTGAAATCGTGGGTATCAAAGCCACCACGAAAACCACCTGTACCGGCGTGGAAATGTTCCGCAAACTGCTGGACGAAGGCCGTGCGGGTGAAAACGTGGGCGTTCTGCTGCGCGGCACGAAACGTGACGAAGTAGAACGTGGTCAGGTCCTGGCGAAGCCGGGTTCAATCAAACCTCACACTCAGTTCGAGTCTGAAGTTTATATCCTGAGCAAAGACGAAGGCGGCCGTCATACTCCGTTCTTCAAAGGCTACCGTCCGCAGTTCTACTTCCGTACCACAGACGTAACGGGCACCATCGAACTGCCGGAAGGCGTGGAAATGGTGATGCCGGGCGATAACGTGAAGATGGTGGTAAACCTGATTGCGCCGATCGCGATGGATGACGGTCTGCGTTTCGCAATCCGTGAAGGCGGTCGTACCGTTGGCGCGGGCGTTGTTGCTAAAGTTATCGCTTAATCGCTGATA
>NZ_JAYWTM010000066.1:0-1275 GCF_036016195.1 Brenneria populi | reverse complement strand
GCGCGCAGGTATTGCTCAGTGCGGCACGGTTTCCCCGTGTCGTAAATCGCCGTGCGCCGGAGAACAGAGGTTATTGAGGATGGGGGGATAACATATGTCACGATTAAGCCGGGAGATGCAGACGCTGGCCCGACAGGCTGGCGGCAGCCATAAGACGGTACATGACCGACTAAAAATTGCAGAGCGGCTTGCCAGTCACCTGCTGTCTTTGAATATTCAGATCCGCACGGTGCAGCATCTGAAAGCAAAACATATCGAATGCTATATCGCCGAACGGTTAGAACAGGGAATTACTCTGCGCACGCTGCATAATGAAATGGCAGCGGTGCGGGTGATACTGCGCACCGCCGGTCGGGATAAGTTGGCGGATGCGGAACGATTGAGCAACAAGGCGTTAGGGCTGAGCGGCGCCAGACGGGACGGTACGCGAAAGGCGATTACGCCGGAGCGCTATCAGGCGGCGCTGGCAACCCTGCAACAGAAAGACACTGGACTCGCGCTAACGTTGCAACTGGCTCGAATGATGGGCCTACGTTCGCAGGAAGCGGTGCAATGTTCGCAGTCGCTCCAGACATGGGCCGCAGCGTTGGAGCGAGGCGACGAACAACTGACGGTGGTATTCGGCACCAAAGGCGGACGGCCCCGGCAAACGCGGGTTCTGGATCGGGAAGCGTTAATGCAGACAGTTAATCAGGCGCTGGCGATTGCCGATACTCGCAACGGTCGACTGATTGATAAACCGGATCTGAAAAGCGCCATGAACCGCTGGCGTTCACAAACTGCTATGGCAGGACTAAAGGGGCAATACTCCCCGCACAGCTTGCGTTACGCATGGGCGCAGGATGCGATGCGTTATTACCGGCGACAGGGGTTCAGCAACCGGGAAGCCAGCGCGCTGGTATCGATGGATTTAGGGCATGGCGATGGACGTGGGCGGTATGTGGAACGGGTTTATGGGAAAGCGCTGTAGAATGTCGTTGAATAAATCGGAGTGTACTGACTCATACTCAAGCTGGCTCATTTGCTGATTTGAGCTCAATCTAATCTGGCAGTCGGCTATTTGAAGTGGACGTTCGGAACCTATATATATCATCTCGGAGAAAGGGCACTTTGGATATTATCCTGAGCCCGGTGTTGTTTACATCACGGTTGATATTGAAAAGATTGCATTTTGCAAAAACGATACCCAATCTTTGGAACGAATATTTTCTCATAAACTGCATCATGTAGCGAGATGGGCAGGCCGGGATATGGTGAAGTGGTTTACTGAATTTG
>NZ_JAYWTM010000065.1:0-1584 GCF_036016195.1 Brenneria populi | reverse complement strand
CTAAATGATGATTTATCGCTGTGTTGCTGGCAATTTTGTTGTCAATGGCGTTCAATGTGGCAGCTATTTCTCGTTGTTCTGGAATTGGTGGTATGCTGACATCCAAAGCTGACAATTCAGAGAAAGTAATCTGTGGGAATGTCCCCGATCGGGTTTCAGCTAACGCTTGAAGTTGCTCTATAATCTCGTCAGACTTCAGCACTTGAAAAAGAAACTGTGGCAACACATTGTCTTTAGCACGAATCACCATCAATTTTGTCGAAGCGACATAATCCTTAGCATCAAAGTCAACATAGGCGAATCGCCGGTTTTTTGGCCGTATTTCTGAGTACAGAATATCATCACGACAAAACGACTTTTTGAATTGCCCACGCAAGTTCTCGTTTGGAACGTATTCGTGGTTAGTTACTTTACCGTCCGACACGTCTGAAGTATTTATCAGGATAACTTTATCCTGCTGCCTGCGGAAAGTCAGAGATATGCTTTCACAAACATCGCCTAACCTCATACCGTTAACCCTCTTATCCAATAAATTTCCTGTGCGAATTTTTAACGTTCGTCTGATTAACCATTGCGTAGTGCATCGTCGTATCGATCTTTACATGACCAAGCAACCGCTGTACCTGCTCAATGGGCATACCCTTGTCAATGGCGCGGGTGGCGAGGGTACGCCGGAACTTGTGCGGGTGAACCTTGTGCATATCCGCCCGTTTGCCGATCTCTCGCAACCGCGTTTCCACGCCGCCGATAAGCAGCCGTTCGCGGGGCAGTGTCAGCGACACGAACAGTGCGGGATTGTCGTCGTTGCGCACATCAAGGTAGTTCAACAGATGGATTTTGGTGCGGGCGTCAAAGTAGACTACCCGCTCGCTGCCGCCCTTGCCGAATACCACGCATTCACGCTCGTGGAAACCGATGTCCTCGCGGTTTAGCTGCACCAGTTCGCCGACGCGCATTCCCGTTGAGGCAAGCAGGTCAATCATCGCCAGATCGCGAATTTCCTCGCAGGCATCGCGAAGCAATTCCAAACTCTCGTCGGTAAAGGTTTCCTTGATGGTTTTCTCCGTCCTGATCTTGTGGATACGCCGCACAGGGCTTTTGAGGATGTAGTCCTCATCTTCCAGCCAGCCGAAGAAGCTGCTGAAAATGCGTCGCATATTATCAACCGTCACTTTGCTGGAGTTTCGTGCTTTCTGGTAGTTCGCCAGATAGTTGCGAAGATCGTCCGTGATGATCTCACGGACCGGTTTTTTTACTGCCTTGAGCATAGTGCTAACGGTAGCATCATAATATTTCAGCGATTTTTCTGAACAGCCTTCTATACGTTTTGCAGAGATAAAGACGTTCAACAACCCGTCATTTCCAACGATTTCCTGATCGTCGGTGATCCGGCTTGCCGTGATGTCAACATTGTGCATGTGGTATGTCAGTACCCGGCGTAGTTCGTCTAATTGTCGCTGTGTCAGTATTTGCGCCATGTTTGCCTGAATTTCCGTTATTAGCTTGTCCTTCATCATCTCACCTACCGCTGGATCAAAACATGAGTTTATGCGCAGACAGTAGGATCGATAAATCATCATTTAG
>NZ_JAYWTM010000064.1:0-1547 GCF_036016195.1 Brenneria populi | reverse complement strand
GAATATTTTGCTGAAGTCGGCCAATGCGCAGAAGATGGGGGCGTCCAGCCTGACTATCCCGCCGCCCAATATGCCGCTGGCCGAGGGTTACAGCGAACACTTTATTATCAAAGATCAGGAAACGGGGGAACCTCTTGCGGGCGTCCCTTACACCATCGCCTACCGACAGCAGCAAATAACGGGTATTACCGATAATCAGGGGAAAACCACCGCCGTTTACAGCCTGCAACCTGAGCAGTTAACGCTGCAACCGCATATCGAGCGATTTAACCGGCAGTTTTTGCAGGCCAGCTACTGGGATGACGACCGCGCGCTAAGCATCGATTTCTCCCGCACGGATAAAGAGGATGAACCAAAATGAGTACAGGGAAGAAAACCGCCACGCCGGCAGCGGGCAGAGAGACGACCACGGATACCAAGAAAGAACCGGGCGGCACCGCGGCGCCGGTAACCGATCCGCTGGATTTATGGTATCTGTGCGAGAAAGTGGGCTATGCGCTCAATAACCCGAAAATTCGCTCGGACGGCCAACCGATGTACCAGCGGGTGGTGACGCAATTGATTCGTCTGGACGACGAGATGTTCAGCTACCATTTTCCCTATATCGGCGAGGTGGGGTACGACATGACGCAAAACCCGCCGAAACCGGTGATGAGCCGCATGCGGCCCAACTATCCCAGCACTTTCCCTTTATCCAAATACGCAGCGATTAAGCGTGGCCATCAGTGGCGCGTGCGCGGACTGGCGGGCAGCGATATCGCGGTGGAACTGGTCAGCGAGTTAATGAGCCTGGAGGAGCTGGAAAGCACCCTGACGCCGGAGATGCGGCAGGGCGCCGGCAAGGTGAAGCCGCTGCCCGATGAGCTATCGAGAATATACAACAAACGTCAGGGGCTGTTTCGTATTCCGGACGTGGTGCGGCTGAAAAACCGCATGTTGATCGGCAAGCAGGCTTTTAGCCAATCCAATCTGCATACGGTGATTGAAATCAAATTTCCGGGGGATAAATTAACCGAAGAACAACAGCAAGCATATGAAGATATTGCAGGAGCGGAGAATTTTCGTTTGCTGGAGACTGATACCTGCAGGGTGGATGATAAGACTCAACGGGAGTGGCTGCGGGATGCGAAAAAGGAACCGGTCTATTTGCCGGTGGGGCTGGCGGGGGCGCGTAATCGGCTGTGCCTGCGCCCGGAGCTCGAAGCCTACCCGCTGCTGGAGGGGCTGATTGCGCGTGAGCATCAGCAGGTAAAAGATTACTTTGTGCCTTATTACCCGCCGCTGAACGCCGGCCCGCGTCTGGAGCCGATGCCCGATCCGGCGCTTGCCGCCGCGCAGGAGCAGCAGCAGCGGAAGGCGCGGGCGCAGCTGGAACTGGCGCTGGGCGGGCCGTTTTTCGCCATTGCGGCGGGCGTTGCCGGCGGCGGCGCAGTCACCGCCGCCGGCGGTTCGGCAGCGGTGGCGGCCGGCAGCGCTGCCAGCGGCGGCGAGAGTTTGCTGCTGGGAAGAGCCGCCGGGCAGGTGGTGAGCTATGTGCGCAATATGCT